>JAPOIM010000210.1 GCA_029978905.1 Planctomycetota bacterium
GATCCCCTGCTTTTCCAAGTACGCGGCGAGCTTGTTCGCGCCATGTTTGGTGCGCGTAAAAACGAGCGTCTGTGTCCAGTTGCCCTGCTCAATCATCCGCGCGAGGAACGCCGGCTTGGCCTTCTCCCCGACGACGTACGCCTCCTGGTCGACCCTGTCCGCCGTGGCGTTGCGCGCCGCCACTTCGACTTCGACGGCGTTGTGCAGCATGGAGTCGGCGAGCTTCTTGACGTCGGTGTTGTACGTCGCCGAGAAGAAGAGGTTTTGGCGCTTGGCCGGCACCAGCTTGAGCACCTTTTTGATGTCGTGGATGAACCCCATGTCGAGCATGCGGTCCGCCTCGTCGAGCACGAGGATCTCGACGTTGGAGAGATGCAGGTCGCCGCGCTGGCAAAGATCGAGCAAGCGACCCGGCGTGGCGACGACGATGTCGAGCCCGCGGCGACAGGCCTTGACCTGGGGGTCGAACCCGACGCCACCGAAAATCACCGCCGAGCGAATATTCATGTGCTTGCCGTAGTCGATGATACTCTGATGAACCTGCGATG
>JAPOIM010000211.1 GCA_029978905.1 Planctomycetota bacterium
GCTGCTTCGCCATCTTCGGGTCCATGCCGCCGAACTTCGTTCGCCAGCGGTAGTACGTCTGCTGGCTGATACCCAGCCGTCGGCAGACATCAGGCACCGTCGCACCCTTCCCAAGGTCCACGTCAGCCTGCCTGAGCAAGCCCACGATCTGCTCTGCACTGCGTCGCTTCTTCATCAGAGAACCCTTTCCAGCCCCTGTCGAGGCACGAGGATTCTCTCACAAGACCTGGCTCAGGATTTGGGGAGGGGGTCACCGCGGAAGCATCGGCACCGGTATCACGGGGTGTTCGCCCCGAATCACAAGCTCAGGTCCGCCGTCACGGCGCTCGCCATCGGGAATGTCGGCAAGCCGCGTGACGCCGCGCCTAATGGGCATGCGTTCGGCGGACATGCGGCGGGCCAAGATACCACCGGCGACTGCTGCGACTTACGCGACAAACCGCCCTCCCACGACACCTCCCGGATCGCTTGGGCCAAACTCATGGCTCGGGTGGGGGAGGAGTTTCCGGATCGGCCCCGGATCGGTGATGAACGCGATGAGTCGGA
>JAPOIM010000212.1 GCA_029978905.1 Planctomycetota bacterium
CACCTGGTAAATTTTGAAACCGCGGAGCCGTCAACTTTTACTCGAACCGATACGCCTCGATTACACGCGTTCGATAAGCTTTCAATCACCCTTTCGGTCGAATTACCGTGCTCAAATACGTACACGCTCAGTTGAATTTCGTCTCCTCTGTTCGTATCGTCGATTTCTCGAATCAAGTTTTCGATGCTTTTCAAATACCCGCTGACGAGTTTTATTGCTGATTTCGTATTATTTTTTTTGTTATTCGTGTTGTTGTTGTTGTTGTTGTTGTTGTTGTTGTTCTCCTCCGCGAGCGTTTTGACCATCGAAGATCGGATTTCGCGCGCACCTTCATCTCTTACACTCGTTTCAACGTTTGCATCTCCTACTACGTTTGGAGAAAGAATCGATGGTGAAGATGATGGTGTGGAAGAAGAAGTTGACGCAGATACCGTCGTCGCAATTCTGATGTCGTTCAAACCGCTTCTTTGCTGAAGGCCTCTTTCGACGGCTTGCAAGTGTCGCCCATAAAATCTGCGCCGTAAACGTGATCGAATTGGTCCAG
>JAPOIM010000213.1 GCA_029978905.1 Planctomycetota bacterium
GTATTTGTTGTTAATCTACCTGGTACCAAAGTAATTGTTGTTTATTTCGTCTTCGATCTCTTTCGATTATCGATTTAAAAAAAGAGTTTGACTCTTTGGACGTCGGATTGAAATCGGGAGTTGTAGCCCAATCCACCGATGAGAATGATACCTTGCGGCGCAAGCATCATCACGTGTCCAGTTCGGTGTTCTCGGACGTTGACGTCGTCCGAATCTTGTTGTTGTTGTTGTTGTTGTTGTTGTTGTTGTTCGATGGTCGTCGTAGTAAGAAGAAGAGACTCATCTTTTCCCTTATTCTGTTGCTCCTCCTTCTCCTCTTTTGCGGCGACTTTCGGGTATTGCCTCGGCAACCAGTTCATCTTCGAAAGGTCGAGGACGGAAAAACCGGATTCGTAAAAGACCAGACCTTGCATAGCGGCTAAGCCTCTCGTGCTCATTTTACCCGGTAAAGGTGAGTCAGGTTGCATCCCTCGTCCACCTTGAATGATGAGTCGGTTTCCGATTGTCACCATGGAATGACCAACGCGAGGTGTCGGTGT
>JAPOIM010000214.1 GCA_029978905.1 Planctomycetota bacterium
GCATTGTGCCCAAAGTGCAGCCCATTAATGTGGCCAAGCAGGAAATCACCCGGAACTTCATGGAGAGCCTTGGGATTCTCGAGGGCTTTGATGTGTGTCTCGAAATGTCGGGCTCACCCGCGGCCTTCAGAGATGTACTCAGCAAGATGATCAACGGCGGCAACATCGCCATGCTGGGCATCATGCCCGACGATACCGGCATCGACTGGACCGACGTGGTCTTCAAAGGGTTGAACATCAAGGGTATTTACGGTCGTGAGATGTATGAGACCTGGTACAAGATGGTCATGATGATCCAGAGCGGCTTGCCGATCGAGCGCATCATTACGCACCGCTTTCACTACAGCGAATTTCAGGAAGGCTTCGACATCATGCGCTCGGGCCAGTCGGGCAAAGTGATTCTGGATTGGAAGGACTGACATGAGCTACCAGGCAGCCAAAGAGAGCTACGCCGCAGAGATCGCCGAGATCAAAGCGGCCGGGCTGTGGAAGACCGAGCGCGTCATCGCCTCAGAGCAAAAGAATGACATCACCCTA
>JAPOIM010000215.1 GCA_029978905.1 Planctomycetota bacterium
GCGGTAAGCGGTATCGATATCGAAGCCCAGTTCCACTTCGACCTTGCGGTCTTTTAGCGCCACCTGTTTGTCGACGTGGGGCACTCTTTGGCGCAGGTCGATAGTGACCAGATTGTCGTAGCTCCATTCGTGAACGCCCATTTTCTGGCTGAGCAGGTTCACGCCCGGCGCCGGGCGCTGCTGTACAGACTTGCCCGACAGGAAAAGATCGATGGAGACCGCGGCCTGATGGCCATGGGCCACTGCCGTAATAATGTTCTCGGGACCAAAGGCGGCGTCGCCACCAAAAAAGACCTTGGGGTTGCTGGACTGGAAAGACCGCTCATCAACTTGCGGCATATCCCACTTGCCAAACTCGATGCCGAGATTGCGCTCGATCCAAGGGAAGGCATTGTCTTGGCCAATGGCAATTAGCACTTCGTCGGCTTCGAAGAATATCTCCTCGCCGGTAGGGACCAGATTGCGCTTGCCGGCGTCGTCATAGACCACTTCGACCTGATCAAAGGTCATGCCCAGCAACTTACCGTCTTCGTGAA
>JAPOIM010000216.1 GCA_029978905.1 Planctomycetota bacterium
TCTTTCTTCTTCTCCTTTTGCGAAGCAGACGTGGCGTTGTTACTCGCCTCTTTCTTCCTCTTCTTCGCGTTCGGCGAAGCAGAACTCTTCGTCTCCCCTCCTCCTTTCGTCGCGGTTACCAAAGTCTCGTTCGTCGTGCTCGGACTCGCGCTCCCTTCCTTCGCGCTTTCCGTGCCGTCCGAGTTTTGCGCAGTCGTCGTCGCCGCTACTCTCTTGTTGTTGTTGTTGTTGTTGTTGTTGTTCGGACCGAGCCGAGACGGACCGTTCGCAGTCAACTTGTTCTCCTCTTCCTGTTCCGCGACGTTATGAAGAACATTCGTCGTTCTGCCACCAACCACGCCCGAGCCGTACGTCGTGTGTAAAAAGTTCCCGCTGCCGCTCTGACGCATCAGCTCTCTCTCGAGCATGGCGATTTCCTCCGCTTGCGGCGCGACCGAGCGCCCGTCTTCGTCCAAACGAACGAGCGCGTACCATCGCTTGTTCGTAGTCGTAGTCGTCGTAGTGGTTACCGTTTCTGCGCTCGTCGTCGTG
>JAPOIM010000217.1 GCA_029978905.1 Planctomycetota bacterium
GGTGCTGGAGCCGCTGGGGCGGTGGGGCGAAAGTGGGGCCCTTCTGACTGCTTGCCCTTCTCGCATGTACTGATGGCTGCATTGAAGCTCACCACATCCGGCGTCAGCAACTGGTGCACCATCTCCTGCAGCAATCCAAGGGCTTCCCCCCATTGCTTGCCCTTCTCACATGCACTGATGGCTGACGACATCTGGTGTCAGCAACTAGTGCACCATCTCCTGCAGCAATCCAAGAGCTCCCTCCCACTGCTTGCCCTTCTCACATGCACTGATGCCCGCATTGAAACTCACAACGTCTGGTGTCAGCAGCTAGTGCACCATCTCCTGCAGCAATCCAAGAGCTCCTTTCCACTGCTTGCCCTTCTCACATGCACTGATGGCTGCATTGAAGCTCACAACGTCTGGTGTCAGCAACTAGTGCACCATCTCCTGCAGCAATCCAAGGGCTCCTTTCCACTGCTTGCCCTTCTCACATGCCCTGATGGCTGCATGGAAGCTCACGACATCTGGCGTCAGCAAGTGGTGCGCC
>JAPOIM010000218.1 GCA_029978905.1 Planctomycetota bacterium
GGCATGCTCGACGACACCCTCGTCGTGTGGTGCGGTGAATTCGGCCGCACCCCGGATAACGGCCGGCGCGGCGGCGGCGAACGCCTCGGGCGCGATCACAACAAGAACGCCATGCCCATCTTCCTCGCCGGCGGCGGTGTGAACAAAGGCCACACCATTGGCGCCACCGACGAGATCGGCGAAACCGCCTCCGAGGTCGTCCACCCCATCCGCGACTTTCACATCACCCTCCTACGCCTGCTCGGCCTAGACGACAACAAACTCACCTACTTCCACGGCGGCCGCTTCAAGCAGCTTAGCCAGACCGGCGGCGAACTGATCAAGGAATTGATTGGGTAAATGAGAATGAGAACTATGAAACTGTGCAGTTTGCTATTTGGATTTTTTTTGGTGGCGGGAGCCGGCTTGGCCAAGCCGCATGTGTTGTTCATTTCGATCGACGACATGAACGACTACATTTCGCCGCTGGATAATCATCCCGGAATCAAGACGCCGAATTTCGATCGCTTGGCCAAGCGCTCGGTGACGT
>JAPOIM010000219.1 GCA_029978905.1 Planctomycetota bacterium
GGACGATCCGGGACAAGGAGGGGGGAGCGGTGAAGACGTACTCGTTCTGATCTGGACGGACGCCGCGGGCGCGGTTGGTTGACGACGCGTTGTAGCATACTTGTAGGAAGAAAGAAGAAAGTTTCCTTTCCTGCGGCGCGAGTCGTGCCCCTCCCCCCCTGTTGGCTGTGCCGAGAAAAAAGAGCGCGGAGCTTCATAGGCACATGAGCTACTCGGGGTGAGGGAAAATCACAACGAAAAAGCTTGCGGGGAGTCGAACCCCGGTCTCGAGAGTCCCCCCCTGTTGGCTGTGCCGAGAAAAAAGAGATCGGAGCTGTGCCGAGAAAAAAAAGCGCACAGCTTCATCATATCATTATTCTTCCTCTCCTTTCTTTTTCCCTTCCCCCGAGGGCTGCGGGGAGTCGAACCCCGGTCTCGAGAGTGAGACTCCCCCCCGTTTCCTTTCCTGCGGCGCGAGTCGTGCCCCTCCCCCCCTGTTGGCTGTGCCGAGAAAAAAGAGAGCGGAAGGGTAGAGTGTATATCTCCCC
>JAPOIM010000021.1 GCA_029978905.1 Planctomycetota bacterium
CCCGGAACGTGTTAATGACTTAGAGATACCTGAGTGACGACTTTAACGGCTCTTGGCAATCGCAACGGTCAGATCCGCGATCTGTTTTTCGGTGGATTGATTCAGGCTTCGGCGGCTTTTCGAGCGATTTCGGATCCCGTTTAGGAGCCGCTCGGGGCATCGCTTCCCACTCAGCTTGGACGATATGCATGGATCGTGATGCGGCATTGATTGTGATTTTAGGGAGCAACCACTTATGGCAGATTGTGCGCCTTGTCGGCTGTATGTAGGTGACGAGATTGCCGAGGTGCTGTCGGTGATGGTTGAGGAGATGCAGCGACGAGGTGTGCAGGTTTCTGTCGGAGTGCTAGGTGGCTGCTTTTCGATTGCGATTCCGGTGCTGGGAACTATTCGCGGGACGTTCAAAGTGTCTGGTCAATCGTTGGCAGTTGAGATCCAGTCGCGGCCTTCAGATGTGGGTTGCGGTACGATTGAAGGAAAGATCCAGGACTTCATTCTTGATGCTAAGGCCGAGGTCAAGAACAGACGGAAGCGTGATGAAACGAATCCGAGATAAGCAGGCAAAACCAGGCGTTGGTCCAGATTCGCGAGAGCGTCCTGCGGTATGGTGAGCGTGCGGGAGGCCACTCCGGCCACCGTTGCCACGATACTTCGTGAAGAACCGGGAATCAGTAGCAACAACACGCTCGAGGATGTCGTCGCTCACCTCACCGAATGCTCCGCGTGGATGTTGCTCACGGTGGCGGAAATCCGGCAGCGCTCTCACGCTGCTACGACCGCCTTTCGGCGGCAGGAGAGGCCCACGCCTACGAGCAGGATCAGCCCGCCGAGATCGACGAAGGAGAACCCAGTGCCCGCGATGCTCAGGCTGTCGGGCGCGAGTCCGCAAGCCGCTGCCGCAAAGCAGGCCAGTCGCTGAGGCCAGGAGAGACGGGCGTTGAGGTAGCCGGCGATACCAGCGGCAAGCGCGGTCACCCCTACCACGGCCCCAGTGACGGCCCCAAGCACGGCGAGGGGTGCCGCCGGCCCTCCCTCATGGTTCATCAGGCAGAGCGCCGGCCGGTAGACAAACATGTACGGCAGGCTGAACCCGACCAGCGAGAAGCGAAACGCGGCCAAGCTCGCCCGCATCACATCGGCCCCTGCGATCGACGCGGTGGCGTATGCCGCCAAGGCGACCGGAGGCGTGACCATCGCCATCATCCCGAAGTAGAAGATGAAGAGGTGCGCCGCGAGGATCGGCACGCCAAGCGCGGGATCGTTGAACACCGGGCCGATGATCGTGGCCAGCAGGAGGTACGACACAGCGCTAGGGAGCCCCATCCCAAGCACGAGCGAGCAGCCCATGATCGCTAGCAACGCCAAGAACAAGCTGTTGCCGGCAAGCGGAATGATGGCAGCCGGAACACCTGTGCCGATGCCGGTGCGAGAGACCAACCCGACGATGATGCCCACGCACGCCGCTGCGGCGACCAGGGGTGTGCCGCCGATCGCGGTGGTCTTCACCAGGGCGATCATCCGACCGTTCCAGAGGGGAAAAAAAAGGCTCACGGCGACCAGCGTGACGAGCAGACCGGCGAGGCCTGCCATCGGGGCTTCCCCCCAGCCGATGTGATCGGGGAACACCATGCGTGACAGCGCCGCGAGGCCGATCCACCAACCGGCTGCGGCTGCCCGTGAGAGCCACGTGCCGCCAGTGCGAGGATTGAGCAGGATCATCGCCATCGCGAAACACGTGGCGACGCTCACGGCTCGGAACGGAGAAAACCCCGCAAACAGGAGCGCCATTAACCCGCCGAGCGCTCCCACAAACGTCAGCCCCTCAAGGCTGAACACGGGCGTGTCTTCGAGGCTGATGGCCTGTGCTGGGGCGGGAGCCACGTCGCCATCCACTCCCGATGGCTGGGGGCCGGAGCGATCGACGTCGATGCGACGAGCGTAGAAGTGCACCAACAGAAAGATCGAAAGGTAGTAGAGGATCGCCGGAATCAGGGCGGCCTGCACGATCTCCAGAAACCGCACCGGTGGGTCGCGGTTGATGATCTCAAGCATCATGTACGCCCCCGCCCCCATCACCGGCGGCACAAGGGCGCCACCAGAAGAGGCAGCCGCTTCGATGCCAGCTGCGACCACCGCGGAGAAGCCGCTGCTCCGCATCAGTGGAATCGTGAAGGTGCCGGTGGTAGCAGCGTTGGCAACGGCGCTCCCCGACAGCGAACCCATCAGACCGCTCGCCAGCACCGCGACCTTGGCAGGGCCGCCTGTCCGTTTGCCAAAGATCCGCTGTGCGACGCTGATCACCCAGCCGGTCGCCCCCGCAGCTTCAAGCACGGCCCCAAACAGCACGAAGAGGAACACGTAGCGAAACATCACTCCCATCGCGGTGCCAAACACGCCTTCGCTGCGCAGCCAACTCTGCCCAACGATGGCCTGCAGGTCCTGGCCGCGATGCGGGAAGAGCCAGTCGGGCAGGTTCCTCGCCACGCTTTCGTGGGCGTAGAGCAAAAACAGTACGGCAAGAATTGGGAGCGACCAGCCGACAGAGCGGCGGGCCGCCTCCAACACGAGCAGCATCCCCAGCCCCCCAATCACGAGGTCGGGCGTGGTGTAAAGCGCTGCACGCTGACCAAGCGACTCAGACTGCACCACGAGATACCCACAGCACACCGCAGAGGCCACCGCGAGGAGGCCGTCGAAGACCCGCGCGAGCCGATGCTCTGCCGGAGCGCCGCCGAGAAAGCAGAGCACGAGCCCGAACCCACCGAAGATGGCCAGTTCGGCCAGCGGCGGGAGGATCGGGATGCTCACCTCCAGCAACACATACACAGCCAGTGCTGTGGCGATCATCAGCCGCAGGGCTCGGCTGAGGTTCACCGGTTCGGTTGCGTTGGCTGTCGACGGAGCAGAGCCTCCGTTTTCCGGGGCGTGTCCCTGTGCCATGACGCTTTACTCCGCTGGCCAGAGGCCAGCCTCGGTGTAGAAGCGAACGGCCCCAGGATGGAAGGTGGTGCCGTTGTCGCGAACGACATTCTTCTCGTTGATCGCACGGGCTGCACGATGTCGCTCGGCGATCTTCTCCCGATTCTCCCACACCATCTTCGTGAACTCGTACACCATCGCCTCGTCCACGGAAGCGTCGGTGACGAGGTGTGCCGAGCCCACGTTGAGGCCCGCAAAGTCTTCATCAATACCGTCGTAGGTGCCGCCCGGAATGGTGGCGTCTTCGAAGAACGGATAGTCGGCGATCAGCTTCGTGCGAGCGGCCTCGTCGAACGGCACCAGGCGGACTGGAGCCGCTTGGGCAATCTGAGACAACGCAGGATTCGGCGTACCGCCACCGATCATGGCGGCATCGACGGAACCATCGCCAAGCAGGTCGACGGCCGTCTGCTGGCTGCCATACCGGGCATCGAAGTCATCCATCGAGAGGCCGTGGGCCGCCAAGATGGGGCGGACAAAGTATTCGAAGCCAGCCCCCTCAGGCCCGACATACACTCGCTTCCCCTTGAGATCAGCGATCGACTTGATTTCGGATTCGGCCGGCACGACAAACTGCGCGATGTTGGGGAAGAGGGTCATCACACTCTGTGTGGCATGCTTTTCTTCCCAACCCTCTTCACCACGCACCGCGAAGTAGGTGATCGATGAGTTCGACATCGCAAACTGCAGTTTGCCCTGCGAGAGCAAGCGAATGTTTTCCATCGAGCCGCCGGTGCTCTCGGCAGAGACCCGCCAGCCACGATCGCCTTGGGCTTCGTTGACCACGTCGCAGACTGCACTGCCCACGGTGTAGAAGACGCCGCCGATCGGGGCCGTGCCCACGCTGATGAACTCGCGCTTGGCTCCTTCGCCACCTCCGCAGCCAACAGCCGCAAGCAGACAGAGAACGACAAACGCGGATGTGATGGCCGACGGCCAGGATTCAGCGCGGAATGAGCGGAAACGAGGAGCAGCTGCGGTCATCAAGAATCTCCCAGCGTGTGGATCCCGGTGGAGCGGACGTCTCGAGTGCGGCCCACAGCCTACGTCCCGGCGGAGCGGTCTGCTACGGCGTCGGCTCGGCCTCGTGAACTTCAAGGCCGCGGGGGGCTTCCAGGAAGCGTGGCTGTCAGCCAGCGGTCATCCGGGGGGCCCGCGGGGCGTCGTCGGGGAGGGTAGGGATCCGCCAGATCACCACGAGGCCGATGCCGACCAGCACCACCAGCACAATCCGCAGCCAGTCGGGCAGGCTGCTGAGCACGAAACTGACGGTGACCACAGCCGCCACCATCGCCACTGCACGGTACTTGAGGGATTTGCGAATCCCCCGGTAGTGGTGCCAGTCGTCGAGTGTGGGCCCAAAACGCTTGGAACGGTGGAGCCACGCGTGGAGACGTGGGGAGCCCTTGTAGAAGCAATAGCTTGCGAGCAGCAGAAACGGCGTGGTGGGCAGCAGCGGCAGCACGGCGCCGACGACCGCCAGGCCCACGCAGCACCATCCGCCAACCACGTACAGAAAGCTCTTGATCGGCTCTGTGGTGGGCTTGAGATCCATGCCAGCTGCCTGCCTGAAGGGCCCTGCGGGGGATGCAGTGGGGCCAAGGGATGAGAGCATACGATTCTCGCGGTCGCGCGTCGTGGTCATCTGACGCCGGGCGGTTCCCCAGGGAATCCAAAAAGCGTATGCTTCCGCTCGAAAACACCGTTCAACGCGGTACACCACTGACCCCCTCCCCCGGAGAAGAGATCCATGCCCCTGGTCCCGATGCGAACCCTGCTCGATCACGCTGCCGAGAACGGCTACGGCATCGCTGCGTTCAACGTGAACGACATGGAGCAGATTCAGGCGATCATGGAGGCTGCCAAGGAGACGGAGAGCCCTGTGATCGTGCAGGCCTCGCGGGGCGCGCGGAAGTTCAGCCAGGATGCGTATCTGCGGCACCTGATGCTCGCCGCGGCCGAACTCTACCCATGGATTCCGATCGCCATGCACCAGGACCATGGCAACTCGCCAGACACCTGCCAGAGTGCGATCGACAACGGCTTCACCAGCGTGATGATGGACGGCTCCCTGCAGGAAGACGGCTCGACGCCGGCTGACTTCGACTACAACGTGCGGGTTACGCGGCAGGTCGTCGAGAGCGCTCACGCTCAGGGCGTTTCTGTAGAAGGCGAACTCGGCTGCCTGGGGTCGCTCGAAAGCGGCACGGGCGAAGCCGAAGACGGTCACGGTGCCTCGGGCACTCTCTCGCACGACCAACTCCTGACCGACCCCGATGAGGCGGCCCGGTTCGTGGAGGCCACTGGCGTGGATGCCTTGGCGGTAGCCATCGGCACAAGCCACGGCGCCTACAAGTTCACCCGCAAGCCCGACGGCGAAGTGCTTGCCATGAGCCGGATCGAAGAGATCCATCGTCGGCTCCCCAACTGCCATCTCGTGATGCACGGCTCATCGAGCGTGCCCCAAGAACTGCAGGACATCATCAACGAGTTTGGCGGCAAGATGCCCCAGACCTGGGGTGTGCCAGTGGAAGAGATCCAGCGCGGCATTAAGCACGGTGTTCGCAAGATCAACGTCGACACCGACAACCGGATGGCGATCACCGGAGCGATCCGCAAGGTACTCAGCCAGCACCCCGAGAAGTTTGATCCGCGTGACTACCTGAAGCCCGCTCGTGAGGCGATGCAGAAGGTGTGTGCGGAGCGGATGGTGCAGTTCGGCCAGGCCGGTAATGCCCGCAAGGTACCGCTTGTTTCGCTCGAAGAGATGGCAGCCCGTTACAAGTCTGCCTGAGTGGCCGATTCGGCCGCATAACGTTTACCGATAGACGGCGTCGATGTGAATGGAATCCGTCGAATCTTCTGGGTCATCGTTCGGCTGCTGCTTCGGCTGCGGTATCGGGTGACGACTGATGGTTGCGAGCAGCTGGAGCGGCTCTCCGGGCCCGTGCTCCTGCTGCCCAACCATCCGGCATACATCGACCCACCCACCGTGCTGTCGCACACGGCGTCGGGGCTCTTCCAAAAAGGGCTCCGGCAGCCGTTGCGGCCGCTGGTGTTTTCGGGCACCTACCGGGTGCCTCCACTGCTGCCGCTGATGAAGTTGGTGCGGGCCTTCGAAGTGCCCGACCTCTCCTCGGCGAGCCGCGACGCGGCCTCGCGTACCACGCAGCTGATCGACGCGGTGGTGGCAGAGGTGCATGCGGGGGGCAGTTTTCTGATCTACCCCTCAGGCCGACTCCAGCGAGGCAATCGCGAGGTGGTCGGCTCAGCTCGGTTCGTCCACGAACTGGTCAGCCGCTGCCCAGAGCTCCGGGTGGTGCTGGTCCGCACACGCGGGCTGTGGGGCAGCTTGTTTAGCTGTGCCGCGGAAGGGAAGCCGCCGGACCTTGTGCCCGCGGTGCTGCGAGCGGCGGCGTGGGTGGTCGCGGGGCTGTTCTTTTTTCTGCCCAAGCGGCATGTCCACCTGCATGTGGAGGTCATGCCGCGATCGCGGCTGCCGCTGGAGTCGCGCGAGGCGTTTAATCGCTTCCTAGAGAACTGGTACGACGCTGATGGAGAGCAGGAGCCGCTCTTCGTCCGCTACAACCCACTTTTTGGGCCAACCGAGGGGCACTACCGGCCAGCGGTCACCGCCCAAATCGATGCGGCCAGCCTCAATCCGAAGACGGTCGCACAGGTGAATGAACTCGCCGCGTCGTTTCTCAAGCGGGATCTTGAGCCAGCAGAGAACGCTGCCGACACCACGCTCGAGGCGCTCGGTCTCGACAGCCTTGACCGCATGGAGCTGGCGCTGCGGATTGAGCAGCAGTTTGGCTTCCACAGCAGTGCCGTGGTGAGCACCCTCGGGGAACTCTGGGCGCTGGCCGATGGCAAGCTTTCCGACGGCGACGGGTCGCTGCCGCCTCTCGACGTGCCGTCGAACTGGTTTGCGTCGTCCAAGTACCCGCAGCCGGCGGGCTTGCATGCGGGGGCCAATGGCTGGCTGCTCGCCGACACGGTGGCCGAAGCGTTTGCTCGGCGCGTGTTGGAGCGTCCGAATCAGGTGGCCGCTGCCGACGGGATGTCGGGCGTGGTGACGTATCGGCGGATGCTCGTGGGCGCTGTGCTCATGGCACGGCGGTTTGCGAAGCTGCCGGATGCGCATGTGGGCGTGATGATGCCCGCGAGTGTGGCTGCGGACATCGTGTTCTTCGCCCTGCATCTCGCGGGCAAGATTCCCGTGATGCTCAACTGGACCACAGGGCCAGCCAGCCTGGCGCATGCGATTGCGGCCACCGACACCCGTCAGATCCTCACGTCGAAGCGGCTCGTCGATCGTCTTGGCATTGAGGTGGCAGGAGGCGAGTACCTCTTCCTGGAAGATCTTCGAGGCACGATCAACAAGGCTGAAGCCGTCGCCACCATGCTGGTCGCACGGGTGGCGCCGTCGCGGCTGCTGCAAAAACTTCCTCAGCAACAGCAGGATGACCCGGCGGTCTTTCTCTTCACCTCGGGTTCTGAGAGCGCTCCCAAGACCGTCCCGCTCACGCACCGCAATCTGCTGACCAACATTCTCGACGGGATCGACGTACTCAAGCCAACGAGCCACGACACGCTGCTTGGGTTTCTTCCTCCATTTCACTCGTTTGGGCTGACGGGCAATGTGCTGTTGCCTGTGCTGACCGGCATCCGTTGTGTGCGGTATGCCGACCCGACTGATGCCCGCGGGTTGGTGCAGGTCATCCGTGACTACCAGCCGACGATGCTGTTCACGACGCCGACGTTCCTGAGCTACATCATCGCGTCGTCGGATGGGGAAGAACTGGTCAGCCTGCGAAAGATCATCACCGGTGCCGAGGCCTGCCCGGAGTCGGTCTATGTCAGCTGTGGGCAGAAGGCCCCCGCCGCCAAGATTCTTGAAGGCTACGGCATCACCGAGTGCTCGCCAGTGGTGGCGGCCAACCGGCTCGACAAGATCAAGCAAGGCACGATTGGTCTTCCGGTGCGGCATGTCGAGACGCGGATCGTGCATCATGAAACAGGTGAGCCAGTTGCCGCAGGAGCTGCGGGCATGCTGCTCGTGCGGGGGCCGTCGATCTTTGCGGGATACCACCGCTACGACGGGCCGAGCCCATTTGTCGAGTTGGAAGGGCGCTCGTGGTACCGCACCGGCGACCTCGTGACGGCTGACGAAGACGGCTACCTGCATTTCCGCGGCAGGCTGAAGCGGTTCCTCAAGGCGGCCGGAGAGATGATCTCGCTGCCGGCGCTCGAGGCACCCTTTCAGAGACGGTATCCAGCCGACGAACGGGGCCCTCGCGTGGCGGTTGAGGGGGTGGAAACCCCAGGCGGCCGGCAGGTGGTGCTCTTCACGACCTTCGAACTGTCGTTGCGAGAGGCGTCCGAAATGCTCCTGGCCGACGGGCTGCGAGGCGTGATGCGTCTCGACGAAGTTCGGCAGATTGACGCGATTCCCGTGCTGGGCACCGGAAAGACCGACTACGTCAGTCTGCGGAAGCGGATCGAGGCGTCGCTGCCGACGTAAACGGCCGTGAAGTGCCCGGAAACTCGCGTTGCACGGCTTCTCTGGGCCCCCTATTGTCCCGCGTTCGCGTGAGCATCTCGGGAGGTGCTGCGCCTTCGTTGCCAGTAGGTCACATGCATGAACGAGTCGATGAGGATGCCCGGACTCGAGCAGAAAGCGGGCGCCCTGTCCGGTGGACAGAGTGACCGCGACGTGCTGGCGCATGGTCGTGCCGTGCTCGAGGCCGAGGGGCGAGCGGTGCTTGCCGCGTCGGAAATGCTCGGACTTTCATTCTGCAAAGCCGTGCGGATGATTCACGAGTGCACAGGCTGTGTGGTGGTTACTGGTATCGGCAAGGCAGGCTTGGTGGCCCGCAAGATCACCGCCACACTGGCCTCCCTCGGGTCACCCGCGCACTTCCTCCACCCTGCTGAGGCGATGCATGGCGATCTTGGCGTGCTCCGTGGCGATGACCTTTTGCTTGCCCTGTCGCAGTCTGGAGAGAGCGAGGAGATCACCCGTCTCCTGCCACACGTGACCGCACTCCGGGTGCCAATCGTGGCGATCACGGGCAACCCGAGCAGTAGCCTGGGGCGTGCGGCGAGCATCGTGGTATCGACGGGGACACTCCGTGAAGCCTGTTCGCTTGGCCTCGCGCCGAGCACGAGTACGGCAGTGATGCTTGGACTCGGGGATGCGCTGGCGCTGACGGTCAGTTCGCTTCGCGAGTTTTCGCACGACGACTTCGCGCAGCGGCATCCGGGGGGGAGCCTCGGCCGCAAACTTGCCACCGTCGATGAGGTCATGCAGCCATTGGAAGCCTGTCGTGTGGCCAAGCCTCACGAGACGGTGCGGGAAGTGTTTGGCCGCACCCTGCCGGCTCGCCGCACCGGGGCGGTGATGATCATCGATCAGGCAGGCACGTTGGCAGGCATCTTCACCGACAGCGACCTGGCCAGGCTGTTTGAGCGACGCAACGATGCCGCCATCGATGCCCCAATCGAAGCCGTGATGACCGGCCAGCCGCGGACGGTGCGATCGGGGTTGAGGCTCTCGGAAGCGGTGGGCGTGCTGGAGCGGCATCGCGTGAGTGAGCTCCCCGTGGTTGATCACGCGGGCCGGCCGGTGGGGCTGCTCGACATCGTGGATCTCGTGGGGCTCGTACCTCCAGAGATGCTGCCAGAGAGTGTGTTGGCTCGTGAGGCACGCAGGGCTGCGTAACGGGTGCAGGCCAGCAGCCCGCTGCAAAAGAGAAAACGTTCACGATGAGTGCACCATCGCCTTCCATGCCTGAAAGTCCGTCGGAGATAGACCTCGAAGACCGCCTGCGAGGGATTCGCATCCTGCTGCTCGACGTGGATGGGGTCCTCACCGATGGGATGGTGATGTGGGACAACAACGGGATCGAGAAGAAGGCCTTTCACATTCGCGATGGCCTCGGCATCAAACTCTGGGCGAAGAGCGGCGGACTCACGGGCATCGTCACCGGGCGCTCCAGCCATGTGGTGGAGGTGCGAGCGGGCGAACTCGATATTGGGATCGTTCGGCAGGGCGTGACCGACAAGAAGGCTGCGGTGCAAGCGATTCTTGAGGAGCACCGCCTTGCCTGGAGCGAAGCGGCATTCGTGGGGGATGACTTGCCTGACCTGGCGTGCGTCATGGCCTGCGGGATTGGCGTGGCGGTGGCCGATGCCTGCCCCGAACTTCGGCAGGCCGCTGATCTCGTGACGAATGCTGGTGGAGGGCGAGGTGCGGTCCGCGAAGTCGTCGAAAGGCTGCTACGGGCTCGCGGGGTTTGGGAGGCGTCGGTGCGTCGGTACCAGCCTGGGCCGGCTTCGTAGCGCACACGCTCGCGGATTCACACACGTTAGGTTCATCGCAGCCATCAGGCAGTTTGGAATCGTCACCATGGAACACAGGCTCGGACGTACGCTCCGCGTGTTCCTCATGGCTCTGGCGGCGACCGGCTTCTACCGCCTGACTGCCGTCCCGCTGATCGAGCAGTCTCGCAGTGCGCAAAACGTGCTTGAGCCCACCGCCGAAGAGGCAGCGGCCATCAAGGCGCGCGCCGCGACCCGGATGGCAAGCCTCGGCGAAATCTTTCCCGAGGGATCCTGGGAGCGAGACGATCCGATCGTCATCGACAGCAGTCGCATGCGGGTGTTGTGCAAGGAATACCATGCCTTGCCGGATGGGCGGATGAATCTTGTGCCCTGCACCCTTGTGCTCCTGCCGGAGCCGCCGGTGGGCGATGAGCCGGTCGGTCGAACGATCACGGTCAGAGCCCCGCAGGGTGCGGTGCTTGAGTTTGATGAACCGATTGATCTGCGGCAGGGCCGGTTCGCGATGCCAGTGGGCGGCAACCTGCGAGGTGAGGTGATTGTGCGAGGCACTCCCACCACGCCCGAAGGGGACGACGAGATCGAAATCAAAACGCGCGACCTTGAGCTTGCCGACAACCGGCTGCAGACGATCGAGGCCGTGCAGTTCCGCTATGGCCGCAGTCGTGGCAGCGGGCAAGGCTTTGTGGCCCGACTCCTCTCAAAGCCGGGCGAGGGAAGCGGGCGAGGACCTGCGATCGATGGCGTGGAAACGATGCGGCTCGAACGCGATGTGCAGATTCGCCTGGAAGGCCTTGCGGGAGGTTTTCTGCCTGGAAGCGATCCAGGCGTGGCTGCGGATGAGGCGTCGCCGGTTACGATCCACAGTCGTGGCAGCCTTGAGTTTGCCGTGGTGAGTCGACTGATCACGCTCTCCGACTCGGTCGATGTGTCGCGGACGTTGCCGGACGGTGGTGTGGAGCAACTTGCGTGTGATCGGCTCTCGATCCTGCTGGCCGATGGTGCGGCCACGCCGGAGTCGGACGGACTCGACACGGGAGGCCTTCAGCCAGTGGAACTCGAGGCCCGCGGCAGTCCGGTGGTCGCACGCAGCACCAGTGGCGGGCTTGAGGTGCGAGCCGAGCGGCTGGGCTACGAAATGGCAACGCGTCGGATTCTCCTGGATGGGGAGCAACCAGTGATGCTGTTGAGCCCCGACGCGGAACTCGAAGCCCGTTCTGTCGATTATGTGCCAGGACCGCCTGGATCTCCGGGGGCGCTGATGGCGGTCGGACCAGGATGGCTGGAGTCGCAGCCGACCGCGGCCCATGGGGCCGTGCGGGTTGCCTGGAAGAAGTGGCTGCGTGTGCGGCCCGACGGTGAGGGGCATGTGGCCTCCGTGGCGGGTGATGCTCAAGCCAGTTTCGACAACCAAGGGCGGCTTGCTGCATCGGAGATTCATGTGTGGCTGGAAGTCGACGCGGCTGCGTCGGCGGCAGCACCGCCCCCGACGTCGATGCCAGGAGGGGTGAGTCTGGCGGGCGTGAAGCCTTCGCGGATGCTCGCCCGCGGGATCGTGGAAACCGATGCGCCGCAACTCGCCGCACGCAGCGATCGCCTTGAGATTTGGTTTCGCCACCCCAAGCCAGTGGCAGTGACTGTGCCTCCCGTCGTTCCGCCGGCGACGGCAGCGGTGACACCTCCTCCCGCCCCCTTCCAGCCTGCGGTGCCCACGTCTCCTCCCGCCCCGGTCGTGGCTCCGCCCGCAGACGCTCAGGACCGCGGTCGCATCGTGGCCACCGGAGCGCTGATGCGAGGGTTGGTAGACATGAAGCCGGAGGGGCCGGTGGTCGCGGAGATCTCACTCGAAGACTCGGTTCGACTGGTGGAGGAGCCAAAGCCAGGCGACACCGAACCGCAACTGGTGATCGAAGGGGATCAGCTGCAGGTAGTCAGGCCGACGGGGTTTGACGCTCGCGCCACCGTGGCCGGGCGACCCGCCAAAATCACCGGTCGGGGCGTTGATCTGGAAGGTCCGCTGGTGGAGGTCGATCGTGGGCGGAACCGCATGACAGTGGATGGAGCAGGGCGGATGCGGCTGCCTGTCGCCGGACGCGGACTGGGCCTGGAGTCGTTGACCAGCGGGCCGGCGATGGCGGCGGCCGCGCCAGCCAGCGGCTCGCCGCAGTCGCTCGATGTGACCTGGCAGGGACGCATGGACTTCGATGGGCTCACGGCCCGATTCATCGATCATGTGGTGACCTCCAGCGGCGAAGGACATCTGGAAGCCGGGTCGCTCGACGTGGTGCTCGACCGGCCATTCGACTTTTCAGCGATGTCGGCTAGCGGGAGTCATGGCCAAGCCGACGTGGCCCGTATCGCATGTGGCAGTGGCGTGAAGATTCGCAACGTCTCGCAGCTTGAAGGGGGATCGCGGTCGGTGGAGCGGCTGTATGTGCGCGACCTCGTCATCGATCGTGCGACGGGCAACGTGATGGGCAACGGCCCTGGCCGGCTGGAGAACGTGCGGCTCGGACAGGCTCCAGGCTTTGATGCTCCCGCAGGCGTGGCAGGCTCCGCGCCCCCGCCAACCTCGCCGCGCCCAGACGAGCTGACGTACCTCTCGGTGGATTTTCAGCGGGGCATTGCCGGCAATCTCGGGCGACGGGTGCTGGAGTTTCAGCAGCGTGTCGAGGCGATCTTTGGTCCGGTGGCCTCGTGGGAGGACACTCTCGACGTGCATGCGGCGGATGGCTTGCCGCCGCGGACGGTGCGGATCTCCAGCGACGTGCTTGGCGTCGGTCAAACGCCACCTCTCCCGGGGCAGCGTCGAGGGAGCATGGAGTTGAACGCCACCGGCAACATTCGCGTGGAAGGTGACACCTTCACTGGTCGCAGCTCACGCTTGAGTTGGAGCGAAGCCAAGGACCTGATCGTGTTTGAGGGAGATGGTCGCAGCGACGCACAGCTGTATCGGCAGGAACGCGTCGGAGCGCCGATCTCCACCGCCTCGGCCGGAAAGATCCATTACTGGCGCGGTCTCAATCGAGTCGACATCCACGATGCGCGCTACCTCGACCTGGACCAGATCAATGCCTCCGCCGCCGGGTTCAAGCCGCCTGGCAGTTGACGTGGTGCGGCGATCAAAAGCTCTGGCTGATCAGCGAGCGTGATGAGCTTGTGTGATCACTGGCGTTTGTCTTGCGTCGGAGCCGGCTCTCGCGTGGCGTCCTCTGCCTGCTTCTCGTCTTCCTCAGGAAATGAAACTTTGCCGTCGTAGTCGATGACGACAAACTTCAGTTCCATCTTCTTCATGAGTGCCTTCCGCTCTTCGACGGACTTTGCCTGCTGAATCGCCTTGGGAACGCGGGACACCATCACGCCCCAGTAGGGAGCATCCCAGCCGCCTTTCACCATGGCCCCCATGAAGAAATCATCCTCCTTCTTCCAGCCAAATCGCTCGCGGACCGCTTCGTAAGCGAGCTCGGGGATGCCCACCTGAGCCGCAATCGCGGCATAGAAACTGTCGGGGTCGTCGTATTCGTCGAGTGGCTTCACCCCGTCGATCTTTTTCTTATAGAGCTTCTCGAAGAACGCCACGTTCTTGGGGTCGTCGGCAGGATCTGCTGCGGACACATGGCCAGTCATCGCGAAAGCGACCATGACCGACATCAGAAGCAACTTCGAAAAGACTTTCATAGTGATCTCCGAGAACATCCGTGCACGTTGTTGAGAGCAGTTTCAGGTTAAGTGTAGTGCGCATCACGGATGCGTTTTCAGGGGCAGTTACGTGCGAGAGCCTTCGTCCGCGGGCCCGCTGTTGTTTTGTGGCGATTCCTCTCGCGGACTTGCTTTCACATCGGTCTCGATGCGGATCACCTTGCGGACAACTCGCCGGATTCCAAAGAGCATCAGAAAGACGGCGGAATACCAGATCGCCGTCAGGAGAGGACTCAGGAGCAGTGTCATCGAACGATTCACGTCGCTCGACCATGCGCGGGAAGCGTGATCTCTTTCGGGCGAGCCGAGTTCGTACTTGTCGATTTCCGCCAGGAGGTGGGCATCGATTGCCCAGACGTGATTGGCGAGAAGGACCACGCCTGCAATCATGGCCGTGCAGCAGAGAAGCCCGACCCCGACAGGCCCGAATCGACGGCCGGACGAGAACGTCACCACCCAAAACAGGAGTGGAAATGCGATCCAAGCAGTGAGGAGCAGGCTCGGGTTCATCGATTGAGTTCAGTTGGTGACCATCAAACAGCGGTCAAGAATCGTCGCCAAGTTGTTTTGTAGTCGTTGTCCAAGCAATTCTCAGTGTGCATGTCGTTTTCGCCGTAGGCCGTGAGTCAGAGATTCATGAGGGCGTCATATACCGCTTGAATCGTGGTGTCTGGCGTTGAGGTTCCCGCGGTCAGTCCGACTGTCGTGATGTTCTCGAACCAGGCAGGCTGAAGTTCTTCGGCAGACGTCACCTGCCAGGCCGGCACGTTTGCGGCGTTGCAAAGCTGCACGAGTTGCTGTGTGTTGTTTGAATTCACACCGCCTACCACGACCATCGCGGAGACGCGTGGCAGGAGTCGTCGCACGGCCTCCTGCCGAAGCTTTGTTGGATGGCAGACGGTGTCGATAAAGCGGATGTCGGAGCCCGGATTCTGGCGATGAATCTCCGCCAGGATGATCTCCGCTTGGTCGGGCGGAGTGGTGGTTTGGCAGAGGACGCCTAGCCGTGGGGCGGCGAATGTGGCGACGTCGTTGAGATTTTCAATCACGGTACACGACGCGAGATCTTCAACGATTCCTGAGACTTCGACGTGGCCTCTTTTCCCAATCAATAGGATGTGACGTGCTTCTCGCTGCAGGTCCGCTGCTGCTTCATGGGCTCGGCGGACCAGCGGGCAGGTGGTGTCGAGGAGTTGCTTGCCGGCTTGCTGGAGTTCTTGGGTTCTTGCGTTCGAGATCCCATGCGCGGTGATCATCACCACAGGTGTTTCGGGCAGTTGGTGTCGTCGATCTTCGGGTTGCTGCCGAAAGCCGCGTGCTGTCAATTGTTGATTGACTTCGGGATTGTGGACGAGTTCTCCGTGAATCGTCACTTCGTTCGGTATCTTCACGCTGGCAGCGAGTTGCAGGGCGTCGCGAACACCGAAGCACATTCCCATTTCGACGGCGCGAAGAATACGCATGAGGAAACCCGTTGTTGGTGTTGATGAGATGAATGGACGATGACCATGGCTTGACTCCGGGATGGCCGGGCGTCAGGGGCATGGCTTTGCGTTGCAAAGTGAAGGGGTAAAAAAACGAAAGTTGCCCTTGTTGATCTCTTCGCTTCTTACGCCGGTGACCAGCGCTGTATTCCTTGCCGAGGCTGGACATCGCGGGCGTCGTTCTGTGCATCCATGACCACATTTTCCAGGATGCTTACGTACTCGAGGAAGCGACGACGGCCTTCGGTGGTGAGGCAATGCATCGTCTGCTGTCGTCCGTCGCGTTGTTCTTTCCAAACATGCACGATCCGCGCCTCGATCAATACCGAAAGATGGCGACTCAGGTTGCCGTCGGTCAGAGAGCAAAGGTCTTTGAGTTCATTGAAGAGCAGGCCTGGAACGTGTGTTGCAAGCGAGGCGATGATGCCAAGACGTGCTTTTTCGTGGATCACTCGATCAAGCCCGTCGTAGGCAAATCGTCCGAGGCTCTCACTCGATGCTGAGTCGTTACGGTTGGATGACATTCTTCCGCTCCAACTTCCAATAGAGAATTATCGCCGCAAGCAACTGTCCCCCACCAAAACTGAGCGCCATTCTCCAAGGTGCGAGCGCGTGCGGGCCGTCTCCGGCGAACAGGTGGATGCCGCCGCAGGCAGCATAGTAGACCCCGACAAAAAAGATCTCCCGGGGGAGTACGCGGAAGGAAGCAAAGACCCCCAGGCTGAAAATCAACGACCAAAGTCCCGGCAGCATCCAAGCAGTCTCTGGAGCTGAACGAGCAAGGCAGGCAGTGAGCAGGCCACCAACGAGGAGACACGGCAGGAACTGTTCGGTGGCCAGGAGTGTCATCTGACGATGGAACGCGGAGGGAGACTGCAGCGAGCGCCAAATCATCTCCACGCCCGCAAGTGTTGCTCCAATCGCTGCAATGACGATCCACCAAGCAAGATAGATCCCAAGTTGGTTCGTTGGGTCAGTAATGAAGAAGGGTTGCAGAGCCGCCGCAACAAGCGCTGTCACGCCAGAAGCGGCAACGGACAACGCGCGATAGCCGCGGAAAACTTCCCCACGTGCCATTTGTCTGCGGATGACAGAGATCTGACCAAGAGCTTCATGGAGTTCCATGTCACAATCATCCCGGTTGCAGAGGAGCCTCGGTCAAGGAAAGGTGTTTGCAAGAGACCGCGTCTGGCGAACTCACTTTGTGATGCAAAGTAACGCTGGGATGGTCGACCGTCAACTGCGAATTGCGATTTGTTCCCGACTGGACGGGAACGCCTTTTGCAGATCAGGATTTCCGACGACGGCGGCAGGCGTTTTTCCATGGCCAGGAGTGATGCAGGCGGATGACACACCACACGCTCTGGGCACCTTGGCGGCTTTCGTATGTGCAGGGGCAGGATGCCAAGGAGCCGACGATCGAGCCCACGCACTGGCGAGCAGGGGCTGATCCTGGCTGCTTCCTCTGCCGCGCGGTGGCGGCGGTCGGCAGCGAGCAGCCGCTGGGTGTGCTTGAGCGGACCACCGCGAGTGTGGTGGTGGTCAACCGCTTTCCTTACGCCAGTGGGCACCTGCTGGTGGCTCCACTCGATCATCGTGCGACCCTCGAAGATTTAGAGGAGGAGCAGCTGCTCGATCTTCAGCGTTGTTTGGCGAAGTGGTGTCGTGTGGCCCGCCGCACACTTCAGTGTCAGGGCTTCAATATCGGCCTCAACCTCGGCAAGGTCGCCGGAGCTGGGGTGCCGGGGCATCTCCATTGGCACCTCCTGCCTCGCTGGGATGGCGATGTGAACTTCATGCCGGCGGTTGCTGGCACCCAGGTGATCCCGCAGGCACTGGAGAGCCTGTGGGAACAGTTGACGGAGGCAGCGACACACGAAGGGGTGCGTGATGCTTGACTGGCGAGAACGCGAAGAAAAACTGCTCGCCCCGTGGGCGATGCATGCCGCCGACTCCCGTGGTCGTGTGCATGCCGAGCCACTGCATGTGCACCGCAGCCCCTACCAACGCGATCGTGATCGGATCGTACACGCGGCCGCGTTTCGTCGTCTGGCCCATAAGACGCAGGTCTTCACCGACTACCACGGCGACTATCACCGCAGCCGGCTGACCCACACGCTGGAGGTGACGAGCATTGCCCGCACGATGGCCAGGGCGCTTTCGCTCAACGAAGACCTGGTCGAAGCACTGGCGATGGGGCATGACATCGGCCATCCCCCGCTCGGGCACGCTGGCGAAGACACGCTCCATGACCTCCTCGCCGATGAAGGGGGCTTCAGCCACAACGCCCAGGCGCTGCGGATCATGGAACTCTTGGAGAATCGATACCCCGAATTTCCGGGGTTGAATCTTTCACTCGAAGTGCTGGACGCTCAGATGGGTCGCTGTGACAAGAGCGCTGAAAACGGACGGCTGCTTGAGTCGCAGGTGGTGGATGCTGCCGACTCCATCGCCTACGACACGCACGACGCTGACGACGCGATTGAGCTTGGGCTCGTGGCGCTGGACGAACTGCTGGAGCTTCCCCTGGTGAAGGCTGCGGCGGAGCGGGTCCGCGACCGTTTTGGTGAGCTTGTGGGAGGAGAACTGCGAAGGGCGGTCTTGCACGACTTGGTGAATGTGCAGGTGGTCGAACTCATCGATCGCACACAGCGTCACCTCGAAGAACAGGCCATCGCCTCCACGGCAGAGGTGCTTGCCGCCGGCACCCTGGTGACCCACAGTCCGAAAACCGCTGAGGGCAAGCGGCAGCTGGAACGCTTTCTCTTCGAGCGGGTGTACCGCAGCCCGTCGGTGATGGCCGTCCGCGAGCCAGCCCAGGCGAGGCTCTCACAACTCTTCGAGTGGCTTGTGGCCCATCCCGCTGCGATGCCTGCTCGGTTTGTCGATCGGGCGCGGCATCATGGCACCCGGAGGACCGTGGCCGACTACATCGCAGGCATGACGGATCGCTTCCTGGAGCGAGAGCACGCCAAGCGGTGCGTCTAGGGCCGTGTGAGCCGTCGTCTGCGTCGCTTGCTGCGCGGCTGCGACAGGTGAAAGGCAGGCCTCTGCGGTGGCTCGCGAGGGGCACTCGGGGGTGCTACACTCACGCCGCACTCAAAAACGCACTTTCCTAGACGATGATCCCATGAACCGCACCCCTTTGGCCCTCATCATTCTCCGGGCTGTCTTTGTGATGGTGTCCGTGGGCATTGCGGCCCTCATCATCAACACCGACTTTGTGAAGGGCTCTGCCCCATGGGTGCCGTGGTCTGTATTTGGCGGAGGGTTGGCGGTCCCGCTGGCGGTGATTGCCGGTGATGCCTTTATTCGCCGGAAGAACCTCACGGTGATCACCGCGGTCTATTTTGGCGTAATTGTGGGTGTCGTCCTGACTTACGCCATGCTGCTCGCGATGGGGCCGATGCTGCCCACGAGTCCCACCGCGCCGATCAATGTTTGGATGCCGCCGGTGATCGGTGCGGTGATGTGCTACATCTGCACGAGCCTCCTGCTGCAGACGCAGGATGAGTTTCGCTTTCTCATTCCCTACGTCGAGTTCGCGCGTGACGTAAAGGGACTCCGGCCGAATGTGCTCGACACGTCGGTGATTATCGACGGTCGCATCGCTGACCTAGCCGCCTCGGGCATTTTTGAGAGCCGCTTTGTGGTGCCTGGTTTCGTGGTGGATGAACTGCGGGTGGCGGCGGATGCGCATGACCGCGCTCGCCGATTGAGGGCCCGCCGAGGACTCGACGTCTTGGAGCGGATGCGGTCCTGCACCGGAATCGATATCGAGGTGCTTTCGGTGAGCGAGCCCGCGGCCGACGATGCCACTGAAGATTCGCGGATTGTGGCGATGGCCCGACGGCTCGATGGTCGCGTGATCACCAATGACCCGGCCCTGGTGAAGATGGCCGCCGTGCGGAGCGTGCAGAGCGTCAACATCAACGACGTGGCCGTTTCCCTAAAGCCGGTCTTCGTTCCCGGCGAGGCCTTTGAACTGCGGGTGGTCAAGGCAGGGGAGGAGCCCGGGCAGGGCGTGGGCTACCTTGAAGACGGCACGATGGTGGTGGTCGAAGGTGCTCGCGACAAGGTGGGGCGCACGATCCACGTGACGGTGACGAGCACGCTTCAGCGTTCGGGTGGGCGACTGATCTTCGCGAAGCCAGATCTGCTCGACTGAGCCGCGAGGTGGAGCGATTCAGAACAACGTGTGCTGACGGAAGATTTTTTTGGCAACCAGGCAAGGAGATGACATGGCGACTTTCATGCGTGTGATGCACCCATCGGGCCCTTCTGCGGTGCCGACTTCTGCCAAACGTCTGCGGGGATGGTCGCTGCTGGCCGCGATCGCATGCGGCAGTCTTGTGGCGATGCCTTGCCAAGCCGCAGAAGCGCAGGGAAAGCCTGTCTATGACAATCCGGCTGCGACAGATGCCGACTTCCCACTCCAGGGTGAGTATGCCGGTGAGGTTGAGGTCGATGGTCAGCGAATGCCATTTGGTGTGCAGGTGGTCGCTGAGGGAGAAGGCCGCTTTAAGGTCGTCGGCTACCCTGGCGGGTTGCCTGGTGCAGGGGCCGACATGTCGCAGAAGTTTCACGGCCAAGGGGTCCGAGAGGGCGCCGTCGTCAAGATTGAAGGTGTTGACGCCCAAGGCGCTGCCCATCGCGGCGAGATTCGCGACGGTGTGCTCCTCGTGCTCGACGGTGGGAATGAGATCGCTCGTTTTCCCAAGGTGGATCGCAAGAGCCCAACCCTTGGCAGGAAGGCTCCGGAAGGGGCTGTGGTGGTGTTTGACGGCAGTGGTCTCGACGGCGTCGAAGGAGGACGGATGACCGACGACGGCCTGCTGATGCAGGGCGTGCGGTCGAAGGCGACCTTTGGCGATGCCACGCTGCACATTGAGTTTCGCCTGCCTTATCAGCCGCAGGATCGTGGCCAGGCTCGCGGCAACAGTGGTGCCTACATCCAGGGTGCCTACGAGGTGCAGATGCTCGATAGCTTTGGTCTTGAGGGCCTCGACAACGAGTGTGGCGGGATCTACAAGGCAGCCGCCCCTGCGGTGAATATGTGCCTGCCGCCACTGGCGTGGCAGACCTACGACATCGACTTCACCGCGCCGCGTTTTGAAGATGGCAAGAAGGTGGCGAAGGCGCGGATGACTGTCCGGCACAACGGTGTGGTGATTCACGACAACCTTGAGATTCCGGAAGGCACGCCTGGTGGCACCAATGGTGAAGGGGACGCAGGTCCGCTTTTCCTGCAGGACCATGGCAATCCTGTTCGGTACCGCAACATCTGGATCGTGCCGAAGTCGTGAGCGGCTTGGAAACGAGTTCCGGCGAGCGGGTGGCCTGTACGGGCTGCCCGCTCGTCTGTGTTGATGTGGTTGTGTGTGCTGCCACGGAAGGTGTTGACAGCACGTCGGTCTCCTTTGGGCAGGCCTGTTCGCGGGGGGTGGCCTGGCTTTCTGAGGCGTGGTCTGCGTCTGACCGTGAGATGGCGGTGGTCGAGGGGAGAGCCTGCGGCGCCGATGAGGCTGCGGAGGCTGCGGCGGGGCGCCTTGCCGCCTGCCGGCGTGTGCTGGTCACCGGCTGCAACGATGCCACGCTCGAGACGGTCCTGGCTGCGGCCGATCTTGCCGAAGGCGTGAAGGGTGCGGTTGATTTTGGCGCCGCTGATACGAGGCACTCGATTGGGCCGATCCAGTCGCGCTACGGTCGAGTCACGGCCGACTTTGAGGAGCTCCGCGACCGAGCCGACTGCGTGGTGCTGTGGTGTGGCGACCTTGAGCAAAGCCATCCGCGATTCGTGGAGCGGTTTGTAGCTCCACCGACCTTGGCCGGACCACGCCGCGTGTTTGTGATCGGCGACGCCCTGCCCCCTTCCGCGACGCCCGGTTGGACGCTGGTCGACGTGCCGCGAACGCAGCTGGCGGAGGTCGCGGCCACGTGGAGGCGGATGCTCCGTGAGCGGCTCTCAGGAAAGGCCGCGTTCGCTTCCGTGAGCGCTCCTCGAGGTGTCACGCTCCTCGAGGCCACTCTGACTCCGCTCATCGATGCCTGCGAGGCGGCTCAGTGCATCGGTGTGGTGACCGAGCCATCGCCCGATGACCGCACCGGGGTGGCCGCGGCAGCTGTGTCGCAGCTCGTGAACGGGCTCGCGCACCACAAGCCGGCGTTTGAGATTCCCTTGGCTGCCCAGGCCCAAGGCGCTGGGGGAGCCGCTGCCGCGGCGGTGTGTACCTGGCGGTTTGGCGCCAGCGGAGCCGTGGCGGTGGCGGATCGCAATGGCGGGCCTACGGCGGATGCTGAGGCAGACGCTTGTCGGCTGATCTCCCGAGGCGAGGTCGATGGCGTGGTGGTGGTGGGGGAGCCGACGCCTCCTGTCGCGGCTGCGCTGGAGGGCTATGAGGGGTGTGTGGTGGCGGTAGGAGGAGCGATGCGGTCGAGCGGCGGCGCGGTGATCTGGATTGCCACCAAGCCCACCTCGCTTGCCACGCAGGGCACGGTCCTCCGTGGCGATGGCACGCTCGTCGAGTTGCGGGAGGTGAGGCCGTCGGCACGGCCAGCGGCCCAGACGGTGCTCACCTCGATCCTGCACCGTCTTGCCGTTAAGGAGGGGCGATGAGCCACACGGTGGTGTTTCGTCGCGGCCGGATCCACGACCCCGCCAACGGGATCGATGGAGCGATCGGCGATCTGTGGGTCCGTGGTGATCGCATTGTCGAGCCACAGTCTCAGGCGGACGTGGCTGTGGATCTCGATGGCCTGGTGGTGATGCCGGGAGGCATTGATCTCCACTCGCACGTGGCCGGCCCCAAGGTCGCCGTCGGCCGACGGATGCAGCGGCCGTCCCCGGCCGGGTCTCCTGCGGCCGTCCCTACCATTCATGCGACCGGCAGCCTGTATGCCGCGCTCGGCTACACCACCGTCTTCGATGCGGCCATCACTCCGGCTGCCGCTCGGCTTGCCCACCAGGAACTCGCGGAGCTGCCTGTGCTCGACCGCGGCATTTATGTGCTTGCCGCCGATGATGAGGAGGTGGTGCGTTCGCTGGCGGGCGGTTCCGCGGAAGCGCGGGCGCGGATGGTCGCCGACCGCGTGCACGCCTCGCGCGCTTGGGGAGTGAAAGTGGCCAACCCTGGAGGCAATCGCTTCTGGAAGGCGGGCCGCCGAGGTGACCACCGCGACCTCGATGAACCGCTGCCTGGCGTGCCCCTCTCCGGTCGGGAGATGCTCGCTCGCCTGGCCGCCGCTGTCGACGATCTCAAACTTCCGCACCGGCTCCATGTGCACACCATCAACCTCGGTCTCCCTGGCAACTGGCGGACGACGTTGGAGACGATGCAGGCCTTCGATGGCCTGCCCGCTCACCTTGCACACATTCAGTTTCACAGCTACCTCGGCGGTGACGCGGATGAAACGACCTTTGGCTCTGGCGTCGAGCCACTCGTGAGTTGGTTTAACGAGCACCCGGAGCTCTCGCTGGACGTTGGGCAGGTGCTCTTCGGGGGCACGATGGCCATGACGGGCGACGCACTGGCTGCGGAGCATCTCGCGTCGGTCACTGGAATGCCCTGGTCTGCGCACGATGGCTACCTGGAAGGTGGCTGCGGAGTGCTCCCGGTGACGTATCGAGAGAAGAGCTTGATCCACGCCTGGCAGTGGGCCGTTGGCCTCGAATGGTTTCTTTCGGCCGCCGATCCCTGGAGGGTGGTGCTGTCGACCGATCACCCCAACGGGGCGCACTTCACCGCCTATCCCACGCTCATGCGGCTCCTGGGAGACGAAGCCTTTCGCAGGGAAGCCTTCGCTCGCTTGCATCCGGTGGTGCAGAGGAAAAGCCCCCTCGCCTCGCTGACGAGGGAGTACAGCCTCAACGAACTCGCCATCATCACCAGAGCCGCCCCGGCCCGCTTGGCGGGACTTCCGCACAAGGGGCATCTCGGCGTGGGGGCCGACGCCGACCTCACGATCTACCGGCCGAGCGCCGATCTTTCTCAGATGTTCGCCATGCCTGCCCGCGTCTACAAAGCGGGTGTGCTCGTGGCAGAGGATGGGCACCTGCGAGACCACACGCCTGGGGCCGCCCTCGTGGCACGATGACAGCCTGACGGAAGTTGTCCTACCCAATCAGGTCGCAGATGGCGGTGCGCTGGATGTGCCAGGTGGTGGTGCGAGCAAAAGCGGTGCGTGCCCGGCGTCGCGAGGCGTCGGCAAAGCGGTGGTGCAGTTCGTCGTCTTCGAGTATGGGCAGCGCGTGGCGGGGGAACTCGCTCGGAGGGTCGGCAGGGACGATCTGGCCGGTGACTCCCCGTTCGATGAGTGTCTCCGCCGCATCGCCAGCGACGGCCACAGCGGGTACGCCCGCAGCAAGGGCGTCGAGGAGGGCCCCGCCGTAGGCGACCTCTCCGGGTTGCCAGACCAACCGCACGTGTGCGAGGAGGTCGCGAATGGCCTCGCACGCGGGCAGCATGCGGATCCGGGCGGCTGCTTGCTGCGCGCGGGCTCGGCGGGCGATCTGCGAGGCGAGAGGGCCGGCTCCCACCAGCACGTGGGTGAGGCCATGCAGGACCACGTCGAGCTGGTCTGCCGCCCAGACCAGCCGGGCGAGACGGCTGCGGGCTACAAGGGGGGCCACGCAGAGCGTCCAGGTGTCGCCTTGCGGGAGACCAAAGCGGCTGGCGACCTCCTCTCGCGAGAGACGAGCCGGAGGTGGCTCCGCGACGCCCGGAGGGCACAGACGCACCCGGGAAGCCTGGGCCCCGAGGGTGCGGCAGGTGCTGACCGTGGCCTCGGTGGCTGCGAGGAGCAGGTCGCAGCGGTGCATCAGCCGCCGGGTGAACCAGCGTGCCGTTGGCGTGCTCGGCGGCACGGGGCTGCCGAGGGAGCCAAGCCATCGAGGCGCCCGCGTGTCATTCATGGTGGCGAGTGCCGCCCCTGCCGTGCGCCACGCCGACCATCCCCACGTCGCGACCAGGTGCGGTTGCAGTCGCCGAATCGTTCGCGCGAGCTCGGCGACGCTCGCCGCGTCAGGCTGCGGTCGATGGCTCAGGGGATGGATCACGCCCTGCCGGGCGGCGACTTCGGTGGCCACCGACGAAGGCCTCGTGATGACGGCCATGTGCAGGTCGTCGCCAGCCTCGAGAAGGTCGTGGGCGGTCAGCAGCACTTCGCGGCCCGTGCCAACCGCGTCGAGTCCGCGAGCCACCAGAAGGATGCGTCGACTCATGGTGCGCTGAGCGTCCTCCGAGCGGCCTCGATCTCGTCGGCGTCGAGCGCGGCGAGGTAGGGCAAGTGTCGCCAGGCGCCGTCGAAATCCAAACCGTAACCCACGACAAACTGATCGGGGATGTCAAAGCCGACGTAGGTCGGCGCGAGCGGCACGGCGGCCCGGCCGGTCTTCCGCAGCAGCACGAGCGAGCGCACCGAGGCGGCGCCGCGTTTATGCAGTTCGGCCAGCAGGCCTTCGAGTGTCCGGCCGGTGTCAAAGATGTCGTCCACGATGAGCACATGCTGACCCGTGAGGTCGGGAAGCAGGTCGAGCCGAAGATCGAGTTGCCCGGGGGTCGTGTCGGTACCGCGGTAGCTACTCGCCCACACCATGCCCACTCGCACGGGGCCATCGAGGCTGCGGATGAGGTCGGCCACCAACACAATGCTGCCGGTGAGCACGCCCACCACCGTGACCGGCTGTCGGCCAAAATCCTCGCGAACGCGGCGGGCAAGGCGGGCGACGCCCTCGGAGAGCTCTTCCTGGCTGAGAACGATCTGCATGACGGCGGGTTGAAGGAGACGTGGTGGGCCAGCGTTCCGCAGGCCGTGGGCATCAGCCTATGCTAGATCCTCCATTGCCCCCACCCCGGATGCCCCTGTACCCCATGTCGACGCCTCCTTCGTCTACGTCCCACTCGCGTTGGACCACCTGTGATGTTGCCGGTCATGCCGTCGAGGTCTTCCAGCCTCCTCGCGAGGAGGGGCGGCCGGCTGGGGCGATTGTGCACCTGCGCGACCTTGACGACGTGCCCCCCTCTGAGCACGCCCCATGGCGAGCGGCCTGCGAGTCGTCTCCGCTGCCGGTGGTGTCGCTTGCAGGGGGATCGACGTGGTGGCTCGATCGGGTGGTTGGCCGGTTTGACGCCCACCTCGCCCCGGAGGCATTTGTGCTCGGGCCGCTGGCTGCCTGGTTGCGGGAGCGATATGGGCTGGCGCCGGGCGCGATCGCGGTGGTGGGGCAGGGCAGCGGAGGGCAGGGGGCCTTACGGCTTGCCTACCGCCATCCGGCAACGTTTCCAGTGGCTGCCGCTGTGCTGCCGGCCATCGATTTCCACCGTACGATGGAGACCGGGGAGCCGGGCAGCGACACCCTCTGGGAGCTCTACGGCGACGTGGAGGTGGCTCGCCAGCAGACCGCCATTTTGCACGTGCATCCGCTCAATTGGCCCAGGCACCAGGCCTTCTGGACGCATGCGGGGAACCTTCGGTCGAGCGATGCGGCAGAACGCCTGCACAGCAAACTAATTGCCCTGGGGATTTTCCACGAGGCCGAACTCGCGGGGCTCATCGAAGAGAGGGCCTGGCTCGAGTCGGCGACCGTTGCGGCAGTCCGATTTACCGTGGAGCGGCTGGAACGGGACGCCCGGCGGGTCGTGTGACGGGGGCTCCGGAACTCGTCGCGATTGACAGCACGCCGGCGGTTGTCGCAAATGAGGCTTTCCCCCCACCTCCCGCACGGAAGCTCGAGGCACGTGGAGTTCAAAGTCGCTCTCGACGTTTTCGCCGGTCCACTCGACCTGCTGCTCTACCTTGTGAAGCGGCACGAGGTGGAGATCGCCGAGGTGCCGCTCTCCAAAATCACCGACGACTTTCTGGTCTACATCGAGGTGCTCGAAGCCCTCGCGATCGAGCAGGTCGGTGAGTTTGTGGAACTGGCGAGCGTGCTGCTGGAGATCAAGGCGCGGGCCCTCGTGCCGCGGCCTGAGGAGACCGAGGAACCGGTCGAGGAGGTGCGGGAGGATCTTGTTCGCCGACTGCTGGAATACAAGCAGTACCGCGATGCAGCCGTGCTCCTCGAGGATCGGGCTCGCCGGCAGGAGCAGCGCTTTCCGCGGCTCGACACAAGCGACGACCCCGGCCCCGCCCAGCCCCGAGAAGTGGCGTTTGCTGAGGCCCAGGTTTGGGACCTTGTCGCCGCGATGGGGCGGGTGATGAAAAAGCGGCAGGCGCGGGTGCCTCGGCAGATCATCCACGACGACACACCGATCGAAGTGCACATCGAACGAATCGAAGGCATGCTCTTGGAGCGACCACAGCTCGCCTTTTCCGAACTGTTTGAAGATGAGATGCCTCGGATGCGAGTGGTAGGTATCTTTCTGGCGATACTTGAACTCGTGCGGCGAGGCCGCGTGACCACCCGCCAAGAGCAGCTCTTCGACGAGTTGTGGCTCGCACCGCTGAAGCCGGGAGGTCCGCCTGCGGTTGGACTGCACGAGCCACCGCCTGAAGGAACCCCATGATCGAGAATGCCCCTCTCCGCACACTCACCCACAAGGGACTCACCATCGAGGGGTACTCGCGTGCGGCAGTGCAGAGCTACTGGCGAATCCCTGAGCTCAAAATAGGCTTCGATCTCGGCGGGCAGCCCTGGGGCTTCATGGCCACCGGCACCTGGTTTCTCTCGCACACCCACCTCGATCACATCGCCGCGCTGCCCGTGTATGTGGCCCGCCGGCGGATGATGAAGATGGAGCCGCCAGACATCTACCTTCCCGAGTCGGCGATCGAACCGGTGGGACGGTTGCTCAGGGCGGTCTCCCGGCTTGATCGCGGTCGGCTCCCGTGCCGGCTGCTCCCGGCGCGGCCCGGCGATGAGATCGAACTTTCTCGCGAGCACGTCGTCACGGTCTCCTCCACCTGCCACACGATTCCGAGCGTGGGCTATGTGGTGTGGGATCGCAGGCGGAAACTGAAGCATGAGTACCAAGGCTTGCCGGGTGACAAGATTCGCGACCTTCGGCTCTCAGGCGTGGACGTCACGCATGAAATCCGGGCGCCCCTCGTCGCGTATTTGGGTGACAGTGCGCCCGAAGGTCTCGACCGCTGCCCAGCGATGTACGAGGCGATGATCTTGATCACGGAGATGACGTTCGTGGCTCGCAGCCACCGCCGAGACAAGATCCACAAGTACGGCCACATCCATCTCGACGACATCCTCGAGCGACGTGACCGGTTTCGCAATGAGGTGATCGTGGCGACGCACTACTCGACGCGGTACACCGACGAGCGGATCCGCCGGGTCATCGCCAAGCGGGTGCCCGACATGCTCGACGGACGTCTTCACGTATGGCTGTGAGCAAGCCGGTCCGCTCGGCGTATGTGCATGTGCCATTCTGCAGACATCGTTGTGGGTACTGTGACTTCGCCCTCGTCGCTGGCCGGGATGATTTGATTGGTCGCTATCTCGAGGCTCTTGCCCGCGAACTCGCGCGGCTGGAATCGCCCCTGACGCTCGACACCCTCTACCTCGGCGGCGGCACGCCATCGCACCTCGGAGGAGCACGCCTGCGTGAACTGTTTGGGCTGCTTCGCCACGGGCTACACCTGCAGGAAGGGGCGGAAGTCACCCTTGAGGCGAACCCGCTGGATGTGACGGATGAGCTTGTCTCGGCGGCGCGTGACTGCGGCGTGACGCGGGTGAGTCTTGGCAGCCAGTCGCTCGATGCTGCCACGCTCCGTGCGCTCGACCGTGATCATGCGCCTGCGGATGTGGAGCGTGCGGTGGAACGGTTGGCCGCTGCGGGCTTCGCGATCAGCCTCGACGTGATGACCGCAGCTCCAGGGCAGTCGCTGGCTGGGGTCGATCGCGATCTTGAAGCGGCGGCTCGGCTTGGGCCGGCACATGTCTCCGTCTACTGTCTGACGTGGGAGAAGGGAACGGCCTTCGAGACGCAGCGATCCAAGGGCGTGCTTAAGCCCGTTGCGGAGGGGCTCGAGCGTGCGATGTTTGAACGCGCCATCGACTGTTTGACGGCCGCTGGCTACGAACACTACGAAGTGTCGAACTTCGCCAAGCCGGGTCATCGCTGTCGCCACAACGAGGCGTACTGGGCGGTTGAGCCGTGGGAGGCGTTTGGCCCTGGGGCTGCCAGGTTTGATGGACGCACCCGCCGGACGAATCATCGCAGCACCACCACTTGGATCAAACGCATGCTCGCCGGCGAGGATCCTGTGGCCGACGTCGATGCCATGTCAGACGAGGAGGCGGCACGCGAACGGCTCGTGGTTGGGTTGCGGCGGCGGCGCGGCGTGTCGTATGCCGACTTCGAGTTGGCGTGCGGTGTGAGCCCTCGCGACTTGGCAGGCCGCGCCATCGACCGCTGGATTGCCCAGGGCCTCGCCGCCGAAGACGCGGGGCGGCTGTGGCTCACCCGTGAAGGCCTGCTCGTGTCCGACGCGCTTTGGGCCGAGGTGCTCTAGCTGCTCTGGATCGCCGTCGTCAGGTCGAGGATCGCCTTCTTGCCGTCGGCGAAATACATCAACGTGTTGTCGGCGGCAAAGAGCGGGTTCGGAATCCCCGCAAACCCAGGGGAGAGCGAACGCTTCACGACGACCACGGTGCGGGCCTTGTCGACGTCGAGAATCGGCATCCCTGCAATCGGACTTGATGGGTCGGTGCGGGCCGAAGGATTCACCACGTCGTTGGCTCCGATCACGATCGCCACATCCGTTTCGGCAAACGCGGGATTGATGTCGTCCATCTCCCGCAGCTTTTCGTAGGGGACGTCGGCCTCGGCAAGCAGCACGTTCATGTGGCCAGGCATGCGGCCGGCGACTGGGTGGATCGCGTATTCCACCTGGCAGCCCCGAGCTTCAAGCACATCCGACAACTCGCGGACCGCATGCTGGGCTTGGGCCACGGCGAGCCCGTACCCGGGCACGATCACGACCCGGTCGGCACCTTCGAGGATCATGGCGATCTCCTCGGCACCCGCACTCTTAATCTTCCCGGCATACACCTCATCGCTGTCGGCGACTGCGGTGGTGCCTAGTCCGCCGAAGAGCACGCCCACGAGCGAACGGTTCATCGCGTCACACATGATCGCGGTGAGAATCAGGCCGCTCGCGCCCACGAGGCTACCGGCGATGACGAGCACCGAGTTATCGATCACGAACCCGGCTGCCGCTGCGGCGAGGCCGGAGTAGCTGTTGAGCAGGCAGATCACCACAGGCATGTCGGCGCCACCGATGGGGAGCGTCAGTGTGCAGCCCAGCACGCTTCCCACGGCGACGAGGAGCCAGAAAAAGAGGGCCTGGTCTGGCTTGACGCAAACGGCGATCAGCAGCCCCACCAAGGCCACGGCGAGTGTGGCGTTGATCCAGTGTCGACGTGGATCGGTCCAGGCCTTCTTGAACTGTTTGAGTTCTTCAAGCTTGCCGAAGGCCACCAAACTGCCGAACAGCGTGACGCCACCGATCAGTCCCGTGAGGGCAGTGGCGATCGCAAACTGCGACCATGGGGCGAGGCTGGCGATCGCGGCAGGATCGGGCGTCTCGCCACGGCTTGAGGCGATGGTGCTCGCGAGTTCGGCGCCTGCGACGAGCGCGGAGGCAGCCCCACCAAAGCCGTTGAGCAGGGCCACCATCTGAGGCATGCCTGTCATCGGGTACCGCAAGGCCATCGTGGCCCCGATGCTGCCGCCAATCGCAGCTGCGACGCCGATCAGGATCAGCGGCCAGGCACCTTCGGCCGCCACTGCTCCGGTGACCTTGGGGTCAAAGCAGGCGGCGAGGATGGCGATGGCCATGCCAGCAGCACCGATCGCATTGCCACGGACGGCGGTACGGGGACCGCTCATCTGCTTAAAGGCCACGATGAACAGCATCGAGGCGGCGAGGTAGGCGAGGTTGATCCAGGCGTGGCTCGTCATGAGGGCTTTCGTGCGGGAGAGAGGCTTGGGCGTGGCGTGGGACGCGAGTCGTTTCGGCGTTACTTCTTTTTCGGATTGAACATCTGCAGCATGCGGGCCGTCACGACGAAGCCGCCGACCACATTGATCATCGCCAGCGTGGTCGCCAGGAAGCCGAGCACGGTGCCGGCGGTGGAGGCCAGGCTGGCCGTCGCCACCAGCGCTCCTACGGCCGTCACGCCGGAGATCGCGTTGGAGCCGCTGGTGAGGGGCGTGTGGAGCCGCTGTGGGACTTTGGTGATCACTTCAAATCCCACCCACATCGCCAGCAAAAACACGGTCAGGAGGCGGACGAACCGGGAAAAAGCATCTTCGCCTCCGGCTGGGAGGGCGGCCGTGTCGGCGAGCAACGTCGCGAGCATCGTGGGCATGAGGGTGGCCTTGGAGGGGGGATCGTCAGGTCGGTTGGTTGTGGGTGAGCGAGGAACGGGAGCCTGTCGCCGAGAGCCTTGAGGTCACACCGTGGCAGGTTGGCTGGGCTCTGCTTGGATCGGCGGAAGGCCCGCGGCCTCGCGCACGCGGCTGTGCACGAGTTGGCCGCCACGGGCCACCAGCGTGTCGCGGCAGATTTCGTCCTCGAGCGCGATCTCGGGCAGCCCAAGTTTGAGCAGGTGCAGCAGATAGGTGGAAATGTTGCGGGCGTAGAGTTGGCTTGTGTGGAACGGCACATCGCTGGCGAGATTGGTCGGCCCCATGATCGTGACCCCATCGACGACGACCGTCTCTCCCGGCACAGTCGCTTCGCAGTTACCGCCCCTTTCAGCAGCGAGGTCGACGACCACGCTTCCGGCACGCATCTTCGACACCGCATCGCGTGTGACGAGGATCGGGGCAGCTTTTCCGGGGATGGCCGCGGTGGATACGACGATGTCGCTCTCGGCGACGATGCGGCCGAGCTGCTCGCGTTGACGGGCGTAGAAGTCTTCGCCCATGGCTTTGGCGTAGCCACCTGCCGTTTCGCTGCTGCCGGTTTCCAGGTCGAGTTCCACGAACTTCGCCCCGAGGCTCTGGACCTGCTCCTTCACTGCCGGTCGCACGTCGTAGGCCTGCACCTGGCCGCCGAGACGCTTGGCGGTGGCGATCGCCTGGAGACCAGCCACCCCCGCCCCCAGGATCAGCACTTTTGATGCGGTGATCGTGCCGGCGGCGGTGGTCATCATCGGCACCACGCGAGGGAGCGCCGTCGCGGCGAGGAGCACGGCGCGGTAGCCCGCGATGTTGGCCATGCTAGAGAGCACGTCCATGCTCTGCGCTCGCGTGATGCGGGGCACGAGTTCGAGGGCGAAGAGCGTCACTCCCCGGTCGGCGGCCTCCTGGCAGGCCTGCGGGTGTGAGAGCGGGTCGCACGAGCCGATGAGGATCTGCCCCTCGCGAAGGCGGCACAGGTCAGACGCCCAGCCGGAGCCCCCAGCTCCGCAGGTGCGGACCGCAAGCAGGCAGTCTGCTGCAAAGACCTCATCGCGCGTGGCGATCGTGGCGCCAGCTTCGCGGTAGGCCTCGTCGGTGAAGCCCGCGGACGTGCCGGCGCCCGCCTCCAACACAACCTCCACGCCTGCCTTTACCAGCGGCTTGACGGCCGCGGGAACCAGGGCCACGCGACGCTCGTCTGGGAAACTTTCCTTGGCGACGGCTACTTTCATAGGATCTGCGACAGCTCGAGGGGGCGGTGGAGAGGGGCACGTGTCCGACGAGTGTCGTCGGCAGAGGTCTGGAGGGCAACCACGCCTGGGGCGCGGGAAGTCAACTTTTTCGGCGAAGACGCCGAGAAAACCCCTGGGGGTTGCCGCGACTTCCCGGGAATCGGCTGCGGAAACGCCGTGTGAGGCAGGCGAGGCTTGTGGCCGACGATTGGCCCTGTTACTCTTCGGGGCTCGCGGGAGAAGCGCCTCATGCCGCCCTCGCGATGAATTCCGGAAACGCAGCAGCCAGCCGAGCGTTGGGGCAGTGTTTCCGTGTGCATGATGGCTGCCAAGACACAATTCGCGTACCAGACACGAGTAACAGACCAGATGATTTCCACCGCCAAGACCTACATGGCCAAGCCAGGCGAAGTCGAGCAGCGATGGTGGCTTGTTGACGCCGCCGGCCTGCGTGTGGGGCGGCTCGCCAGTGAACTGGCGATGGTGCTCATGGGAAAGCACCGGCCCACCTACACCCCGCATGTCGACACCGGCGACTTTATCGTCGTCATCAACGCCGACAAGGTGGAGTTTGGCGGGGCAAAGTGGGAGCAGAAGGTTTACACTTGGTATACGGGCTATAACGGTCTGCGGAGTGAAACGGCTGGCGAGCGGCTTGACCGACGTCCGGAACTTATCCTCCAGGAAGCCGTTCGGCGGATGCTGCCGAAAAACAAGCTCGGCCGGGTCATGCTGTCCAAGTTGAAGGTGTACGCTGGTGCGGAGCATCCGCACGCGTCGCAGCAGCCCCAGGTCCGGGAAATCAAAGGTCGCTGAGCCGGGCTTTGCGTGCGTAAGAGGTGGCTGGGGCGCCTTTCTAGCATGCACGGGCTCGAAAACGGGCGACAGTTGATTCCGCTCAAAGTTTTGTCACAACACACAAGAGAACGGTCAGCCGGAGAGCGACTGCTCACGGCAACGTAAGAGACGACGAGGATTCACGACGATGGCGACGGCGACAGCATCAGGCGAAGTGATCGCGACCGGACGACGCAAGTCGGCGGTGGCACGGGTGCGAGTCAAGAGTGGCACCGGCCAGATTGTGGTCAACGGACGTCCCATCGACGAGTATTTTCCTTCCATCAAAGACCGGGTGCAGGTGTCGGGCGTGCTCTCGCACGTTGGGCACGCCGCTGATCTCGACATCCGCATCCGCGTGGATGGGGGTGGCACGGCTGGTCAGGCGGGGGCGTGCCGTTTGGGCGTGGCCCGTGCCATCAAGATTCTCGATACCGAGGCTTCTGAGCCACTGCGTGCTGCAGGCATGCTGACCCGTGATGGTCGCATGAAGGAGCGAAAGAAGTACGGCCTGCGTGGTGCTCGTCGCGGTACTCAGTTCTCCAAGCGTTAGTTTCTCGCCGACGCTTCACGAGTTCCGGTCTGTGCCTGCTGCGGTTGTTACAACCGCTCTGACCGTTTCATGCGGATTTCCGGTTATTTCGCCGGATCGGCACAGGCATCATTCTGTTTCGTGGTCTATGTTTGCTTCAGACGTGATGCCGAAGCGATACTCGAGGCACGGTGGCTGCGCTCGAAAGACTACGGCAGGTGGCCGAGCTGAAGGAGAACTCAGACATGGCGTCAAACAGTGTGCGACAGAATCTTCCGCGGCGGCAGCTGCTCGCTGGCGGTTGCGGAGCAGGATTGCTGCTGCCGCTGATCGGTGGCATGGCCCGTGCGGCGGAGGCTCGCCCCGCGTCTGCTCGCGGCGTTTCGGCCGCTCCGATCGCCGACGTGCTTCAGGCTGAGGCCGAGAAGCTTGTCGAAGTGAAATACATCCCAAACGACTCGCGTTCGGCGCAGATCGTTGTCAAGAATGTGTCTGACCGACCAGTGACCCTGCGGCTTCCCGCCTCCTTTGTTGGCGTGCCAGTCCTCGCCCAGATGGGAATGGGGATGGGCGGCATGGGTGGCGGCATGGGTGGCGGCATGGGCGGATTTGGGAACGGCGGCATCGGCGGCGGCGGCGGGCAAATGACCGGCGGCGGCGGTGGCATGGGTATGGGCGGTATGGGTGGCATGGGCGGTGGCATGGGGGGCATGGGAGGCATGGGAATGGGCGGTGGCGCCTTCTCCGTTCCTCCGGAGAGAACCCGGGTGGCCAAGGTCCAGACCGTCTGCTTGGAATATGCCAAGGACGAACCCAACCCGCGGATGACCTACCGTATGGAGCGGGTGGATACCGTCTCGAGCGATCCGAAGATCGCGCTGATCCTCGAGAGCCTTGGGCTTGGCCAGCTCTCGCAGAAAGTCGCTCAGGCTGCGGCCTGGCACATTGCCAACGGACTGACCTGGCAGCAGCTGGCTGCAGAAACGATCGACCATCTCGTCGGTGCCGATGAGCCGTTCTTCACGCCAGCCGAGTTGGCCGCCGCATCGCGCGTGGTCGCTCGTGTCGAAGAGTTGGTGGGTGGCGCCTCGGGCTACACCGTGTCCCCTGGAGATCAGGGCTGAGCGGAGACCACCTCTCCGCCGGCTCGCGTTGACAGCGCTCTCCACACCTGTGGGTCGATGCCTTCCGTGGCGGCTTGCACGCTGCCATCCATGAGCACGTAGTTCACAAGTCCCGGATGGCTGCTGCGGCTGGTCACAGCCGCGGCAGTCGGGATCGTGAGCGACTTTGCTTCCTGCTGGTTGGTCCAGTCGGCTTGGACGATGCTCCCGCCGGCCGAGCAGTTGGTGTCCGACTGCGGTGGGAAGGTGGACGTGAATCCCGATTGGTGGACGCGCCCGTCGACCCATTCGGTGTGTCCGGTGTTGGTCTTGAAGTCGCCTCCCAGCGAGCACACGTCCGTCGGAGACCCCGGCATGCTCGGGGCGCTGATCCCCGCATTGCGATAGTACGGCGTGTAGCTCGTCACTTCTGCCATCGCGATGGTCTTCGACATCCCATCGCGGAAACTCCCTGGGGTGAGGCGGCTGTTGGGGAAAAAGGCACCGTTTCCTCCCTTCCCCGTCGCAGGGTCAAACACCATCCATGTGCCGAGGTTCACGGCGTAGTTGAGTGGTGCGTGGTAGGGGCCGCTAGCGTTGACGCGCGGCTCCACCTGCGATTCGCTCGGGCAGAGGAGGACAGGCATCACGAGGCCCGCGATCAGGCGTCCGTCTGGGAGTTGGGCGGTGTTGTAGGGGGTCGCAAGCTGTCGGCGAATCTCTGCTCCCACGGCAAGTTCTTCCACGAAGGGCAGGAGCCGTGCTTGGGCGGACCAGACGGCCTCTGCGGCAGCGTTGTCGGTGCTCGTGCCAGCCCAGGAGAGGCTCGGTGGGAAGCTGCCAAGCGCGCTCTCTGTGTTGGTCAGTGCGAGGCCGAGTTGTTTGAGTTTGTTCTGGCACGACATCCGCCGAGCGGCTTCGCGAGCCGACTGGACGGCGGGGAGCAGCAGGCCAACGAGCGTGCCAATGATCGCGATCACTACGAGCAGTTCCACGAGCGTGAAGCCGGCGCGACGGTTCTGAGTGAGGCGATGAGGCATGAGGCACCAGGAAAGGGCGAAGCAATGCTTGCTAATGAGACTCAGTATCAATAGCTCCCTTTTATTCTAGGCGCCCGGTTCTCAACGTCAAGGCTGAGGGAGGAGCTCGGCGGTGCCCCTCGAGATCAAGAGGGCTGCGGAGGGACGGCCCGCAGCCGGCTACACACCAAGGGGCAGCAAAACAAGGCCGAGTGCTACACAATCAGTTTTCTGGTGGTACAAAGCATGGTGTGGGGACGGACTGCTTGGTGAAGTCCAAGCAGGGAAAGGTGGACGCGGGGACTCCCGGTCGACTTTTCCTTCCCACGCCGGGTTTACCGGGGTGGGATGAGGCCGTGCGCCACCAACATTTGTCATCCGAGAGGGAGTGGAGTCGATGAGTGAGGCTGTCTCGTCTAGCCCGTCTGTCGCCGGCGGTGCAGGGGAAGTGGTGATTGAAACCCGCAACCTCTCGAAGACCTATCGCGACTTCTGGGGCCGAAGCAAGAAAGCCGCGTTGAAGTCCCTTGATATCGAGGTGCGACGCGGAGAGATTTTCGGGCTCCTCGGCCCCAACGGCTCCGGAAAGACCACCACGCTCAAATTGCTGCTGGGGCTGATTTTCCCCACCACAGGTCAGGCGTTGATGTTTGGCCGTGATGCCACCGACGTCTCCAAGAATGAACGCATCGGCTACCTCCCCGAGGAGTCGTACCTCTACAAGTTCCTCGATGCCGAAGAAACGCTCGACTTCTACGGCCGTCTGTTCAACATGTCGCCTGAGGAGCGAAAGAAGCGGACCGCTGCTCTGATCGAGATGGTGGGGCTCACCCGCGATCGCAAGCGGCAGCTGAAGGAGTATTCCAAGGGCATGACCCGCCGTATTGGCGTGGCCCAGGCCCTGATCAACGATCCGGAGTTGGTGCTCCTCGATGAGCCGACGAGCGGTCTCGATCCGATCGGCACCCGCGAAATGAAAGACCTCATCCTCGACCTCAAGAGTCGCGGCAAGACGGTGGTCCTCTGTTCCCACCTCTTGGCAGACGTTGAGGATGTCTGCGACCGCATCGCCGTGCTTCACCAAGGCGAACTCAAAGAGCTCGGTCGCGTGGGAGACCTTCTGCGGGTGACCGACATCACGCAGATCCGTGCCCGCGGCCTCTCGCCACAGGCGGTTGAACAGATCCGCGGGATTTTGACTGCCGAGCAGGCAGCGGAAGTGGAGATTGGCAACCCGAGCACGACGCTTGAGGATCTCTTCCTCGAAATCGTGCGCGACACGCAGGCTCGTCCAGGTCGGCGGGCCCAGCCTCAGGCTGCTGCGGCATCGAATACCACACACCCGGAGAGCAGGTCGTCTAGCCATGGTGCTTGAACAGGAGATTTCAGCGTTCGCCACATGGATCGGTCCGGCGATCCTGTCGTTTCTCTTCGCTGCGTCGCTGTTGGCGGTCGCGGGGGCTGCGGTGACATGGCTCGTGCAGTCCGTGCTCTACGGGCCGCTCACCGCGGGCGATCGCGTGTATCGGGGAACGCTCTCAGGAATCGCCGACCTCTTCTCGCTGTCGCCGCGGCGGGTGTGGGCGTTGGCCCGACTGGCGATGCAGGAAGCGGTACGCCGCAACGTGCTGGTCGTCCTCGCGCTGTTTGCGGGGATCGTGCTGTTTGCCGGATGGTTCCTTGATCCCGAGAGCGTCGATCCCGGTCGGCTCTACCTGGGGTTCATCCTGGGGGCTACGAACCTGCTGGCGTGCTTGGTGGTCCTCGTGCTGGCGGTGTTTAGCCTGCCAGCAGACATCAAGGCGAAGTCCATCCAAACGGTGACGACCAAGCCGGTGCGGCCGGCTGAGATTGTGGCGGGCCGTATGCTCGGGTTCGCTGCGGTCGGCACGGCGATCCTTGCGGTGATGGGCGTGGCTGGTTGGGCCTTTGTGGTCCGCAGCATCGATCACGCGCATGTGGCAGAGATTGCCGATCTCGTGGAGGTGCGAAGCGAAGACGGCGCACTGACTGGCTACGAAGGGCGGACCAGCCTCGACCGTGGGCATCGCCATCGCTTCTCGCTCGACGCCGACGGCGTGGGATTCACTGATTTTGAACAGGGGCACCGCCATCCCGTGGAATTGACCGGGGACGGCAGTGCGCTCGTGATCGGTGCACCCGAGGGGATGCTGGAAGCCCGTCGGCCGCTTCGCGGAAGTTTGCGGTTCCTCGATCGCGAAGGAAAGCCAAGTCAAAAGGGGATCAACGTCGGCTCGGAATGGTCCTACCGTCAGTACATCGAGGGGGGCACGCTCGGCTCGGCGATCTGGACGTTCTCGGGAATCACCGAGGAGCAGTTCCCGGATGGCCTTCCCCTGGAAATGCTCGTGCGGGTCTTCCGAACCTATAAGGGCGAAATCGAAAAGGGCATCGCCGGTAGTGTGCGGGTGCGAAATCCTCAGAACTCCCTGCAGAGCGACCCGTTCTATTTCACCGCCAAAGAGTTCACGATCGACTCCCTACTGATCCCTCTTACGGTCAACACCACGACCACCGATGGAGGGACTCGGCAGATCAACCTTTATGAGTCGCTCGTGGCAGACGGCCAGGTGGAGATCATCCTGCAGTGCCTTGAGCCCGCGCAGTACTACGGGGTGGCTCAGGCCGACTTCTACCTGCGAGCGGGTTCGGGCTCATTTGCCCTCAACTATGCCAAGTGCTGTTTCGGCATCTGGATGACGATGCTGGTCGTCACCGCGATGGGGGTGAGTTTGAGCACGTTCCTGGCAGGGCCGATCGCCTTGCTGGCATCGCTGATGGTGATCTTGATCGGTCAGTTCAGAGAGTTCATTGAGGGGCTCTTCTTGAGCCAGGTGTCGGGTGATTCCACCATCGCCCCTGGCGGTGGGCCGATTGAGTCGCTCTACCGAATCGCCACGCAGATGAGCATCAGCGTCGATTTGGAGCAGACTCCTGTCGTGGCGGCCATGAAGACGATCGACACGTTTTTGCTCGCGCCGATGCAGCTTGGAGCGGGGTTGTTTCCGTCGCTCTCAAGCCTCGATACGAGCAACTTCGTGGCGAGCGGCTTCGACATCCCGCCTGATCTGGTGGCCCAGCAGGTGGTGCAGACGGCTGGTTACGTTCTTGTGATGTTCGTGCTAGGTGCGTTCTTCCTCAGGTCGAGAGAGGTGGCTTCGTCATGAGCAATGAGCCAAGTGGTGCAACGGGGCCTGTGGCTCCGGATCGTGAAGGTCGATGGCTGGGCTTGCGCCCTGTCACCCTGATCATGCTCGTCGCGATTGGCGTGCTGCTGATTCCCCTTTCGGTGCTCAGCCAGCCTGCCGACTCTAGCAGCCCGGGTGGCGTGCTGGCCCAGATGCGGGCCGAGGAAGGGCTTTCTCAGGCCAACCTTGGTGAGATTGACCCCACCAGCGAGACGATGCGTTTGGCGACGCTCGGCTTGAAGAATGTGGCGGTCACCCTGCTGTGGGACCGCGCCAACTATTACAAGAAGGTGGAGGACTGGACCAACCTCTCGGCCACGCTCGAGCAGATGACCAAGCTCCAGCCCAACTTCTACTCCGTGTGGGACTTTCAGGCTCACAACCTCTCCTACAACATCTCCGTGGAGTTCGATGACTACCGCGATCGGTACGCCTGGGTGATGAAGGGGATCGAGTTTCTGCGTGACGGGATTTTCCTCAACACGCGCGAGCCTCGGTTGCTGGGCCGAATGGGCTGGTTCATCGGCCAGAAAATTGGCAAGGCGGACGAGAAACTTCAGTTTCGCCGGCTCTTCCGCCAAGACGAAGACTTTCATGAGCGTGATCGGCCTGGCCGAACCCTGCCGGAGCGGGACAACTGGCTCGTTGGCCGTGAGAAGTATGTCGCCGGGCAGGAGTTGGTCGATTCCGGTGCACCGCTGAAGACCACGCCGCTGATTTTCCACAGCGAACCGATGATGACCGCGATCAACTACGCGCGGGCACTTCAGGACGAGGGTGTGTTTGGTGAGCAGGCTCGCAACGCCTGGACCCTCGCTGGCGAAGAGATGCTGAACTATTCCGTTCGTGATATCCCCACGACGTGGGATTTGCCAATCCGACTCGGGCTTGAAGAAGAGATGCTTCAGCAGGCGGAGCGGATTGGCGAAGAACTGGAAGAACTTCTGCCTGGCCTCTTCGCCGAACTCGGTGAGCGGAAGCGGAATGCCCTGACGCCTGAAGAACGCGAAGCGCTCGATGCGCCGCCAATGGAGCGGACCGACGAGCAGCAAACGCTCGGCTACGAGGCGATGCAGAAGATTTTTGTGACGTGGCCAATGGTCGCTCGTGAGGCGCCCGCGGAGAAGCGAGAAGAGGCGGTTCGCCTGGCTCGCGACTACCAGGAGGCGTCGGAGACCGCACAGATCATTCGTCGCTACCGCGACATCGTGAACTTTGATTTCTGGCGAGCGTCCTGCGAGGCCGGCATCACCGAAGACCTGCTCGTCGCTCGTGAAGCGACGTGGCGAGGTCAGCGTGACTTTGAAAATGCTCGGCTGCAGCCAGCGAAGGAGGCTTTTGAAGAGGCCTTTGCCGCGTGGCGGCGCGTGCTCGACGAATACGACGTGCTTCGCAACGACCAGCTGACCGCCGATGACATCAAAGAGGTTGTCGACCGGTATCGTCAGGTCCTTGAGCAGCTCGACGAGCCATTCCCAAGCCCGTTCGTGCTTCAGGACATGCTCGACAGAGCGTCTCGCAGTTAACTCCCCGCGGACGAAGCCTTCCATGGCCTTTTTCCACTAGGGCATCTCCCAAAAACGCCAAAGGGTTTCAGGGATGCCACTCGCCGCATCCTGCGGCGGCAGACTTTGGCCAATCTCGAGCCGGAGAAGATCCACGCCGGCCGAGAACGCTCTAGCTCGTGCGTTTTACGAGCAGCCTGTCAATTCGTCGTCCATCCATGTCGACGACTTCGATCGCGAGGCCCCGCCACGTCAACGTGTCACCGACGGCGGGAATCCTCTCGAGCAGCGAGAGCACGAGGCCGGCTGTCGTCGAGTAGTCACGCGACTCGCTGGCAGACTTGATGCCGAAGCGGTCCTCGAAGTCATCGATCGGCATGCTGCCATCCACGAGGCACGAGCCATCTTCCCGCTCCACGCACTCCTGCGTGCTTGTTGACCGGTGCTCGTCATGGATCTCACCGACGAGTTCCTCGAGGATGTCTTCGAGGGTCACGAGGCCTTCGGTGCCGCCGTATTCGTCGAGCACGATTCCCAGCTGATTGCGCTCCTTTTGGAAGAGTTCGAGAAGCCGGTCCAGCGTCATCGACTCAGGCACAAACAGCGGCCTGTGCAGCAGTTTTCGCAGCTCAATCGGCCAGCCCATCCAGTTTTGCCGCAGCACGTCTTTGATGGAGAGATAGCCGAGAATGTGGTCAAGGGAGCCGTCGTAGACGGGAAGTCTCGAGTAGCCGGCCATCGCGATTGCACCGAGCACCTGCTCAGATGGAGTGGCGATATCGAGTGCGTCGATGTCGATGCGGGGCCGCATGATGTCGCGGACGGTCCGCTCTCCGAGCCGCAGGGCTTCGGTGGCAACCGCCTGCTCAACCGCCTCCAGCACCCCTTCGGCACGGCCGGTTTCGAGGAGGTGCTCGATGTCGTCCACGGACACACTCGGGCCTTGCTGCCGATGCGCCCCGAGGAGGTAGAGCACCGACGACGTCGACACGCCCATCAGCCACACCAGCGGCTTGGCGATCGTGGCAAGAGCCAGCATCGCAGGGGCCACGATGCGGGCAATGGGCTCGGCGCTTCGCAGGGCGAGGCGCTTGGGCACCAGTTCGCCCAGCACGAGGGTGAAGTAGGAAAGCAGTACCACGAAGAGCGTCAGCGCGATGGTATCGGCCATCGAGGCGAGGCGAGCTGGGGCCGTGGCACGAATCCATTCCGCGAGATCGCTCACCACGCGGTCGCCGCCGTATGCTGCGGCGAGGGTGCCCACCAGCGTGATCCCAATCTGCACGGTTGGCAGAAAGCGATCAGGCGAGGCGGCAAGTTCGAGGGCCTTGGCAGCAGCCGTGTCGCCGCCGTCCGCCATTTGGCGAAGCCTGCCCCGCCGGCTGGCCACAATGGCCATCTCCGCTCCTGAAAAGAAGCCGTTGGCGAGGATCAGCGCGAGGATCAGGAAGAGTTCGGGAAGCATAACGACGGGCGAGGGCTCACACGGAGGCGCTGGGCGGAACGGGGCTGTCGGCGGTGGTGGGGCTGGGTTCGCTCACATCCCGGCGAATCACGGAGAGATTGTCGCGATGGATCACCTCGTCGTACGGAAACGTGCCGAGAACGTCGCCGATTTTTTCAGTTTTCAGGCCGGCGATCTGCCGCACTTCTTCGGCGGTGTAGTTCACAAGCCCACGTGCAAAAGGCTCCGGTGGAGCTCCAAGGGTTGGCGACACCGCCGCCACACGAACGAGGTCGCCGCTCGCGAAGGAGCCCTCCACCCCTCGAACGCCCGCTGCCAGCAGGCTCGAACCGCGGTGCACGATGGCGTCGTGGGCTCCAGTGTCGACGAGCAAGGTACCACGGCAGTCGGCCGACCAGCCCAGCCATCGCTTCCACGCCGGCATCGGTTCCCCGCGGGTGGTGAAGAGGGTGCCGACGTCTTCGCCTGCAAAAATGCGGGCGAGCACATCGTCTTCGCGCCCCGAGGCGATCACGCAGTTGCCACCAGCTTCGGTGATCATGCGAGCCGCAGCAATCTTACTGGCCATCCCCCCCTTGGAGAGCCCTCCAAGGCGATCGTGGGCGAGCGACTCCACGCTGCGGTCGATGCCAGCCACGTGGGAAATCAGGCGGGCGTCGGGGCTGCTCGGTGCTCGGTCGTAGAGCCCAGGCACGTCCGAGAGGAGAATCAGCAGTTCGGCCGGTAATAGCGTCGCGACTTGGGCGGCGAGATGGTCGTTGTCGCCAAAACTCGTGCGAAGTTCTTCGACGCTCACGGTGTCGTTTTCGTTGACGACCGGCACGGCTTTGTGGTGCAGGATTGTGCGGAGTGTATTGCGGATGTTGAGATACCGCCGACGGTCGTGGAGGTCGTCGGCGACGAGGAGCACCTGTGCCGCATGGCGGCGGTGTTCACGAAGGGCTCGCTCATACGACTCCACCAGCAGGCTCTGGCCAATCGCGGCGACGGCCTGAAGGTCTGCAAGTGCCCGGGGCCGTCGGTTGAGCCCCAGACGCCCCATCCCAGCCGCGACGGCGCCCGATGACACCAGCACGAGTTGGCGGCCGGATGAGAGCACACCGTCGATTTGACGGCTGAGCGAGGCGATACGGTGCTGGTCGAGGAGGCCATCAGGGCCTGTTAGCACGCGCGTGCCAACCTTGACCACCACAATTCTGGAACGACGAACGATCTGCTCGCGGACGGCAAGGGGCATTGTGGGCGGAAGCATGCGGCGACAGGCGGAAACCGCTCCGCCACTGCTATGTATCCTACTGCCCCGCGCCCGTCTGCGCACACTGCAGGCCAGCGAACAGGCCGACTCATGGTGTTTTCGGTAGGACAGGTGTAGACTCGCCGGTCCCAACGAGCACCCGGTTTCCGGCGCCGTTCTGCGACCGCCTGGCGGTCACGGCGGTGCTCCCCGCCTCCGATTCTGGCAGCGATGAGCGATCTCCATCACGAATGTGGCCTGGTGGCGATCTGCCATCTTCCTGGATCGACGGTGAGCCCTTTGGCTCCATCTCAAGGGCCAAACGAGGTCTCTCGCCTCGTCCCGAGAATGCTGCTCGACATCCAGAATCGCGGGCAGCTGTCCGCCGGAATGACGGTCTGGCACCCCGAGCGCAGCGAACTCCTCTCCACGTACAAGGAGCTCGGCAGCGTCAGCGAAGTGTTTCGGATGAGCCATCGCGGCAAGTATGAAAGCCTCATGGAGCAGCATGTGGGGCCTGCGGCGATCGGTCATGTCCGCTACGCCACCTGTGGGGCTGAAGATCGAGGCTACGCCCAGCCGCTTGAGCGTCCGCACATCCAAAAACACAAGTGGTTTTCGTTCGGCTTTAACGGGCAACTGGCGAACTACGCCGCGCTCCGCGACGAAGTGCTTGCCGGAAGCGACAACCACCTTGTGCGGGACAACGACACCGAAGTGTTGATGCACCTCCTTGGGATGGCCCTCTCAGGCGACAGCAATCCAGACCTGATCGACGTGCTTCGTGGAATCGCCGGTCGGCTTGATGGTGCCTGGAACCTGGCGATGCTCGATGCCTGCGGTCGTCTCCTGGTGGCGCGTGATCCGCTCGGTCTTCGCCCCATGGAGATTGCCCAAGAGGGGTCGCTCGTCGCTGCCGCAAGCGAGAGCGTGGCCCTCCTCAATCTTGGCTTCGCCCCTGAGTCGATCCGTTCGCTGGAGCCCGGAACAGCGATGCTCGTCGAAGGTGACCAGGTGCGAATCGAGCGATTCGCCGAGAGCAAGAAACGGGCCCACTGCTTCTTTGAGTGGATCTACTTCGCCAACGTTGCCAGCACCATGGACGAGCGAAGTGTGTACCTCACCCGGAAGCGGCTCGGCGAGGAACTCGCCCGACTTGAGACCGTCCCGATCGATTCCGACACGGTCGTGGTGCCTGTTCCCGACACGAGTAAGGCGGCTGCCGATGCGATGGCGTATCGGTTGTCGATTCCGTCAGTCGAAGGGCTGATCCGAAATCGTTACACGGGCCGCACGTTTATCGATGGCGCCTCGAGTCGACGACAGAAAGCAGAGTCGAAGTACACGCCCTTGCGCGAAGTGCTTGAGGGCAAGCGGGTGATTCTGGTTGAGGACTCGATCGTGCGGAGCACCACGATGAAGGTGCTCCTGGGGCGCATGCGTTCGCTCGGCAGGGCTCGCGAAATCCATGTCCGCATCGCCTGTCCGCCGATTATTGCGCCCTGTTTCTATGGGATCGATATGTCAACAATTCAGGAACTCTTTGCACCGAAGTTCCTCGAAAACGGTCTGCTCACGCAAGACTCGCAGAAGAAGATGGCCGAGGTTCTTGGCGCGGATTCGTTGCGGTATCTCCCCATCGAGTCGGTGGCACGATCGATCGACCTCGACCCGTCGTGGCTCTGCCAGGCGTGCATCAGCGGAGACTATCCGACGCCGGCGGGTGAGCAGCTCTACGAGATCGCCCGCGGCGGGGCGACGGGTGGTCGTACCTACGAGTCGGCGTCGGCCGCGGTCATTTCGTAGGCGGATCGGCTTCGCCCGTGCGGAGACGAATCCGCTCAAACATCGTGATTGGCTGCCGTGCTGGCGGGACACGATCGCTGCGGTCGAGTTCCGCTCGCCAGACCGGCTGGTTGGCGAGCCGCGTGCGTCGCTCAAAGTGTGTGCGATAGTCGAAGTCGTTCTGAGCTGCCCGTTCTGTGACGTCGCGTGGCGGCTTGAAGAGACCAGTGGCGGCAGCCGACACCATCGCCTCGTCGAAATATTCCTCCACATCCGTCCAAACGTGGACGACCCCGGTGGGAATGAGGACGCGGGCCGCTTGCTCAAAGAAGGGCTCGCAGAGGACGCGACGCTTGCGATGCCTGGCCTTCCACCACGGATCGGGGAAGTAGACATGCACTGCGTGGACTGTGGCATCCCCCAGGACGCTCCGGATCATCAGCGTGGCATCGCCCGAAATCACGCGTGCGTTGCTCAGCCCCCGTCGCGCGCAGCGGGTCGCCGTGAGGTGGGCGTAGCCCGGGGCGAGTTCCACGCCGAGGTAGTTGTGGGCGGGATGTGCCTCGGCTGCGGAAGCCAGGAAGAGGCCTTTGCCGCAGCCCACCTCCAGTTCGATGGGAGCTGGAGTGGAAAAGAGCGACTGCGGGTCGAGCGGCGACGGAAGCCACTCACCATCGGCCTGAAGTGATTCTTCGGCAGCCAGGAGGTCGGCGAGGGAACGGAGATGCTCTGAGACGTCGCTCTCGAGTCCGCGTTTCTTGGGACCACGTCCGGGCATGCGGTCCTCAGGAGTTCGTGCCGGCTCGCAGGTCTGCTGCGGCAGACAGGGCTTCAACGGGGAGCGGAACGCCCTTGATCACGCCATCGACGACGATCGACTCTCTCACCAAGCCTTGGAAGCGGCAGACGATCATCGCTTTGGGACGCACCCGAATGCGTTCCACGGCGATGACGAGGCGATCGCCTGGAACCACCGGCTCACGGAAGCGGACATCCTCCAGACCGCCGAACCCGATCACTTCCGCCTCGAGGAGGTTGTGTTTTGAGGCGAAGTAGCTCGAAAGCTGAGCGGCCGCTTCGCACATCAACACCCCGGGCATCAAGGGGGCTGCAGGGAAATGGCCACGCACCCAGAACTCATCGTGACCAACATCCTTGTAGCCCACGCATACTCCGCGAGGCACATCCTCATGGACAATCGCGGTGAGCTGCTGCATCTCAAACCGCTGCATATTCCAGCGGCAGATTTCCTCAACGTCAGCGATGACCGAATCAAGGTCGTAGTCGCTTGTCGGGATAATCAAATCTCTGGGAGGCACTGGGCGGGCTCCACTGTTCTCAAGGCACCCACGACGCGACGGCCACGGTGCAAGGCGACTTCCAAAACGAAACGACGGAAGGGCGACGACGCCTCGTCGCACCTCCCGTCATCGGCAGAAGGCGTCTCAGGTCTTGACGTGACGTCGCTTCCGCTTGCGAGCCTTACTATTGGCCGGGCGGGCACCGTGGTTGGCCTTTTTCAGGCCGCGATGAGGCTTTGCCATGGCAATCCATGTCTCCAGAAAAATGCAGCCCCAGACCACACAGCGGTCGCAGAGCCAACGAACACCGAACTTTTCGAGGGTACCAACTCTTTGGGCGGCATGGAAGCGAGCCACCCGGGCAGCGGCTGGCCCGCCTGATTCGCATGAAATGCTGGCGTTTAGGCCGGTCCGGGGGTGGAGCGGTCGGCGGTCTGCCGCCGCTGGTGGAACTGTTCGGCCTCGTCGGCTTCACGAAGAGCGGAGCGGATGACGTCGACAAAACTCGCCAGGAGAAACCCTCCGATTCCCCCGATGACCGCGGAGGAAACGCCCCCGAGGATCGCGCCCGGCAGCGAACTGCCAACCAGGACAATCAGGCAGGTTGTGCCGATCAGGCCGCCAAGGATGCCTCCGATTCCGGCAGACACCGGGACGAGCCGCCCGAGGCTCTCGCCACGCTCCAGCAGGGTCGGGGCTAGGCGGGGAGGGATCTGCACCGACGGTGGCTGACCGGCAGGGCGGTCGCGATCGGTCGCGTCGCGGATGCTCGTGCCGATCGCGTTGCCTGCCACATGCGCGGCAAGGCATGCCGCCACGACCACAATGGCCAGCGTTCCCGCGATACCAAACCAGCTGACGGCCGCGACCGCGACACCGACAACCACGGTCATCCAGGAGAAGGTGCGGAGCGTCATAGGGGGCGGCGGCAGGGAGAACGAGGAACCCACCAGTCATTGTAGGGAGCAAAACGGCGATGCCGAGCCTCTCTGGCCGCTCCCCTCGCCCACGCAAGGCGACCACGGCAGGGCACGCTAAAACGCCCCGTCGATGGCGGCGTCTTGATAGATCGGGAGCAGGCGGTAGTAGACCTCCAGCGTGAGGACGGCGAGGGCCGTGTGCGCGAGGCGCCCACCCGGGGACGAGTCTGGGTCGGCGAAGAACCAGCTCCCAGCCTCGTGGCCGTGCGTGGCCTGCTGGCGGATGATCTGGTCGCGGTTGGCTGCGTTCCAGCGAGGCCATACGGGATGGTCTGCCTGCATCAGCACCTGCGCGAGATAGAAGTTCTCGTAGATCGCATTCGGATCGGGACCGCGTGCTGCCAGTTGCGTCATGCCCCGCTGCAACGGCTCGTCGGCAGTGGTCCAGCCTGTGTACATGCGGGCAAGGAGGCCGACCGCCGATGTCGAAGGCTTCGCTGCGGGAGTGCGATAGCCGTAGGCAGCGCCTCCCTGTGTCTGGACGCTGTCGAGAAACCGTCGCACACCATCGAGGGTTGGGGAACGCACGGGAATGCCCGCCATCGCGGCGCTCTTCAGGCCCACGACCTGCCAACCGGTGACGGTGGTGTCGCCGGCCTGGCCCGGGAGGTATCGCCATCCTCCACCGTGCAGGTCTTGGCTCGTCTCCGTGAATCGCACGGTTTCTTGAAGCAGGGGCTCGAGAAAATCGTCGTGCGTCATGCCAAAGGCTTCAGCCATCGCGAGAACGGCGATCCCGTGGGCATACATCGAGCCTTCGCAAAGGTCGCCGCCGCGAGGCGTGGGCCGGATGCTCGTGGCGAGGTAGTAAAGGCCGCGGGAAACGGTCTCTTGATGCGGTCCATCGAGGTGGGTGCTGCCTGACCCCAGGAATGGCAACAGCGCGAGTGAGGTGGCGCCGATCGATCCCGCGATCGAACCTGGGTGTCGACAGGCTCCGCGGCAACGCGAATTTGCGAGGTCGCACCGCCAACTTCCGTCGGGCCCTTGGTGCGCGGCAAGCCAGTCGAGTCCACGGGTGACCGCTTCTTCGCTGGCGGCGGTGCCGCCATGTTGTCGCAGCGATTCACGCCGAGCGTCCCCGTTGCGATTGGCGAACGGCACTCCGGAGACGCCTCCGGTCACACCTGACGAACGCGTGCGAGGGGTTCTCGAAGGCAGGCCTTGCGGTGATGACGCGGAGACCGCGGTGAAGAGAGGTCCGGCTGTCGTGGGCTGGGCTACCTCGCTGCTGGCGATCGCATCCGATTCAGTCGCCATCGGCGTCTCGGAAGTCTGCTCCTCTGCAGCGGCCTCGGAGGAGGCTGCTGAGTCGGGCTCAGACGGGGCTTCGATCGTCGACTCAGCGAGTTCTGCCATCGCGTCGTCGGCGCTCTGGGAGGGTTCCGCGGCGTCGCGTTCGTTATCGGGGGCCTCTTGGTCGCTGCCCGACTGGAGGGCAGGATCGGCGGCCAGTTGGAAGGCGGCCTCGACCTGTGGGGCGTCGCCGTTGAAACCGAGCACAAGCGGCTTCAGGCGATTGGCGGCGGGGGGCTGCACGGCGAGGATGGCGAGCACCATCCCCAGCACAAGATGCCCAATCAGGCTCACGTAGCCCGAACGGACTGAGGTGCTCCGCACGACCCGCTCGAGGCGGTCGCCAATCGCGAGCGTTGAGGTGTCGTCCCGCTCGCGGGTGTCCGCCGGCTGCGAGCGATCGCGGGGTGTGCGGTCGTGAGCGGACATTGCGGTCTCGTGGAAAACGAATCGCGTGGGTGGTCACGGGACAGCCACGTTGGTGGCCTGTGACGATTGCGCAAGATACGTCGAAGGCAGGCTACCACTGCGTCGAGAGCCCATGCCACTTTCCGCAGCTGGGGACCTCGGCCGGGAAGTATCGGCGTTCGCGCGCCGCGTCTCGATCCCCGGGCACGGTCGTGCCGGTCATCGCGATTGATCCGCTCCCCCGAGTGATGCAACCGATGCGATCGGCTACTCCTCAAACTCGGTCGTGACGCTCTCTTGGCCGTAGATTGGCAGGTGGCGGTAGTACACCTCGAGGATCATGGTTGCCAGGGAGGTGGTGTAGAGTCGCCCGCCAACCTCCGGGCCATGGCCGTCGTCAAAGCCCTCGTACCAACTTCCGGCCTCGTGACCCTGCGTTTCCTGGCCGTTGATCAACCGGTCACGCATGGCCGCGTTCCAGGCGTCCCAGGTCTCACCTTCGGAGTGATGAAGCACCTGGGTGGCGTAGTAGTCGTAGTAAAGGTTGCCATTAGGGCCGCGAGCGCTGAGATTCGCGATGCCACGCTGAAGACCTGGATGGTCTTTCTTCCAGCCGAGATACATCCGGCACAGGAGACCCACGGCCGTGGTACCAGCACCATTGCCTGCGTCGGTGTAGCCGTACGACGCGCCATCGTCCGACTGCACGGAGTCGAGAAAGGCTTCGGCTTTCTTGACGGTCAGCGGCGACACTTGAAGGTTGGCCATGAAGCCACTCTTGAGCGCCATCAACTGCCAGCCGACCACGGAGGTATCGCCAGGCTGACGCGGGGCGTACCGCCAGCCACCCCCGACGGGGTCTTGGGATTCCATGATGTAGTTCAGGGCGAGCTGAGCCGGTGCGGCCAGTCGCGGATCCTGGGTCATCGCGTAGGCCTCAGAGAGCACGATGCCCGCAAGGCCCTGCGTGTAGAGCGAGCCACCTTGGGTGTATGCCTTCCCCTTTCCCTGCACGGTGACGGATGCCAGGTAGTTCAGCCCAGCCTCGACCTGCAGCTGATACGGGCCTTCCCGGTGCGTGTAGCCACGTCCGAGGAATGGCAGCAGAGCCAGGGCAGTCGCTGCGCTGCGGTCGTCGCGATTCCCGCTGTGGGTGCATTGTCCCTGACAACTTGGGCACTGCGTGAGGTCGAGCGTCCAACCCCCATCGGGCAGCTGGTGCGCGAGGATCCACTTCAGGCCGGATTCCACCGCCTGTTCGCTTTGCTTGCTCCCACCGCCTGCTTCGACGAGCCGTTCTCGTTGGCCCGCTCGGCGTCCGCCGAGCCCTCCCGCTTCGCCGCCGACCGCGCCAATCTGCTGGAGAAAGTCGCTGCTCGGAGCGGCGTCGAGGCTGAAGTCGGTCAACTCCACATCGATCGGGGCCGCATCGAGGTCGTCCGCCAGACTTTCCACCTTCACTTCCGTGATCTCGGTCACGGTGTCAGGCACAAGCACTGATTCGGCGATGTCTGGGATCTCAATGTTTGGGTCGTCGGTGGGGACCGCCTCAAACTCTTCGACGAACTCTTCGATGCGTTCCGACGGGGGCGCGGTGATCAATCTCGGCGGCTCGAGGCTTGGCGGCTCACGGACAATCAACGCCAGCACCAGCAGGACGACGACATGCAGCAGGGTGCTCATGGCGAAGGCGGGCATCCGCGACACCGTGTGGCCGACGATCGGTTCGCCAGGGGCGGGTGTTTCCGCAGCCACTTCCTGGGATGCAGAGGGGGCGGTTGCGGGGGGGGCTGGCGGTTGAGGGGAGGCCGGTGGCTCAGCAGTCGGTTCGGGCCGCGCCGAACTGGATTGGCGTGCAGGTCGCTTGCGAGGCGTCGCGGCCGGCGATGGGGCTGGTGGAACGTCGGCTTCCGAACGCCGTTTTCGGGGGGGAGTGCCGGGCGAGGAACGGAGTGGCCGCGGCTTCTCACTTTCGGCGGAACCGTCGGGCGGATTGATGGAGATGTCGCTTGCCATGGCTGGCTCGATTCTGTGACGGTCCTCGTGACGGTCCACGGCGAAAAAAGCCGATGAAACCGTCCCCTCACCCCGATACGTATCTTACTATCCTAGCCGAGGCCTGCTGCCACCACCCCCTTGGGGTGTCGATCGCAACGAAAATGGTGTCTGAGAAGGGCATCTGGCGGCGGAGCAGGTCATGAGGTAGGCTCCTGACACTCTGTTTTAACTGTTCCGTCCCCGCGCGTGTGGTTTTGATATGGCCAAGGGAAAGAAGAAGCTCGAAGTCATCCACCTCGTCTGTGAGGAAACGGGTGATTACAACTACACGATCAGGCGGAAGACGGGCGGCGAGAAGCTGCGTCTGAAGAAGTTCAGCCCGCGTCTGCGGCGTCACACGCTGCACGTCGAGAAGAAGAAGTAGTCGCCAGGTTTAGCCAATCTGCTCAAGCACGGCGCTCAGTTCCTGCACGAGCGTTTGGGGCGAGGCAACGTTCTGCGACACATGCCGGACCACGTCCGCGGATTTTTGCAGTGACTTGCTGGCTTCGGCATTTCCCTCGATCAACAGCAGTCTGCACTCCGGCCCACGCCGTCGGCCTTTCGTTGCCCGCGGTCGAAACTGGCTGGTTCCTGGGCGAATCACCACATCGATCTCTGGGGAACGTCCGGTTTCCCCTCCTGCCCGCAGACGAGGTTCTCGGTCTCCGCACGACGTGGCGTTGTGGAGCAGCGTGGCGAGCGCCCTGCCGGTCGCCGTGTGCGGGAGATCTTCTGGAAGCTGCCAGCCGAGGTCGTGAGGGGAGCGTTTCGTGAACCCTTCGCGGCAGCGGGTGAGCCGCCCTTTGCGGAGGAAGTAGGGGACGTTCGCCCCGTCGCGCCAGCGGGCGGTCGCCGTAGGGTCGGTCGGATGCCACACGTGCAGGGAGCAGGTGCGGTCAAGGACGGTTTCAAGACGCACGCCGGCAGCTCGGAGCCGAAGCGTGATGTCGTCGTCTTCTTGCCCCCAGCCGACGAAGCGTTCATCAAAGCCGTTGACTCGCTCAAAGTCTTGGCGGTGGATGCAGATGTTGTTGCCAACCAGGCGGGGCTTGGTGGAGTGCCTGATGAGCGTGTACCACCACCACTTGCGGAGCTTGCGTCGCAGGTTCGTGCGCTCGTCTCGCGAGAGCAGCGTGGCGACGTTCTCCGCGTTGAGCGTGGCGGGGTCGATGCCCTCGCTTTGCTGTGCATCAAGCCGTCCGCAGTCGCCCCCCGTGGCCACGCCTTCACGGCATCGCTCGAGGTGAATCGCCACGTGATCACGTGGCAGCATGCAGTCGCCATCCAGGAACAGCAACCGCGCCCCGCACGCGACACGCACACCATCGTTTCGCACACGTGACAGTCGAAATCCGTCGTGTGGTCGGGTGGTGAAGGCGAGCCGGTAGGGAGCGGCGGCGGCCCGTTTCGCGACAAGATCCGCGGTATTATCCGTGGAGCCGTCGTCGGAAATCACCACTTCAAAACGGCCCTCAATCCCTTCCTGATGTTCGATCGAATCGAGCACCAGGCTGAGGTGTCGGGGTTTCATGTAGGTGTTGACGATCAGCGAGATCTCGGGGGGCTGGGAGGGGGCTGTCATGCGGAGGTCCTTTCGGCGCGGTGTCCGTCAGGCGTCGGAAGGAGCGGTGGTGTGTGGGCAAGCCACCACACGCTGAATCAGTTCTCGGAGGCCTGCTTCCCCTTCGAGGATCTCGATCGCGATTTCGAGAGCCACCACCGGCACGCCCTCGAGCGTGGTCTCGCGAATCTTCACAAGGTCTTTGACCGTGGTCACGATGAGGTCGGCAGCGTTCTCGGTGGCGAGCGTGCCAAGCTGCCTGAGGTCGGCGTCGGTGTAGGGGTGATGATCGGGATGAATGGTTTCTGAGGCGATCATGCAACCGGTGGCTGCGACGGTCTTGCGGAAGGCGTTTGGGTTGCCAATGCCGGACACGAGAGCCACCCGCCTGCCGGCGAGATCGGCCAGTGGTCGCGTCTGACCGTCTGCTGCACGAAGGCCGCGTGGCGTGTGGGAAGCCTCCGCCCAGATCGGCTGCTTCGGCGACGCGCGGCGGAGGAGTTCGGCTTTGAGTGTGGCCCGGTGTGGGGCGTCCACCGACAAACTTCGCGTGAGGATCACCGCGTCGGCGCGAGCCAGACCGGAGAGCGGCTCGCGGAGAAGCCCTCGCGGGAAGAGGTGCCCGCAGCCAAAGGGATCGGTGGCATCCACGGCAAGCAGATTGAGCGAGCGGGCAAGGCGACGGTGCTGAAAGCCGTCGTCAAGGATCACAACGGTCGCGGCATGCCTGTCGATGGCCTCCTGCACGCCAGCCACACGATCGCGGTTGGCGACGTGCCCCACGCCTGGCACGAGCATCCCCAGTTCTTCCGCCTCATCGCTCAAACGCCCCGCCGACGCGGCATACCCACGGCTGACAATCGCCGGCTGCTGGTGGAACTCCAGCAGCAGCCTCCCCAGCCACGCGACCAGGGGTGTTTTTCCCGTGCCCCCCAGGGTCAGGTTGCCCACACAGATCACCGGCACGCGGGCCGTGGAGATGGGCAGCCACCTGGCATCGTAGAGCCAGTTTCTCGCGGTCATCACCACAGCGTAGGGCGCCGCACATCCTGCCAAGAGTCCCCGCAGGAGGGTCGCCACGACACCGGTCTGCGAGCCATCCACGAGAGCGCGGAATGTGGCGGCGTCGGGGAGAAAACTCATGAACAGCGAGGTTGGGTGAAGTACGAGGGGGTGAACAGGATCCGGAAACGCTACGGCTCCTTTGCGACTGGCGTCAAACGCCTTGGCAGGAGGTCGCTGCGGTCAAACGCCGATATACTTCCCGAAAGGCTAGAAAAAAGCCGCGTTTGCGTGGAAGTGCGGTGGTGTCTGGGGGAATCCCGCAGCGAGGGCGGAGAAATGCGGCGACGCCGAGGGCTCACGGGCCTGAGGGTCGTCCGTTAAGGAGTGGGCCCGATGGCAACAGCGACCGACAAATACCAGACACCCCTCACCGTGCCGGTGTGGCGCGAGGACGAGGAACGTGCTTCGAAGTCGGAGCGGTATCTGGCGAAGCGGTTGCGGGCCGCTGCCGCCGATCATCGCAGTGTGGCCTCGAGCACCTTCTTCGTCGCCTGTGGGGTCGGCCTGCTGGCCTGGCTCTTTCTTGGAGTGCTTGCCGAACACTGGATCGTGTCGGGCGGGTTGCCTGTGTGGGCTCGGGTGGCGTGGCTCGTGGCGGCGGTCGTCGGGGTGATTGGGGCAACGCTGAAGTGGTTTGTGCCGCTCCTGCAGTACCGCATCAATCTGGTCTATGCCGCCCGCACGCTCGAGCAGGGGCATCCCGATCTCCACAACGATCTCGTCAACACCGTGCTCCTGCAGGAACGGTCTGAGGGGATTCCTGAGACGGTCACGCACTCGCTGCGGAGGAGGACGGCCCGCGGCCTCGCTCGCCAGCCGGGAGATCTCGTCGCTGACCGTTCGCAGTTGCTGATGCTTGTGTACGCGCTCGCGGCGCTCGTGGTCCTTGCCTGTCTCTATCAACTCGTTTCGCCCAAGAACCTCTTCGTGTCGGCCGCGAGGCTTGCCGCGCCCTGGTCGCGGATCATGCCTCCGGCTCGTGTGCGGATTGCGCCTGCCGAGTTTGCCTGGCGGGTGCCGCCGCGCGAGGGGCGTGATGCACAGCCCATGCGGCATCCATTGGCAGTGGAGCGAGGGGTGGTCACGCTCCACCGCGGTCGCCAGTTGATTGTCAGCAGCACGATTCAAGGGCGGCGTCGCGGAGAGGTGCCGCAGGTCAGGGTGGTGCCGCTCCAGGAAGACGGAAGCCCCGATCACGCGTCGGCGTGGACGCTGACGATGGCCCGCCGGGTCGGTGGCGGTGGTGCCGAGGTGCCGGCGGACGAGGTCGACGAGGGGGATGCCCCCACGGCGCGTCGAGAAGTCTTCGAGGCGGTGCTCCCCGGTGGGGACCGAGGGATGGATCGCTCGGCCGAGTGCACGGTTCTTGCGGGCGATGGCAAAACCGAGCCCGTTCGCGTGATGCTCGTCGAGGTTCCGTCGCTGCTGGTGCGCGAGGTGCTCTACGAGTTTCCGGACTACACAAAACGTCCACCGGAAACAGTGCAGTGGCAGGGCGACCTGCAAGCGATTGAAGGCACGCGGGCCACGTTGGTCACCGAAGCCAGCGTGCCGCTGGCTCGCGCCTGGATCGATTTTGGGTGTGATGGTCGCCACGACTGGGAGCTCACGATTCCCCAGCACGACCCGTTGACGGCGAGGGCGAGTTTTCCGCTCCGCCTCAACGAAGACCGTACGGGACCGTGGGCCGACAGCTATCAGCTTCAAATGCGTTTGACGAGTGCTGGTCCTGAAGAAGTGCTCACGGAAGAGGTGCGGCATCGGATTGAGGTGATCGCGGACCTCACGCCCGAAGTACGGATTGTGAAGCCGACCGAACAGGTGGTGAACGTGCCGCCTCAGGCCCCGGCGCCCGTGCAAATCGCCGCGCGCGACCCCGACTTTGCGATCTCCCGCACGGGGCTTGAGTATCGGGTAATCGCTGAGGGGCAGGTCATCGGGGACGGCATTCTTTGGCAGCCAGACCGCGAGCACGTGGGGCCTCTCTCGGAAACGTTGCTGCTCACACCGGCGGAGGTGGGGGCCGCGGCGGGACACCGCATCGCCTATCGGGCCTGTGTGGAAGACAACCGTGAGCCGAGGGCCAATCGAGGCGTGTCGCACCGGGATGACGAGCCGTGGCCAGAGTTCGTGGTCGACAGCCGAGCCGAGCCGCAGCCGGTGCCTCCACCAGAGGCCCAGCCAAACGACACACAGCCGCAGCAGGGTGGCGATCAACGCGAGCAAGGTTCCTCCGACTCCTCTGACGCGCAAGGCGGTGACGCACCGCAAGAGGGTGAGCAACAGGAACAGCCAGGTCAGGAGGGTGAGCCGGGTCAAGAAGATGGTCCTGAGCAGGGGGACAACGGCGGTCAACAAGCGGGCGGGAGTGAGGACTCGTCAGCCGAGCAGCCGGATGCGGGCAGTTCGGGTCAACAGACTGAGGGAGGTGTCTCGGGTGGGTCGGGGCAGGGGGAACAAGGTGAGCAGGGGGAACAAGGCGGCGCAGGAGAGGGCTCGCAGCCAGGCGAGGAAGGCGCTCAGGATGGCCAGCAGAACGGCGGCGGCGATGGCCAGCAGGGTGATGGACGGTCGGGCGTGAACGGAGAGCAGGGGGAAGGCGAGCAGGGCGAGGGGCGCACCCAGGGTGATGGCCGGGGTGAGCCCGAGAGCGGTGAGCCGATCGCCAGCGACGGTACCGACGATGGCGAAGCGATGGAGCGGATCTTGGCGCACCGTCGCGAGGCGGAGGACCGCAACGACAGCGCATCTCCAGAATGCACCCGAGCCGATGGTCAGCCGTGCGGTGAAAAAAACTGCCCAGACTGTCAGGGGGGAGGAAGTGGTTCTTCTGGAGCCGGACAGGGGGCATCGCAAGGCGAAGGCCAGCAAGGCGAAGGCCAGCAAGGGGAGGGTCAGCAAGGCGAGGG
>JAPOIM010000220.1 GCA_029978905.1 Planctomycetota bacterium
GACACGGTCGCTCGGCCGCAGCTCGAGGCCGCCACCAGCCTCTTTGTCGATCAGTCGATGATGGGGCCGGCGGCGATTGTCTTTGGCAAGAGCGAGATCGTCGGAAACGACGTGAAGAGCTTCGTCGTGACGAGCGTGGCCAACGGCGTGGTTGAGAAGTGGGACGCCGCCACCAACAGCTGGCGAGACGTCTCCACCAAGCCCACCAGCAGCAACCCCCGCGAGCTCATGAGCCTCCTCGCCGGCCGCGTCATCCACCAGGGCGAGCAGCTGCGGTGGTTGCCCGCAGCGGGCGACACCGCCGCCGGCCGCAACGCCTTTGAAATCATCGGCTGGGACGACGGCAGCGAACTGATCGCTCCCGACCCAACTGTCGTGCCAAGCGCGGTGCAGGACCTCGCCGTCGCGCCGACTGGCGTGGGCCAGCTGCTGCTCTCCTGGGAGGCGCCCGCCACCGGCGACCCGACGAGCTACACCGTCACGATCAACTCAGGATCCGGTCCTACGACGTATCTCACCGCC
>JAPOIM010000221.1 GCA_029978905.1 Planctomycetota bacterium
GACGACTGGTCCTCTGGTGATTGGGCGGCAACTGTTGACTGCCAAAGTACGGTGGCCAATAAGCCGGCAATAAAAGATTTCATGGCTCTACTGCGTCGGCAAGCAGCGGTGAAGTGTCATCAGTGCAAAAGCTGTCCCGTAGGGCTGGTGATAATCGTACAGCGGATAGTCCCACCACGAGCCATCTCTTTCCTGTCGATCAAGCATCAGCTTGGCCAGCAGCGGTTTGTAGGGGCCTCGTTCGGACTCTGGCAACTGGTCGAGGCATCGCGCGGCGTAATAGTGACCGTAGTAGTAAAAGTAGCCGGCGACCTGCATCCACGACTCATGAGGTATGGGGCGCTTTCTGCCGATGTCCAGCCAACCGTTGCGCACGTACAAGCGATAGAGCCAGTTCTTGATCACGTTGTCGGTGATTCTCTGATCACCCCACATGCGGAGCGCGGCGTTGCAGCATTGACTTCGGCCCAGACTGCCACCGGGACGATTGATTTCGCGCATCGGGCGATACTTCAAGTATT
>JAPOIM010000222.1 GCA_029978905.1 Planctomycetota bacterium
CCATGCAAGCTACGGCGATATTCCTGACGATCACGGGCGGACGTTCGCGACCACCCTGACGCGAGCGGTCACTGCGGGCAAACCGTTCGTGCAGATTGCCACCTGGAATGACTGGGGCGAGGGCACCTCGATTGAGCCGAGCATCGAGTTTGGCACGCGCGACCTTGAGGTCATCCAGAAGGTTCGTCGGCAGCACATCGACCCCGCATTTCCGCACACGCCAGAAGCCCTCGCGTTGCCCCTCAAACTTCTCCACCTCCACCGCGATAACGCCGCAGACCCAGCCACGCTCAACCGCATCGCACTCTTGCTCGCTCACGGCGACATCGTCGCGGCGACGCAACTCATCACGAGCCTCAGTACAACCCCGCCGCGCGCCGCCAGCCGCTGAGCCTCCGCACCCCTAGGACGCAGACCGACGCCGCAGGCGGAGGACAGTCCTCCCGCAATTCACCGAGCGAGAAGGGGGCCCAGTGCTGACCCACCGGCGTAGAGACGCGAGCGAAGCCTGGAGGGCGAA
>JAPOIM010000223.1 GCA_029978905.1 Planctomycetota bacterium
GACGGCGGTGGCCTCGCCGAACGGCAGCGGAGGGAGCGGAGGGTTCGTGGACATTGCGGAACTCTTGGATCGTCGTCGTCTCAGGAACACGCGGCGAAACACCGCAGCAGTGTAGCGCGGCCGCACGCGAACATCATTCCGCTATACGAATCGCGCGGCCCGCTTTACGGATCGCGCAATCAGCCCGCGGTGGCCGCGCAACGCACGGTGCAGGATCGCGCAACATTCGGCGGATTCGTCCCTGTTCGTGCCGGATTCGTCACTTTCTCGACCGCGGAGGCTCGGTCACGGCTTCGCGATTCTGTACAAGCGGATGGTGGCGGAATTGATCCGCCTTTGTCGGTTCACCCCCATTCGTTTGTCGCTGCCACATCAGAGATTTCTCGCCATGCCCCTGCACCTGCCCCGCTCCATTCGCCTCCTCGCTGTGGTTGTTCTCGGGACGCTGATCTGCCAGCCCGCCCGCGGGCAGATCACCACGGGCACGATCTTCGGCTCGGGCTACGGGCTGAGCCCGGGG
>JAPOIM010000224.1 GCA_029978905.1 Planctomycetota bacterium
TGGCGTGTGCCTCACGCAGGGCGAAGGTGGCCATCAGCAGCAGATACGGCAGCACAACGTGCGGCATGTTGGAGCTGAAGATTGGGTACAGGATGACGCCGAGCATGCCGAGCTGAAGCACGCAGCGACATGAGGCGACGATGATCTGAGTCTCGAGCTGCAGGACGAAACGGTACGAGAGCAACACGACGATCAGCATCAGCGAGGCTGTGGCCAGTCCTCCGCTAAACGTGATGTCGGGCGGGTCGGAACTCGACATGAGCACCGTCGGCGCGGCTCAGTGCACAGCGATGGAGGCGGCGACGGCGACGCCGGCACCGACGGAGGCTCCGGCGGCATGAACGGTGGCGATGGGGGAGTGTGACCTCCTCCGCAGGCGCAGCACATGGTGCTTGCGGTGAAGTCGTCGTCGTCAGCTCCGCCGCAAACCTCGGGGAACTCGTAGTAGTTCGAGCAGCCGAGAGAAACCCTGTCGAGGGCGCCGCCGTCTTGGTCGGAGCACACGGGTGGCGGCGAGGG
>JAPOIM010000225.1 GCA_029978905.1 Planctomycetota bacterium
GAGAAAAGCGCGCGCTTTTGCAAATCCCCTAACAAAAACAAAGCACACATTTTGAAAAATACGAGCAATTGGCGTCATTTATTTTCACACAACTAACGCGCGCGCGCGTAAAAAAGCATCTCGCGAACGAAGAAACGATCGAAATGCTTCAAAAACGCGCGGAGTCTACCGACGAGGACGCGAATTCGTGCGATTCGCAACGGGTGGAGTTATTACAGCGGAACAAAAGCACTCCTCAACAACAACAACAACAACAACAATACGGCAAAAAGCCACCTTCACTTTTGGTCTTGCAACAGACGACGAAACGCGTGGTGGAACAGACGGCGCCGCTGCTGCGATTGTCTGGATTGACGCAATTTATCGTTGGTTCCGGGGCGGTTGGGTTAGCGGTCGGTCTTATCGTCGGTGGGTGCATTAAGGACGTGGTGGATTCATTCACCGCGGCGTTTATATCGCCGTTGATTGCGTTAATCGGAGGGAAGAGAGAGATTGAGGATTTGTATTTTTCGGCGGG
>JAPOIM010000226.1 GCA_029978905.1 Planctomycetota bacterium
CGTCGCCGTCGCCGTCGCCGTCGCCGTCGCCGTCGCCGTCGCCGTCGCCGTCGCCATCGTCGCATCTTCGTCGTCGTAGTCATCGTCCTCGCCGTCGCCGTCGCCGTCATCGTCGCCGTCGCCGTCGTGATCTTCCTCGCCGTCTTCTTCGTCGCGGTGTTGTCCGTTAGCCGTGGGGTCGCTCGCCGCGGTTTGGGCTTCGGCCGCGTTCCCCGGTTCCTCCTTCATGGTCTTCACCGCGTCCTTCCAGGTCACCTTCGACGGGTCTTCCGCGTTCTTCTTCTCCTTGCGGATGCGGCAGACGATGCACTTGCACGTCGCCGAGTGTTTCTTGCTCGCCTTGACCCCCGTGGCATCCGTCCGGGCTTCGAGCGTCTTCATCTCCACGGCGATCGAGTAGAACATCGCTTGCACGTCCTCGGCGCCGCGCCCGACGCCCGACGCCGTGGAGAGCTCGATCCAATCGGGGGAGTTATCGTGAAGCCTCGGCAAACCGCGGGCCATCAGCGCCTTCAC
>JAPOIM010000227.1 GCA_029978905.1 Planctomycetota bacterium
ACAATCTGGCCACCAAAGACGGCACCTATGCTTTGCTGTCCCAGACAGATACCAAATATCGGCACTTTGCCGGCGAAGTGCTCGATCACCGACATGGAAATACCCGCCTCCTTGGGTGAGCAGGGTCCGGGGGAGATGCAGATCCCCTTGGGCGCCCGCGCTTCGATGTCAGCTAGGCTGATCGTGTCATTGCGCTGCACATCCACGTCTGCGCCCAACTCCCACAGATATTGAACGACATTCCAGGTGAAGGAGTCGTAGTTGTCGATCATCAAAATCATGGAGAAGTCAGACTGCGCTCTTTAATGCCTCAAATCTGCGGGCTTTTTACGCTGAATGTTGCCAAAAAGCATCTAGAAAGCGCCTAAATGCGCAATAATCTGCCAAATTGTCGCGAAATGCGTCGAAATTCGCGAAAACCCCTTAACGAGCGCTCGCATATCACTGTCAGCGCCCAGAGCTGGCAGAAGTCAGACTGCGATTGCTTTCACCAAAGAGATTCATGATGAC
>JAPOIM010000228.1 GCA_029978905.1 Planctomycetota bacterium
ATGGACTCTGAACCCGTTGACAAAAATAATAACGTTTGGATCATCAAACATAATATCTGTAGGGTATTTCAAATGATCAGCTTTTAAAGTGCTAATCAACAATAGGGTAGTTAGTATTAGTTTTTTCATATTCGTATAAAATTTATGGAGCCAGCTGTCGGATTCAAACCGACGACCAATGGTTTACAAAACCATTGCTCTATCACTGAGCTAAGCTGGCAATGGCTCTAGAGGTAGGACTCGAACCTACAACCTAGCGGTTAACAGCCGCTTGCTCTACCATTGAGCTACTCTAGAACAAAATTATTCTTCTTCTCTATCTTCTGGCCAGAATCCTCCATCAAGACCAATTGTAGATGCTTTCCAAATACCTTCAAATGCTTTTTTACCTCCTGTATACGCATTGAATAGAGTAAGTAGTAGATTAGCTTCTCCGGACACTTGGTTTCTTTCAGCTTCAAATCCAGGTAAGACTACTAGGCTTTTACCATCTTCACTCATACCAGTC
>JAPOIM010000022.1 GCA_029978905.1 Planctomycetota bacterium
CCCCGAACACGAGCGCGCCGGCGCGATAGAAAGCCTCCGCGACCGACGCGAGATGGGGCTCCGCCGTGGCCACGAGAGGCAGGCCGACCAGGAGGGCGACAAAAGCCAGCAGGAGAAGACTTCCATTTCGCCGCGAATACGGCACGACAATCGTGGCACTCGAGGGCGGCGCGACGACGTTCCGCAGAAACACGACCCCCGCAAACGCTGCCGCCGCCATCACCACCGCCTGCGCCCATGCCGAAGAGGCGAAGAGCATGCCGATGGCGGCGAGCAGGGCGATCGTCTGCCGAGGCCTGTCTGGGCAGAGCTTCGTTGCCATTCCCACGACGGCATGGGCCACCACAGCAACCGCCATGAGTTTTGTGCCATGGATCGCCGCCATCCCCAGCCTCCCCGAGAGCAGTGGAAAGGCAGACGCACAGAGCACCATCAGGAGCGCTGAAGGGAGCGTAAAAGCGAGGAAGGCAGCCAGGGCCCCAAGCCAGCCTGCCCGCACGAGTCCAAGACTGAAACCAAGTTGGCTACTCGCTGGACCTGGCAGAAACTGACACATCGTCAGCAGTTGCCCAAACTGCCCATCGTCGACCCACTGCCGCTGTCGCACCACCGCATCGCGAAAGTAGCCCACGTGAGCGATCGGTCCACCAAATGAAGTCAACCCAAGTTTGAGAAACACAAGAAACACCTCCGCCGGTGTTCCTCGTGGCAAGGGCGTTTCCAGTCGATGGCTCATGCAAGGAACAGCGGGAGGCTCTATGGCCGCGAGGCAGAACGACTCGGAAACGGCACCACGGTCATGCTGCCATATCCGGAAGGCCACTGCGACTCGATTTCGCACTGACCAACCTGCGCCTCCTCGCCCAACTCTCGCGTCGGATCTCGCTGCAGCGCGTGCTCCTGATCAACGTAGATCTTCGCGAGATACCGACCGGCGGGGAGCCGCTTGGTGTCGATCTGCGATGCCCAGGTCGAACCTCGTGGCGCGATCAGGCTGAGGGAGTGCTGCCAGAGTTTGCCTGCCCCAAAGACAGGTCGGTCGGACGTGGCCACACGACTCGCCGACCAGCGATCTCCCTCCCAACGGTAGAGATCGACCTGAAGCAGCATCTTGTCGAACGCTTCGGGCACGTCCGTGAGCTTGAGCCAGATGTCACTGACGGTCGAGACTTCGCGGCTCTCGCTCGGGAGTTGCTCGGCGGATGCATAGGCTCCATTCACCATCTTGGCGTAGTCGTCGATGAAACGCCGGAACTGTTTGTAGGTGCGGTCGCCCACCACCATTTTCTGACCGCCCCCGTGCTCCACCTGCAGCGTTGGCTTGGTCAGCAGCAGGCTCTCCAGCGGCTGCTTGGGATCTACGATCCCAGCGTCGAGCATGTGGGCGAGCGTGGCCTGCGGGTCGTTGAGCACGATCCACGACACCCGATCGCCGTGCTCAGCCACCTGCTTCTGATTCTGATCGGGGGAGTGACAGGCGGCGCAGCGGCCCACCTCCGTCCAGATGTTGTCGAGAAACGATGCCAGCACACGATCCTGCCTGGCATGCCGAATCACAGCGGCAGCAACGGTGGGGCCAATGGCCGGCGCGTCGGTCGAGGTGAGCAGCGTCGGATCCTGCACCGCCGCATGGATCCATGCCCGAAACGCGGTTAACTCCCGTTCGCGCGTCGCCTCGCTAATCAGGCTTGGCGACTCGGGGCGTCGGCGGATGAAGGTGAGAATCTTCGATGCCTCGGGATTTTTCTGATCGATCAACCCCGCCTTGAGGAGCGCTGCAAACGTCTCGGCCTGCGACGGCCGGATGTAGTCGGCAAGATCAACGCCACTGAGATGGCACTCCACGCAGCTCGACGGCTTGCCAGCCTGCATGATGGGGAGGATCCGAGTTTGGAAGACCTCTGCGGCATTCGTCGCGTCGTCGTCCGCTTCCGGCTTGCCGGCGAGTTCCAGCACCGCTTCCGCAAACGCCTGACCGATGCGGCCAAGGATTTTGGCCGAACCGAGATAGTGAAACTCGAGGTTGGAGATCCCCACCTCAAGCACGTCCCGCTCCCGTGGGCTGAGCGTCTCGTCGCGCAGCCTTTCAAAAAGCTGCCGCTCGTCATCGGGCGAGAGCGACTCCTCCTTCGCCATCTGCTTCGCCTGGTTGCGAGCGACGGTTTCCTTGGCTTTGGCCTCGGAGAGTTCTCGATCCCAGAACGCCTCCGTGCGGACAGCGGCCACCGTGCCTGCAAACTCAGGCAACGCGGCGGGCGCCGCCATCGCTTCGCGAAAGTTGGTGTGCACCCCGGCGTAGCGCTGTTGGTCGGGACCATACTCCGCCACCGGCCCACCCACCCCGAGCACACCGATCACAAAGGGCAACTCGGGGGCATCGAGATCTTTCCGCACATCACGAATGAAACACGCCATGCAATCGCTGTAGGCGTCGTAGCCACCAGGCTGGTCTCGCTGCGGGTAGGTGCCACCGTCGACCATGTCGTTCCAGCCCTGAAACCAGACAAACCCACTGAGTTCGTATCCCTGCTCTGGCTCGTAGCCGGGCACCACTCTGGGGAGGTCCGCGAGCACCGAACGAACGTGGTCGACCATCAAGCGATAGAACACCCCTGTCGCCTCGCGCTTCTCCGCCTGAATCGCCGCGATGTCTTTCCCCTGCTTCTGCATCGCCTCAAGCTGAGCCTCACTAAACTCGTAGGGCCCAGCGCTCGGAGGACGGAAATCGGTGTGCAGGCTTTTCCCACCCCAGGCGGTCTTGATGATCAGGACAGGCCCCTCAACCGCCTGCTCAACCGTCAGGCCAAATGTGAACTCGGGGCCAATCTTGGGCCCGGCATTGGCAGCTCCAAACCCAGCCGTCAACGGGCCGGTCTGCTCGTTGTCACTCGACCCGATCGAGGAGATCCAGACACGTTCGCACACATGTGGCGTGCCGTTTGTATCCTGCATCAGCCCGAGCAAGGGCACCGTCTCCGGGTCCATCGCGAGGTGCGGGAAGGTCCGCACCTGAGCGTGCCCCTGCATGTTGGACTGGCCCGCAAGCACAAACACCTTCAGCGGTTGCGTCTCGGCCGCAGCGGCCACAGCGCCTCCCCACACGAGGAGGCACACCAATCCAAGGCGAAGCATGACGGAATCTCCTGACCAGACGTCCGCGAGTGTCGTTGACCCCACAACCGCTTCAGTGTCGCCGAAGCCCGCCCTGCGACACAAATCAAGCACGCGACCAGAGCGATTCCGCTGGCCACCGTGTGCGTTCGGCGAGGGTCCACTGACGCCTCCCGCGCTTGCAGACCAGCGAGTGGCTCGCTCTGCTACGCCTACTGGTTTGTGTTTTCTCACTCCACGGGCATCGCCCCCAGGAGGCCTCTATGTTGCCCTCTGATCACCGCTCGTCGGCCGCTCCTCGAGTCCGCAGATGCCTCCCACGCCGCGCGTTCCTGCACGCGTCGGGTGTGTCACTCGCGCTTCCCCTCCTTGAGTCGACAGCGGCTGCCGCAGGTGGTCCCCCACCGCGTCGCATGGTCTGCGTCCAAACCAACATGGGCATCCTCCCGCGATACTTCTTTCCCGAGGGCAGCGGCCGCGACTACACCGCCAGCCCCTACCTCGAGCGGCTCGCCGAGCATCGCGAACAGTTCACCGTCTTTTCTGGCGTGAGCCTGCCGGGGGTCACCGGGGGGCACGCCGCCCAGAAATGCTTTTTGACCGGCACACCACACCCAGAGCGGGGAGGCTTCCGCAACGGCGTGTCGCTTGATCAGGTCGCGGCCGAACAAGTAGGCAACGCGACACGCTTTCCCTCCCTCGTGCTCGCCATCACCAACGAGAACGCCACGCTGAGCTACACCCGCAACGGCGCTGCGATCCCGTCGGAGCAGAGCCCGCGTGTGCTGTTTGAAAAACTCTTTGTGCAGGGCGCAGCTGGCGACGTGGCCGCTCGGGTCGAGTCGCTGCGGCAGGGCCAAAGCACCCTCGACTTTGTCGCCGACGCTTCTCGACGACTCGCCCGCGGCCTCCCCGCAGCCGACCAAGCCCGGCTTGAGCAGTACCAAACCGCGGTTCGCGACTTGGAGCAGCGGCTCCATGCAGCCCAAGCCTGGGAAGCCCGCCCCAAGCCCGAAGTCGGCGAGCAGCCGCCCGCGGAGAACAACGACCCACGGCAGTTTGTAGAACGGTCCAACATGATGTTTGACGTGATCAAACTGGCACTCGAAACCGACTCCACACGCGTGGTTTCGTTGTTCATCGACACCACCGTGATTCACAACATCACGCACCACGGAAATCGCCCCGACGTGCTCGACGAACTCAAGGGGCACGAAGAGCGGCAGTTCGATGCCCTGGGCCGATTCCTCACGTCCCTCGCCGAATGCCGCGAGCCTGATGGCACGCTGCTCGACCGCACGATGGTGCTCTACGGCACCTGCATGGGGAGTGCCAACTCCCACTCCAACACAAACCTGCCTGTGCTCCTCGCAGGAGGTGGCTTTCGGCACGGCCAGCACCTGGCGTTCGACGCTGAGAACAACTATCCGCTCTCGAACCTCTACGTTTCGATGCTGCAACGGCTGGGGCTTGAGGTGGATCGCTTCTCCTCAGGAACCAGCACCATGCGGGACCTGGAGTTTGCATCGTGAGAAAACGCATCGCCCTCGCCGCCGTCACGCTCCTCTTCGCATTGACTGGCCACGCGGAGGAGATCCCTGCGTTGGGAGGCACCGCAGCGTCGCTCGCTCGCTTCTGCGGCGACTGCCACACAGGCTCGGACGCCCAGGCCGGCTTCACGATCGAGCCGTTCTCGAATCCCCCAAGCGATCCTTACCACCTGCGGCAGTGGATCAGAGCCCACGACCAACTGGCTTCCGGGGCCATGCCGCCCCAAGACGCCGCTGAGCCAACCGCAGCCGAGCGCGACGCGCTCGTAGCCGAGCTGCGACAGCACATCGTGGCTGCGGAGCGTGCGAGTCCGAGCCATCTCGGGCAGGTCCGGCGACTGACCAGAAGCGAATACGAAAACACAGTTCGCGACCTCTTTGGGATGCCCGGCATCCAGGTGGCCGCGCTCCTTCCGGCCGATGGCTCGTCGGATGGCTTCGACAAGGCTGCCGCAGCCCTCGACATTTCGCACGTCAACATCGCGAGTTACCTCGAAGCGGCCGACCGCATCCTCGACGATGCGATCGCCACCCGCCCGGTGCCGCCTGAGATCACGACGCGTCGCATCTCTTTGGTGAACCGAGGTGGGTTCGTCGCCCACATCGTGATGAACGGAGACGGTGTGCTCCTCAAAGATGGCCAGCCCGACCCAGAGTTTCCTCCAGCCGGTGAGCAGAACCATCTCGATCAAGGCGCCCACGAGCGGTGGGGCTCTTTTCGCAATGGCGCCAGCGTCGGCCTCTTCCGCCATGAGGATGAGTCGGTCAGCCCCTACTTCATCGAACACGTCACGATCTACCCCGCCACCTACCGCGTCCGCACCTCGCTCTGGAGTTTTCAGTGGGACCAAGGCCGCATGCTGCCCGGCCGCGGCACGGAGGCGGCCCGTCTTTCGGTGGTGCAACTGACCGGTGACGGACGCGGAGGCCAGCACCCAAGCACCGTGCTCGGGTACTTCAACGCCCCAGCCAGCGGCCCTCTCGAGCATGAGATCTCCGTGTGGCTCAACCGCAACGAACTGATCGGCTTCAACACCGCATCGCTCGCGCCGGCTGCCAACTACTACAAGCCAAAGCGGGCGATGGAGTTCACGGGCCCTGGCATCGTGGTCGACTGGCTCGACATTGAAGGGCCGCTCTACGAACAGTGGCCTCCCGCCAGCCACGCGCGGCTCTTTGGCGACCTGCCACTGAAAGAAGTCGACCCCGCCGCCATGGCGGGCATCACCTGGCCCCGCCGCGACCGTCCGCGGCAGCTTGGGGCGGGCATGAATCGCCCCGATCCAGAGCCTGGGCTTTGGACTGTTCACTCCGACAACCCGCTCGCTGACGCGGACCGGCTGCTCGGCTCCTTTCTTCCCAAACTCTTCCGCAGGCCGGTCGAGGACCGACTGCGAGCAGACTACGTGAAACTGGTTTCGGATCGGCTGGAGGCCGGCGACTGCTTCGAACTGGCGATGCGGTTTGCCTACCGCGCGGCACTCGTTTCCCCAGACTTTCTCTTTCATCTGGAGTCGGCCCCGCCAGTCGATACCGATGCGACAGCCAACGCCTCGCTCGCCGAGCGAGGCGACCCACTCGACGGCAGCGGACTCGCCTCTCGGCTGTCGTACTTCCTCTGGAACTCGATGCCCGACGATCCGTTGCGCGAGCGTGCGGAGGCCGGCGTGCTCGCTGATCCGGCAGAGCTCCACACCGAAGTCGAGCGTCTGCTGGCAGACCCGCGCGCCGAGCGGTTCCTCCACGACTTCGTTGGCCAGTGGCTCAGGCTCGACGAGATCGCCGCCACCGATCCCGACCGCACGCTCTACCCCGAGTTCAGCCCCTACCTCCAAGACGCGATGGTGGCGGAGACCCGTGGATTCCTTCAGGAAATGCTCGACCGTGATCTGCCAGTAGAAACGTTGATCCGGTCTGACTTTGTCATGGTGAATCAGGCGATCGCGGCGCTCTACGGAATGCCTGATGTCGTCGGCTGCCAGATGCGGCGCGTCGAGCGACCAGGTGACGTGCCACGTGGCGGAGTCGTCACGCAGGCCTCGATCCTCAAGGTCACCGCGAACGGCACCACCACAAGCCCCGTGCCGCGCGGTGCGTTTGTCCTCGACCGGCTGCTCGGATGTGCACCCGAGCCTCCACCAGCCAACGTGGCCGCTATCGAACCTGACGTGCGCGGCACAACCACGATTCGCGAACAGCTGCAGCAGCATCGCGACCACGCGCTGTGCCAGTCGTGTCATCAGCGGATCGACCCCCACGGCTTTGCTCTGGAAGCCTTTGACGTGATCGGGGGATACCGAACCCGCTACCGTTCGATGGGGGAGGGGGATCCCGCCGAGCGGGGTGCCATCGACCCCTTGATCCCCATCGGCTTCCGCCTCGGCAAGCCCGTGGAAAGCGATGGCACGCTCGACGGTCACGCTTTCGCCACGCTTGCGGACTACCAGCGGCTCCTCGCCGCAGCGCCGCGGCCTCTCGCGGAAAACCTCGCCCGCCGCTTCCTGGTCTACGCAACGGGCCGCCCGATCGGGTTTCGTGACCGGCCATGGATCGACGCGATTGTCGACCACACCCTCGCGCACGGCGGCGGCCTACGGACACTGCTTCACGCCGTGATCGCCAGCCCCTTATTCACTCACAATGACACCCACGCCGCGGGGCCACGCTCTCCTCACGCATGGAGCGACTCGCTGCCTACGGTCGAGGCTCGCCACGTGCACCGTCGTGCTTCTGAGCACCTCTTGATGAGCCCACCCGTGCCCAGCATCGAACATCCAGCGGAGCCACCACGTGTGCTCGCCCCTCCCGAGCCGCCCGCGGCCACCTTCAGTTTCGACGCTTCACCCACGCTCCATGCCCGCGTCGTGGGCCTGTTCATGCCAGCACGTGAGGAGGCCTTTCGCCGCCTCCTCGACGCCATCCCTGACGTGACACTCGAGTCGCTCGAGCCCGCCACTGCTGAGGCGGTCATTCGCTATTCGCCCGACAGCCCGCTGTTTGCGAGCGCGAGCCCCAACGACGCGTTCGCCCGGCTCACCGATCGCATCCGTAATCGCTCCGAGGGCCTCTTCTCCTTGCAGGAGGTGGGGAAACGCCCACACAACGAACTTCGCCAGGAGTCGTTTGAGATCGTTGGCCTCGACTGCGATGCATGCTCGCTCGCCGTGCACGACATCCTCACGCGCGTGGAAGGGGTGGCTCACGCCACGGCGAGTTTCGGCGATGGCAGGGCGGTCGCCTGGTTCGATCCCGACCTGGTCACACGTGAACGCCTCCTCGCCGCCCTCACCGACAGGGGCGTGACGGTGCGACCGCCAGCAGCGATCGCCACCGAAACCCCCTAACCGCTTCGCGTTCACGGCATTGCCACGCGCACGCTCAGCATCCGCGCAGCCTCGGTCTGGGGCGGCACGCGTCTTCCCACCAGCCTCACCCGCCGTAGGCGCTTGCCGTGTCACTGCGCGCGAGGTCGTCTTCCAGCGAGCGGTGGGGCGTGAGCCCGCGCGTGGCGAGTTCGCCATGGTAGGCCTTCACCGCCTCATCGGCAGCCAGGTTGCCATCCGCAACTTCTCGCAACAGACGCACGAAACTTGGCTGATGCTCGGCCGCGTTGATCTTGCGACCGAAGAGAGCCACGCGAGCTCCGTGAGCCTTGGCGTCGGCCACAAGGCCAAACGCATCGTGCGTCGTGCCCGCGCCGCCCCCCAGGATGCCCACCACGACGGTCGGATCGTAGGCCGCGAGCATCTCCGTCACCTCGGGGCCGAGGTAGGGAATCTTCAGGAACACGGGACGCCCCGCCTTCGGCACGCCCGCAAGCATCCGCACGACGTGGTCGGCCAGGAACCGTGCGATGTCCGCCGGGCGGGCGGCGGGGTCCTTCCCCGGAATCCTGCCGAGTGCGTTTGGAAAGAAGACCTCCAAGAAGTGCCGGAAGCCTTCTTGCTCGGCTTCGACTCGAAAACTGCGATACGCCTCGAGCATGGCACGGTCAAGCAAGGCGTCGTCGTTGAGCGTGACGGAGAAGAGCCCGAGGTCGACGGGGTGCGGCCCAGCGGGCTCGCAGCCGGCAACATGCCCACTGCGGGCCTGGTGGATGGTAGTGGTGGCGAAGGGAAGGGCGGGCTCTTTGGTATAGCCACCACTGCCGGTGGCCAGCCAGATATCACTGGTGTCGTTCATCCGCACTGCCGGCGTCACCGGCGAGTCGCGAAACAGCCCCTCATCAATGGCAAGTTTCTCACTCGTGCTCGCGCTCATCAGCATGATGTCGACGAGGCCCTCAGACACGATTTCACGAATCGCATCGTGGAACTCCGCGAGGGTGCGATAAGGCCCGCGTTTCGGATCGCCCCCCGCCTTCAGGCCTGGAGCCGCCAGGCCAAAGGCCATATCGGGATCTTTTGCATCCGCCAGGATGAAGTCGTTGCAGGAAGGATCGGCGACGATCCGAGCGAGTTTGGCATCGAGCGACTTTTCGCGAACAACGGCAGACGAAGAGGCAGGCATCGTGTTCCTTCAAATTGCGACGGCGGCCGCAAACGACAGGCAGCGGCGAAGGCCAAAAGGTGTACCATATCGGGCCGTCGGAAGGGATTCACGAATCGACTGCGACCGCCCATGGAGCCGGCGTTTCCGGCGTAGAAAGAACCGCGATGACCACCAGCCGTGACATTGACTGCCTCGTATGCGGAACGTGCGTTGCCGACATTCTTGTGCGGCCAGTTGGGCTCAACGAGCCGATCGGCGGGGGCCGCCTGATCCACGTTGACCCGATCGAAGTGGTGACTGGGGGCATCGTCTGCAACACGGGTATCGGGCTTGCTCGCCTCGGTGGCTCGGTGGCAGCCGCGAGCCTCGTCGGCCGCGATCCGTGGGCGGACGTGATCCGCGGCAGGTTGGCCGCAGAAGGCATCGACACCTCGCCGGTCACCGCGCACGACACCTTGGGTACGAGCACAACCGCCGTGCTGATCGATCCAGGTGGCGAGCGGAGTTTCGCGCATCACGGTGGTGCTCCCTACGCCATGGATTTCGCCTTCATTCAGGGTCTCCAAAGCCACCTCGCCCGCTCACGTTGGGCGTTGTTTGGCTATCTCGGCCTCTTGCCCGGCTTGGAGCCAGAGCTTGGCAAGGCGATGGCCGTCGCGAAGCAGGCCGGGTGCCTGGTTGCCTTGGAAACAGGCGGCGCCGGCGGCACGCTTGAGCAACTCGCCCCGGCACTGCCGCATGTCGACCTCTACGTGCCGAGCCTCGACGAGGCGGTGCACCAGACCGGCCTCACCGACCCCAAGGCGATCATCCACTGTTACCGCGAACTGGGTGCCACCGGGATTGTCGGAGTGAAACTCGGCACCAAGGGCGCTGTGCTCACGGAAGCGAGCGGAGGGCACGAGGCCGAGGTGCACGTCCCGTGCCTGACGCCTCCCAATCCCGTCGTCGACACCACCGGCGCCGGCGATGCCTTTCTGGCGGGCCTGCTGACGGGGCTGCTGCGGGAAATGCCCCTTCGCCAGGCAGGGCTCCTCGCCGCGGCCAACGCCGCCTACTGCGTCACTGGCTACGGAGCCACTGCCGCCCTTTGCGACTTCGCCACCACGTCGGCCCTGGCCGGCCCAACAGCCGGCTAGAGCGCATTCGGGATAGCTGTGGCGATGATGTCGAGCGACCAAGATCCCGAAAAGGCATCGTGCGTGCTTTCCGTCACGCCGCCGCCACAGATCGTTCACGCGGGCTCCGCTTGTCGCGCTGCGAGGAGTCTGGGTACAAGACACATCCCTCTGTTGCTCTTTCCGCCACGGCATACGTTCCGTGCGGCTGTCCGCCAGTCCCCCGGCCACCTGCCCTATGAGTCTCTTTGTCTTCGGACACCGCAACCCCGACACCGACGCCATCTGCTCCGCGATCTCCTACGCCGACTACCTTCGCCGCACAGGACATGCCGACGCGACCGCCGCCTGCTGCGGCCCTCCCAACAAACGCACGGAGTATGTGCTCAAGGTGGCAGGGCTCGCGGCCCCTCGCCTGATCATGGATGTGCGGCCGGAAGCCGAAGACGTCTGCCGTCGTGAAATTGTCACGGCTCAATTTGGGGATGCCTTTTTTGAGGCCTACCAACGGATGCGCGACTGGGACCTGCGGGCGATCCCCGTGGTCGACGACGACCGTCGTGTGGTCGGCGTGCTCTCGGTCCTGGAACTGATGGAACTGCTGTTCCGTGACGAGGGGGATCCCATCCGCTCCCGTACCGTGACCACCAACCTCCAAAAGATCACCGAAGCCCTCGGTGGCTCTTTCCAGCATGCCGTGGAACCGCAGCGGCACGACGAACTGCTCGTGATGGTGGGTGCCATGAGCGCCGACGGCTTCACGGCACGCATGCAGCAGTTCGATAAAGACCGCGTGCTGGTCGTCTGCGGCGACCGGCCGACGATCCAACTGCCAGCGATCGAGCAGGGGGTTCGCGGGCTGGTGATCACCGGTGGCTTTGAACTGAGTTCTGGCCTGATTGAACTGGCCAAGGCGCGTGGTGTGTCGGTGCTGCTGAGCCCCTTCGACACCGTCAACACCACCACCCGCATCCGCTCATCGCAGTTCATCGATCCGGCGGTCAGTCGCGATGTGGTCACCCTCTCCGCCAAGATGCGGCTCTCGGAAGCGCGGGGCATCGTCGAACGGTCACCGCAGCCGGTCTTCCCGGTTGTTGGCGACGACGGGCTCCTGGAAGGGATTTCGTTTAAGTCCGATGTGATCAACCCGCCACGGCCGAAGATCGTGTTAGTCGACCACAACGAACTCACGCAGGCCGTCGCGGGCATCGAAGAAGCAGAGATCGTCGAAGTGCTCGACCATCATCGCCTCGGTGGAGGGCTGAAGTCGGCCGAGCCGATTCGATTCGTCAATGAGCCTGTCGGTTCGACCTGCACGCTGGTGGCGAGGCAGTTCCGCGGAGCAGGGATCGAACCCGCCCCGGCGATTGCCCTCTGCATGGCGTCGGGCATTATCTCCGACACGCTCTACCTTCGCAGCCCCACAACCACCGACGTCGATCGCGACATCCTGGCGTGGCTCCGCGAGCGCTGCACGGTCGATCTCGACGCCTACGCGCGGGAGTTTTTCGAAATCGGTTCGGCCCTCCGCTCGAGCACTCCTGACGAAGTGGTACGGGAAGACTGCAAGGAGTTTTCCGAACAGGCGGTGCGGTTCTCCATCTCGCAAATCGAAGAGACGGGCTTTGATCTTTTCTGGGAACGGAAAGACGAACTGCTTGAGGCGATTGCGGCCTATGCGTCCGAGCGAAAGCTCGACTTCTCCGCACTGCTCGTGACCGACGTCGTGAGCAACGGCTCGCTGCTGCTGCTGTCTAAAGAAACCGTGGCCTGGGAAGACATCAACTACCCACGCATCGCCCCGGGGCTCTACGACCTCAAGAACGTGGTCAGCCGCAAGAAACAGCTGTTGCCACTGATCTCACAGCTGATCCACGCAGCGATCGTCTGACCGGCAAGCGGGGGGGCAGGACGCACGCCCCAGCGATCTCCCGAGCAGGGGAGGCATGCTCAGTCTTCGGCCTCGTCGTCGACAAAGGGCAGCCTCTGCTGTGGATCTGTGATGATCCGCGCGGCCTTCCGGCGACTGGTGCTGGCCCCGGCCTGGAGGTGCCGCCGCACCGGGTCTTGCTGCATCGCTCCACGGCGATCCCTTCGGCTGCCGTGCCGCCGGGCCACGTCACGGGCTTCCTCGCGGGCGGGGTCGCTGCCACGCACCAGAGCGAGCCTTCGCTTCGCCTCCCGCACCGCGGAGGCGTGGTCGACGATCGGCCCTGGGTAGTCGGTGCCGATCCGACAACCCGCGGCCTGCTGCACGCCTGGTGGCATCTTCCACGGCTCATGGAGATACAGGTCCGGCACGCCCACGAGTTCAGGCAGCCAACGGCGGAGGAAGATGCCGCGGGGATCCTGATCGATCGCCTGCTTCGTGGGGTTGTAGATCCGCAGCGTGTTGATGCCGGTGGTGCCGCTTTGCATCTGGAGCTGTGACCAGTGGATGCCGGGCTCAAAGTCAAGGAAGTGCCGAGCGAGATGCAGCCCAACCGGCCGCCAGTGAAGCCAGAGCGAATAGGCCGCGAATGAGACGAGCAGGGCCCGCATTCGGAATGTGAGCCAGCCCGTGGCCACGAGGCTGCGCATACAGGCATCCACGAGCGGATATCCGGTGCGGCCTGCTTGCCAGGCCGCAAGGCGACCGGCGTCGATCTCGTCCTCCCTGAGCCCATCAGCGGCGCGGAGCATGTTCTGGAATTCGATCGCCGGTTCGTCCTCCAGTTTTTGCATGAAGTGGCAATGCCAATGAAGCCGTGACTGCACCGCTCGAAGGCTTCGTTGCCAAGCCCGCAGCGTGTGCTTTTCCGCAGGGTTGCCGACATCGCTCGCGGCAAAGTGCAGCCGCCGTGCCTCGATCGCCTGCCACACGGCACGGATGGAAAGGGTGCCAAAGGCAAGGTGCGGGCTCAGCCGCGAGCAGGCCGTGGCCGCTGAGACGGGGCTGCTGATTCCGCCTGCATACCGCCGGCCACGATGGGTGAGAAAATCCTCGAGCACCTCGTGGGCGGCGCGTTCGCCGCCTCGCTGTCGATCCTTGGTGTCGGGGGCCAGACCAAGACTTCGGCAGCCGAGGATGCCACTCGTCTCCAGCCGCCTGACCGCGGCAAGCGACCCCCGGCCCGTGCTTGGCGACACGGTTGCCTGCGGGCTCTCCATCCGTTGCTCCCAGCGGCGGTTCCAGCCATTTCGCGACGTAAGTCTCCGCACGACGCCAGTCTGCGGAAGTTCCAGGAACTCCACTCCAGCCTCCCTCGCCCACCGCCGCACGCGGCGATCGCGGGCATAGGTGACGCCGGTGCCAACCTCTTCGTGGGCCACGAGCAGACGAAAACCTGTCTCGGTCCGAAGCTGCTCGAGCATCGCGACAGCCTCACCCCGCCGCGTCACGAGACGGATCCCGAGCCGCCCGAGCGCTGGCTCGAGATCGCGAAGACATTCCTCTTGAAAGGCGGTGTGGCTGGGATCCCATTCCGCCTGGGTGAGCACCTCGGGCTCGTAAAGAAAGAGGGCAAACACGGCTCCTCCCCGCGCTCGTTCCACGGCCGTGGAAAGCGCCGCGTGGTCGACCACGCGCAGATCTCGCTTCAACCAGACACAGTTCGGAGGGCTGAAAGTCATCGGGCTACCGACGTGGCGAGATTCGGGCGACCTGAGCACAGCGGGCTGCTGGTGCTCACCACGCGGTGAGTCAGACCCTCAAAGACGAGAGGCCACCGTCGGAGTGCAACACCTGACCGGTGATCCAACCGCTCTCATCCGAGAGCAGAAACCGTGCCAGTGCCGCCGCCTCCCCAGCCGTTCCGATCCTCTTCAGGGGATAGCGGGCGGCCATCGCCTCCCGCTTCTCGGGCGACGAGAGCAGGCGAGACGCGAGCGGAGTGTCGGTGAGGGCAGGCGCGATCACATTCACCCGCACCTTCGGGGCCCATTCTGCAGCGAGCGACCGGGCGAGCCCCTCGACCGCTCCCTTGGCGGCGGCAATCGAAGCGTGCATCGGCATTCCCTGGGCCACGGCCACGGTGCTGAAAAGCACCACGCTCGCGGGGCGGCCCTCGACGCCAGCGAGCCTGGGCTGGATCGCTTGCAGAAACCGCACCGCGCCGAGCAGGTTGACCTCGAGATCCTGGCGGAAATCGGCGGACGTGAGACTTCGGAAAGAGCGGAGCGTGATCGACCCCGGGCAGTAAACAGCCCCCCGCACCTGGTCAGGAGCGGCCGGCAGCGGTTCATCCGCCGTGAAGTCGCAGGCCACATGCGACACGACGTTGTCCTGCTCGAGTTCGCCCGGCGTTCGGGACCAGATCTCGACTCGAGCCGCCCGCGGGGCGAGTTGGCGGGCGATTTCCAGCCCGATGCCGCCCGATCCCCCCGCGATCACAAAGGTTCCGTCGCTCATCCACTCGATTCCTCGTTTGGCTCTCGCGCCCGGCCAAGGCCGCCGGCCCACACTTCGGCCGGCTGCCTCTATCGTAGGCTCGCCATCGGATCAGCCACCCTGGAAAACGGCGAGCTCCGCTTCAGCGGACGAGGCGGTCGATGGCGGGCGGCCCACTTCATCAACCGCTCACGTGGCGTAACGGAGTCGGACTCGCCGCAGGGCGCATCAGCCCACGTCTTGCATCGGCCGCACACGAGGCCGGGGAAGTTCGCGGCCGGATGCTTCAAAGTGCGTTATCACGTCTTCAACAACCCGCGCAAGATCCGCGTACAACTGCACCGGATCATCACCGTGGATACCTGAGATCAGATCAGGGCACTTGCCGATGTAGGTTCCGTCTTCGGCACTCCACTCAACCCACTTGTGATAAGCGTCAGTTTTCTTCATCGATGGCCTCCAACGCTTTGCGAAGTTGTTGTTCCTGGTAAGGCCTCGCGTCGCCTCCCGCTTCACCGCTTAACGTCACTGCCCCGCGGTATCGCTCGTGAACAAACTTGCGGTGAAAGCCTTTGCCACCGCCAGCGATTTCCACAAAGCCGCGTGCGAGCAAGTCTGCGACGAGTTCACGAACCTTGCGGGGCACGGTGAATGCGTTCCTGATGAATGGCGACTTTTCACCAGTATACGAGCGGGCGGCGGGATTCGGTGGAATCGCCCCGGCTGTCACGAACGAGCACGTCCCTCGCCTCGGAAACCTGGGATCCGGCGGGTGCTTGAGAGGTGTTCACCTATCGAGCCATTCTTAAAAAACGCCGGCATGATCCCTCTGGGTCAGTGCGTGCACCGAGTGCAGTCATGGTTGGCAACGGCCTTGAGCAACGTCCGCACTACCTCAGGCACGCCGATCGTCGCGGTGGCGGCGACGACTTCGAAATCGGCTCGCTGGACCTCGCGGGGAGCGTCGGGGTTGATCGCGATCCGGCGGGCGCGGCGGGGGGCTTCGAAGGCGAGACTAGCGGCGGGGTAGACCTGCAGCGACGTCCCAATCACGAGCAGCACGTCGGCGTCGGCGAGGATCTCCACCGCCTCTTCCATGGCCGGCACCATCTCGCCAAACCAGACAATGTGGGGCCGCCACTGGCTACCAAGTGGGCAGTGGTCGCCGAGCTGGATGTCGCGGTCGCCGAGATCGGTGATCAGGCTGGCGTTGCGGGTGCTCCGGGCCTGGCGGATTTGGCCGTGGAGATGCAGCACCGAGGTGGACCCCGCCCGTTCATGCAGGTCGTCGACATTCTGTGTGATGATTTGCACATCGTAGGCCTGCTCAAGCTCAACGAGCGCCCGGTGGGCGGCGTTGGGCTCAGCGGCGCGGACGGCCCGTCGCCGCTGATTGTAGAAGTCGAGCACGAGCGCGGGGTTGGCCGCCCACGCCTGCGGTGTGGCCACGTCTTCCAGCCGATAGCCTTCCCAGAGGCCGTCGGTGCCGCGAAAGGTCTGCAGCCCACTCTCCGCACTGATCCCGGCTCCGCTGAGCACCACAACGCGTTTCATGGGCGGATGTCCCGGCGGTTTCTTGGGGGTGTCAGGTTCCTGAGGGCAAAGCGTTTTATCAGAAAGGGTCGTCTGTGTCGGGCACGACACCCAAGGATGGCCAAGCAGCAATCGAACCGCAGGAGGACACCATGCCGTGGGGCATTGCAATGATCGTGATTGGCGGGCTGATGGCTCTGGGGGGGGCGACACAGTCCGACTTCGTTGTCTATCGGCTGCTGGCCGCCCGGTCACGGCTGCTCTGGGGCGAGCGGGGGCACGCTTTCTTCATCGTGGCTGGCATGCTCGTGGCGGTTGCGGGGGTGTTGATGCTGGTGGCCGTGTGAGGGCCATGCCCCCCATGCTGTTGCTCTTGCTCGCGCTTACGCGACGACGTACGTCACCTCGAAGATGACGGGGCTCGCCACGGATTGTCCGAAGTTCGGCTGGTTTGCAGCGATCCCGCCAAACATGTAGCCGATCACCGTGTCGCTCGTGAGCGCATCGAGGTTGATGATGCCGCCAGCGAGCAGCTCCACGCCCGCCGCGGGAAAGAACTGTGCTCCCGCGCCTAAGTAGAGCAGCGTGTCCGTCGCATCCCGCACCTCCGGGAGCTCACCGAGGTACGACTGCGAAAAGCCTCCCGCCGCATCGCGGATCACCGCCGAAACCTGATTGGTAAACCCATACTCGCTGTCGTAGTTCAACTGCCCACTCGCGGCGTTGTAGACGTTCGCCGAGATGCCCCCGAGGAGGACCTCCGTCATCTCGCCAGCCTGCGGCGAGTAGAGTCCAATCTTGCCCGAGTGATACTGCTGCAATGCCTGCCGGAACACATCGGGGGACGTTGCCGGATCAACGGTGACAGGCACGCCATCGCTGCCGATTTCGACTGGAACGGTCCACACGCCAACGCCGTTGTAGAAGACGCCGGCGAGCGCCACGGTTGTGAGCGTGTCGCCCCCTTGCCCGTCCGGCACCAACGCGGGAAACACATTCAGGTCCCGCCGGCGATAGAGCGACGGATCACCAGCCGCCGGGCTGACCGACGGCGTGCTGTAGCTCAGCGTTCCAGCAGCAAAATCGTAGGAGACCTCGAAGGAGCGTACCTGCGAGGTGTACACCCCATTTCTCCCAGGGATGTAGGGGCCTTCAAAGTTTTGCCCAAAGATCAGCTGGTAGCGATCGCCCAGCTTTTCGAGACCACCCCCGGTCACCTGGAAAAAGCCACCGTCGTACGAGCCGTCCGACGCAGTCTCGCCACTCACCTGCAGGATCGCGTTGGCGGCAAGCGTGGCGTCGGTGCCTTTCACCCAACGGACAAGCTGAGGAAGATCGATGGCGGTGAGCGCGTTGTAGGTCGTGAACCTGCCTTGGAGCGAGTCGTAGACATAGCCGCCGGTGATCAGCAACGCCGTTCCGTCTTGATACGACTGGGTGTTGGTCGCTGAGAGGCTGTCGACCACGGCCTGGCTCAGACCGCTGCTGGCGTCTGTGAGCGAGCGGCTCCACGTCTGCTTCGAGACGGGATCGACCACCCACACCTCCGTGTTTTGATACTTCACCGGAAAGTTCTTCAAACCATCGGCGGAGAAGTCGTGGAGGCCATTGGTGCGACCAGCGAGGAGCACCCACTGCTGATCGTACGTCGCGCTGGCAAATGACTGTAGCGTGGGCACCGTAGCGGAGCCCATGTCGTATTCGGCGAGCGTTAGGTTGTAACTGCCTGCCCAGGGCGTGACCTTGCTAAATGAGGCCGTCTGATCCTGCGAGACCTCGCTGGTGACCGTGGTCGCGGGCCCCGATCCTGCGGCGTTGGTGGCCCATGCAGAGAAGGTGTACGTCGTCTTCGCTGCGAGTCCAGCGAACGCGACCGACGTGGTAGGCGTGAGATACACCGTCGTGTTGCGGCCGTCGTTGATCGTCACGGTCGACGACTCGACAGCCGGCGGGCCTGGCACGTCCCAGTAGGCCGTGAGCGAGCCAACGCCCGTCGACGACACCGTCAGGTTGCTGACAGCCGACGGCACCGCTGCCGTGGGAGATGCAGGGGTTACACCGTCCTCCCAACCTTGCACCTCAAAGGCCGTCAGGTAGTCGTTGCCGGAATTGCCGCTGCCTGGAATCCACCTCAGCAGGTCCCCTTGAAAGAGCGTCCGCTGCTGAAGGAGGCGGAGCAACTCGGCGGGGTTGCCGGTTGTAGGGACGGTCGACACATCACTCCACGCTTGGCTCGCGGCATCCCACTTTTCGACGACGCCACTCGCAACGGACGTCACCACAAAGCCTTCTTCACTCGCGCCAACCACCTGTGACGTCTGGATCACAATCGGGGCTGGGCCCCACTGCGAGGCATCAAGACACACCGCTTCCGCCGGCAGCAGCACGGACCGCGATGCGACATCGGCCGCCAAGGCAATCCTCGACTCGAGACGTTCCAGCGTGGCCAAGGACGCGCTTGCTCGGAAACTTCGCTGCCGGCTGCGCCTTCGCACACCGCAAGCCTGCACGTCTCTCTGCCAAAGCTTCCGGAATGCCATGCGATCCTCCTCTGAGTCTCAAACCCATTCGCCTACTCGAGAGCTCCCCACGCCACATCACCGCGGGCCACGCTCGTTTTCACCATAGTTCGCGACGCACGGCAACGCGACCGGCACGACGTGTGGGTGACGCTGCGGCCCGGAACGTTCAGCGAGCGAGGGGCGGCCCGATGCCCACGGGCGGGGCTATGGAAGCAAGCGCAGCCTGGAAGGCGAAGCGCAGCGGACATGCAGTGAGCGAAGGGTACGATGCCCGCAGCGAGTGTCCCGCACGGGGACGTTGGGCCGCCCCGAGCGGCCCACACACGCGAACGCTCTGCGCCCCTCAACCATGCCGAGCAAGAAACGCTTCAAACGCATCGGAGAGCGCGAGCCAGCTGGCTTCGATCACGTTTTCACTCACGCCTACCGTGCCCCAGATCTCGTCACCATCGGTGCTCTCGATCAGCACTCGCACGCGGGCTGCGGTGCCTTCCTGCCCGTTGATCACGCGGACCTTGTAGTCGAGCAGGTGCATCTTTTCGATGACGGGGAAGTGGGGTCCGAGAGCCTTCCGCACGGCCGCATCAAGGGCGTTGACCGGCCCGTCACCTTCGCCCACTTCATGCCGGACCGTATCGCCGACCTTGAGTTTCACCGTGGCCTCGGTGCGGAGTTCGCCGTCGCGGCCATCGCGACTTTCCACGAGCACGTGGTAGCTGATCCGTTCGAAGGCGGGTCGAAACGTGCCAGCGAGCCGGTCGACCAAGAGGTCAAAGGTCGCCCCCGCCGCTTCAAACTGCCAGCCTTCATTCTCCAGCCGGCAGACCTCTGACAGCACTTTTTCCTGCAGGCCACGGTCTTCCTTGATATCCGCACGCTTCACCACCGCGGCGATATTCGAACGGCCGGAGAGTTCGCTGACGAGCACGCGGCGGGAGTTGCCGACCGCCTCAGGCGGGATGTGCTCGTACGACTCGGCGGCTTTGGCCACCGCGTGCACATGCATGCCACCCTTGTGCGCAAAGGCACTGCCGCCCACGAAGGCCTGCCCCGGGCGGTAACTCATGTTGGCGGTCTCATAAACAAACCGCGAGAGCTCCGTGAGGTGCTTCGTGCCGGTGCCGCCGAGCACCTGGAAACCCGGGAGCTTGAGAGCGAGGTTGGCTACCACGGAGATCAGATCAGCGTTACCGCAGCGTTCGCCCACGCCGTTGATCGTGCCCTGCGCCTGCACACAGCCGGCATGGATCCCCGCAAGCGTGTTGGCGACGCCCAGATCGCAGTCGTTGTGGCAGTGGATCCCGAGCGGCGTGTCGACCGCCGACGCCAGACGCACGATCTCTTCGATCTCTGCAGGCATCGTGCCGCCGTTGGTGTCGCACAGCACGAGCCTGGTCGCGCCCGCCTCAGCAGCCGCTTGGATGGTTGCACGCGCGTAGTCGGCATCAAGCTTCCAGCCGTCGAAGAAATGCTCGGCGTCGTAAAACACCTCGCGGCCTTCGCTGGTGAGGTAGCGAATCGTGTCGGCGATCATCGCGAGATTCTCTTCGCGAGAAACGCCAAGCACCTCCGAGACGTGGAAAGCGGACGTCTTCCCCACGATCGTGATCACGCTCGTACCCGCCTCCAGCAGGGCCTTCATGCCGGGGTCGTCTGCTGCCGCCATCCCGCGACGACGCGTCATACCAAACGCCGCCACTCGGGAGCGCTTCAGTTTCAGTTCGCGGACCTGCTTGAAATACTCAGCATCTTTCGGGTTTGAGAGCGGGTAGCCTCCCTCAATAAAATCAACGCCCGCCTCATCGAGACGCCGGGTAATCGCGAGCTTGTCAGCCAACGAAAAGTTCACCCCTTCGCCCTGGGAACCATCTCGCAGAGTCGTGTCGTAGATTTCGATGCTTCGCATGCGTTCCAGCCTACATTCATCTGCAAACATCCGGAATCAGGCCCTTTTTCCTGCGGATTCCCGAACGATGTTCGCGGGAGGATCCGGCCCCCTCGTTCACACCATGCCCCGAAAACCCACCTCCCGACGAAACACCGCCGCCGAGCTCCCAATCCTCGGCAATCTCGACGGACTGCTCTCCGACAGCGAGCAGCGAGACCTCGCGAAGGCCGTGCTCGCCAAGCCGATGAAGGCGGTGCGGATGCGGCCCGCGGATGCCCAGGGCAGGGGGGAGACGGCATCGCTTCCCTTTCCTTCGGAGCCGGTGCCTTGGTTCCCTGCGGGACGCTTCTGCCCCGACACGCCTCAACCAGGCCGTTACCTCGCCCACGCCGCCGGCGACTACTTCGTGCAGGATGCAGGTTCGATGCTGGCGCTCGCCCTGATGGATGCCCAACCGCACGAGTGGATCGCCGACGTCTGCGCGGCCCCTGGGGCGAAGGCCTCCGCACTCCTCGAAACGGTCGGTCCGGGTGGAGGCTTCCTCCTCGCCAACGAGCCGATTCGCGGCCGACTGCCGGCGCTCTCCTTCAATCTCGCGCGGGTGGGGTTTCCTCGCTGGCTGATTTCCGCAGCGGATCCCGAACGTCTCGATACGGTCTGGACGGAATCCTTTGATGCCGTGCTGGTGGATGCTCCCTGCTCAGGGCAAACCCTGGTGGGCCGCGGCAAGCAGTCGAAGGCGTCGTTTACCGAAGCCCAGGTCGCACACTCCGCCGCACGGCAGCAGCGGATTCTTGCTGCCTCGGAGCGGCTCGTTCGGCCGGGTGGCCGCCTCGTCTACTCGACCTGCACGTTTGCTGCCGAAGAAAACGAAGACGTTATCAAGACCTTTCTTCAGCAACACCCCGCGTGGGTTGTGGAAGAGGTGCCACACCTCGCGGCGTGGCGTTCACCACGCGCACCCGGCGGCTATCGGCTCTACCCGCACCGCGACCGCTGCGCCGGCAGTTACGCCATCCGCCTTCGCCGCGCGGATGGCGACGCGCCCGCCTCACCGCGAGCGCATCCCGAAGCAGTGCCTTCCGAAGCGGTGGCTCCCTCGGAAGCGTTGAAGATCGGCGACGACACCGTCGGCAGGATCGAGCCGGGCAGCGTCGTTCGCCACACCACACGCTGGGAAACGTGGCCTCTCGCCCTCCCACCCGAGATCACGCGTCAGGCACAGCGGCTCAGCATTCAGGGACTCGAGGTGGCGTACCAGCCGGGAAAGCACTGGATGCCATCGCATGCGCTGGCCCTTCGCCGGGACGGCGGCTGGGAGCCTGGGCTCTCACTCGACCTGGATGCCACCGCTGCGCAGGCGTATGTGCAGGGGCATCCGCTCCCTGCAGGGCCCAGCGGTTGGTGCGTGGCCATGTGGCGTGGACGGCCGCTTGGCTGGCTGCACGGCAACCCACACCGGCTCAACAACAGCCTCCCGGCAGCGGCCAGAACGCCATTCGCACCTGAGGTTGGCTGACGGGCCAGGGGCCGGCCTCTGCTGCCGCCGTGCAACCTGACGCGGCAACTGCCGTTTACAACTCCGTGCCGGCCGTCGGAAGATACGTGCAGTCTTCAGAGAGCGTGCCATCTGGGGTCACACATGCTGTGGTCATCCGTCGGCGTCGTCCTCCCTTTCATACGAGTCGTCAAAAAATGTCGCAAACCTCCTTCCGACTTGTTGTCGCCTTGGCCCTCGTCGCCGCATGGGGCGGGGTCGTTCTCGCAGCCGATTGGCCACAGTGGCAGGGCCCCAACCGCGATGCCGTTTCCACGGAAACGGGGCTCTTAAAGACGTGGCCCGAAGGCGGCCCGACGCTTGCGTGGCGGATCGAAGGCCTGGGCGGCGGCGACAGCGCACCTGCGATCGTCGATGGCCGGCTCTACGGGATGAGCACCCGCGACGGCCAGGAGATCGTGTGGTGCCTTTCGGAAAAGGATGGCAGCGAGCTCTGGGCGACGAGCTTGGGCGAGGGCGTTGAGCAGCGGATGCCGCAGTCTAAGGAAGGCCCTGGCGGCACCCCGACCGTCAGCGGCGATCATCTGTACGTGATTGGCATGGGTGGCCGGGTTGCGTGCCTGACGCTCGCCGGCGACCTGGTCTGGCAGCGAAGCCTCGTCGACGACTTTGGCGGCATGCTGCCAGCCTGGAGCTACCGCGAATCCCCGCTGGTCGACGGCACGCAGGTGATCTGCACGCCAGGTTCTGCCGAAGCCCTCCTCGTGGCACTCGACGCCAAGACGGGTAAGACGCTCTGGCAGACGCAGGGCCCTGCCGAAGAGCCACAGCCTGAACCGACGCCGCCGCCGCAGATCCAGCGGCCGCAGGCACAGGCTGAGCAAGGCGAGAACCCACCGGGAGAACGTCGTGGCCCACCGTTTGGTGGCGGCCGTGGCTTTGGCAGAGGACGGGGTGGGCCTCGCTCCGGGGCGGGCTACTCCTCCGTGATCATCGTTGAAGAGGCGGGCAGGAAGCAGTACGTGCAGCTCACCGCGAAGGCTCTTGTGGGCGTGGATGCCGCCGACGGCACGCTGCTGTGGCAGTACAAAGCCCCAGCGAACCCGATGGGCATCAACTGCTCCACACCGCTCGTGCAGGACGGGCTCGTGTTTGCAGCGTCGGCCTACGGCACCGGTGGCGGTGCGGTGAAACTATCGGCCACGGCGGAGGGAGGCGTCGCAGCCGAGGAAGTGTATTTCTCACCACGGATGCAGAACCACCACGGCGGCATGATCGTGGTGGACGGCAACCTTTACGGCGCTCACGGCGGCAACGAAGGGGGCTTTCTGACCTGCCTCGACTTCCAGACCGGAGAGGTGCTGTGGCGCGACCGCGAAGGCCCCAAGGGAGCGATCGCAATGGCGGACGGCATGCTTTACCTACGAGCCGAAGACGGTGAACTGCTGTTGATCCAACCGACGCCCGAGAAGCTCGACGTGCGTGGACGGTTTGCCCAGCCCGACCGTCGGTCACCCCCGGCGTGGGCGCACCCGGTGATCGCCAACGGCAAGCTCTACATCCGCGACCAGGACCTGTTGCTCTGCTACGACGTCGCAGCCAAGTAACCTCGCCTCACGCTGGGCCCAGGCCTTCCATCCGCCGCCAGGCGCTGAGTTGGCCGATGTGCAGCATGATGTGGCCGCCGCAGTAGAAGTTCTGCACGGAACCAATCGTGGGGAAGAGTTCCCGCATCCTCCCCTCTGCGGGATTGGGCTGATCGAAAACGTCGTCCGGCGTGGAACGGAGCGCGCCCGTTACCATCCGGTAACCCTCTCGGAAGAAGACCAGGACTTCGTCCATCGGCGGGTAGAGATCGCCATCGACGTCGTCACGACAGGCGGCGTCTTTGGAGAATCCAAGTTCGAAAAGTTCGGGAACCGCGGGGGCCGGGTGCCCGAGTTGCACGAGCACCTTCGGGGCATAGAGCGAGAGGTGTCCGTAGACGAATGCCGGATGGTTGGAGACCACCGGCGTGCCGCCCGGCGCGGCCAACCGTCCAAACCGCTCGGGCTGCACTCCTTTCAGCATCCTCTCTGCATAGATCAGCGAAAGCCCCAGGGAATCGGCGATCACATTGCCAAGCGTGCGACTCATCGTTGTTGAATCCTGTTCTAAGGTTCTCTGACACACTCAAGCCACATGCCGCCCCGGAGCCGAGGGGCATCAGATGCTGCCCCTTGCTGCCATGAGGCACATTGCCAGGTTCACTTCGCCGCCGAGGCCCGCTCGTCCTGCAGCGATTGATACGCCGCCGCATAACGCTTGCCAAACTCCCGTAGGGAAGGGGCGTCGAAGTGGATGAGATCGGGATTGGGGCTCAGGCCCGCCGACGGCACGAAGGCGGTGTGGGGCACTTTTTCGGGCAACGACCTTAGGGCCGCATCGACAACCCGCCGCTCGTCGCTCCAGGGCCGTTCCTCAAAGATGCCCAGCTGCCCGGCCACAAAGGGCACGTCTGGTGAGCCAAACGCATCGCGAAAGCGAGCGATCAGGGCGTGCAGTTTTTCCTCATACACGCCCGACCGGGAAGCGTTGCTGTCGCTCTCTCCTTGGTGCCAGAGGATGCCGTGGAGCGTGCCCCGCTGCATCGCCACCTGCACGCGAGCACGCGCGTCGTCGTAGGGGTGGCTTTTGGTCTGATCGTGATAGCCACCTGGCTCCCAACTAGAAATCGGCGAGCCGCCAACCGCGCAGGGAATCAGCCCAACGCAGATGTCGGGATGGGCATCCGCGACCGTGATGCCGAAGGTCCGCCCGAGGCCAACCCCGGCGACGGACTTGTCGAAATGAATCGGATCGACGGCCGGCACCCACGCGTTGTTTTTATCGAGCGTGAAGACGCGCGGATGCACCACACGATCCTCCTCCTCCACCTTTCCTCGTCCGGCCATGTTGGACTGTCCGGCAAGGAGAAAAAGATGGAAGTGCTCGCGGTCGGGCAGCGCAGGCACCTCGTCTGCCCGCAGGTTGGAGCTCACGCTCACGACCAGAAGGGCACACGCCACAAACGCACCACGCAACCCGATCAAAACCGTTGCCATGCCGTCCCTCCCGTGACCACCCAGCAGCCCATGTCCATCAAGGGTCGCGCGAGCGGCAGACTTCCGAATCGAGCGGAGTCTACTCGAAGCGAGCCCAGGCGGCACCACGCGTCGTGATCCGGCCGGTGGGTATGCTCTTTGCTTCGGCTTCCTCACGAGCCTCCTGTCCTGAACTGGCTTTCGGAGATCCGCCATGCACCGCAGCCCGTCGCACCACTTTCCCTGGACGCTGGTGATCTGGCTCCTTGCGCTCGCACCGTTCGCCTCGGCTGCCGACGCAGACCGCCCCCACATCGTGCTCGTGATGGCTGACGACCAGGGCTGGGGCGACATGGCCTACGCGGGCGATCCGGTGCTCCACACCCCCAACTTCGACGCCGCCGCTGCACGCGGCCTGCGTTTCGATCGGTTCTATGCAGCTGCCCCTGTGTGCTCACCGACGCGTGCGAGCGTGATGACCGGCCGCACCCCCAATCGCATGGGCGTGTTTCAGTGGGGCTATCCCATGCGGCCTCAGGAGACCACGCTCGCCGAAGCCCTCAAGTCCGCGGGCTACACAACCGGCCACTTCGGGAAGTGGCATCTCGGATCGGTTCGAAAAACGAGCCCCGCCAACCCTGGACGCAACGGCTTTGACCGCTGGGTGAGTGCGCCCAACTTCTACGACAACGACGCGGTGATGTCGGATGAGGGAACGGCCGTACAAAAAACGGGCGAGAGCAGTGAGATCGCAGTCAACGACTGCCTGGCATGGATGCGGGACGCGGTGCAGGGCGACGCGCCAATCTTTGCCGTGGTCTGGTTTGGCTCCCCCCACAGCCCACACCGGGCGATCGAGAGCGACCGCGAGCGGTATGCCAACGAGCCCGCCAATCGCCGAGATTTTCTTGGCGAGATTACCGGCATGGACCGAGCGTTTGGCAAACTCCGCGATGCCCTCACGGACCTTGGGATTCGCGACAACACCATCCTTTGGTACTGCAGCGACAACGGCGGCCTCCCGAAACTTGGCAACACCGGCGGCTTCCGCGGCAACAAGTCGATGATCTACGAAGGGGGCCTGCTCGTTCCGGCCATCCTGGAGTGGCCGGCGGTGATCACCACACCGCGCCAGACGAGCGCGCGGTGTACGACCTGCGACATGTACCCCACGCTGTTGGACATCGCAGGGGTCACGGTGTCACCGCAGCCCATCCTCGACGGGATCAGTTTGCGACCACTGATCGACGGCTCCTCCGATGAACCTCGATCGCAGCCAATCGGCTTTTGGGCCCACACCGCCAAAGGCATCTCCACGCCGTCGGCCGAGTGGATGGCCGACCTTCTCAAGGCCCAGCAGGCCGGCGGCGACCTACCCCCTAATGCCGCCAGCGTCGACGCGGCCGTGCTGCCCAACCCGCCGCATCCACTCGACGTGTTTCCGGGGCACTCTGCCTGGATTGACGGCGACTGGAAACTGCATCGCATTGAGCAGCCGAAGGCCGGCAGCGTTCGCTACGAACTCTACGACCTGGCCACCGACCCCTCCGAAACCACCGACGTCGCAGCCGATCAACACGAGCGCGCCGCGGCGATGCAACTGCACCTCGAGGCCTGGCTTGAGAGCGTAACCCGCAGCCTCAACGGGGAGGACTACACCGAGCAGGCGGATGATTCCGCACCACCTGCCCAGGGGAGTTGAAGGGAGAACCTTTCTGTGCCGCGTCTCTTTCTTGCGATCGAACTCCCCGACCGCATTCGTCAGGAGCTGCGGCAGCTGAGCCCTCGGCCCGCCGCAGACCTGCGGCTTGTTCGCGTGGACCAATTGCATCTCACGCTCCACTTTCTTGGAGACGTGGACGACGCTTGCGTCGCCTCGCTGATGGCCACGGTTCGCACCATCCACGTCGAGCCGTTTTCCCTGACGCTCACGGGCGTCGGGCGATTTCCCCCGCGGGGCAGGGCGAGCGTGCTGTGGGCTGGCCTGCAGACGAGCGCACCGCTGCAGCGATTACACTCAAGCCTCGGCGTGGCCCTCGCCGCAGCAGGCTTTCCCGTCGAGCGCCGGGCCTACACGCCTCACGTCACCCTGGCACGCGTCGGCCCCCGCACCCCGCCGCGCCTGATCGAGGCCTACCTCGCTGAGCACGCGTCACTCACGCTCGAGACGTTTCCCGTCGACGCCTTCACGCTGTTTGAGAGCCGACGGTCGCCGTGCAGTTCCACGCACATCCCCTTGCTCCGCACGCCGCTGACTCCGGACTGAGAGAGCTTCTCGGCGGGCTATCGTCGCGTCAGTTCGCGTGTGCGGACGAAGGCATCGAGCGTCCCGGTGTATCGCGTGAGTTCGATGAATTCATTTGAGAAATCATCGAGCACATACGTGACCTGCACGTGGTCGTACTCATCGCCTCCCCGGCCGACTTCATGCGCGATCGGCTTGCTCACCTCACATCGCAACCGCTCGGCAGGAATCGCAACCGACCGCACCGGCTCAGCAGCATCTGCATAGAGCGCGTCGGAATGCTGGTTGTTGAGCCACTTCTCCAGGCTCTCCACCGACGCCTCCGGATCGAAGACGTGCACGCTGGCCCGCACCTCGGCCGTGCCGTCGCGAGTGGCGAGCACGACGATCACTCGGGTGTCTGCCAAGGTGAAGAACTGCTGCGTTGGGCCATGGGCCTGCAACGAGTAGTAGCGGTTCACTTCCACGACGGGAGTGTCGTCATCAATCTCCACCACCCGCCGCTCGACCTCCGCGGCGAGGGTATACGAGACCATCGCGCCAGCCCACGCGACGAGCGTGGCCGCGAAAACATGTCTTCCCCGTTGATTGTTCCACATCACCAGTCTCCCTTACGCTACGCCGCTCAGCATGCGTTTGCTCCGCTGCGGAACATCCGGGGCATGCGAAACCCTCTTGAGAGACGCCCTTCGCGGAAAAAAGTTCCCCAACGTCGCGCACGATTCGCACGTTCCTGTATCACGGGACCGGCCTCCATCGTAGACTCGCGGCCATGTTCGGGGGGAGCCGCAAGGCCCACATGCCCATCCGTCCACCCCAGGAGGTGACACCGTGTTTTCGTCTGTTTCCGCAACTGGCTGCCGATCCGAGCGACTCACCCGCCGAACTTGGCTTGGTGCAGCAGTGGCGAGTGTGGCGGCGACGACGCTGCCTGCCGTGGAACCCATTTCGCGAACGGGCGAGCCCCGCTTTCAACTTGGCCTCGCCGCCTACGGCTACCGGACCTTCTTTCCCTGGATGCGTGGCAAGGCACAAAAGCCGGCCGATGAGGCGAGGGCGCTCACGATCCGCTCCTTCATCGATCTCGCCGCCGATCTTGGCTGCGATGGTGCCGAACTCACCGCCTACTTCTTTGATCCGGCCACCACCCACGACGACCTCGTGGCGCTGCGGCGACATGCGTTTCTTCGCGGCATCGCCATCAGCGGCACCGCCGTGGGGAACCGCTTCACGCTCCCCTCAGGCCCTGACCTCGACCGCGAGATCGAGGTCGTCAAGGAGTGGATCGATCACACCGCTCTGCTCGGCAGCTCACATCTGCGTGTCTTTGCGGGCACGGCCGACAAGACGCTCTCAGAAGAGGAAGCCTTCACGCAGTGCGTCGCTTCGCTGGAGGCCTGCTGCGACTACGCCAGTTCGAGGGGAGTGTTCCTCGGTCTGGAAAACCACGGCGGCATCGTGGCAACTGCCGACGAGCTTCTGAAGGTGGTGGAAGCTGTGAAGAGCCCGTGGCTGGGCGTGAACCTCGACACCGGCAACTTCCGCACCGAAGACCCATACGGCGACCTCGCGCGCTGCGCTCCGTACGCGATCAACGTGCAGTACAAGGTGGAGATTCAGCGAGGCAGTCGCGACGCGCCGAAGGAGCCTGCCGATCCGGGTCGCGTGGTGAAGATCCTCCGTGACGTCGGCTACCAGGGCTTCCTCACGCTGGAATACGAAGCGGCGGAGGATCCCTTCGAGGCGGTCCCACGACACCTCGACGAACTCCGCGAAGCCTGCGGCTGAGCCGCCTCTGGGCCGAAGCGGCCTACTCGTCTTCAGCCCGCTCGCCGCGGTGACCGTAACGCAGACGAGCGGAGGCTCAGGGGTCGGCGAACGCTCGAGGAGCGTGTGAGGCCGAAGGCCTCTGCGACGAGACTTTTGCCGCCCCTGGGCCGAAGCGGCCTACTCGTCTTCTTCCCACTCGCCGTCGTCCTCCTCGGAGTCAACCTCCTCGTCGGCGTCGTCCCCTTCGTAGCCCTCGTCTTCGTCGAGTTCTTCCTCGTCGTCGTAGCCCTCATCGGATTCGTCGTCGTCCTCAGGCTCGCCCGCGTGTGGCTGGATCTTCAGTTTGCGGGGCGGGGCATCCTCCGGTGGCGGCGCGTCTCCACAGGCAGCAGCCCACTGTTCGAGGGTCATCAGCACCTCGCGGGCCTGCGAGCCGTTGTATTCCCCGACGATGCCGTCTTCTGCCATGTAGTCGATCAGCCGAGCACCGCGTCCGTAGCCGATCCCGAGGGCTCGCTGCAGGAGCGACACGCTGCCGCGCCCCTCGCGAATGATTACCTCGACCGCCTGCTTGTAGAGATCGTCGCGAGGCTTGATCGAACCGGCCTCGGGCGTCACATCTTCCTCGCCCGCCGGCTTGAGGTTGACGAGTTCCTGCGAGTACTGCGGGGCATCGGTCCCGATCACCGCCATCACGTCATTGATTTCCTCATCACTGACAAACGTTCCTTGGCCGCGCATGATCGTGCTCGTGCCCGGGTACAGGAACAGCATGTCGCCGTTGCCGAGCAGTTTGTCGGCGCCCCCTTCATCCAGCACGACGCGACTGTCGGTACGGCTGGCCACCTGGAAGGCGATGCGCGCGGGCAGGTTGCTCTTGATGAGGCCCGTGATCACGTCCACCGTCGGCTTCTGCGTGGCGAGCACGAGATGGATACCGACCGCACGGCTCTTCTGGGCGAGGCGAATGATGTGCTGCTCAATCTCTTTGCCCGCCGTCATCATCATGTCGGCGATCTCGTCAGCGATCACGACGATGAACGGAATCTTCTCGGGAATGAGTTCCGCTTCTTCCTCGCTGGCGGGATTGATGCGACGCAACACTTCGTCGCGGCCAAGCTCGTTGTACTTCGCGATGTGCCGCACGCCAGCCGACGCCAGCAGGGCATACCGCTGTTCCATCTTCTCCACCGCCCAGGCGAGGATCGCCTCGGCCTTCTTCATGTCGGTCACGACCGGATGCATCAGATGAGGCAGCGTCTTGTAGGGCGTCAGCTCCACCATCTTCGGGTCGATCATCAGCATCCGCACCTCATCGGGGCGACGGCTCATCAGGATCGACGTGATGATCGAGTTCAAGCACACGCTCTTACCGGTACCGGTGCGGCCGGCGATGAGCAGGTGAGGCATCGTTGCGAGGTCCATGGCCATCGGATTGCCGGCCACGTCCTTGCCAAGATAGACCGGCACCTTCATGGCACGGCTCTTGGAGGCCGTCTCTTCGATCACCTCGCGGAGCCGCACCATCTGCCGCGTGGTGTTGGGCACCTCAATGCCCACCGAGTTCTTCCCGGGGATCGGCGCCACGATCCGCACGCTCGGCACTCGCAAGGCAATTGCGAGGTCGTCGGCCAGGCTCGTGATCTTGGACAGCCGCAAGCCTGCCTCAAGTTCGATCTCGTACTGCGAGATCACCGGGCCGGTCTCGATCTCCACCACCTTGATCTTGAATCCGAACTCCGCGAACGTCTTTTCGAGCATCCGCGCCCGCTCGCGAACCTCCTGCTCTTGCTGATCGAGTTGCAGGTTATCGGCAGGCAGGAGCAGGTCGAGGCTCGGCAGTTGGTAGTCGCGATCCGGCACAAGTTCTGGGCCAAGCGACGAGCCCTTTGCAGCCTGCCGTGACTTCCGCGATTTGATCGGGACCTGGTGAACTTCTTCTTCGTCCTCCTCCGAAAGCTCGGCCTCCACGTCTTCGTCGGCGGCTTCTTCGTCGGCGACGTCCTCCTCCACAAAATCGGAGTCGAGTTCGCTCTCCACCTCGGCCTCAAAGGAATCGGAGTCGTCGACCGAAACCTCGCGACGGCGGACGCGAATCCGTGGCTCCGATTCGTCGCCAGTCTCGTCATCCCCTTCGTCGGCTTCGGCCGCCACGGCGGTGCCGACCGACGTTGCGGTTCGGCTCCAGAGACCAAACAGGCGGCGACCTTCCGGCGACACGCCGCCAGCGCCCTCCTCGGCTTCTTCCCGGGCACGCTGGGCAGCCTCGCGGGCAGCGGCTCGCCGTTCTCGGTTGGCTGTGATCGCTGAAGTGAAGGCTGCTTCCGCCGACGCAAGCCCGCGAAGCACGATCACATCGAACGCGAGAAAAATGCCGGCAACCGCGACCGCGACAGCGAGGATGGCCCCGCCGGTCCGGGCAAACGTGCCTTCCAAAAGCATCCTGCCGGTCGCCCCTGCATAGCCGCCCGCGCCCCACAAGGGCCGCGGCATCCAATCGGGCGCGAGCATCGAAAGCAAGACCGCGATCGCGGCGAGGGCGACCACGCCCCCGACGGCCCTCAGCGGCAGATCCGCCAGGCGGATGCGACGGAGGAGCACCACGGCCAATGCCGAGACCAGCCCCACAAACGGCCATGCCGCCAACCCGAGGGAGGCGTAGAGCGCCGTCGCAACGTACGAGCCAAACAAGCCGCAGGCGTTGTTGGCCCGGGCGTTGGGTGGAAACACCGTCGCCGCAGGGGCGTCGGCGGCGTCAAAGGTCGCTAGGGCCGTGATCACCAGAGCGATCCCAGCGACCAACGCCAAGGCCACAAGGTCCCGCACACGATCCCGTTCCCGGGCTTTCGCATCTGTTGCGGCCGCTTCGAGGCTGCTGCTCACCCCTCGCCGTGGCCGTGCTGCCGACGAGCCGCGTGCGAGGTCCACCGGCATGGTGCGAGAAAAATGAGCCATTGGTCGCGCAGCCTCTGATCGGCCGAGGGGGTATCGAAATCGCAACGAGAGGCCCACCTGCGTGCGCCTCCACAACTCTACCGGGCGTCAGGCCCAGAGGACGGCTCGACGCCTGAGGCGAGCCGGTTCGATGCTGCTGATGATTCTGGAGGTGCCGATTGGAGGGATCGTACGTATGATGAAGGAGCGTTTCGGGGCCGCGTTGGCCGGGGCCTTGGACGCTCACGCTGCACGTTGGATGGAGGAAACCATGCGTTCCGTGTTCGATGCCCTCTGCACCGCGTTTCACACCGGGAGCCTTGGAGCCAGCCTGTTGGTCATCGTCGTCGCCGTTGGCGGACTGGCGATGCCGCTCGGGTTTGCGGCCGAGACCGAGCCAAAGAAAGAGGTCGCTGTTTTCGCCGGCGGGTGTTTCTGGGGAATGGAAAACATCCTCCGTGAGATCCCGGGCGTGCTCTCCACCGAGGTGGGCTACACCGGCGGCAAGCTGCCCAACCCAACCTACCAGCAGGTGTGCACCGGCCTCACGGGCCACGCCGAGGCGGTGGAGATCACATTTGATCCAGACGTCGTCTCCTACGAAACGCTGATCGACTACTTTTTCCGCATGCACGACCCGACCACGCTCAACCGTCAGCACAACGACATCGGCACGCAGTATCGATCCGCAATCTTCTACACGTCGGACGAACAGAAAGAGATTGCAGAGAAGGCAATCGCCTTCCTTACAGAGCAGCAGAAATTTGCTCGGCCGATTGTCACGAAAGTCACGAAAGCGAGCGTGTTCTACCCGGCCGAGGGTTACCACCAGGACTACCTCGTGAAGAATCCCGCTGGTTACAACTGCCACATCCTGCGGGAGTGGTAGGCGAAACCAAGGTCGTCAACTACGGCCAACGAAGTTCGGCCTCACCCGCCAGCCGGCGCGGTGAGGCCTGAGGATCCCCACGAGTCGTTGGTCCTGATCCACCGCAGCGATCGCCTCACGATCCCTGTCCTCTGCTGACGCCACCTCTGGTGGCAAAATCCCGCCGCGGGAGATGTGCTCGACGAGTTCCGGGCCGAGAGTGACGACGGAGAGACCGGCGACCGCAGACGCAGCGGGCCTCAAGCAGTCCACCGCCTGAGCACGTGCTTCGGGCCCCTGCAGACGCTCGAGCGGCACAGACGCCTGCTGCTCGAAGGCCCCCACGGCGGTCCGCACCAGGCCGTCCATCACACCCGTTGTGCCAAGCGTCTCCGCCAGGTCCCGGCCGAGGGCTCGGATGTACGTCCCGGTAGAACACTCCACATCCAGCACAAGCCTCGGCCAGGCATACTCCAGCACTTCCAGGCGATGGATCGTCACCGCCTTGGGCTCGAGTTGAAACTCCCGCCCTCGGCGAGCGAGTTCGTACGCCCTCTTGCCGTCGACATGAACCGCCGAGAAAGCACACGGCCGCTGCATGATGGGACCGCGAAACCTTGCCACCGCGACGTCGAGTTCCTCGCGTGTCGGCTGAACGGGGGCCACTTCGAGCACGACAGGGAGTTCGGTATCGTCCGACGGACTCGACCGTCCGAGCAGAAAATGGCCGACGTACCGCTTGGGGAGCTCGTGGAGGAAATCGACAAGCTTGGTGGCGTGCCCAACGCAGACCACCACCACCCCCGCCGCGATGGGGTCGAGCGTGCCGGCATGCCCAACCGACCGCATCCCGAGCGCCTTGGCCACCGTATCCACCACGTGACGACTCGACACGCCCACCGGCTTGTCAACGGGCACCACGCCGGAGTATTCAAAACGCATGATGTGGGAGGGCGGGGAAGGGCGGCGTGAAGTTCCAGCAGGCGGTGCACAGACGCCGGACGAGCCTACCCCGACCTTCGTGAGCGACAAGCGGGGCGACTCGCATGCCTGAGCCATCACCGACTACACTCCAATCATGCAGCCAACGCAGTTAGGCCCGTATCGAATCATCCGGCAACTCGGCCGTGGCGGGATGGGGGCCGTCTATGAGTCCGAGGACATCGAAAGCGGCGACCGTGTCGCGGTGAAAGTCCTCGCCTCCCATCTTTCCGACGACCCCGGCATCCGCAGCCGGTTCCTCGCAGAAATTGAAACGCTCAAGAGCCTCCGCAGCCCTGGCATCGTGCGGCTGCTCTCGTTTGGCGAACAGGATGGCCAACCATTCTTTGCGATGGAACTTGTCAAAGGCAGAAGCCTCGACCAGCTCCTCCGCGAGGGCACGCGTTTCGACTGGCGGACCACCGTCGACACCGCGCTCGCCGTGACACGCGCCCTCAAGAGCGCGCATGACCATGGCGTGATCCACCGAGACCTGAAGCCGGGCAATCTCCTCGTCACCGAGGATGGTTCCGTCAAACTGGCCGACTTTGGCATCGCCAAACTCTTTGGTGGCGACTCGCATACCGCCCAGGGCAACTTCGTCGGCACGGCCGACTACATGGCTCCGGAACAGGCTTCAGGCAAACCAATCGACCATCGCGTTGACCTCTACGCGTTAGGGATGGTGATGTTTGCCATGCTCTCAGGAAGGCCTCCCTTTCGCGGCACACACCTCTCGCAGGTGATCGAAAAGCAGCGGAAGGAAAAGCCGCCGAGGATCTCGTCGCTGGTGGACGACGTTCCAGACGAGCTGGACGAACTGATCGATCGCTTGCTTGCCAAAAAGCCCTCGGCCCGGCCCCCCAACGCGCTTGCGTTGAGCAGGCTCCTGACCGCCATCCGCACGTTGCGGACGGGCGAGGAGGCAACCCCGCGTCCGGAGAACGACGTCTCTCGAACCGACGGTGGGCCGGCTCGGAGCCAGTCCTCACTGACCGTGGGGCCCTCGAGTCGCCCCACGCATGTCGCCAAGCACGATCGCCCGCCAAGCGAGGCGACGGAAGTTGTCTCCCCGAGCGACCTAGGCGACACCCGTCCCAAAGGCCACCCATCGGCCGTGGAGCACGGCGATCCCGCCACCGCTGCAAACGGCAGTGGAGGCGTGCAGCGACCTGCCTCTTCGGACAACGACATTGACCTTCTCGCCGCCACCCGCGAGGTGTCGGACAGCCTGCCGCTCCCAACCGCAGCCGATGTCGCCCTGCCAGCCGGCAACCTCGACGTCACGCAGCGCCCCTTACGAGAGTTTACGCAGGCCCACACCGGGGCCTCGTCGTCGTCCACACACGTCGAGCGATCAAGCTCCACTCGCTTTACCACCGTCGCCGAACTTGAGCAGGCCGAAGCGAAGCATGCCGATCGCCTGGCCCGGCAGCAACGCATCGCCAGCAGCGTGATCGGGGTCTTGATCGCGGTGTTGCTCGTGGGTGGTGGCTGGTGGCTTCTTCAGCCACCAAGCGCGGACCTGCTCTACGCCCGCATCATGACCGTCGCCGAAAACGAAGACGCCGACCTCCGTGATGCCGAACCATTGATCACCGAGTTCCTCGCCCGCTACCCCAACGATTCGCGTGTGGAGGACGTTCGTGGCTTCGCCTCGTCGATTGAGGTTGCTCAGCTGGGCCGCCAGGCACGACGCGACGCCCGCCGTCGCGGGCAAGGGATCGATGCGATCGAGCGCGACTACCGCACCGCGATGGCGATGGAAGACGTGAGCCCCTCCGCCTGCCTCGAAGCCCTCAAGTCTGTGGCCGTGCTGCACCATCTCGAACTGGAGGAAGGAAACGACACGCCGAGCCGCGCCGACGTGAGCGTGGTCGCCGACCGCTGGCAAACCCTGATCGAACAAGACATCGAACGGCTCGAGCCGCTGGCCATTCAAGAACGCAGCATCGACAGCCAACGGCTTGCCTCCGTCTTTGATGAAGCCGATACCCTCCTCAGCGACGCTCGCGACACCACCGACCCCCGTCGATGGCAAGCCGCACTCGACCGCCGCCACGCGCTGCTCCAGGGAATCGTGACGCTCTACAGTCAGAGGCCCCATGCAGCCGATTCCGTGGAACGGGCGACCCGCTTGCTCGCCGAGACAGGTAGCCTGCCACCAAGCCCTGAAATTCCTCCCCCTGCAACGACGGAGACACCGTGAGCTGCGAGCCCTCGTCCCCTGGCCATCCCGCGAACCTCCACGCGGACCGACGCACGAAGAGCCATGCGGCGTTTGCCCGCGCGCAGTCGCTGATTCCTGGCGGTGTCAACTCACCAGCGCGAGCGTTTGGCGCGGTCGGCGGGGAGCCCGTCTTCTTCCGCGAAGCAACAGCCCAGTGGCTCACCGACATCGATAGCAACCGCTACCTCGACTACATCGGATCGTGGGGCCCCATGATCCTCGGCCACCGGCACCCCGCGGTCGTCGCAGCCATCGAGACCGCGCTTGCGCACGGCACCAGTTACGGCGCGCCCACCGAAGCGGAAACTGAGCTCGCCGAGATGATCGTGGCCGCCGTGCCGTCGATCGAAAAGGTCCGGATGGTGTCGAGTGGAACCGAGGCGACGATGAGCGGCGTGCGTCTTGCCCGCGGCTTCACCGGCCGCGAGAAGATCATCAAGTTTGCCGGCAACTACCATGGCCACGCCGACAGCCTGCTGGTCTCGGCGGGCTCGTCGGCCGCCACGCTCGGCGTGCCGAACTCACCGGGTGTGACCGCCGGCACCGCCCAAGACACGCTCGTGCTTCCCTACAACAGCGTGGAAGCCCTGCACGACGCCTTCGCGCGTTATGGCGATGCCCTGGCCGCCGTACTGCTGGAACCGGTCGTCGGCAACATGGGCCTGGTCGTCCCGAGCGATGCGTTTCTCAAAGCGGTCCGCGAACTGACGCATCACCACGGCACAGTCCTCATGTTTGACGAGGTCATGACCGGTTTCCGCCTCGCCTACGGGGGAGCCCAAGAACGGCTCGGCATCACACCCGACCTGACAACGCTCGGCAAGATTGTGGGTGGAGGGCTGCCCTTGGGCGCCTATGGCGGTCGTGCCGACATCATGAACCACGTGCTTCCCGCAGGGAAGGTGTTTCAGGCGGGCACCCTCTCGGGCAATCCGCTCGCCGTGGCGGCAGGCATGGCCACCTTGACCCAGTTGCGTGAGCATCCCCCCTATCCGCACCTCGAAGCGATCGGGGCAAGGCTTGAGGCGGGGTGCCGAACCTCGGCAGCGGCGCACGGCGTGCCTGTTTGGATCGCCCGCTGCGGCAGCATGATGACCGTCTTCTTCCAAGGCGGCCCCGAACCTGTGCCAGTCATCGACTGGGACACCGCAGCGCTCAGCGATGCCGCGAAGTACGCCACCTTTTTCTGGGGGATGCTCGACCGCGGGCATTACATGCCCTGCAGCCAGTACGAGGCCCTCTTCCTCTCGGCCGCGCACACCGAAGCCGACATCGAGAGCACGCTTGCCGCGGTCGAAGAGGTCTTTGCGGGCATGGCCCGCTAAGCCGCGTTCCCAGCGAAGCCTCACTCACTGCAGCCCAAACTCAACCACCAGCGGCAGGTGATCACTCGCCTCACGCGCAAGGCTCGTGCGCACGATCCGGCCGTGTGGTTCAACAAACCGCCCGCGGACGAACGCCTTGTCGAGGCTGCCGACCGCCATCCAGGCTGGAAATGATCGGAAGCGGGAGGGAGGGGTGGTGAGCTGGCGAAACCCAGAGACTCCCAAGACGGATGAGGCGAGGGTGTTCCGCCAGTCATTGAAATCCCCCACGATGATCGAAGGCAGGGGATCGGCCGACCGAAAAAGGTTGTGGCCGAGGAGCCGCTGCACCTGCCACCGTCGCTCCGCTTCCGCAAGCCCCAAATGCGTGTTCACCAGGTGGAGTTGTCCCTGCGGAGTCTCCAGCACGAGCATCTGGGCCCCGCGCGGCTTTTTCATGCCCTGCCGGAGAGAAATACGATGCCGGCTGATCACCGGGAAACGTGAGAGCACCAGGTTGCCGTAGCCGCCATTGGCCACAGTCACCGTGGGGTGAAACACCGACTCAAAACGAAAGTAGTGCGACAAGAGCCGCGGTTGGTCATCATGGCGGCTGCGACCGACATGCCGATCAACCTCCTGCAAGCAGATGATGTCGGGCTGCTCGTGCTCGATGCATTCGAGCACGCGATGCAGCGAGTACCGCCGATCCCGCCCACCAATCCCCTTGTGGATATTCCAACTGAGTAGTCGCATGGTTGGATCCATCATGGAAAGCAGGCGTCGGCAGCAAACGTCATATCGTACGCGGTAGAGTATGGTGAACGTCCGCCTGGAGACTCCACGTCGATGCACGCACACGACGATATCCGCATCGGCACGCTCGTTCCGGTGCATGACCGCACGGTTCATGTCGTGGAGCAGCTGCTGCCGCTCGGCTTTGAAACCTTCCAGTTAAGTTTTGCGCACCGGATTGGCGACGTCGACCTGCCACGGCTTGCCGGCCAACTGCGAGCCACCCTCGACGGCTTCGCGGCAGCGGATGGCATTCCCCGCTCAATCTCCGCGGTGGGCCTCTACGGAAATCCGCTCACGAGCCCCGAAGCCGTGACCGACTGGCAACGCCTGATCGATGCGGCCGAGGCATTTGGCTGCCGCATTGTGTCTGGGTTCGCTGGCCGGATTCCGGACAGACCCGTTCCCGAATCGCTCCCACGATTCACCGAGGTTTTTTCCCGACTGGCGGCGAGAGCCGAGGATCGGAATGTCTTGATCGCCTTCGAGAACTGCGAGAAGCGAGGCAACTGGGCCACTGGCGACTGGAACATCGCCTTCACGCCTCGCGCCTGGGAGATGATGTTTGAGGCGGTCCCAAGCCCCGTCCTTGGCCTGGAGTGGGAGCCCTGCCACCAACTGATGAGTTTTGCGGACCCGTTGCCGCAGTTGCGGGAGTGGGCCAGCCGCATCTGGCACATTCACGGGAAGGACGCGATGCTGCTGCACGACGTCATTCGCAGCCACGGTATCCGTGCGGGCATTCCGTTCGCGCACCACTGCCTCCCCGGCTTTGGCGAAACCGACTGGGCACGCCTGATCGCCCTTTTGCGGATGTCAGGCTGGCGTGGTTCCATCGACATCGAGGGGTATCACGACCCGGCGTTTGAAGGGCCACTGGAAACGACGGGCCAGGTCGCTGCATTTGACCACCTCGCCCGGTGCCGAGGGGGCCGGTTTGTCTCCAACGTGTTCTAAGCACTTCGCATTCCTTTTAAGCGTTTCCTCCAACCAAGGCCGCGGGAGCGGGCAATGCCGATCTCATTGACGACGCTCCCTGCATGGCTGGTCGACCTGTGGCCACACGTCACAGCAGCCGTGATTCTCGCCATCACAATCTCCGCGTCGGTGCATGCGCTGCTGGTCAAACGCGACACTCGCTCTGCGATCGGTTGGGTGGGGCTGATCTGGCTCTCACCGGTCTTTGGTGCCTTCCTGTACTGGATCTTTGGCGTCAACCGAATTCATTCGCGTGCGAGCCAACTCAAGGCCGACGCGGTGAAGGTCTCCAAAGAACTTGTCAGCGTGGCCCCTGACGAAACCCGGCTCGCCGACGCCATTGGTCCCCCCGCAGCCCCGATGCGGTCGCTGGAAGCGCTGGTGCGTAGGATCACGCAGCAGACGCTGGTGGACGACAACCGCATCACGCCCCTCGATGGTGGTGATGCGGCGTACCCCGTGATGCTTGAGGCCATCGCCACCGCACAGCGGAGTGTGGCGCTGAGCAGCTACATCTTCGATCGCGATCCCACTGGAAAAATGTTTGTTGACGCACTCGCTGCCGCCAGCCGCCGTGGCGTCGAAGTGCGGGTGCTGATCGATGGCATCGGTGTGAGCTATTCGCTTCCTTCGATCCTGACCCTGCTGGAGAGGGCAGGGGTGCGGTCCGCACTCTTTCTCCCCACGAGCGTGCCGATCTACTTCCCCTACGCGAACCTTCGCAACCACCGCAAGATTCTCGTCGTCGACGGCCGCGTGGGCTTCACCGGCGGCCTCAACATTCGGCATAGCTGCCGACTCTCCGAAAATCCGCGGCACCCGGTTCGTGACCTGCACTTCCGCATCGAGGGGCCCGTGACCGCGCAGCTTCTGCAGGTGTTCGTTGAAGACTGGGCGTTCGCAACCGAGGAACAGCTCACCGGACCAGCCTGGGATGCCGACCTGTCGCCAGCAACCAACGGCGACGCAGGCATCCTCGCCCGCGGCATCCGTTATGGTCCCGACGATCCCGACGTCGGGAGGATCCGCCTCGTGCTCGCGGGAGCCCTTGCCGCGGCCCAGCGGTCGGTGCGGGTGATGACGCCCTACTTCCTTCCGGATGATGCTGTCTGCCAGGCGCTCGACGTCGCAGCGATGCGCGGCGTGGAAGTGGATATCGTCCTGCCGGGCGAAAACAACCTGACGATGGTCAACTGGGCATCGACCGCCATGCTCTGGCAGGTGCTGGAGCGGGGCTGCCGTGTCTGGAAAACGCCACCTCCGTTTGACCACTCCAAACTGATGGTCGTCGACCGCACCTGGACCCTCCTGGGCAGCGGCAATTGGGACGAGCGCAGCATGCGGCTCAACTTTGAGTTCAACGTGGAGTGTTACGACCGCCACCTCGCCGCCGGCCTCGACGACATGATCGTGGAGCGGATCGCCCAATCTCGACGCGTCTCGCTCGCCGAGGTCGATGGCCGTCGCTTACCGGTCCGACTCCGCGACGGGATCGCCCGACTCTTTTCCCCCTACCTCTGAAACCGCAACCGCGGCTTGCGGCAGGGCCCGGCAGCCCGTGGGTTGAGTGCCCTGATCGCTTTCCGTAGATTCCGGTGAAATCCGTGGGAGAGGGAAATGACGTTTGACAGTTCAGAGGCCGTGCGTGGGCTTCAGGCCATTGGTCGCGAGTTTCACGGCAAAAGTTGGTCGCTTGGCACGAGCAGCAATTACAGCGTGGTCGCATCGCGTGATCCGCTCGAACTCGTGATCACCGCCAGCGGCAAAGACAAGTCGGCTCTTGGGGAGGACGACTTCGTCCGCGTCGACGCCCGCGGCACCGTCATCGGCCCTGGTCGCGCCGGAGGTGCTGTCGAAGGCCGCGCCGCAAGCGCCGAGACATTACTCCACTGCATGATCGCCAGCGTGATCCCATCGGTGGGCGCGGTGCTCCACACCCATTCGGTCTGGGGCACGATGCTCTCCGGGCTCGACCAACAGCGTGGCAGCCTCCGGCTTGAGGGCTATGAGATGCTCAAAGGGCTCGACGGCATCCGCACCCACGACACGTTTGAAGAAGTGCCCATCGTGGCCAACACCCAAGACATCGCCGAACTCGCGACCCGGATCCGCGGTTGGTTCACCACTCCGGAGTGGAGCAACTCCGCCCGCCCGCCATTTCACGGTTTCCTCCTTGCCCGACACGGCCTCTACACCTGGGGACGCGATCTCGCCGAAGCCCGCAGGCACGTGGAGATCTTCGAGTTTCTCTTCGAGGTGGTCGGCCGCACGCGCAGTCTTCCGGCAAGCGCAGTACCCTATGCGGGAGCGCAGCAGCAGCAACAACAGCAGCAGTAGCGCTCGTGAGGGGCGTCCCGCCACCTCGACCGTTCACCGTTTTGCCCCACGTTTGAGAAAGCCCCAGGAGATCGTGCCATGGCGATCGTGACCGTTCCGGCTGAAGCCCGCCAGATCACCGACCACGACGAGATCAAGACGTTCCTTGCCGAACGCGGGATCGATTTCGAACGCTGGCCACTTGAAGACCGCGTCGACCCGGCAGCCGACGCCGACACCATCCTGGCCGCCTACGCGCCGGAGCTCGAGGAACTCAAGGCCCGCGGGGGCTTTGTCACGGCCGACGTGATCGACGTCCGCCCGGAAACGCCTGGCCTCGACGCGATGCTTGAGAAGTTCAGCAAAGAACACACGCACACCGAAGATGAAGTCCGCTTCACCCTGCAGGGACGCGGCGTATTTCACATCAACCCGGGCGATTCCCCCGTGTTTGCAATTGAGGTCCACGCGGGCGACCTGATCAGCGTTCCCAAGGGCACTCGCCACTGGTTCGACCTCTGCGGAGACCGACGGATTCGGGCGATCCGGCTCTTCCAAGACACGTCCGGTTGGACGCCGCACTACATCGCCGAGGGTGTGCACGCTGGCTACGAGCCGTTGTGCCTGGGACCAAACTGGGTGGACGCTCAAGCCTAGCCAGCACGCACGGCAGCCCCCTGACCTTCGTCGGCCATTCCCTGAACGCAAACGAGACTTGCATGGTGATCTTCGACGGGCGAGCGATTCTCCTCGATGTGGAGGGAACGACCTCGTCCATTTCCTTCGTCTACGACGTGCTCTTTGAGTACGCCAAGCAGCATGTCGCGGCCTTTCTCGCGGAGCATCGCGAAGACGCCGAGGTGCTGCAGTTGGCAGTGTCGCTGGCGAAGTCGGCTGGGGCGACGCTCACGGTCGACGAGATCGCAGCCGACCCCACCCGGGCGTCCCTGGCCGCTGTCGAACTGATGAACCGCGACATCAAAGACACGTCGCTCAAGGCCCTGCAGGGCATGATCTGGCGCCAGGGCTTTGAGTCGGGCGAAATCATCGCGCACGTGTACGACGATGTTCCCCCAGCGCTCGCGCGGTGGTGCGACGCCGGAGTGGATGTCCGCATCTACTCCTCCGGATCGATCGAGGCGCAGCGGCTGTTTTTCGGCCACACGGCCTCAGGCGACCTGACGACCTGCTTGCAGGGCCACTACGACACCACCACAGGCCCCAAGCGTGAGCAGGCGAGTTACGAAAAAATCGCCGCCGACATCGGCATCGCCCCTCGACAGATCCTCTTTGTCAGCGATGTCGGCGAAGAGCTCGACGCGGCTCGGTCGGCTGGCATGGCAACGGCCCTGGCCGTGCGTCCCGGCAATCGTCCCGCGGGAGGTTTGCTCGACCACGAGCCGATTGAGTCGTTTGACGAGATCGTCATCTAGGTCGCTGCATCGCTGCGAGCGCGTGTCATGAATCAGTCACCCGACATTCCCCAGCCTTCGCCCGCGGAAAGGGCACTCGCCCAGTGCAGCGTGGCAATGTCGACAGCCGATGCGCTCGACGATGCGATCCGGGAGGCCGTCGCAAAGGCTCGCGCTGACCTTCCCGGGCGAGCAACCCTCGCGGTGGTGTTCGTCGCCGGCGGGTTTCCTGACCAGCGGGCGACGCTCGACGGGCTGAGCGAGTTGATCGATGCCGACGTGCTCATCGGTGGCACCGTGGAAGGCGTCCTCGCAGGAGGCGTGGAACGGGAGCGGGGGAGGGCGGTCGTGGTCTGGCTCGGGCGGTTTCCAGAAGCGACCGTCGTGCCACTGGCCCTCGAATACCGCCAAACGCCCGACGGTGGCAGTTTCGTGGGCTGGCCGGCCGACCTTCACGCGGGATGGCCGGAGGATGCGACCCTCCTGCTGCTGGCAGACCCGTTCTCGTTTCCAGTCGACCGGCTGATCAACCGGCTCGCCGAGGATCATCCCGGCCTTCCACTGGTGGGCGGCATGCTCAGCGGAGCGGCGGAGCCCGGCCGCAACGTGCTCGCGCTCAATGGCCATACCTACGACGCGGGCGCCGTGGGGGTCTTGATTGGCGGAGGCGTGCGGGTGCGTCCGATTGTGTCGCAGGGATGCAGACCCATCGGCCGCACGTTTGTGATCACCAAGGCCGAGGAGAACATTCTGATTGGCCTTGGCGGGCGACCAGCGCTCGAGCGTCTGCAAGAGATCTACGGCGAACTCGATGAGAGCGATCGTCAGCTGGTGCGAAAATCTCTCCACGTTGGCCGGGTTGCCAGCGAGTACCAGGATCGCTTCGAACGTGGCGACTTCCTGGTGCGGAACGTGATCGGCGCCGACCCCGAGACGGGGGTGATCGCCGTTGGCGACACGCTGCGGGTTGGTCAGACCATCCAGTTTCACGTGCGAGATGCGGCGAGCGCCAACGCCGACCTGACGCACCTCCTCGCCACGGCAGCCCCGGCAGAGCCAGGCCCCGTGGGTGGCCTGGTCTTCACCTGCAACGGTCGCGGCCTGCGACTCTTCGACACCCCCCACCACGATGCCGCCTGCCTCCAACGGCAGTTTTCCGGGCTTCCAACCGCAGGTTTTTTTGCCCAGGGGGAGATCGGCCCGATCGGCCGCCAAAACTGTCTGCACGGCTTTACCGCGAGTATTGCCCTGTTTGAGCAGGTGGTCCGCACTCCGCCGACGGACGCCATGGGATCGGCTTGACGCTGCCAGGCCGAAGGGCCTACCGTCCCGCCGCCTCGGGCGAGACCGCCGGAGACGTGCGACTCGTGCCGACCTCACGGAGAACCGATGTGATCAGGCAAATGCCCCTTCTTTTTGCGGTGGCCCTCGTTTTGGCCACAGGCTTTGGGTGCGCTTCTCACCGGAACAACTACGCCTACCAACCACCACTCGCTCCTGCGGTCTACCCGCAGCCGATGGACACGACGGCACCCATCGCCCCGGTGGTCACCACGGGCGTGCCTCCGGTGGGCCAGGTCGCGGCCCCACAGGTGGTGATGTCGCAGCCCGTCGTCGGCCAACCGATCTATGCTCCTGGGACCGCTGGCTTCGCACAGACGGTGCCGTGTGATCCCGCCACGATGACCACCCCGATCCAGACGCAGCCCTGCCCGCCGGCGCTGTAAGCCTGGCGATGGGTTGGTGGAGGCGATCTTCACTCCGCAGGATTCCGCCTCCTACAATCGCCCCTCACCGCGACCAGACCGCGGAGGCCTTTGAGAAGAGAGCCGCGTGGAACTCCCGCATCATTTGCAACGCCGCGTTTTCATCGATCGCGTGTCCCCTGAGGTCGACTGTGGCCGTTTCGCCGTCAAGCGAATCCTCAGCGAGACGATCGACGTGGAGGCCGACATCGTGTGCGATGGCCACGATGAGCTCGAATGTCGACTGCTCGTGCGGCATGGATCATTTGGGCAGTGGCAGGCCTTCCCGATGACCTGCCAGGGGAACGACCGCTGGCTGGCCTCGTTCCCCGTCGATCGCACCGGCTGCTGGCACTATGTGGTGGCCGCTCGGGTCGACACGTTTGCCACATGGCGACGCGACTTGAGAAAACGCCACGACGCCGGCGAGAACCTCACCGCGGAACTGGCCGCCGGCAGCGATCTGGTTCGCGAGGCCACGCACCGAGCAAGCCCCACGATCGCCGTGGAGATGAACATACTGGCCACGCAGCTGCTCACAGACACCACGCTCGCCGTCGCCGAGAACCCGCGGCTTCAGGAACTGATGACGCTCCATGCCGATCGTCGCGACGAGACGAAACTCGATCCACCGCGGCCCGTGTGGGTCGACCGCTCTCTGGCTCGCGCGAGCAGTTGGTACGAACTCTTTCCCCGCTCGTGGGGCAGACAGCCAGGGCGGCATGCGACCTTTCGCGAAGTCGCTGACCGACTCGACTACGTTCAGCAGCTCGGGTTCGACATCGTCTACCTGCCACCGATCCACCCGATCGGCCTCTCATTTCGCAAGGGTCCCAACAACTCCCTCACCGCCTCCCCAACGGACGTCGGAAGCCCCTGGGCGATTGGCTCAAGCGACGGCGGCCACACCGCGATCCATCCGCAGCTCGGTTCGTTTGAAGATTTTGAGTTTCTCCGAGCACGGGCGGAGAGCCTGGGGCTTGAGCTCGCCCTTGACCTCGCGCTGCAGTGCTCGCCCGACCATCCATGGGTCCGCGAGCATCCCGAATGGTTTCGCTGGCGAAGCGACGGCACGATCCGCTACGCCGAAAACCCACCGAAGAAATACCAAGACATCGTCCCCCTCGACTTCGGCTGTGATGCCTGGCGGAGCCTCTGGCAAGCGATCGAAGAGGTCGTGCGGTTCTGGGTCGATCGCGGCGTGAAAGTCTTCCGCGTCGATAACCCTCACACCAAACCCTTCGCCTTCTGGGAGTGGCTGCTCTCAAGCATCCACCGCACCCACCCGGAGGTGCTGTTTCTCTCGGAAGCCTTCACCCGCCCCAAGGTGATGTACCGGCTGGCAAAACTCGGCTTCACGCAGAGCTACACCTACTTCACGTGGCGAGTGGAGAAGGAAGAACTTGCGGCCTACTTCGAAGAGGTCACGCAGCCGCCCGTCGCCGACTATTTCCGCCCCAACTTTTGGCCGAACACCCCAGACATTCTGCATGGAACACTGCAGGAAGGGGGCCGACCGATGTTCATTTCCCGATTGGTGCTCGCGTCGATGAGCGTCGGCAACTGGGGCATCTACGGGCCGGCTTTCGAACTTCAAGACGCCGAGCCTTTTGAGCCAGGCAGTGAAGAGTATCGCAATAGCGAGAAGTACGAGATCAAGACCTGGAGGCTTGATGACCCCGAAAGCCTCGCGCCCCTGATCCAGCAGATCAACAGGCTCCGCCGAGACGAGCCTGCCCTGGCAACAGCGGCGCCGCCGCAGATGGAGTTGATCGACCACCCTCAGTTGCTGGCGTGGAGCAAACACGATCCGGAGAGTGGCAACCTGCTGGTGATTGTCGTATGCCTGCAACCAAACGACGATGCAAGCGGCACGCTCGCCCTGGACCTGGAGCGACTTGGCCTCTCACCAGACGACACGATCACAGCTCGCAATCTTCTTGGCAGCACAGGGAGCACCGCAGAAGACTGGCCTCTGGGCGAGGCGTGCATCAACCTCGGCCCCAAACAGCCAGCGGCAATCTACCGCCTCACTGTCACGGCCGCAGAGGACCAGGAGCTCGGCTGCTCATGACGCGCCCAGGGAGTGACGACGCGCTCGTCGCTGCACTCACCACCTGGCTCCCAGAGGCCCGCTGGTTTCCGCTCAAGTCCCACCAGCTACAAAGCCTTGAGGTTGTCGATCGGCTGCGGCTGCCGCTGGAAGGCTGGCGGGAGTTTGTCGTTGTCGACGCCCTTGCGGATGGGCCTACCAGTGACGCGGGGCCGCAGACATACGCGTTGCCAATCGCCTGGCAGCCCGACGGCCCACGCGACGCTGCTGCGGATCCCTTGATTGCAGGCTGGCTGGGCCATGCGGCGATCAACGGCGATCGCGTGCAGGGCAGCACCTCCGCTTTGGCGGGCGTGGCCACGGGCCCTCGACTCGAACGTCCGTGGCACACAGTTGCCGTCACTCCGCTGGCCGCGGATTCATCCAACACACTCCTGATCCTGGCGGACAGCGCCCCTCACGCCGACGCGGACGTCATCCTCAAACTCCTGCGGCAGGTACGCCCCGGGATCCAACCGGAAGTAGAGATCGGTTCACTGCTCGCAGCCCACGCCACGTGGCACCACAGCCCCCGACTCCGCGGCTACCTGGAGTGGCAGCATCCGTCTCGAGGTGTAAGCGTGGTTGGCGTGGTGCACGACCGCGTTCCGCACGCAGTCAGCCTGTGGTCGCACCTCCTCGCGATACTCACGACTCTGGCCGGAAACGCCGAAGACCGTGACCGGCTTCACCGTGAACTGAAGCCGACGCTGACGGCACTCGGCCACGTCACCGCCAACATGCACCGGGTGCTGGCGGACGAAACCCAGGCTCCGGCGTTTGGGACTGACGCCTGGGTGCCGCACGAGGCACAGGCGGCCGCCGCCGCGATGGTGAGCCATGCCACGAAGATCTTCGACGCCCTGGATGCGTCCCGCAGCCACCTCCCCGTTTCCGCAACTCCTCTTCTCGATCAGGTGCTGCAACGGCGAGCCGCCTGCATCACTCGCCTTGCTGCGCTCGGCACATTCCCGCTGCAGAGCCAAAGGATCCGCGTGCATGGCGACTACCACCTCGGCCAGGTGCTCACGCGCCACGACACGGCTGACAGACCCCGTGAGGATCAGCTCTTTGTGATCGACTTCGAAGGCGAGCCCCAGCGGTCACTCGCCGAACGTCGCCACAAGCACTCCGCAGCCAAGGATGTCGCTGGGATGATCCGTTCGCTTGACTACCTGGTGCAGTTCGCCACCAGAGAAGGCGCTCGCAGCTTGCCTCCTGATGCGCACGAACAGTTCGTAGGATGGTTTCTCAGCAGCTACGTCGCCGCAGCCGTTGGCACCCGATTTTGGCCAAGTGACCCAGCCGAGGCCCAGAGGCTCCTCGACGTCTACTGTCTCGACAAGGCGATCTACGAAGTTGCCTACGAAGCCAACAATCGCCCCGACTGGATGGAGGTGCCGCTGCGTGCTCTCCTCGAACGCACGTCATGAGCGTCACTCGGATTTGTTTTTTCGACGTGACACCGGTACGTTGGCAGTGTGAGTGACGTTTCAGGCGGTGACTCCGCAGCTCGTTCCAGCGAACTGCCGGAAGAGGCCGTTGCACAAGATGATGCCCCGCCCGCGAACGGCGAACTCGTCGTGGTCGCGAACAGGCTCCCTGTACACCGTCGCGACACCTCGAGCCCCTGGGAAACAAGCCCCGGTGGCTTGGTTTCCGCGCTGATGCCGATTCTTCGCGAGCATCGCGGCGTCTGGGTTGGCTGGGCAGGCTCCCTCGAAGCCGCTCGTGAGCCCTTCTTGCACGATGGTCTCTTCAACGTGCCCGTGCCGATCTCTCCCGACGAGGTGGAGAACTATTACGAGGGTTTTTCCAACAGCAGCCTCTGGCCGCTCTACCACGACGCCTGCCAAACCCCGCACTACCACCGGCACTGGTGGTCACCCTACGTCGAGGTCAATCGCCGCTTCGCCGAACACGCGGCCGAACGAGCCGCTCCGCATGCTCGCGTGCTGGTGCAGGACTACCACCTTCAGCTGGTGCCGGGGATGCTGCGGGCGATGCGACCCGATTTGAAGATTGGGTTCTTCCTCCACATCCCCTTTCCTCCCGTCGAGCTTTTCGCGCAGCTTCCCTGGCGTCAGCAGATCCTCGAAGGCTTGCTGGGAGCCGACGTTGTTGGCTTTCAAACCCGCGCAGGGGCACAGAACTTCATTCGCCTCGTGAATCGCTACACACCGCATCGTGGCGTGGGCCAGGCCATCATGGTTGGCCAGCGACATGTGCAGGCCCGTGAGTTTCCAATTTCGATCGACATCGAGCGATTCGAGACGCTCGCCAACGATCCCGCGATCATTGACCGTGCACAAGAAATTCGTGCCGAACTCGGGGAGCACCGCACGATCCTCCTCGGCGTCGATCGGCTCGACTACACCAAGGGCATCGACATCCGCCTGCGGGCCGTGGACGAACTTCTGAAGTGTGGCCGGCACAGCGTCAACGATCTCGTGCTGGTGCAGGTGTGCGTGCCATCGCGGGAGAGTGTCGACGAATACGTCGAAGTGCGGAACCGCGTGGAGAAGCTTGTTGGCCAAATCAACGGCGAACACAGCGAGGTGGCCCAGGTTCCGGTGCACTACCTTCGCCGCAACCTTCCGATCGAAGAACTCGTCGCCAACTACATCGCCGCGGACGTGATGCTCGTGACACCGCTGCGCGACGGCATGAACCTGGTGGCGAAGGAATACATTGCCTGCCGCATGAACGACTCCGGCGTGTTGGTGCTCTCCGAGTTTACTGGTGCTGCCCGCGAACTTGACCGGGCCGTGCTGGTCAATCCTCACGACCTCGATGGCATGGCTCACGCCATCGACCTCGCAATTTCGATGCCAATAACCGAACAGGCACGCCGGATCCGCAGCATGCGTCAGAAGATCCGGCGACGCACCGTCTTTGATTGGGCCAACGACCTTCTTGGGGCCGTCGATGCAGCCTCGTCCTTTTCAATGGCAGCCGGCGGCGCAACACGAGAATCACCATGACAACTCCTTGCGAATCCCACATGCTTTCAGGCGATCCACTCGACCATGCTCTCGAGGCAGTCGCCAAGTCTCCGGTTCTGCTGATCGCCACCGATTACGACGGCACGCTGGCCCCCATTGTGGAAGATCCCGCCCAAGCGAAGCCGCTGCGGGAATCGCTCGTGGCCTTACGTGCCCTCGCGGCCATGCCGAGAACATCGACGGCCGTGATCTCGGGGAGAGCCTTGGCCGACCTGGCCGCGATGACCACGCTCGACGGGCCGGTGCTGCTTGTCGGCAGCCACGGCAGCGAGTTTGACCAGGACTTTGTCCAGACCCTCACTGCCGAGCAGACAAAACTTCGGCAGCGCGTGATCGACGAGATGCAGCAGGTGGCGGCAGCCGATGCGGGCTTCCGTGTGGAGGTCAAGCCTGCGTCGGTCGCCTTTCACTTTCGCAGTGTCGAGCCCGCGGTCGCCGACAAAGCCATAAGCGAACTGATGGACGGGGCTGCCACCTGGGAGCACGTGCGGATCAAGCACGGCAAGAAGGTGCTCGAACTTGCGGTCGTCGATACCTCCAAAGGGGAAGCCCTCGACGCCCTGCGGCAGCGCGTGGGGGCAAGTGCGGTGGTGTTCCTTGGCGACGACGTGACCGATGAGGATGCGTTTTCACGACTGCACGGCCCTGATCTGGCCATCAAGGTCGGGGAAGGGGACACCGCAGCCAAGTTCCGCATCAGCGACCCCACCGAAGTCGCTCGCCTGCTCGCGCAGCTGGCCAGCGCTCGGCAGGCCTGGCTTTCGGGCGCCGATGCGATTCCGATTGAGGAACACGCGCTGCTCTCCGACGGACGCGTGATGGCGCTCGTCGCCCCAGCCGCTCGGCTCGTGTGGATGTGCGCTCCACGGATCGACAGCCCTGCGCTCTTTGCCGAACTGCTCGGAGGACCCACCGCCGGGCATTTCTCGGTGGCGCCTGTGAATGACGACACGCAACCGACCACTCGCTACGACGGCAACTCACTGGTGCTGCGAACCGAATGGTCACGGATCGCGGTCACCGACTTCCTCGACTGCTCGGCTGGTAAACCGACACAGCGGGCGGGACGGACCGAGTTGCTGCGGACGATCGAAGGACGAGGCGAGGTTGAAATCACCTTCGCGCCACGTCTCGATTTTGGTCGCACGACCACCCGCCTTGCGCTCCGTGACGATGGCCTCGAGATCGACGACACGATCGATCCGATCGTGCTCCGCGCCCCGGGCGTGACCTGGGAACTGCAGGAGGAGGGTCCGCACCACACGGCCGTGGGACGCATCACGCTGCGAGGGGAACCGCTGCGGCTGGAGTTGCGGTACGGCACGGGATCGTTGCGAGAAAACCAGTCGATCAGCTTTGACGAGCGTTACCGACTCACCAAAGCGTACTGGGAGAGTTGGGCCGATCGGCTCGTGCTCCCGAAGCGGGAAACACGCCTTGTGCGGCAGAGCGCGCTCGTCCTCAAAGGCCTGTGCTACGGCCCCACCGGCGGCATCGTCGCCGCCGCGACCACCAGCCTCCCGGAAACCCTCGGTGGCGTGCGGAACTGGGACTACCGCTACTGCTGGCTCCGTGATGCGTCGATGTCGGCAACCGCCCTGGTGAAGCTTGGCAGTTTTACGGAGGCGATGGGCTTCCTCGACTGGATGCTTGGGGTGATCGACCGGGCCGCGGCCCCCGAGCGTCTGATGCCGCTCTACACCGTGACCGGCCATGAAGTGGGCGCGGAAGCAGAAATCGCAGAACTCGCCGGTTATGCGGGCAGCCGCCCTGTGCGCGTCGGCAACGCGGCGCGAGGGCAGGTGCAGCTCGACGTGTTTGGCCCAATTGCAGAGTTGATCTGGCAACTCCTCCTCGCCGAAGCACCCCTTTCAAGCGAACACTGGCGGCTGGCCGAAGCACTCGTGCATGCCGTGGAGGCCCGCTGGCATGAGCCCGATCACGGCATCTGGGAAATCCGCAAACCCCGCCGCCATCACGTGCACTCCAAGGTGATGTGCTGGCTGACCGTTGACCGCGGCATCCGCATCTCCGAGCGCTTCCTCGACCGGTCCCGTCCGGGCTGGGAGAAGCTCCGCGACCAGATCGCTAGCGACATCCTCGCCAACGCGTGGAATGAAGAGACGGGCGCCTACACCGCCGCGTATGGTGCCAGCGAACTGGACGCCTCGAGCCTCTGGATTGGGCTCAGTGGCCTGGTCGACTGCACCGAGGATCGCTTCGGCCGCACGATCGACGCGGTGAACAACAGCCTTCGATGCGGCCCCACCGTCTACCGTTACCTCACCGACGACGGTCTTCCTGGTCGGGAAGGGGGCTTCTTCATCTGTGCGTCGTGGCTCGTGGAGTCGCTCTTCAAGGCCGGCCGACACCAGGAAGCCGATGCCCTCTTCGCGGAACTGATCGAGCTTTCCGATGGCACCGGCCTGTTCCCTGAGGAGTTCGACCCGATGCTTGGCAAGACCCTCGGCAATCATCCGCAGGCCTACAGCCATCTGGGGATCATCGAAAACGCGCTCACGCTCTCCTCGGTTTGACGGCACCTCACGGCAGCTGACACCGAAAACTTTCCACCGGCAGAGACTCCACATAATGTGGGGGTATGCCCCCACGAGATGCGATCCTTGAGCAGGCGTTGGCGGAGCTCACTGAGCTGAGCCGTCGGGTTGCAGATCTCACGGCGACCGTCTCCGCCCTCGCCGCGGCTCCCCCCGCGAACCACGGGTCTCCCCATGCCCACAGCTCGAGCGAGGGGTCGAGCCCTGCCGTGAGCATTCCTTCCGAGCCGCAGCCCAGCGTCAAAACCGGCGGACCGCAGGGCGCCGCGTGGTCACGCGCCCAAGCCGCCTCCGTGAACGCGGCTTGGGCGCCTTGGTCGCCTTGGTCACTCTGGAACATGCCACCAATGGTGCCCCCGGGGGCATGGCCACTGCCGACCTCGCGCCCATGGGGCCTTGAGGCCGTCACGCCCGCCACCAGCGATAGCACGCCCGCGGCAAGCGACTCCGCTCTCCCCGTCAGCGACGTCCAGCTGCAGATCAACCACTCCCGACGGTGCGTCACGCGTCGCCCTCCCAAGGAATCGTTCACGGCGCATGCCGCCGCGCGGACGGCGAAGCGCAGTCGCGTTAAGGCAGCGCGAACGACTCCGAAAAAGACTCAGACGCCGGCAAAAAATGCGATCCAGCAAGGCTCCGCACCGGCACGCCAGACAGAAGCCGCACCGCGACCTGCAGCCGCAGCCCCGCAGACAGTCGGCGAAGGCCGCCGTCGGCGCCGGCTCGGTTCGCTCCTGATTAGCACGAGCATCCACGCGTTTGCCCTCATGATCCTGGCGCTTGTGTTTGTCACGCGTGACGCCGAACCGGAGCCGCTCATGCTGACCTCAAGCATGGCCCCCAGCGAAGCCTTTGAGGAGGCCCCGGCGATTGAAATCGAGGCGATCGAACCGGCTGAACCGATGCCCGACCTCATTCCCGAACCAGTCTTCGCCGATCTGGATGCCCTCGAGCCACCTCCCCCCACGATCGACAGCCTCCCGTCTGCCGATGCGTTGCCAACAATCGAAACGGTGAGCCTGCTCGACGTGGGGCAGGCCGCCGGCCCCACCACCGCCGACCTGCTGCTCCCGCTCGGAGGCAGTGGCGAAGGACGCAATCCTGCAGGAAGCAGCGGACGCGGTGTGGGCTCCAGCATGGCCGCGGGTGGCTCGCTGTTTTTTGGCACCCCCGGAGCAGGCAGCAGCATCTGCTTCATGTGCGACAACTCGCGGAGCTACGAAGAGGGCGGGTTCGAAATGGTGGTCCGCGAGCTGCTCCGTTCCGTTGGGGCCCTCACCGAGAAGCAGTCGTTCTTTGTCGTGTTCTTTAGCGACGAGGCGTATCCCATGTTCTACCCCGATGCGGTTCACGAACTGCTTCCGGCAACCCCGGACAACAAGCAGCGGCTTCAGCTCTGGCTGAGCAACGTCGAAAAACGCACCGGCGGCCAAGGCCTTCGCGATGCGATTGCGTTGGTCGAGTCACTTCAACCCGCGAGTGTCTGCTTTCTTTCCGACGGCGACCACTCAGAGAGCCTTGTGGAGCGGCTGGTGTCTGCAGAACTTGGAGACGCGGTGGTCAACACCTTTGGAATGCAAACGCTTTCGGTGCGGCGCAGCGGGGTGAGCCAGGAACAACTCTGGAAGCAGCAACGGCTTAACCAGAACCTGCTCCGCATCGCTTCGGCGCACGACGGCGTATTCACGCCCGTCACCATGCCCCACTAAGCGCCTGGGCGTGCTGCCAGCAATTGCCTCAGGCGGCGACGCTCGCCCGACGGTCGTGGTGAGGGGTGGACTTCAGCAGGATGCAGCCCTGCAACACTTCGGGTTGCCCCGGGGCTCCGACTGCCGCCGTGGGGCAGGCCACAAGGCCATGCAACCGCTGCCACTCATGGTGGAGCGCATGGGGCACCGAACAGGCGCTCACGTTCCCGGTGTGTCGAGTGAGTCCGTTGACGAGCTGGCTCTCGATGCCGAGGCCCTCCAGCTGCATGCCAGTGAACCGCACGATTCCCGAGCCTGCCTGGTGTGGCACCACAAACTGCAGATCTTTGGCAGCAAACCCTGTTTCGGCGAGCGCCTCCGCCACCGCCGCCGACATCGCGCGGGGAGCGGTCTCAGCGATGCCCATCCCGTCGAGCGAGTAGACGAGCCGTTCCGCCTCGTGCTCCCGCAACCCACCTGGGCGTGGCACGGGCACGTCGTGCTGGATGTGGAAGTCGAAGAACGGACGCTCTGCAGGCTGGCGATCCGCCTGGGCATGCACGATCTCAAAGTGGGCGGGATACCGACTGCTTGAGAGAGGCGCGATCAAGGTGGCCGAGGCCATATCGCCAAAGAGGCCTCCCGTCTTGCTACAGCCGTAGTTGGTGATGCGGCTGATGCGGTTGGCCACGACGACGAGCACAAACTCATCGCGATCAAGACGCAGTCGCCTCGTGAGGTGCCGCTGCACCACGCCGAGGGCACGGCTGTAGCCACAGCAGAACCAATTCAGCCCGCGAATCTGACAGTCGCGAAGGTTGAAGTGACTGGCAAGCTTGTGGGCCACGTCGCTTGGGCGTTCACGCCGTGCGGAGTCGAGGCTCAGGTATCGCCGTGCGATCGACTGGGGGATCAGCGAAGGCGACACGAACACAAGGCCGCGGCAGTCAGCCAGATCACAACCGGTCTCGCGTTGCAATCGAGTGACCGCCTCAATACCCATCGTGAGTTCGTCTTCAAACGACACCCGGCGTTCTTCGATGCCGGTGTGTTTTCCAAACTTGCGGGGCATCGACTCGCCAAACCAATCGTTCGCGAGTTGACACTCAGGCTGATGGATCGTGATGGCAGCAATTCCCAGCGGCTGGGAAGAAATGGTTGCCATGGCAAAACACCTTCTAGGGAAACTGGGCACAACAGGCAGGGGCGGGATCTTGGCAGGTTGAACCCGTCAGGACTAGCCGAGATTTCTCGGGCCTGCGGGTCGCCTCTATTCCCAGAGTAGTTCGACCTCCCGAGGATTTCCTGGGTGGCCAGTTGGCGAAATTTCCGCGTTTTTCGCCCCCTTTTTAGGCCGCCGCGGAGTCCGGGACTCGGAATTCTCGCTATGATGCTGGAAATTCACGTCGCCGGAGCGTGTCGCTGATGGCCGCAACATCGACTTCCGATCGCCCTGAACCCTGGGCCTGGCACCTCCTGGGCCTGATCAACCCGGCGGTGGTGATCGGCGGAAACCTGCTGGCAGGCCCTTGGGTAGCGGCGGGTGTGGTCTACATGCTC
>JAPOIM010000229.1 GCA_029978905.1 Planctomycetota bacterium
ACCTTGGCGGCGTCAAGGTCCAAAAGATGGGTGGAACGGAGGCGACTGACAACGACGGGGGGAACAAGAAGGAGGAGCCCCGACGACGACCAACAGCCGTGAGATGAGAGACGAGAGACGAGAGACGAGAGACGAGATCGAGCTCGCTTCTTCCATTCCATGCAGTCCAGTCCTTCCTCGTTATTACACGGCTCCATGCACCACACCACATGGCGAACAACAACAACAACAACATCAACAACAACAACAACAACGACGACGGAACCCCATCACCAATCACGACTGAACGTTCGGGGTATGCACGTTCCTCAGCAGCCTGAACGCCGGACCGTACTGCAGCCCGCTCTCCCTCAACTGCTCATACAACTGCACGGTATCCCTCGGCACCGTCGCCGACACCCTCTGCGCATCGATCGTCCTCTCCGCCATCCCTTTGTTCGCCCTCTCCACCCGCTTCTTCTCCGCCTGATACACGCTCTTCAGCAGCTCCTGAAACGCCATCACAT
>JAPOIM010000230.1 GCA_029978905.1 Planctomycetota bacterium
GCGGATCTTCTTCGTATCGAAGCACAGGCTGAACAGAAGTTCTACGAGAGCAAGGAGGGGACGGCCAAGTCCGTAATCTTCATTTTTTTGCCTGGTGGGATGGCACACCAGGAATCGTTCGACCCCAAACCCTATGCACCGGTTGAGTATCGAGGTCCGATGAACTCGATCGAAACTAATGTTCCCGGGGTACGTGTCAATGAGATGTGGAAACAGACGGCCACGATTGCCGACAAGATCGCAATCTGTCGTTCGATGACGCATGGTGAAGCTGCTCACGAGCGTGGCACGCACAACATGTTCACGGGCTATCGCCCGAGCCCGGCACTGTCGTATCCGAGCATGGGCAGTGTCGTTTCGCATGAGTTTGGGCCTCGAAACAACCTTCCGCCCTACGTGTGCGTCCCCAATCAGCCCAACGAGTTTGCCGGGACAGGTTACCTCAGTTCCTCGTATGCAGGTTTTTCTTTGGGGGCCGATCCGGCATCGGGGGATTTTCGTGTTC
>JAPOIM010000231.1 GCA_029978905.1 Planctomycetota bacterium
GCCGTTGTCGTATCGCTGCTATCGTTGTTTGAAGGTTCTGGTTTCTCCAACATTTCTTCTGCTGATGCGGAAGTGGAGCACGGAGTCTCCACGACCCGTCTACCTTCGCCCTCCGCACCCCATCGAACGTAGTGGTACCCGTTTTCATCGATGGTTGCTTCAAACGGTTCCGAAAATAACGTCCCCTCGCATCTATACCCGAGCGGTTTCAACATTTCGTTCTTCTTCTCTTCGCCCGAAGAGTTCGTAGTATTGTTGTTGTTGTTGTTGTTGTTGTTGTTGTTAGAATTCGACGTCGATTGATGGGCATTCCCTCCTCCTTCTTTGTAATGCTCCTTCGCCAACTTTTCCACGTCCATCTTTTCTGCTATTTTCTCGTCCACCATGCCGAGATATTTTACGCGAATGTTCGCGCGCGGGAATAACGAACACGTGAACTTCAACGCTCTCGCTTTGGCTTCCGCATCCAAGGTTGCTCTTTGCACGTGCAAAGACTTGATTCGTC
>JAPOIM010000232.1 GCA_029978905.1 Planctomycetota bacterium
CACTGCTGCGTCACGGTGGGCAGGCTCGGTGTGGGCAAAGGCGCCGCCGAAAACGGCGACGACGACGACGACGACGACGACGACGACGCGGAGGAGGCGGTGGCCTCCGCGTCGTCGTCGTCGAAGATGTACGCCGAGGCAGCCTTTTTGTCGTCGTCCCCCGCGGCGACGAACTGCACGTCGTGCGCGAGCGGTCTCGTCGCGAGCGAGGACAGGACGCGGTGCATCGAGCGCGTGGAGATCATCGGCGGCGGCGGCGGCGACCTCGTCGTCATCCGCCGCACTGGACCCGTCGTCGTCGCGCTCGTCGTCATCGCGCTCGTGATATTTGTCGCTACTACTGCCTCTGCTGTTGTTTGTTGCCGGTTCGCTGTTTTTTTCTGCCGCTGCTCTTTCGCTCTTTGCCGTTTCTCTTCATCTTCTTGCGCGACGACGTAGCGCCCGACTTTTGCCGCGTGTTCCATCAAAGCGGCGACGCACTCTTTGCAGTCGCAGAATTTTTGT
>JAPOIM010000233.1 GCA_029978905.1 Planctomycetota bacterium
TCGGCGCCGCCGCCGGAGACCTTGTCGGGGTGCCACTTCAGCGCCGCCTTGCGGTAAGCCTGCTTGATGTCCGCGGCGCTCGCGTCGCGCGCCACCCCCAGCACCGCGTACGCGTCAAACGCCTCCTCCGCCTCCGCCATGTCGCCGCCGCCACCACTGCCGGCGCCAGCACCGCCACCGCCGCCGCCCTGCGCGGCGGCACACTGCTCGAGGCCTCTCGTGGCGGCCTCGCTGGCAGGGTCGA
>JAPOIM010000234.1 GCA_029978905.1 Planctomycetota bacterium
AAGGAGAGCGATTAAACGAAAATTGCCTCCGCCGGGCGCGTCGGCGGAGACAACCGCCGCCGCGGGTAGCAACAATAAAGATACGGCAGATAAGAATAGCATTAAGAACAACAACAACAACAACAACAACAACAACAACGACAAACATATCTCAGACGTCCACCGAGAATATGCGCTGAGCGAAGAGGTGCACAAAACCAGAGTCAACCAACTTCGAAGAGAAGAAGAGGCGATTTCGAGAGAACGAGAGGTTCTGGAACGCGAAAAATTAGCCTTAGCGAGAGAAATCAAACGAACGAGAGACGAAGATGACTCGAGATTTAACGATTTCCCAATGTTAGGCGGCCAAGAACCCGGGTGCGAGCGGTACGTGCTCACTAATCTCTTAGGCCGAGGGGGCTTCTCGGAAGTCTACCGCGCCTGGGATTGTCACGAGATGAAGGAAGTCGCGTGTAAGTTGCACTCGTTAAATCCGCGATGGTCGGAAGAGCGGAAACGAGC
>JAPOIM010000235.1 GCA_029978905.1 Planctomycetota bacterium
TCGCATGGCGATGCCGACGAATGGGAACGCGGGCGCTGCGCTCGCAGCTTATGGCGCGAAAGCAGGCATGGAGGTTCTCTGTTACTGCCCTTCGGATACGCCGGCCATCAATATCGAAGAAATGCGTTACTACGGCGCTGAAGTGCATCTTCATCCAGGATTGATCCACGACTGCGGCAAGGAAGTCCAAGCTCGATGCCGAAGCGAGGGTTGGTTCGACACTTCAACGCTGAAGGAGCCCTATCGGATTGAAGGCAAGAAGACCATGGGCATCGAGCTTGCCGAGCAGTTTAATTGGCAACTCCCTGATTATATTTTTTACCCGACGGGTGGCGGCACCGGCCTTATCGGCATGTGGAAGGCCTTCAAAGAGCTCCAGGCGCTGGGCTGGATCGAAGGCGAGTTACCTAAAATGATTTGCGTTCAGGCTGAAGGTTGTGCGCCACTGGTTAAGGCTTTTGAACAACATCAAAAACACGCTGAAACTTGGGAGAACGCAC
>JAPOIM010000023.1 GCA_029978905.1 Planctomycetota bacterium
GGGGCGATTGGCCTTCCTGCAGGCGACTTCGGCATGCTCTACCTCGCCGCAGCCGCCGCCAACGGGAGCCAGGAAAACCAACAGTTCACGCTCCACTTCAGCGACGGCTCCCAGGAAACCTGGACACAGTCACTCAGCGACTGGTGCAGTTACGAAAGTTTTGAAGGCCAAACGGTGCTGAGCACCCAATCAAACTGGGTCGATCAGGTGGGCAACGTGCGGAGCCAGACCAACCGCGTCTACGGCTACGCCTACCAGCTGCCCGCAGGGAAGACGCTGACCTCCATCACCCTTCCCAACAACCACAACGTCGGCATCCTGGCGATCACACTTTCCTAGCACAGCGTGTGCCTGCCCACCGGCGTCTCCCGGGGAATGCCTAAACAGCTCGCCCGCGCGTCTGGTCACTCGTCTTCCATCTTCAGAGTTCTGCCGATGCCCCTGCTCTTCCATCGCCACCGCAGCCGTTTCACACCCCCAGCACGCACGCGACGCGCCCGCCCGGCAACCGTCGGCATCACTCCCGAACGACTCTAGCAGCGGATGGCCCTCGCTGCCGATAGCGCGATCACGCCAGTCCTCGACACCTCCACGAGCGTGTTTGTGGGGGAGTCGTTGATCGGGCCAAGCCCCGTGGTGTTTGGGAAGAGCGAGATCGTTGGCAACGACGTGACGGGCTTCGTGGTCACCGATGTGCCTGAGGGATCGGTTGTCGAGAAGTGGAACCCGGCCTCCGGCACGTGGGTCGACGTCTCCACCGAGCCCACGAGTGCGAATCCCTTGGAGTTGATGCAACTCCTTGCCAATCGCGTGATCGAGCAGGGCGACCAACTGCGATGGATCCCAGCGGCCGGCACACCCGGCCCTGTCGCGAAGGCATTCGAAGTCATCGGCTGGGACGACGGCACACCGCCGACGCCACCCGACCCAAGCGTCGTGCCGAGTGTGGTGCAAAACCTCGCTGCCACTCCAACGGGCATCGGCACGCTCACCCTCTCTTGGGAGCCGCCTGCCACTGGTAGTCCCACCGCCTACACAGTCACCACCACCACGCTGGCCGGCATTGGAACGGCAACACCAGTGGCCACGACGACGATCCTGGTGACCACCGAAACGTCGCTGACCCCTCCGAGCGTCGTTGCCGAAGAGTCCTATTCCTTCATCGTCACCGCGACCAATAGCGCAGGCACAAGTCCTTCGGCCACCGCCACGTTCGGGCCTGTGGTGAGCATCGCCTCACAGCCGCTCGCCCTCCAGGCTGTTGTTGCGACAGGCACGGGAGAAGTCAGCCTCTCCTGGCAGCCGCCCTTCGACGACGGCGGCTCACCCGCCGCGTATTACACCGCCACGGTCTACCAGGCAGGCTTCGAACAAACGGTCACCACCGACACCACGTCCGCCACGTTCACGGGCCTTGGCACAGGCGACGCCCCCCTGCTCTTTCGCGTGCGCGCGACCACCTTCGCAGGCACGGGCCTCCCCGCGTCACTCGCCACGTCAGCCGACGGCACGCCACTCTCCCTGCCACCGAGCAATCCCTTCATGGGGCTGGAGGGCACCTCCACGATGCACGCCAACGCGTCGAGTTCCGATGCCACGGTCTTTACCGGGCCGGGAACCGAGGACCTGGAGTATGTGGTCAACTTCGATCTCAATGCCACGATGCCATCGGTGCTCATGACCGAGAACGGCGGACTTGTGTGCGTGGGTGTCAGCACGGCAATCGCGACAGCCCAAACGCCATTCGTGATGCTCCTTTCGCCAAAGACGCTTGAGGTGCTTGATAAGGTCAAACTCATCAAGCCTCAGTCCGGCAACCTTGCAGGCGGCCTCTACAACTACATCGACCACGAAAACCGCCTCGTGCTCGTGAACGCCAACGGCGAGATGCAGTGGTATGCCAACGACTACGATCGCGCGACCGACACCGGAAAACTGATGCTTGTCAAACGCGTTGACATCGGCCAGCCGATGGTGGTGGGGCTCGTGCCCGACTACGAAGGCCGCATCTGGTTTGCCACGCAGGGCTCACTGGACGCAAGCCAAACCGCTGCCGTGATGGGCTACTACGATCCGCAGACCAGAGCCCTCGAAACTTACAACCTGCCGGCAGGCGAGATGGTGGCCAACAGCATCTCATCGTCGCCAGCAGGGGTGGCTGTGGCGACAACGACTGCGGTTTCACTGTTTCGGGCTGCTTCCGACGGCTCGATCGAGCAGGTCTGGCGCGAGGTCTACGAAAACAGCGGCGACCGCAAGCCGGGCCAACTCAGCCCCGGCACCGGTTCCACGCCCGTCTTCTTTGGCCCAGACTTGGGCTACGAGTTTCTCGTCATCACCGACAACGCCACCGCTCCTGGCACCAACAACGAAACCCCCGCCGAACACGTCAACGTCTACAGCGTCGATGACGGCACCCTCGTCGCGCAAACGACGTTCCTGAGCGCAACCAATGCTGGCACCGAGAACGCCCCGATTGCCGTGGGAACGCGCGTCTTCATACCGAGCACCTTCGGTTACTGGTATCCGCCGCCATCGCAAACACCGAGCACGTCCGTACCAACGCTCGCTAATGCCCCGTTTGCCGGTGGCTTCCAGGGGATGACTATCAGCCAAGATGGCAGCAGCCTCGCCACCAACTGGACAGGCAGTTCCGTGCCCTCGTCCGCCCTGCCCAGGCTCTCGCTTACCGACAACCTGATCTACACGATCATCGTCAACACCTCAACGACAGGCCAAGGACGGACACTCCAAACGACGGTCACGTACTCCTTTGCTGCGGTCGATGCCGACACGGGCGAGATCGTGGGCACACCGCTGGAAGTCGGCTCCAACACGTTCTCCGGCACGTCCCCCAACTACGCCAACCTCAGCAGCTACACCTGGAACACGCTGCAAATGACGGGCGTGATCAGCCCCTCGGGCGTGTTCTATCAAGGCACCGCCGGCGGCATCTTCCTCGTGCGTCGGGCAACGCCTTAGCACCTACGAACGCGTCGCTCGCCGAACCGCACGCCTCGCAGGTTCTCAAAGCGTCGTGCCGGGGGTACGTTGATGACGCGGCGGGAACAGATGAGACAGGGGGCTCATGGCTCCCTTGAGTGCTGCGCCTCGCAGTGCTTCGCCGTGAATGTCCGTAGTTCCAAGCAGGAAGCATCATGCCTTCTTTTTCACGCCGAGCACTGCTCAACCGTTCGCTCTACGCTGGCCTCTTCTCAGGGCTCTCTGCCAAGAGTTACCGCAGCACCTTCGCTGCCGAGGCTCCCAGCGAACGGGTCCGCGTGGGGATGATCGGCGTGGGCAACCAGGGCGGCCCCCGCAACAACATGCGGTACTTCCTCAACCACATCGAATCGATGTGCGACCTGGATGCGAAGCACCTCGCGGAAGCCGACGCCTTCCTCAAGAAGGAAGCCAACCACTCGGCCACCCTCACCGACGACTACCGCCGTCTCCTCGACGACAAAGACCTCGACGCCGTCGTGGTCACCGTGCCCGACCAGTGGCATGCCCTGATGTCGATCGAAGCCTGTCAGGCTGGCAAAGACGTCTACTGCGAAAAGCCGCTCACGCTCGTGATCGGCGAAGGGAAGCCGATGATCGAGGCGGCCCGAAAGCACGGCCGAGTGGTGCAAACCGGCACGATGCAGCGAAGCGGCCTCGAGTTTCAGTTTGCGACTGACCTCGTGCAGCGAGGACAGCTTGGCAAGGTCACCAAGGTCAACGTCACCCTGCCCGGCCCCAACTGGATCGATCGAGCCGGCTCCCCCGTGCCCGACGCAGCGCCACCCGAGGGCTTTGACTTCGATCGCTGGCTCGGCCCGGCGCCGCTGCGTCCCTACAACGTCAACCGCGTGCACTATCTGTTCCGCTTTTTCTGGGACTACAGCGGTGGCCAGCAGACCAACTTCGGCGCCCATCACCTCGACATCGCCCAGTGGGGCCTTGGCATGGATGAGAGCGGGCCGGTGAGCGTTGAAGGCTCGGCCGTGTTCCAGCCCGAGGGATGGTATGAAACGCCTGACCGCACCGACATCACCTACACCTACGCAAGCGGCGTGGTGATGAACTGCCGCCAAGTCCCGGGGGCTTCCAGCAAAGAACAGGGCACCGAGTTTATCGGTGAGGAAGGGTCGCTCTTTGTGTGGCGAGGGGGCGTGCGAGTGAGTTCGCCAGCGGTGCTCGAGGGCGTCGAGGTGCCAGCCCCGCTCTCGCTCGAAGGCAACGTGGCGAGCCTCCCCTCTTCTGAGAGCCGAACCGCCAACTACGCCCACATCAACAACTTCCTCGAGTGCGTGAAAACGCGGGGCACGCCAGCGGCCGACATCAGCATCGGCCACCGCAGCGCCACCGTCTGCCACCTTGGCAACATCGCCGTCCGCACTGGCAAGAAGATTCACTGGGATCCCAAGACCGAATCAATCGTGGGCGACGACGAAACAGCCCGCTGGCTCACCAAGGAATACCGCAAGCCCTACACGCTCTCCTAAGAAGCGAGGACGACGGCTCACGCGAAGTGGCAGATGTAGTCGAGCAGCGCCGTCACCTCGATATCGAAACTCGAGTTGCCTGGCACGTCGAACTGCTCGCCGGCTTTCACCTCAAGCCAAGACTCTTGATCGCCGATCCGCACGCGGCAGGCGCCCTGCGTGATCTCCATGACCTCAGGAGTCTGTGTGTTGAACCGGTAGGTGCCAGGCAGCATGACGCCTAAGGTTTTCGACGCACCGTCGCTGGTGACGATGGATCGGCTGGTGACACGGCCGTCGTGGTAGACGTTGGCCTTCTTCGTGATCGTGGCGTTGGCAAATGACATGGCGTGATTCGGAGGAGTAGGCTGACAGGAATTGCTCCGTCGGAAACTATCGCCCCTTCAAAACAAAGTCAAAACACCTGCTTCGCTGCGGCGTTCCACATCAACCCGCGTCTGCGAACCGCCCACCGATGAAGGAAATCTCCATGCGATTCCGCCCTGCCCTGCTCTTCGCTATCGCCGTCTCTGCGGTCACGATCTTCGGCACGGCCTCCCAGTTGCGTGCTGATCAACCACGCCCCAACGTGCTCTTCATCCTGGCCGACGACCTTGGCTGGAGTGACACCACGCTCTTCGGCACGACCACCTTCTACAAGACGCCCAACATCGAACGGCTTGCCGCCCGCGGCATGACATTCACCAGGGCCTATTCCGCAAGCCCGCTCTGCTCGCCCACCCGCGCGAGCATCCTTACCGGCCTCAGCCCGGCTCGGCACGGGATCACCTCGCCCAACTGCCATCAGCCCGAGGTGGTGCTCACGGCCGCAGCCACCGAGCGTGGCCCGTCCAACCGCTTCTCTACGATCCCGCGGTCCGTTTCCCGACTCGACACCCACTACCACACGCTTGCCGAGGCGCTGCACGACCACGGCTATGCCACTGGCCACTTCGGCAAATGGCACCTCGGCGCCGAGCCCTACTCGCCCCTGCAGCATGGGTTCAATGTCGACGTACCACACCATCCCGGCCCCGGCCCAGCTGGGAGCTACGTGGCGCCGTGGAAGTTTGCCGACTTTGATCCCGACCCGGACACACCCGACGAACACCTCGAAGACCGCATGGCCAAGGAGGCCGTCGCTTTTCTCGAGCAGCACCGCGACGAGCCGTTCTTCCTCAACTACTGGATGTTCAGCGTGCACGCCCCCTTCGACGCAAAGCCCGCCCTAATCGATGCCTACCGCGAGACCGTCGATCCCACGAGCCCCCAGCGAAGCCCTACCTACGCTGCCATGATTGAAAGCATGGACGATGCGATCGGCACCCTGCTCGACGCGCTTGATCGGCTCGACCTCGCCGACAACACAATCGTGATCTTCGCCTCCGATAACGGCGGCAACATGTACAACGAAGTCGACGGTACCACGCCCACGAGCAATGCCCCGCTGCGAGGCGGGAAGGCGACGGTGTATGAAGGGGGCATTCGTGGGCCAGCGATCGTGGTGCAGCCCGGCGTGACGAAGCCCGGCTCGCGGAGCGACCAACCGATCCAGAGCTGCGACTACTACCCCACCCTGCTCGAGATGCTCGCCCTGCCACCTCAGCCTGGCCAAGAGTTTGACGGGATCAGCATCGCGCCGGCCCTGCGCGGGGAGCCTCTGCCACGCGACGCGATCTTCACGTACTTTCCGCACAACCCGAGCGTGCCCGACTGGCTGCCCCCGTCGGCCTGCGTGCACCGCGGTGATTGGAAGTTGATCCGCATCTTCTACGGTGGCGAAACCGGCGAGCACCGCTACAAACTCTTCAACCTGCGACAGGATCCCGGCGAAACGCAGAATCTCGCGGAGGCGTTTCCCCAGCGGGTGCAGGACCTCGACGCCCTGCTTGAGCAGCACCTCGCAAGCACGCACGCGGTGCTGCCTCTGCCAAACCCCGACTACGTGCCTGGCACGTACGACCTCTCCAAGGAAGGCCAGTCCGTCCCTAAGAAAACCGGGAAGTCGCCTCAGAAATCACCCCGCCACGCCCCACCGGTCGCTGGCTGGCAAGCAGGCGGAACCTGCACGCTCGCGCTCGGCGAAGACGGCCTCCTGGTCACGAGCACCGGCGGCGATCCTCACCTCAGTTTCACGCTCCCCCAGCCACTGGCCGCTGCCCCAATGACGCTCCACGTGAGCATGCGGTCCACCTCATCGGGCACCGGCCAGGCATTCTGGAAAGTGCCGGGCATTCCGTTCGCCGCCGCTCGCAGCGTGCCAATCGAAGTGATGCACGACGGCACCCCGCACGCGTACGCACTGGCACTCACTCCCAAAGAAGCCGTTGAAGCGATCCGCCTCGATCCCTCGCGCGGGCCTGGCACAATCGAGATCACCAACGTGCGACTGACCGACGCCGCCGGCGCCACGCTCTTTGCCTGGAAGAGTTCGAGCCACCAATCAAACGACGGCACGAAGCCCAAGCGGACATCACGACGGTGAGCCGCACAGTCATCACGGCGCTACCGCAGGATCGCCGAGCAGCGTCGTGATCACCTGGGCATACACGCGGTGGCCAAAGTCGTTGGGATGGTTGACGCCATTGCCCGTCTGATCCCAGTCGTGCTTGCGTTCCAAAAATCCCTCCCAGATCGTCGTCAGGTCAGCCGCGCCGAGCGTGACGATGCCGGTGCCGTGGTTCCACGGCACGACCATTCTTGCGTAACAAATCAAAGCATATTAGTTTTGATGTGTTGCACAAACAGAGAGCCTGCCGTGGTGGATCGAGACGCGATCTCCGAAAAACTTCAGAGGATGGTTGCCGCCTTAGTGGCCACGCAGCCGGCGGGGGCCGGATTGTGTCTCGTGGGTGGCTTCCGGTATCGCATGCTCGACCGCGGCCCCAGGCGGTCGGTGGACATCGACTTTCACTGGCACGGTGATCTGGTGGCCAAACAGCGCGAGCTGATCGAGCTGTTTGGGAGACGCCTCCTGCCTGAGGTCCGTCGACTCCACGATCTCGACGGGTCTGTGGCTCCCGGAACATTGCTGGACGAATCGGGCGCGGTGGCGGTGGTGGAGCTTGCCTTCTGGAAGCTGGGCTCCGATCTCGGCCGTATCGAAATCCCCGTTGACGTGACGCGACTTGAAGTTGCCGACTCACCCATCGCGCGGACTGCCGATGGCGTGGTGTACCGCACGCTGTCGGACGCCGACATGCTGGAATCGAAAGTGATCGCGATTCTCAGCCGGCCGTTTCTCGAGCATCGAGACCTACTCGATCTTTTTCTGTTCTCCAGCCATGCACCCGGCGAGATGCGGGGAAGGGTCGGCAAGAAACTGCAACGTCGCGGCGTTGGCGTGGATGTTGTCGAGCGGCGTTTGCAGGACCTGAGAGACTCGGCGGACCGACATGCCAAGGCGATCGATGCGCTCATTCGTGAGCAGGTTGACCCAACAACGGCGTCGGTCCTGGCCGACACCGGCGGTGGCCGGGCGGTTCTTGAAAGCGCCCTCCAGCTGCTCACCCGCGTTTGTGGCGATGAAGAAGCGGGGGCATCGTGAAAGCACTCGCGTGGGTTCGCTATCTCAACGAGCAGCGAGACCGTTATGGCAAGACGCTCTTTACCGTCACAGAGATGGCGAATGTCGCGGGAGCTTCGTCCACGGTGATGAATGTTGAGCTCGGCAGGCTTGTGAAGCAGGGCGTTGTGCGACGCTGGGCGACCGGGCTCTATGGACTGCCGACTGGGGTGACTCCGGCCTCCCTGGCGACAGCGATCGACTCCACGGCGTACGTGACAGCCGCGTGGGCGCTGGCCCAGTATGGATACATCACGCAACAGCCGCGTGAGATCGACTGCTTCACGCGGCGACGGCACAACCGATCGCGACGGCGGGCGAGTGCTCTGGGGGCGTTTGTTTTTGTGACGGTGAGTCCTCGTGTCTACGCGGCACCTGCAGAGGGAGGCATGGCGACCCCGGAGCAGGCGTTCTGCGATTTGTTCTACGTCATGCGTCGACGAGGTCTTGATCCTCAAACCTTGTACACGTTTCGAAAACTCGATCAGTTGTCCTTTGAAGAAGGCCTTTTTGCCCGCTATCCACAGACGGTGCAACGAGCCATTGCCCGGATGGTCCCGCGTTCCTGAAGGCGTCCGGGAGTCATCTCGCGATTAACGCCCTGCAGCAGATGATTTGGTCGCGTGGCCACCCTCGCGGCCGCCGTCGCCGAGCAGCGTCGTGATCACCTGGGCATACACGCGGTGGCCAAAGTCGTTGGGATGGTTGACGCCATTGCCCGTCTGATCCCAGTCGTGCTTGCGTTCCAAAAATCCCTCCCAGATCGTCGTCAGGTCAGCGATAGCCACCCCAGGCCGTGCCAAGTCGACCAGCGCGGCTCGGTATTCCCCAAACGCCTCCTGCTTGAGCCGCGTCCAGTCGCGGTTGCCAAGCATCGTGGCGACGAGGATGAACTCACACTCCGGCACCTTTTCGCGGATCGCAGCAATCGTCCAGGCGATGTTCTCTTTGTACGACGCGGCTGACCGCCCGGCGGAGTCATTCATGCCAAACGCGAGGATCACCAGATCCGGCTTCGCCGCCACCACCTTGTCGACCTGCGTCATCCCCCAGGCAGAGTCCATGCCTCCCACCGAGAGGTTGGTCATCTGCACGTCACCGCCACTGCGTTCGGCGAGATGGCGACGGACGAGCTCCGGGTAGGCCGGCTGAAACGGAGCCGCGTCGTACATGCCCGATGCGTTGGCACCTTCGGAAATGCTGTCACCGAGCGTGACAATCGAGAGCGGCTGCTTGGTGGCGAGGCGAGCGACTGAACGAGGCAGGCGGGCGGCATCGAAGGTAGGAAACGCCGACTTCCACTTCTCCTTCTCGTGGCGATAGGTGATGCACGTCTGCATCGACGCATACTCAAGACCCGCACCGAAGAGGATCTCACCGTTGCCGTCGCGATGCGTGAGCGCGTACTTCTGCGTGCCGGCCGGCCGCCGCAAGTCAGCTGCCGCCGTCGACACGATCCGCGAGCCCGCGGGCAGCACAATCGCTCGGCTGCCTGGTGCAACGACATAGTCGCGGCCCTCTTCATACGTCACATCGCCCGCGGAGTTCCGCACCGCGATCACCTCGCGGATCGGAAAGAGCACCGACGCCCGCGCCGTCTCCGCTCCTTCGTCGCGTACGAAGAGCACCGACTCCCCCTCCACGACATCTCCCAACCAAAACGGCCGCAGCTGTTCCGGCCGATACTGCCAGGCCTCCGCCGCCTCGTCAGCAACCGCGAAGGTCGCCCCCACAGCAATAAGTGCAAACGCCAGCTCCCCAGCACGCCTGATCATCACCCAGCCTCCTGCTCGCGTTCTCACCAAACCGGCCGCCGACAACCACTGCCCGGGACCTCAGCCAGCCTCCAATCGCTAGAAACGAGCTGATTCATTGAGAAATTGACGCATGCGTCCCACAGCATGCAAAATGTACCGAAACAATGAGTCACTTAACCGTTCGAAACATTCCTGTCGCAGTTGAGGCCGAGCTTCGGTTGCTGGCTGAACGCTCAGGGCTAAGCCTCAATCAGACCGTGATCGAGTTGCTTGAAAAGGCGGTAGGTGTAAAGTCTGGCCTCCGGCAGCGAGATCTGTCTGCGATCGCGGCCACGTGGGACGACGGCGAGGCCGACGCCTTTGATCGTGCAACAGGTTTGTTCGAGTCCGTAGACGACGAGGTCTGGCGGTGATCCGCCTCTGTCTCGACACGTCCGCGTACAGTCGTCTCATGCGCGGCAAGCCGACGCTCCAGGCACGGCTTGAGGCAGTGGATGAACTTCTCTTGCCGGTCACCATGCTCGGGGAGTTGTACCCCGGCTTCCAAGGCGGGAACCGGTTGGCGGAAAACCTCTCTTTGCTCGGTAATTTCCGACGTCAGCCAGGCGTTGTGATCGTGGACACCACAGACACCATAGCGCAGCGGTACGCCGCGATCGTAGCGACGCTCAAGCTGCAGGGCACTCCCATACCTACCAACGACATCTGGATCGCAGCGACCGCGCTCGAAAATGGTGGCCACTTAGTTGCGTACGACGCTCACTTTGAGGCAGTCCCCGGACTGATTGTGGAAGCTCCTTAACGCTCACTGGCCGGAGATCGAAAGACGCCGCCGCAAGCGGCCTCGACAGCGATCTCTCACTCCAGCCATTGTCGTCAGCCGCCACGCACGCGAGCATGACGTTTCATGGACGACACACCCGCGTTCGCCACCTTGGCGATCAAGCGCCCACTCCTCACCCACGTCCCAACCGAGCCACCGGCATGAAATCCCTCACCGAGCACCTGACCTTCACGCTGCCAGCCCGCATGGCTTTCCGCAACATCACGCCTGAGGTTGAAGCCCTTGTCGCGCAGTCTGGCATTCGCGAGGGGCTCTGCCTTGTGAATGCGATGCACATCACGGCTAGCGTGTTTATCAACGATGACGAACCCGGCCTCCACGAAGACTACAAGCAGTGGCTTGAAGGTCTGGCCCCCTTTGACGCCTCACCCAACCGCTACGCCCACAACCGCACCGGAGAAGACAATGCCGACGCCCACATGAAGCGACAGGTGATGGGCCGCGAGGTGGTGGTGGCCGTCACGGACGGCACGCTCGACTTCGGCCCCTGGGAGCAGATCTTCTACGGCGAGTTCGACGGCCGCCGCCCCAAACGCGTGCTCGTGAAGATCATCGGGGACTAGTAAATCAGAGCCCAGGGGAAGGTGAACAAACTCGTCACCCCGCACAAAGCCGCGAGCCCGAAGAACACGCCCGCTGCCACCCTCAAGCCTCGGTGTTTGGTCGTGACAGACCGCCGACGGCAGACAAGGGCGCCGACCAAGGAGATGGTTCCGAGACTCGCGGTCGCGGAGGAGAACACCGCCATCCGCAACTGCTGCCGCTCAAATCCGTCGGACATGTACCCAAATCCGCAGCCACCGGGAATGACTTCACCATCTGGGCCAAGCGCCGCGGCAAGCGACGTTTCCGCCCATGCGGTGATCAGGAGCACAAGCGCCAACACGACCACGCGGGTGCGCTCGGCAGCCCGGCTGTCGGCATGCCACGAGCAGGCACGAAAAAGCCCAGGCGAAACCATGCGTTTCACCCGGGCTTTCTGCGATAGTATCGAGGCGGAGGGCATGGGATTCGAACCCACAATCCCTTTCGGGACATCTGATTTCGAGTCAGACCGCTGGCCAATTCGCTTACCCTCCATGTCGGTCGACGATCGAAGTCTAGCACCCAGCGTTTGCTGAGAAAACATCCGCTTGCATCTCGGCGAAAACCCACACTCTCCCCCGCCTTTCGCCGCACTCTTCCCCCGCCCTCGCTGACATGCCCGCCACCAACGCTCCTGCCTTCCGACGCCTCGCCAAGCCACTTGCGGCCTGCACCGCGGCCTACACCGTCGTGTTGGTGGCCGCCACCCACTACCCAAACCCGCAAGAACTGCTCGAGTACAGCCTCGTGCAGTCAGACAAAACGCTGCACTTCATCGCCTACGGCATTCTTGGCCTGCTCGTGGGAGCCACCCTTGCCTCCGCAGGTCGACACACCCTCCGCACGCTGGCCCTCGCCCTGCTCGCCCTCGCCGTGTTTGCCGCCGTTGATGAGGCCACGCAGCCGCTGTTTGGCCGCTACGCCGACGTGCTCGACTGGGGCTACGACTGCATCGGTCTGGTTGGAGGGATTGCACTGGCCACGACGGTCATTGGCTGTTTCTCACGGACATCTCCCACCCGCTAAGCCAGGGTTCACGCCTCGTCGTGAACCGCTCGCACGACCTGTACCACCTGCTCTTGCCGTAGCGGCGACGCCAGTTCTGACGATCTGACCGAGCAGCTCCCCTTGAGGTGTCGGTTGCTGGCGAACCTGCCGATCCTTGTGGGGTGGCGAGTGAAGAGGCGCCGGCCGGCCGCCCCACCGACCACAGGGAGACCTTCATGGCAAAGAACACCTGGCGACTCGTCAGCCAAAACCGTGATGGGGATCTGGTGATCCACGACTACGACTCACCAGAACCCATCCTCCGCGCGCACCTGCAGATCGGCATCGACGACTGCTCGACCGATCTCGACCTGCGGGGAGCTCCCGTGTTTCGGCATCTCGTCGGCCCCATGCCGGAAGGCAAGACCGTGGTACGTTACGAAACTCCGGAGGTGTTCGAGGTGCTCACTCGTGAGTGGTCGATGCCCCGGCCGAAACGGACACGTCGCGCCCGGTCCCGCTCTTCATGAGCGGGTCGGCCGTCTGGCCGTTAAGTCCCGCCTGACGCCGCCCCCACGGAGCGATTGCGATGCCTGACACGATCTTCAGCAAGATCATCAACCGCACGATCCCTGCCCGGATTGTGCATGAAGACGATCGCTGCCTCGCGTTTCACGACATCTCTCCCCAGGCGCCGGTGCACGTGCTTGTGATTCCGAAGAAGCCCATCGAATCACTGGCCCACGCTGCCGAGGAAGACACCGACCTGCTCGGGCACCTGCTGGCAACCACCACCAACCTGGCACGGACGCTCGGGCTCGATGCCGGCTACCGCGTGGTGATCAACACGGGCAAGGAGGGTGGGCAGTCGGTGGACCACCTCCACCTTCACCTGCTCGGCGGCCGGTCTCTGAGTTGGCCGCCGGGCTAGCGTGGGTTGGGGGCTACTGCCACCACTGCCGCAGCCGATCCAACATGCCCGTGCGTTCGGGTGGACGCGTGGCCTCGGCTGCCGCCGCACGCTGACGATCCCCTTCTTGGGCAGCAACCGCGACAGCCTTTTCGTCGATATAGGTTTCCAGAAACCGTGGCCAGTGTCCGTCGAGCTCCAGCACGCTTGCCCCCACGTCGCCGGCATGGAGTTGGTGATCGATCAGCGCGAGCATCTTGGAGAGTTGCACGCGCTGCGACTCATCAAACGCGAGATCAAACACCCGCACCTCGTCGAGGCAGACCTTTCCCGGGCCGAGCAGGTCGAGCCGCACACGCACCGACTCAAGCCCCTGTGTTGGCAGGTCGTCGACCTCGAGCACAATCTGCGACCACTCCGACGAGAGCGGCATCGCCGCTTCACCCCGGCCAACCGGAGCAAAGCGGTAGTACTCGTGCCGCCCTTGCAGTCCTTCCACGGCAATCCGCAGTGGCGGCTGAGGGTTGCCCTCTTCGATCCGCAACCAGACCGATACGCTCAGCCTGCCCGTTTTGGGAGCCGCAAATGGATTGCTCCGCAGTGTCGAAAGGCCGTGCGGTGAGGCGAACTGCAAGGCGTTTCGCTCACCATCCTCCTCACCAACAACCCGCCCCTCGGCAGCCGAGAGCGTGCCACGGTTTTTCTCCACGAGCTCCCAGCCTGACACCGACTGCCGTACCACCTTCATGGCGAAATCGGGATTGTCGAGCACCGCCAGCGGCACCGGATACTCAAGCACCCCGCGTCGCTCTCGCAGCGATGCCAGCTTTGCCTCGACCGCCTTATACACCTGCGGCTCGAATGTTGCGGTCACTTCCTCGATCTCAGCCGATTCCACCAGCCTGACGGCTCGCAATCCCCATGGCAGGAGCGGCACTTCGACGACTCCGGCCTGCACCGGGAGCAGTTCCCCTGTTGCCGCATCCACGGCAGAGCTCCCGGCATCGCTCACGTGGAGGACGGCCGTGCAGGCAACAGGAGAGGCGTTGACCACGCTGGTCACGACCGCGCCCGCTTCGTGTGCCGTGCGGACCACCAGCGGCCGAGCCACCGCATCGACAGCTCGCATACCCCGTGCAGGCAAGACCGAAACCGTCTCGCTGATCGCCTGCCGCGCCACCTGTTCGCCCCCGGCGAAGAGTGTGGCATCGATGATCGCCTCAATGTCGTTTCCAGCGATCGGCCCACTGACCACCTCAGTGAGATCGTCGCCAACCGCCACCGCGTGCACCAGAGCCACCGACGATCCGCCCGCCTGCCCAGGAGGGAAGGGCGATGCCTGAATCACTTTTTGGAGCCCCACCGCATGCGGCTGCTCCACATGCACGGCGATGCGACGCTCCGCCTGACTCATGTCGACAGCCAGCCGCGGCGAACGACTCATCGCTCGCAGCGTGCTCGCCTCAACCAGTTCCACATCGCCACCGTGCGCCCGCGGCTGGGCAAGGACCAGCTGCGGGTGCGACGTGATCAGCGAGGGCTCGAGCCCGATCTCTCGCAGCAGCCCAAGATCACCACCTCCCGAGGCAAGTGTGGGACGGAACCGTTTGGCGAGCGGCCCCTGCGTGAAAAGGGTCGTGGGAATGACATGCACATCGATCGCACCAGCTTCGGCAGCCACCGCATCCGCGAGGCGACGGTGGAACGCGGCCACCTGGCCGCACCGCCACTCCATCCAGGCGCTTTTCACATCGCCCGTGGTCACCAGCGCGGCCCGTTCGGCAAACCGCCCGCTTCCCTGGGTGGGCATGTCCAGCCCGGTGTCCGACATGAAGCGGGCCACGGTGGCGTCATCGAGCCCCCACTCCACGCCCGGCAGATGCAGCCAACCGTCGTGCGGACAGAGGAGCGCGATACCACGCACGGCAGGACGATCGGCCACCCGACGAGCCATATCGATCACCAGCTGCTCCACCGCATCTTGAACCCGCGGATCGAGCACGTTGTAGCGAACCACGCCGTCCTCATCACCCGGAGGCTCACCATCTGCCCCCACACATTCGATGCCAACAGCCGTGCTGCCACCTCGCAGCCGCAACGCTTCCAGCGACGCCAGCGGCCCACTGCACTCGAGAGCCGGAACAAGCTCCAACTCTTCTCGCTGAAACACGCGACAGAGCAACTCAAGCACGTCCTTCGTCGCGGCATGCTGGCCCGTGGGCGCGAGAAGGCCATTGTCCCAGCGACTCCCACCACTGTGTACGTCGGAAGGCCATGCGGGGGTGCCATCGGCATACACCGACACCACGCTGCCTGCTGCGGATTGATGCTTAAGGAGTTCAGCCATCCGCTCGGCCGCAGTCAGGAAACCCTCCCAGTCATCCACTGGCCGGCCGGTCTCTTTGTCGACTTTGGCGCTCACCCCGAAGCGAGCGAAATCTGGAGCCGACGCGAGTCCAAGGATTTTCTTCTTCAACGCTCCCGAAGGTGCAGGAAGGGCGGCGGGCAATCGCTCAGGACCAGAGAGCACCCGCAGCCGACCAAGCATGAGATCACTGCGAACCGACAGATTGACCAGCACTACCATCGGGGTCTTCGTCCGTGGCCAGAAGACCTGCCGGTAGCTCGCCATTCCAGGCGTTGCACCATAGGCCGACCGACGTGCCTCAAAGCCACCCGACCAGACCACCTGCTCGATCACGCCGAGTGCGTTTGGCTCAAGCACACACACCGCCACCGCCGCGTCTTGATCTGTCGGATACTCGACCTCAAGCAGGTGCGGCTTCCCCGGCGTGGCTCCCGGCACCACCACGGCTTCCCAGGCAGGGTCGTTGGGGGAGGGAGACGCCGGCAGCTGCAGCATCATCCCAAGCGGATGCTTCGCGGGGATCCCATGCCCTCCTGGCAGGGGCCCACTGAAACGAGGAAAGAGCGACTCCATCGAGCGCCCCACGGCTGGCCCATCCGTCGGCAGCAGCGACACCGCGTCTCCCGCGTCGTCGTCCCCCCCGAAACCGGGTAACCGCCCAAAGCCTGGCAGCCGGGTGGCGAGGTCGCCCATCGCCGGCACGTCGAGCGATGGCACCGCAGGCAACGGCACCGTCGGCATTGCGGGGATGCCGGAGAGCCGCCGCAGCCTGTCGAAAAACCGGGGATTTCCTGCATCAAACTCGTAGAGCGTGTTCCACGACTGCAGTTCGGCGGGAGGGTCGGCGCGGCGGCTCACCGCCACAAACTGAACACGGCGGCTGGCGAGCGGGCGGGCCCACCGCAGACCACCCGACTCCAACACCTGCATCTGCAGCTCGTACACCCCTTCCTCATCCGGCAACGGCACCTCGCACACCACCGGTTCAAAGCTCCGCAAGATGCGACCGTCGGCGGCCACTACATCGCGTGGCTCGTCATCCTCAAGGAGATAGGTCTGCGAGGAGATCGCCTTCCCATCCTCAGGCTGGATCAACGCCACCTGCAGTTCGCGGCGTGTGCTGCTGTCGCTCCGCAGCGGCAAGGTTGGCTGAATCGTGACTGACAGCCGCTCCCCCGCGGTGCGAACGGCCGACGCATCGGCACCGTCGCCCGCGAACGTCAGCTGCAGTTCGTCGCCAGCGGCACGAGACACCGAAAGTCGATTGCCATCGTGATCGATCGCCTGCTGTTTCCCTCGGAGGAGAAACTGCATCACCGGCTCATCAAGCCGCGTCGAAAACGGACCATCCGTGCCCTCGATATCCACGACGAGGCGACAGTGTTGCCAATCGGCGAGGGTGATATCGAAGCCGTCGAAGTCCCGCGGGGGGGTTTGCCCAAAGCCGATTTCGCGGCGGTCAATCCGCAAGCCAAGCTGCGGATCCACGTCTTCACACAGCGACGCCACACGCACGATTTCGCCACAGCCTTCCGCCGCGCCACTGTCGGGCACCAGGCGAACGGATCCCCGCCAACTGCGGTCGAGCCCTCCCCCCCAGGCAATGCGGAGTGTGATCGGAGGGGGCGGCGTGGCGCGCTCCTCATCTCCAAACTCCCCAAACCCTTGCGCGACCGCGCTCAACGGCTTCCAGCAGCCACACACCGCCAGCACGAGCACAGCGGCTCGCACCAAGCGAGGAAGGTGAGTGGATGAGGGCGTGAACGACATCGCAGGAACAGTGCCCGGGGAATCACCCCACGGGCGTCGTCACGGCGGCGCCTGAGGGGGGCGGGGATCGTAGCGATCCCGCACCGCTGCGACAAAGCCGCTTTTCCGAGCAAAAAGTCCCGTAAACAGGAGTTTCAACACCCTTTTTCACAAGATTCTCCGCCGCCACTCAGATCTGCGTCAGCAGATCCTCGACCACCCCCGGGCAGCGGTCGGCCACATCACACTGCTCAAAGAAGTCGTCTGGCTTGGCAAACAGGCGGACTGGCGGTGGCTCGAGCGACGTCTCCTCAGCACTGTCGCGTGGGTGTTCGACCACCAACCGCCACTCGTCGGTGACCAACGTCTTCCCTTGCACCGTCTGGCTGACCGCCTGAGATCGCGGCAGGCATTCCCAGTTTTCCAGGAGCTGCCCCAGCCTCGACGGCCCACCCCCAGCCAGTTCGCCGCAGAGGAACGCCCCCACATCCTCCGCGGTCAGCAGGCCACCGTACCGCTGCCCGGCCATGCGGCCCGCGGCATCCGCCACGATCACCGGCATCTGCACAAGATCGGCATACGGCAGGAGGCCTGCGCCTCCTCCCTGCTGCGCCGGCGGCGGAAACCCGAGCTGACCGTGCAACCCGAGGGGCATGCCTCGGAGCCCGAGGACGACCACGGTCCATGGCTCGCGATCTTCAGCGAGCACGTCGAGCAGGCGTCCAAGCATCCGATCAGCCAACATCACCTGCCCTGCAAACGCCTGGCGGACACCGAGAATGAGGTCTGGGTCGGCATCGGCCTCGAGGCGGGCAAAAGGAATCTCCGCCAGCCGCGGCGGCTCCGGATCGTCCTCGTCGACGAGGGAGTCGCGAAACTCAAGCGGCGCATCCCAGGCAACCCCCAAGCTCCCAGCGTGGCACCACAACAGACCTCCCGGCCGCCCAACCGCCGCTTCCGCATCAGCAGCCGCCGCAAAAAGGTGCCACAGCGACGCATCTTCTTCCTCGGCCACACACAGCCGTGTCGCCCCAGCCGGCTCCACCACCACCTGCCCAAAGTCGGCAGCCAGCGGCCCGCAAGCCAGCGATTCGCTGTCGGTCACCAGCACCGACTGCGCGAGCCCTTCACGCCCTCGCCGCCGACACATTTCCGCGAAAACTGCCTGCAATGTCGCCGCCGCGTCATCGCCCGGGGCCATCACGGCATCGAGTGTGACCCCGCGTGCGGCGAGCCGATCGAAGGCAGGCGTGGCGACCCACGTCGCCCCCCACGTCGAGAGCGTCCAGGCCGGCAGCCAGTCAAACGAGACGATTGCAAAACGGTGTAGCGGCCGGGGGGAGGAAGACGTCGTCATAGGTGCGTGAAGCCGTGCCCCGCAGTCGAGTGAATCAAAAAATGAAAACAGCGTGTGGACGTTTCCTGCCGATGCAGCAGAGGCTATCGTATGGGCCATCTCTGTGTCGAAGACCGCACTGCAAGATACGTGACCAACAGGAACGCTCCGATGCCACGCCCCACCCCCGCTCGCACCTCCCCCAGTTCACCCTCCGTTTCCCGTCGTCGTTTTCTCGAGGCGGCCGGCTGCGGATTTGCAGCGTGTGGGCTCTCCCTCGGCTTCCCCGCTGCCCGAGCACGTGCCGCAGATACCCCGCTGTTTGAGATCTCGATTGCCGAGTGGTCGCTGCACAAGACACTCTTCGCGGGCAAACTCGACAACCTCGACTTCCCTCAGGTCGCCAAGGAGCGGTTCGGCATTCATGCCGTCGAATACGTCAATCAGTTTTTCAAGGACAAGGCCAAGGATGCGGCCTACCTCAGCGAACTTGCCAAGCGTGCCGACGATGTGGGCGTGAAGAACCTGCTGATCATGTGCGACGGGCTGGGAGAACTCGGCCACCCTGACGACGCCGCACGCACGCAGGCGATTGAGAACCACTTCCCCTGGGTGGAGGCTGCCAAACGGCTCGGCTGCCACGCCATCCGCGTAAACGCGGCGAGCAAAGGTTCCTTCGACGAGCAGCAGAAGCTTGCTGCCGACGGCCTTGGTCGCCTCAGCGACTACGCCAAGCAACTTGAGATCTCGGTGATCGTTGAAAACCATGGCGGCCTCTCGAGCAATGGAGAGTGGCTCGCGGGCGTGATGAAAATGGCCGACCGCCCCAACTGCGGCACCCTCCCCGACTTCGGCAACTTCCACGACTACGACCGCTACAAGGGCATCGAGGAGCTGATGCCGTTTGCCAAGGGTGTCAGCGCCAAGAGCCACGACTTCGATGCCGACGGCAACGAAACACACACCGACTACCGCAAGGCGATCAAGCTCGTGCTCGATGCTGGCTATCACGGCTATATCGGCGTGGAATATGAGGGCAGCAGCCTCTCCGAAGATGAGGGCATTCTCGCCACGAAGAAACTCCTCGAGAAGGTCCGCGACGAACTCGCCGCCTGATCGCCCCGACTCGCCACTGCTTTTTGATCGCACGCCACCCTCGGCCTCCCGCCACCCTCGGAAAGGATGCTTGTAGCCTCCGTGACTCGCAGCACCACCAAGAAGACGCAAAAACCAGACGCCCAGCAACGTGAGCACGACCGCCTGATGCGGAAGCTTCGGATCGAAGAAACGCCCGTGGGCAAAGGCGTGTTTGCACAGCGGGCGATGGGGGCAGACATCGTGGTCGGGGAAATCTTCGGCGAGGTGCTCGACGAGCATCCGGCCGACCCCAACTACTGCATGGAACTGCAGAGCGGCCGCTTGCTCGAGCCAGGGGCTCCGTTGCGTTTCATCAACCACAGCTGCGAACCTAACTGCGAACTCTTTTACTGGGTCGACGAGGAAAGCGACGCCCCCATCGAAGACCGCCTCTGGCTGCAGACGATCCGCAAGATCGCGGCAGGGGAAGAGATGACCATCGACTACTGCTGGCCGGCAGACGCGGCGATTCGTTGCCGCTGCGGGTCTGCTTCCTGCCGCGGGTGGATTGTCGATCCGGATGAGTTTGACCAGCTCCCCACCTCCCAACCCAAAGCGTGGAAGGCGTACGTCGCCGAAACCAAGGGAGATGCCCCCAAAGCATCGCGAAAGCGTGCGAGCAGCAAGACGAGGAAGTAGGCTTTCGGATTCCGGCCATGCGGTCGGCATGCCCTCTGATCGCGTCCCCCTTCGGTCTCTCCAGCCATGATGCAGTCGCTCTTCGACAGGCATCGCACGTGGCTCGCGATCGCGATCACCCTCACGACGGCTGCCGCCTCGATCGGCATCACGCAACTCCGCCTCGATGACGACCTGCGTGGCCTGCTGCGAGGTTCGGCAGATGACTTCGCGATGGCCGATCGCGTCGCTGAGCGGTTTGGCACCCACGACCTCGACTGCATCGTGCGGGCCAACGCCCGCGAGGGAGACATCCTCGACCCTGCCGTGCTCGGGCAACTGCGAGAGCTCTGCGACGAGCTTCGCGCAGTCAAGGGCGTGAGCAAGGTCCATTCGTTGTTTGACATTCGCCGCGCGGGCATGCTCGGAGGACTGCTCACCGCCCTCCCCCGTGGATACGAACACGAAGACGATCCTGAAGTGATCGATGCAGTCAAGGCGCGTCTTCGCGAGCATCCCCTGATCGCCGGCACCCTCACCTCCGCCAACTCCCAAAGCACGATCGTGCAGGTCCGGCTGACTCCCGAAGCGGCCACCCCCGCACATCTCTCCCTGCTCGCGCCCGAGATCCGAGCGATCCTCAGCCGACGCAGCGAGCAAGGCCTGCTCGATTTTGAACTCACGGGCATGCCCACGCTGCGGCTGGAAGCGGTGGCAAGCCTTCGCCGCGACATCCTGGTCTTCAACTCGTTTGGTCTCGTGGTCGCGGTGCTGCTGTCGGCATTCGCGGCCCGGAGTTGGCGAGCCACCCTCCTTGCCTGCCTGCCACCCTTGATTGGCGCCATCTGGGCGACAGGGCTCCTGGCGCTCTTCAACGTCCCAATCAACATGCTGACCTGCATTGTGCCTTCGCTGGCAATGGTGGTGGGCACCTGCGATTCGATCCACTTCATCGAAGACATGCGACGCAGCGCACGCCGCGGGATCGACCCGCGCGAAGCGAGCGCCTCCGCGGTCAGTCGGGTGGGGGCGGCCTGCGGCATCACGAGTCTTGTCACGGCGGTGGGCTTCCTCTCGCTCGCCGTCGCTCGAATCGAGGCTGTCAGGACGTTTGGGCTCGTCGCTGCGGCTGGTGCGGTGGCCAGCTTTCTCGCAGTGACCGCTCTCACGCCGCTCATGGCGTCGGACAGTCTCTGGCGAGGCGCCCATCTCGGCCAATCGCCACGGCGGATCCGTCGCTTCGCCTGCGGCATGGCTTCCTGGTCGCTGCGGCACGCCTGGCCGGTGGCAGCCGCCGGCGTGATCGGTACGGCCGCCCTGCTCCTGCTCGCTGGTGACATCGAGGCCGACAACAGGATCATCGACGCACTGCCGCGCGGCGGTGCTTCCTCGCGTGCGCTCGCGGGCCTCGACCGCGACTTCGGCGGCACGATGGGCGTCGACATCGTGGTGGCATGGCCCGACGACTACGCCTGGAACGATCCCGAGGTGACCGCCGTCATCGAGCGAATCCACGAAATCGTCGGCCCCGAGTCGGCAATGTCGCCCCCCGTGTCGTTGGCGAGCATCACCACAAGCCTCTCGCGGCGGGCGACGCGTCAGCTTCAGCCGGAACGGCTTGAGGAGTTTGTAGACCTTCCCAGTCGGTCGGCCGTGGTCCGCACACGCGTCCGCGACGAGGGTTCACGGCAGCTTGAGCAGGTGTTTGATCGCATCGAGTTCCGGCTTGCAGATGTGCGAGAGCAGCACCCCGGCTGGACGATCGATCTCGTGGGCATGCCTGTTGTCTCGGCCCGCAACATCCGCCAGCTGATCAACGATCTTGCCTCAAGCCTGCTTCTGGAGGTGGTGGTGATCGGGTCGATTATCGCAATCGCTTTTCGCTCGTGGCTCGCCGGGCTGGTGAGCCTGCTGCCCAATCTTTTCCCTCTGGCCGCTGTGGCTGCTGTGCTCACGCTCTCTGGTGGCTCGCTCGATCCGGCGAGTGTGATCGTGTTTAACGTCTGCCTCGGCCTCTCGGTCGACGACACCGTGCACGTGTTCTCCGCGATCAAACGCCACCGCCGCGAGGATGTCAGCCTTACCGACGCCATCCGGCGTGGCATGGTGGAAACTGGCACACCGATCGTGCTTGGAGGCACGGTTTTGGCTGTCGGCTTTGCCGGGGTGATCGCCAGCAGCGTCCCATCGCTCTCACGATTTGGGCTCCTGGCGTCATCGGCCGCCGTGGCCGCGACCATCTCCGAACTCCTGCTGCTGCCAGCCACCTTGCTCACCGCACATGCGGTGCTGGCCATGGTCGCCCAGCGAGCGACGCCGCGAGAAGTGTGAGCGTCATTCCCACGCACGCGTCAGAAGTCGGCGATGGTGTCCGCGATCAGCCGCACAGCCCCCGCGATCACTTCGTCATGCACCGCCAGCGTCAGACGCACGCGCAGCCGGCTCTCCGGCCCCGCAGCCGACGCAACCGACACGACATCCGCATGCAGCCCCTGCTCCAGGAGCGAACGAGCGATTTCCATTCCGCGATACGGGCCACCGAGCCGCACGGTGATCACCGGCCCATCCGCATCCAGTGACTCGCCAAGATCGAGATCGCAGTCGGCTGCCAACTTGCGAAACAGCTCGCAGCGTTCCGCCAGGCCTTCGACGCGGCGGTGATCATCCGCAATCAGCGCGAGCCCCCGCCGGGCTGCAGCGACCGCCGAGGGCAAACACTGTCGGCTCACGACATCATGCCCCGCGGTTTCCAGGTAGCGGACGAGCGGGTCGCGTCCTGCGATGTATCCACCACCACCACAGAAGCACCGCCACTGCGAGGCAATCCACAGGTCAACGCGCTGAGGATCCACGCCGCAGTGGGCGGCAAGGCCACGTCCACCGCCGACGGTCCCAAAGGAGTCGGACTCATCCACGACCAACACGAAGTCGTGCGCCGCTTTGAGTCGCAACAGCCGCGGCAGGTCGAGCATGCCACCAGTCACACTGCTGATCGCTTCCACCACGACCACCCGCCGCCGGCTGCGGCCCTGCGTGTCGCCAAGCAGGCGGATCAACTGTCGGTCGTCGCAGAGGCTCACCTGCCGGCACGACGCACGCGAGGCCTCAGCCGCTCGCGCGAGGCCAGGGCGAGCATCGCGGTCGATGAGCACCAAGTCGCCTTCGCCCACGAGTCGCTCAAAGACGGCCGTCATGGGCCCGTGCTCGGCGGGCAAAGCCGCCGCCCGCTCCACACCCAAAAACGCTGCCAGTTCGTGCTCGAAATCGGCCACCACGCTCGCGTACGGATCGGCCAACTCACCCGAAGGCATGCTGCAGCCAAAGCAGTCAATCGCCTCTTTGGCAGCCGTCACCACGTCAGGATGGCCTGACAGCCCGAGGTAATCGGTGCTCGTGAGGTTGATCGCGTGGCTCGCATACGGCGTCTTCTTCGTGCGTCGGCGGCCGCCACGTTCGTCGGCATCACGCCGGTCGACAAGATGCCGTTCGATTCGCTCCGCCAGGTCGTTCCAGCAGTCCACGCCTTCAAGCCACTCGGAGTGAAACCGCATCTGATAACGGCTTTCAATCCGATGCACCACGTCGTGGAATGCCACCGCATCGATGCCGCACTCGGAGAACGACTCACCCCAATGGATCCGCGACGAGGCGGGCAGACGATCAACCTCCGATTGGAGCAGTTCCACAATCGCCTCATAGGTGATTGCGGGCAACGCCCGTTCGCTGACGACGTTGGCTCCCGGCTGGCGAACGCCAGCAGCAGCAAACCCAAGCGAGGATCCAGGGGCACGTGCGGCAGTGTGTGGCATGAGTCGGCTCTTCCTTGAAACCTTCTCGCGTTGCAGGCGAAGCAATCCGGGATACGGCCAACCCAAACCGTATCCCACCGAGATCACTCCCCGCAGAACGTCACGAAGCGATCACGAATATAGGGAAGCCGGCGACACGTCCCAAGCCCCGGGAGGCTCAATCCAGAAGCTTTTCAGCCGTCTTGCAAGAGCCGTCGCAGCACGAACGGCAGAATCCCCCCACTTTGAAACTGATCGAGTTCCACAGGAGTGTCGATCCGTACCAAACACGGGATCTGCTTTTGCGAACCGTCGGGGGACGTCGCGGTGACGGTGATCGTGCACCGTGGTGCGAGGGTGCTGTCGATCGGGATATCGAACGATTCTTCGCCAGTCAGCCCGAGTTCTTGCCACGACTGCGGCAGCACCAAAGGCAGCACTCCCATCCCAACCAGATTCGAACGGTGAATCCGCTCGAAACTGGCTGCAAGCACAGCTTTCACACCGAGCATCATCGTGCCCTTGGCGGCCCAGTCACGCGAACTGCCTGTGCCATACTCGGCGCCCGCCAAGACCACCAACGGCGTGCCTTCGGCCTTGTACTGCATCGCGGCGTCGTACACCGGCATCACCTCGCCCGCAGGCAACTTGCGGGTCACGCCCCCTTCGGTGCCAGGAGCGAGCAGGTTACGGATGCGGATGTTGGCAAACGTGCCACGGGTCATCACGCGATCGTTGCCTCGGCGTGCCCCGTAGCTGTTGAAGTCGACCGGCTCTACGCCGTGCTCAACCAGGTATTCGCCCGCCGGGCTCTTCTTGGCGATGCTGCCCGCGGGCGAGATGTGATCGGTGGTCACACTGTCGCCGAGAGCCAAAAGCACCCTCGCACCCTTCACGGCTGCCAGCGGCGATGGCGTGGCGGCGATCTCGGAGAGGAACGGCGGCTCTTGGATGTAGGTGCTCGCGGCATCCCAGTCGTAGAGCTCGCCCGAGGATGTGGGCACGGCATTCCACCGCGGATTCGACTGCCACACGTTGGAGTACCGCGACTCAAACTGCTCCGGCTTCACCGCCGCCGTGACCGTCTCGCGGACCTCGTCAGCTGTCGGCCAGATATCGCGGAGAAACACATCCTGGCCATCGGAACCCTGCCCGATCGGCTCGTGCTCGAGATCGATGTCGGTGGTGCCGGCAATCGCGTAGGCCACCACCAGCGGTGGGCTGGCAAGCCAGTTCGCCTTCACGAGAGGATTCACGCGGCCTTCAAAGTTGCGGTTCCCGGAGAGCACCGCCGCCGCCACCAGGTCTCCCTCGTTGACCGCCTTGGCGACGGCCTCGGGCAGCGGGCCCGAGTTACCAATGCAGGTGGTGCAGCCGTAACCGACGGTCTCAAAACCCAAGGCATCGAGGTCGGCATTCAGACCAGACGCCTCGAGATAATCCGTCACCACGCGACTGCCCGGAGCAAGGCTCGTCTTCACCCAGGGCTTCGTGCTGAGCCCCTTAACCCGCGCCTTTCGCGCGACCAATCCTGCCGCCACCATCACGCTCGGGTTGCTGGTGTTGGTGCAGCTGGTAATCGCAGCAATGACGACCGCTCCATGATGGATGTCGGACGACTGCCCATCGCTCGTCACGGTGCCAGTGTTGGCCAGGGCCTGCGATTCCAAGGCAAAACCGCGGGCGCTCGTGGGGGCGGTCAGCGCTGTGGCAAACGACTGCTTCACGTCGCCCAGCCGCACCCGATCCTGCGGACGCTTCGGCCCGGCCAAACTCGGCTCCACCTTCCCTAGGTCGAGCGACAGACAGGTGGTGAACTCGGGGCGTGCCGCGTCGGCGGTGTGGAAAAGCCCCTGCTCCTTCGTGTACCGCTCCACGAGTTCGATCTGCGAGGCGGCTCGGCCGGTGAGTGCGAGATACCGCAGCGTTTCGGCATCGATCGGGAAGAAGCCCATGGTGGCGCCATACTCGGGCGCCATGTTGGCGATCGTCGCTCGGTCCGCCAGCGTCATGCTGGCGAGGCCCTCCCCGAAGAACTCCACAAACTTCCCGACCACGCCGGCTTTGCGGAGGATTTCCGTGACCATCAGCACGAGGTCGGTAGCGGTGGCACCCGTGGCCAGTTTGCCGGTGAGTTCGAAGCCCACCACTTCCGGCATCAGCAGCGACAGCGGCTGGCCGAGCATCACGGCTTCGGCCTCGATGCCTCCCACGCCCCAGCCGACCACGCCCAAGCCGTTGATCATGGTCGTGTGGCTGTCGGTGCCGACGAGGGTGTCTGGCACCGCCACGGGCAGCCCGCCATCAGCCGACTCACGAAGGAACACACAGCCCGCAAGAAACTCGAGGTTCACCTGGTGCACGATGCCGATCGCCGGCGGCACCACCCGGAAGTTGTTGAAGGCCTGCTGCCCCCAACGGAGGAAGGCATACCGCTCCGCGTTCCGCTGAAACTCGAGGTCGACATTTTGCTCGAGAGCTTGATCCGTACCGAAGTAGTCGACCTGCACGGAGTGGTCGATCACCAGGTCGACAGGCACGAGCGGGTTGATCTTCTTCGGATCGCCCCCAAGCCGCCGCATCGCCGCCCGCATCGCCGCCAGATCGACCACACAGGGCACACCCGTGAAGTCCTGCAGCACCACCCGCGCCGGCTTGAACGGAATCTCCGCCGCCGCAGGGGCCGCCGCGTTCCAAGTCGCAAGTGCCCGAATGTCCGCTTCGGTCACGGCGTAGCCGTCGCAGGTGCGGAGGAGGGCTTCGAGAATCGTCCTCAGGCAGTACGGAAGACGAGCGGTGTTGGTCACGCCGGCGTCGTCGAGGGCACGGAGGCGGTGGTAGATCGCCTTCCCAGAGCCGGTCTCGAACGTGTTTTTTGCGGAAAACGGATCAGATGCGGAGTTGGACGCTGACATGAAACACTGCCTTACTCAGGTGGGGTGACAAACCGCCGCGGGGACCGCAATGTATCGCGAGGCCCCCGCGGAAAAAACTCAGCAATTCGCCGCTCGACTTTTTCGAGTGCGGGATGTATTCTTTGAGCACCGAACACAACGATTCTTTTCGGCGGCTGTTCCCCCCCAAAGACCCACACCTCAATAGCCGCTCTGGCCCCGTGGTTTCCCCAATCACGGGGCCATTTCAATTCCCGCGACGCCATGCCGATCGTCCCGCTTGCAACACCCCCACTTGAGGGTTAACTTTTGCAAGGGCAGGGTGCCGATGAGCATCGGCATATGAGTGATGAGCATCGGCATTTGAGTTTTGACATCAGGTCGTCCTACGGGATGCCGTGAGTCATCGAATCGTTGGTGGTGGAGCATCTATGCGATCAAGCGATCAGCCCCTCGGCTTCGTCACGACCGTGCGAGCCATCGTCTCCTCCACCCCATTCTTCACCCTTGCCTGCCTGACGGCGGCCATCGCCCTCTTGATGGCACAGCCGGTGCCTGAGATGGACGAGTCAGAAGGGGCATCCATGTCAGCAACCACCGTCGCGGTCAATGAAGTGGGCGTCGAGGCTGCATCTCCCCCGCTCGCCAACGCCGCCGCTGGCATCACGCCGTAACGACGAGTGTCCTGCGTTCGCGGACGCGTCTTCGCCGATCGCGACTACCGCGGCTGCTTCGCCCGCCAGCCATCGACACTCGGGCGAGCGGCCACGCTTGGCACCCCCTCGTCGTCACGAGTGGTTTCCGCGAACTTGCCCGCGTCGGCGGCGTGGGCCGTGAGAATAGCCACGACTTCCGCCACCGTCTGCGGCTGATGGTGCACCTGCGTGTGCTTCGACGGAACAAACATTTCGCTCACCACGCCTCCCAGCCGAGCACTCGTCACGGAGACCACCCCGTCTCCATCCGCAAGCCCGTCGGTGGGATAGCCCGTCCCCACGACGGTGTGCGCCGTCACGCAGGGTGCCAGCGGCAGCGAATGAAGGGCCACAAGCAAGGGCGAGTCGGGCTCCAGGGTGTCGATCGTGGTCGGAAGTTTTTTCTCGAAATGCTCTTTGAAGGTGTGGGGAGGATTCGCCGAGATGATCGCATCGTGAATCTCGGTGATCTTCTGCGGCTGCTGCACCACCGCAGAAGCAGCCTTGCCCACCGCGCGGGTCGCCCAGGCAGAGCCTCCATGCGGCGTGGCGATAAAGACCACACGACGGACAAAGGGCAACGGTTCAAAGAAAAACGACGCTTGGAACGACTCCCGAATCTCGTCGGGGATGCGGACCTGACTGTAAGGACAGTTGCTCACCGCATTCCATAACTGATTGCCTGAGCTGACCACCATCATCTTGGCGTGCAGCCCCCCCATGCTGTGGCCGACCACCACCAACTGGCTGAGTGCCGGATCGCGGCCGCTCGGGTCGAGTTTGTGCACGAGCGAGGTCAGCTGCCGCCGCAGCTGCGACGACGCCGGCAGGAACGGAGCGCCGGTGGGATAGTGAAACACCCACGGGGTGTACCAGCGATGAAACTGCGGCCAGGCCCGCAGATGATTGAGCATCTCAAACCAGGTGCCCTCGTCGCTGGCCAAGCCGTGCACAAACACCACCGGAATCTTGCCAGGCACATAAGGCTCGAGCATTTCCAGCCTAGGCAACGTGTCTCGGCGAGCAAGCGGCTGGAGAAACCCGGCCACGCTCGCCTGCTTCGGCATGCCATCGAGGATGTCGAGCAGAGGCGACGTGAGGTCGGCTGCCAAGGGCGGACGCCATGGCCCGATTCTGACCCGCGACACTTCCACGGGATTGACGAGATCGAGCACCGCCGGCGGCGGCGAACCATGCACCGGCCCCACCAGCTTTTCCGGGAAGTCCGGCTCGCCCGGCATCGCAAACCGCAGCACGGCTGTGGCCGAGAGTGACTGACGCGGCGGCACGAAGTCGTGATCGACCATCTGCTGGCTTTCGACGGGATCCACGTCGCCGACCGGTTCTTCTTCCGTCTCGGGGTCCTCATCCGCCGTACGGATCACCACCGGCAGACCGAAGCCCCACCGCTGATAGCAGTGGGACACCCGTGGGTCGCCGGGTGGAGGCGTGGCGACGACATCGAGCACCGCTTCGCTTGGAAGCGCATGCCCCTGCATGACCAGCGGCACAGTGACAGGATCCCACTTCGATCCCACCACGAGGCCGCGGCATCCGTCGAGGCGTCCGTGTCGTCGGGCTGCGGAGAGCAGCCCTTCCAGGCTGCGGGCATACTCCTCGCCTGCCTCAGCGAACACGTCGACGGCTTCAGGACAGGTCCAGATCGCGTTCCAGGCTTCGCGACACGCCAGGTAAAACGCGTCGATCGCCAGCGGATCCTCATCGCGGTAGAGATCGACTGCGTCGCGACGAAACGACTCGGCCCGTTTGAGGTGGGCCTGGGCCTTCGCCTGCGGGCTGTCACCACCGCCGGGGCTCTCGGGCTCGCTCCAGGCAACGTCGGCCAGAAAGACCGCCAGCACCGCCGCCAAGGCAGGCACGAACCGCCAGGCCGTCGCCCTCCACAGCCTTCCTCGTCGTCGCGCTTCGCGTGCGCACCCCTGCATCAGCAACTCCCTCTCGCCAAAGCAGGTATCGGCGCTTCACGACCGGCGAACTCGGCAGGTCCGGCACAACCCGGCCGCTTTGCGCAGCCGGAAAAGTCCGCCGGCAGCGAAGGCACATCAAAGGAAGCGAAGGCACATCACAGAAGCGCAGGGGAATCACAGAGCGCGCGAGCCCTCGATCGAACCCCGCCTCGTGGGTCAGACGTGGTCTTCGGCGACGAGTTCGAGATCGGCGGCGAGGTACTTCACCGTCGCGTCAGGCAGGAGATTGAAATACACGCGTCCGTCGGTGAGCCAACGGGTGCCGTCGTGAAGAAACTCGGCGGTGGCCGCGCGGATGTTGGACACCGCCTCCACTTCCTCCATGCCGCCCCCTTCGATCGCCTCGAAGCTCACCTCAATCGCCACAAGCGCCTTGAGCCCCCCCGAGCGGCGATCGCGGGCGTAGAAGACGTCGTCATCAAAATCGACGTCAACCCACCGCAGGCCTCGCGGCTTGCCGGTGGCGGCAGCCCGCTGGATGAACTTCGCCTCGAGCTGCTCGCGCTGGCGATGGAAATCGCGGCAGAACCGGGCAAGCTTTTCCGCCTGCCGCCGCTCTCGGATGGGCTTGATGGCCATCACGGCCACCACCGTCCCCAGCACAACGACACCAATCACCGCGAAAATCGCGATCGTCAGACCGAGCAGGGTGTAGACGAAATCACTCATGTTCAGCCGGTGCACCACCGCTCCCGTGGGGAAGCCCATCCATAACACACCCAGATAGTGTAGGAGGCTCGGCAGAAACCTTCCAACCAGACCGCGTGCGGCGGGCCTGCAGCGGCATACACTCGTCGTCTCACCCACTGAGGAAGAGAGGACCAGCCGCATGCCACGCTCGAAGCCCAGCACTGAAGAACCCACGTCTCCGGCTGCGAAAGGAGCAAAAAAATCGCCTCCCACGCGACCGCTGGGGGCCCATCAGTCGATCGCGGGCGGCACCTTCCGAGCGGTCGACCGGGCGATCGAAACCGGCTGCGACTGTCTGCAGATCTTCACCCGCAACGTCAGCCGCTGGGACACGAAACCGATTGATCCCGTCGAGGCCGAGGCGTTTCGCTCAGCCGTGCGTGCGTCGGGCATCGCTCCGGTGGTCGCGCACAACTCCTATCTGATCAACCCTGCTTCGGCAGACGAGGCACTTCGCAACAAATCGATCGCTGGCCTGGTCATCGAACTTGAGCGTGCCGAACTGCTTGGCATTCCGTGGGTCGTCGCCCACCCCGGAGCCGCCGGCAGCAGCGACCGCGACGAGGCCGTGGTGCGGGCGGCCGAAGGCTTCCGAGACGCCCTCGCCAAAACGCCTGCCCTGACGGCCGGCCTGCTGATCGAAACGACTGCCGGCCAGGGGAGCTGCCTCGGCAAGACATTTGAGGAGATCGCCGCGATGCTCGCGATCATCGATCGCCGCAGTACACTAAGAAAACGTATCGGTGTTTGCCTCGACACCTGCCACGTCTTCGCGGCGGGTTATCCCCTCGCCCCCGCAGCCAAGCTCGACGAAACGCTCAACGCCTTCGACGACACGATCGGCCTCGATCGACTCGTCGTGATTCACGCGAATGATTCGAAGCGCGAGTGTGGCTCCTGCGTCGACCGGCACGAAGCGATTGGCAAAGGCAAGATCGGTCGCGAGGCCTTCGGTCTGCTCATGCGGCATCCGCGCCTGGCCCATGTGCCGATGATTCTCGAAACGCCCAAAGAAGGCGAGGACGGCAAGCCCGACCCGGCCAACGACCGTGCGAACCTCGCTCTCCTCCGCCGCCTGCAAAAAGGCTGAGCGTCACCGCTGACCAGCGGAGGACCGGGGGTCGGCGAACGCACGAGGAGCGTTGGCACGCCTTGTCCCAGCGACGAGACTCTTGCCGCCTCCAGACCGGAGCGTCATCGCTCTGGCGGAATAGCGCTGCCGTGGGGGTCCGCTAAGGTGGCCATCTCCTGCTCCAGACGCTGCCGCATTTCGGCGCCGAGGTAGTGCTCGATCCATTCGGCTGGTGGATGCAGGTGATCGAGCGGCAGACCAACATGCCGCCCGAGCCATGTCTCCCAAAGCCGGTGCGAACGCACCACCATCTCGGCTTCCAGGCGTCCCTGCGGCGAGAGCACCAATCCCGGCAGGAGCCGGCCGCGTCGTTCAAGCCACCAGGCAGCCACCAACGCCACCCCGCGCCGAGACGTCCCAGGCACCGCCTGTCCTGTTTCTTCTGCCCGCCAGGCCGCTGCCAGCACGTCCTCGCAGACCACCCGCCACCGCAGCCGCAGCATCGAGGAGACTCGCGCGAGGATGCCTTCGCGTGAAACGAGGATCGCCACGCCGTATCCCACACCCAAGACCGCCGCAATCATTCCCGCCGCGTTGGTTTCCAGCTGCCACGCAACGAGGTAGCCCCCGCCAGCGGCCGTCACGGCGAGCCCCGTCGCCATCAGCATCAGTCCCACGAGCGTCGTCGCCAGCAGCTCTGCCGTTGCTGCAGGCACGACCAGCATCGCCACCACGATCACGGCACCCACCGCCTCAAAACTCGCCACCGTCACCACGGCCGTGGCACAGAGAAGGCCCACCGTCATCGCTCGCGCGGGGATGCCCACCACCGCCGCCGCATCGGTGTCGAAGGCCGTGGCCACCTGCCATCGCCAGGTGGACCAGAGCGCGACGAGCAGGCTTACGAGCACCACCACTCCCGTGAGGAATGCCCGAGGGATTTCCACGCCTGCCAGCTCCACCACATCAAACGGCACGAGTTCCAGCATTCCGTAGAGCACACAGCCAGGGTCGGCATCCACGCGGCTCGCCGCCGCGGAGAGCAGCGCCACGCCCGCAGCAAAGAGGGTGGTGAAGACCACCCCCGCCGCCGCATCTTCCGAAAGGCGGCCTTTGCTTCGCAGCAGTTCTGCAAGCCACACCGTGACGAGCGCCGCCACCACAGCCCCCGCCGTGGCCAACGGCCCGCCAGGCCGACCTCCGAGGAGCACCCCCACCACGATGCCAGGCAACACCGCGTGGCTGATCGCGTCGCCGATCAAACTCATCCGACGCACCACGAGCAACGAGCCCACCACAGCCGCCGCCGCCGAAACGACCGCGGCGGTCGCCATGGCCCAACCATGCATGCCGCCCCAGCCCGTGAGAAACGCCACCGCCCCGTCGATGCCCATCATGGCTGAGCCCTCTCCAGCGGGAGCGAGAGCGGCTGCCTGGCCCGCATCGCAATCGCGAGCAACCCGCGTTTGGGGGCAAGCAGGAGCGAGACCGTGAAGATGGCCGAAGCAGCAAGGACCACCATCGGCCCAGTGGCAAGTCCTGGGATCGTCGCGCTCAGCGCCACCCCCAGCAGCGATGCCGCCAGCCCAAACAGGCCAGCGAGCACGAGCATCACGCCCACACGGTCGGTCCACTGCCGCGCGGCCACCGGAGGAATGACGACCAACGCCGTCACCAGCACTGCCCCAGCTGCTGGCAGACCCACCACCACCATCACGGCGGTAAGCGCAACGAGCGCAAAGTCGATCCACCACACCGGCCAGCCCGCCGCCGCCGCAAACCCTGGATCAAACGAGACGAGCGTCGCCTCTTTGGTGAAGGCGGCCACCAGGGCCATCGCCACCAGTGAGACCACGACCAGCATCGTGGCGTCGGCTGTCGAAAGGGATGCGGTGGAGCCGAGCAGAAACCGCTCAAGGCCACCGCTGCCCGGCACCCCGCGCGCAACCAGGCCTGAGATCAGCGCCACGCCCACGCCAAACGACACACCAATCACGATCGCCGTCGCAGCATCCTCGCGGGTGCGTGTGAAGCGTCGCAGCAGCACGAGCACGCCGAGGCTGGCCACCGCCGACAGGGCCGCCCCGAGAAGCAACACGGGCAGACCACGGCTTCCTGTGATCGCGAAAGCGATCGCAACACCAGGGAGCGTCGCATGCGCCGCCGCATCTCCCACGAGCGCCCGCCGTCGCAGCACGCTAAAGCACCCCACCACGCCTGCCGCCATCCCAACCGCCGCCATCCCGACGGTCACCACGAAGGTGTTCGGCGAGAGCCCCAGCACATGTGCAGCGGCCGTCAGCAGGCTCACGGCGTCCGCCTCCCCGCCTCAACCGCGCGGCCCAGTTCGTCGAGCACCTCATGGTGACCGGAGTAGGTCCGTGCGAGGTTCTCGCGGGAGAGCACGTCGGCCGTCGGCCCGGCCGCCACCAGCCGCATGTCGACGAGAGCGACACGATCAAACCAGCTTGCCGCGGTTCGCAGGTCGTGGTGCACGATGAGCACGAGCTTGCCTTCATCACGAAGTTCTGAAAGCACGCGAAAGATCTGTTGCTGGCTCTGTGCGTCGACGCCTGCCAGTGGCTCGTCGAGGAAGTAGATCTCGGCCTGCTGGGCAAGCGCCCGCGCAAGAAATACCCGCTGCTGCTGCCCACCCGAAAGCCGTCCGATCTGCCGCGTGGCAAAGTCGGCCATTCCCACGCGGTCGAGGCACGCTTGGGCAAACTCGCGCTCGGCCCGCCCGACCCGCCGGAGCCAACCAAGCCTGTGGTAGGTGCCCATCAAGACCACGTCGATCGCCCGCACCGGGAAATCCCAATCCACACTCTCGCGCTGGGGCACGTAGCCCACCCTTCCACGAACCTGGTCGAGTGGCTTTCCCCAGAAGTGCACCCAGCCCTCCACGAGTGGCACGATCCCGAGAGCCGCCTTGATCAGCGTGCTCTTGCCCGCACCGTTGGGGCCGATGATGCCAAACAGACAGGGGCTCTGCACCGCGAGGTCGACGTGCCACAACACGGGCCGGCCGTGGTAGGCCACCGTGACATCGTGCAGTTCCAACAGCGGTGGAGCGCTCATTGCGTTTCCGAGGCCTCCTCGGCGGCCGGCGTGCGTTCCGCTTGACGCTCGTCGCCATCCGCACCGAGGGCATCGCAGATCACCTGCACGTTTGCGCGGATGGCCAAGACGAGAGTGTCCGCTCCACTTCCCGGCTCGCCTAACGCGTCGGAGTAGAGGCGTCCTCCGGTTTCCACCGTGTGCCCTTTCGCCGCCGCCCCTTCGCAGATCGCCCGCACGCTCCGATCGGGCACGCTGGTCTCGACAAACACCGCCGGCACCTGTCGCTGCACGAGAAGGTCGACGAGTCGGTTGATGTCGGCGAGCCCGGCTTCGCTCTCGGTGCTCACCCCCTGCACGCCCACCACCTCGATCCCGTAGGCTCGGCCGAAGTAGCGGAAGGCATCGTGCGCCGTGACGAGCACCCGCTGCTGTTCGTCGATCGCCGCGATCGCCGACTGCACCTCGGCGTGGTTTTCCAGAAGCGTCGCACGATACTGCGCACCCGCTTCGGCAAACTCCGCTGCCGCCTCAGGCACCAGGTCGCTCAACGCTTTGACCGTGGGCTCAATGCAGGCCGCCCACAAGGCGAGGTCAAACCAGACGTGGGGATCCGGAATCCCATCCGCGGCCTCCAGCCGTGACGATTCGGCGACCGCCTCCGCAGCAAACACCACGGGCGTGCGACGGCTCATGCGTTGCAGGAGTTCGGCAAGTTTGCCCTCGAGGTGCAGCCCCGAGGCCACAATTAAATCGGCGCGGGCGAGCCGGTCGGCATCGCGTGGCGTGGGACGGTAGGAGTGTGGGTCGATCCCCGCCCCCATCAGGCTCTCGATCTCGACGCGGTCCGCCGCGATTTGTCGCACGAGATCGGCCACGATGGTCGTCGTCGCCACCACCGTTGGAGGCCGCGACGCGGGCGGCGCGTCGCTGCACCCGCCGACCGCGGCGCAGAGGAACACCGCCACCGCACCCGCAAAAATGCGTGAAAAAACGCCCATCCGACCTTTTTGAGGAGAGTCAAAAACCATTTTTTGATCCATCAAAACCATCGTAGCCTGATTGAGCCGCTGCAATCAAGATTGGCCGCCGCCTGGCACCCGTCGCGGCGGCCGAAAAGATCGCGATCCACCGGTCAGTTGACCGGAATTGAGGGCATTCTTAAGGTGCAGAGCATCCGCTCAACGGTGCACACCATCGGAAGGCAGACCTGGCTCAACGGAGCAACGGGCTGTCCAGCGGTCCCGCCCCGGGAGGAACACGGTGGCATCAACGTATTTCAAGCGGTTTCGCATGGAGGCTGACCTGCTCATTCCGCGCCGGCCACCGGTGCTGCCTGAGGGCTACCGACTCGTGGCGTGGAACGAAGCCTTGATCGACGCCCACGCCCGCACCAAGTTCCAGGCGTTTTGCGAGGAAATCGACGCGGTGGTCTTTCCCTGCCTCGGCGACCTCGAGGGCTGCCGTCGTCTGATGCGGGAAATTCGGAAAAAGCCCGGGTTCCTCGCCGACGCCACCTGGCTGGTCGCCCGCGTGGTCGCCCCCGGGCAGCACGCCTGGTGCGGCACGATCCAGGGCGTTGTCGACAGGTTTGGCACCGGGATGATTCAGAACGTCGGGGTGGTCCCTGGTCACCGCGGGCTGGGGCTTGGGAGCCTCCTCGTGCAGCAGGCGATGGGCGGATTTGGGCGTGCTGGCCTGCGGAAAGCCTCGCTGGAAGTCACCGCGGAAAACGCCTCGGCCGTAAAACTTTATCGGCGCCTGGGTTTCCGTCGGGCCCGAACCGTTTACAAAGTGGTGGACGACACAGCCCGGGCTGCCTCGCGGGGGACGGCAGCACGGACGTCAAACACCTCTCAGTCGGCCTCGCCCGGCGATGCGATATTGAGCCATTCGTGAAGCAGACGCTCCTTTCCGCCACGCTTGATAATGGGATCGTCCTCCTCGGCGAGGAACTGCCCGACTTGGAGAGCGTGGCGGTTGCTTTTCATGTGCCCGCTGGCGGCATCCACGACGGCCCGGGCCGCTGCGGTCTGGCCAGCCTCACCAGCGAGATGATGCTGCGGGGCGCGGGTGACCGCGACAGCCGGCAGTTGGTCGAAGACCTCGCGCTCGCGGGCATCAACTGGTCCAACGCGGTTTCCACGACCCATGCGACCTACTTCGGCGCGATGGTGGCTCGCCGCCTGCCTGAGGCTTTGCCGATCTACGCCGACATCCTCCGCCGCCCCGCCCTGCCCGAGGATCAGTTTGAAAGCGGCCAACAGGTCGTGCTACAGGGTCTCGCCGGCACCGACGACGATCCGTCGCATCGCACGCTGCTCGCCCTTAAGAAGCTCGTGTTTCCGTCGCCATGGGGGCTGCCCTCAGAGGGCCTCATCAGTGACGTGGAGAAGCTCACTCCCGCCGCAGTCGCGGAGTTTGCCCGCCGGCATGTGCGGCCCGATGGCATGATCGTGGCGGCCGCTGGCAGGCTTGACTGGCCCGACTTCGTCAAACAGATGCAGAACCTGTTCGCCGACTGGCAGCCTGGCGCCGCCGAAGCCGTGCACAATGGCCCGCGCGGCGGCCGCTCAGAACATGTGACGCACGATTCCCAGCAGACCCACATCGCGATCGCCTGGTCGGTGCCCCCGTACCGCAGCGACGAGTCGTACGAAGCAACCGCCGCCCTCTCGGTGCTTGGCGGTGGCACGAGTTCCCGATTCTTTACGGAAGTGCGGGAACGTCGTGGGCTGTGCTACTCCGTCTCGGCCGGCTACCACACGCAGCGCGACTTTGCGTCGGCTATCTGCTATGCGGGCACGAGCAGCGACCGAGCGCAGCAAACGCTCGACGTGATGCTCGAAGAAATTGAGCGGCTCCCCAACTCGATCACCGACGACGAGCTGGGGAGGGTCAAAGCGAGGGCCAAGAGCGGGTTGGTGATGCAGCAGGAGAGCAGTTCCGCCCGTGCCGGAGGGATTGCCCGGCAGTGGTATCACCTCGGCCACGTCCGCTCGCTCGCCGACGAACTTGAGCGGCTCGACAGGCTCTCGGTGGAGTCGGTGCGAACCTGGCTCGAAGCACATCCCCCCACAGACCTTTCGATCGTGTCGCTCGGCCGCAATCCTCTGGAGGTGCCACGTGAGCTTTCGGCATGAAACACTGCCCAACGGCCTCGAGGTGATCGCTGAAGTCTCCGACTCGGCCCTTTCCACGAGCGTGGGTTTTTTCGTCAACACCGGCTCGCGCGATGAGAGCGATCCGATCTGGGGCGTGAGCCATTTCCTGGAGCACATGGTCTTCAAGGGCACAGACTCGCTCTCGGCCGACGAGATCAACCGCCGCTTCGACGACCTCGGTGCCGCGGCCAACGCGTTCACCAGCGAAGAAGACACCGTCTACTACGCGAGCGTGCTCCCAGAGCACCAGCGGGCCGCCACGGAGTTGATTGGCCGCATCCTGCGACCGGCCCTCCGCGAGGAAGACTTCGAGACCGAGAAACTCGTGATCCTCGAAGAGATTCAGATGTACGACGATCAGCCACCGTTCGGGGCTGACGACGTCTGCCGGGCAGCGTTTTTCGCAGGCCACCCGGCAGCACGCAGCGTGCTCGGCACGCTCGACTCGGTGCGGGGCATCACGGTCGAAGGCATGCGCGACTACCATCGCCGCCGCTACGCCCCCGGCAACATCGTGCTGGCCGCGACGGGTGCGGTCGACTTTGAAGACCTGCTGGAAACCGCCAAACGCATCTGCGGCGACTGGGAGCCCTGCCCGAGTGAGCCTCGCGCGTTTCCGCGCCCACCCCGGACCTGTGGCGGTGGAAACGAGGTCATCCGCGAGCAGATCGTCCGGGAGGCCGCCGCCCTGGAATACGTGATCCGCTTCTCAGCCGGCCCCGACGGCGACGATCCCGACCGGTATGCGGCAAAATGGCTGGCGATGATGCTCGGCGATGAGTCGGGCAGCCGGTTTTACTGGGAATTCATCGACTCCGGGGCCGCCGACTACGCGTCGTGCCACCACCAGGAGTTTCTCGACACCGGTGTTTTCGCGGTGCAACTCTCCTCCGACGCTGAATCAATTGAGGAGATTTTGGAGCGGACCGAGGAAATCCTCACCGATGTGACCGCCAACGGCCTCACTTCCGCGGAAATGGAGCAGGCACGAAGTAAACTTGCGTCGAGGATCGTGCTCTCGGGAGAAAGGGCTCGTCGCCGGCTGTTTGGGGTGGGGCTGGAGTGGGCCCACGCTCGCCGGTACTGTTCAGTGGCCGATGACCTTGCGGTTGTTGAGCAACTCTCGGGGGCGGACCTCGGTCGTTTGGCCGAACGCTGGCCACTTTCGGGCAGTCATGCCACAGTGCTTGCGGGGCCGTTAGAATCTGGGTCTGGCGTTCGGGAGCCTTCCGCGACCGCCAATTCGAAGCCACAATAAAGCGATGGGAACTATGGGACTGCTCTTCGCCAACCGTTCGCTGACCGCGCTGCCGCCCATTTGGCTTTTTTGCGCTGGGAGTTTGCTCGCCGCAGTCGTGGCTGTGCTGTTTTGGGCCGTGCTCAAAGCCGTTGCCCCCAAAGTCGCCAACGAACTTCGCGCAAGTCTGTCGGAAGGCTTCCTCGGCCCCATGGCCTGGCTGCTGATGGGCCTCTCTGCGGTCGCGGTGGCCCTCACACCGCTGGTGCCGCTTGACCAAATGGCCCGCTCGTTGAACCGGCTGGTAACAGCCGGGGAAGAGACGGTGTCGCTGGAAGTTCCCGCCAACAGTGAGCTTCAGTCGTACGAACTCGACCTTCGTCCGCAGGAACTCGCCTCGTTTGCGATGGAAAGCGATCGGCAGATCCTCGTCCGCACGCAGCAGCCGATCGCAGGCTTCGCCCTGCTGAAGGTGCCAGATGTGGACCTCCTGCCAGCCACCCCGTGGGAATGGGTGCGGTCTGAGGGGGATACGAGCCCCTTCCTTGGTGTCCGTGCAAAGCTGGAAGTCACCAACGCCAGCAGCGAGCCGGCGACCTTAGTCGTTCGCTCCACGCTCGTCCCTGAGTATCCGGAGGTGGCAATCCTTCCGTGGACGGTGATCGTGGTGCTCTCGATCCTGGCCTTCCACGTGTTCCTGCGGACCTTCCTACCGCGCGTGGCCGCGGTGGCAGCGGTGACCGCTAAGGAAGCCGTCGCCCAGCCGATCTTCCTCGTGGCGCTCGTGTTGGGGACGGTGGCGATCATCACGTTCATCGTGATTCCCTACAACACGTTCGGCGAAGACGTGAAGATGTTCAAAGACAGCGGTTTGACGCTGATCAAGGTGCTCTCGCTGCTCGTCGTGATCTGGACGGCGAGCCTGACAGTGGCCGAGGAGATCGAAGGCCGCACCGCGCTGACGGTGCTGTCCAAGCCGCTCAATCGCCAGCAGTTTGTGATCGGCAAGTACGTGGGGCTGATGCTGGCGGTGCTGTTGATCGTGCTGCTACTGGGCAGCGTGCTGATGGCCTCGACCAGTTTCAAAGTGATTTACGACGCCCGTGAATCCTCTGCCACCGATCCGATCTGGCGTGACTGTGCCAACGAAATGATCACGATCGTGCCGGGCCTGACGCTCTCGTTCCTCGAGGCGTCGCTGCTCGCTGCGGTCAGCGTCGCGGTGTCGACCCGGTTGGGCCTCGTGCCCAACATGATCATCTGCTTTGCGGTCTACACCCTGGGGCACCTGGTGCCGCTGGTCGTCCAGTCGAGCGTGGGCAAGTTCGCCATCGTGCGGTTCGTGGGGCAGTTCTTCGCGACTCTCCTCCCGGTGCTCGATCACTTTACGATCGAAGCGGCCGTGGTCGGCGGCGTGCCAGTGCCGTGGAGTTACCTCGGCTGGGCGGCGATTTACGCCGGCCTCTACGCGACCGTTGCCCTCCTGGTCGCCCTCGTGCTCTTCCAAGACCGCGACTTGGCCTAATCAGCCAAGAAGCCCAAGCCGCGCCGTAGTTTCCCCCAGCGATGGGCAGCCCTACGGCCTCGTACCAGTCCCCAGCGAGGGGCGGCCCTGTGCCCTCGAGCGGGGCTATGGGAGCAAGCGCAGCCAGGATGGCGAAGCGCAGCGGACATGCAGTGAGCGAAGGGCACGAAGCCCGCAGCGAACGTCCCAAGCGAGGGCACTGGGCCCCCCCGAGCGTCTCCGAGCGCCCCCGCCCGCTCCGGCTTACGCCGCCCGCGTCCAGGGCCGGCTCGCAGGTGCGTTGCCGAAGGGCTGCACATGTGCGGCTTCGAGCACACGGAACGCCACCTCGAGGGCATCTCGGCCCTGCTCCGCACTGACCGTCGGCGACGTGCCGGTGCGGATGGCCCTGAGGAAGTCGTCGTGCTCGGCGACGAGCGCGTTGCCGTCGGGCACCGCAAGCGTGGTCTCTGGGAGCACCTCGCGGAAGAACGTTTCCTTCCGGCTGGCCCACTCAGAAGGCGGCACCGCAGCGGCTGAGAACAGCCCTCGCCGCACCATTTCCGAAGGTTCCACCACCCGGACCGCCTTGCTGTTGAAATCGACCGTGACGATCGAGTCGTTCGACCAGACGGAGATCGATCGGTCGAGCGTTGGATTGATGCGAGACGCGGTCAAGTCCGCAATGAAGCCGGAACTGAAGCCAAGCCGGGCGCGGATCACATCCTCATGGCCACCGGTCGCCACAAATCCCTGAGCCTGCACCGACGCGAGCTGACCTGGGTGGAGCGACAACACGAGATCGATGTCGTGGATCATGAGATCGAGGACGACGCCCACATCGAGAGACCGGTACGTGAAGGGGGCAAGTCGCTTCGACTCCACCGTCATCGCCTCGCCAATCACGCGCCGAGCGGTCTGCCACGCAGGATTGAACCGCTCCACATGCCCCACGGCCACCGTGCAGCCGAACCGCGCTGCGGCCGCCACAATCCGCTCGGCCTCAGCAGGCTCCGCGGCAATCGGCTTTTCCACGAGCACATGTATGCCCTGCTCGAGCAGTGGCACCACCACCCGCTCGTGCAAGCCGGTGGGAGCCGCCACGACCGCCGCCTCCACCTCGCCGGCCAGCGACGCAGGATCGCTCACCCAGCGGCAGCCGTTCGCTTCGGCCACGCGACTTCCCGCCTCGGGCGAGGGATCGGCCACCGCCACCAATTCCACATCGCTTCGGGCTGCCAAGAGCCGAGCGTGGATCGTTCCCAGGTGGCCGCAGCCAACGACAGCGATTCGAGTCTTCTTCATGCGGCCCTCCGTTTTTCCAGCGCCCGTCCATGCCGCCCTTCTTGCTGGGTCGCAATGAACGAAAGCAGTTCTTCCACCTGCGGCAGAAGCTGCTGATGTGTTTCCAGTATTTCGCGAGTTGCGGAGAGTCCGGCCTTCGCTCGGTAGAGCAGCCGATGGGCCTCCACGATGGCCTTGATCTCGTACGGGGCAAACCCGCCGCGTCGCAGGGCCACGAGGTTGGCGCAGCGGGGACGAGCCGGCATCCCCTCGGCAAGCATGAACGGTGGGATGTCTTGCAGCACACGGCTGAGGCCCGCCACAAACGCCCACGCACCGATCCGCACAAAGTGGTGCACCGCCACCGCCCCCGAGAGCGAGGCGTGCGAGTCGACCCGCACATGCCCACCGAGCAGCGTGCCATTGGCGATCGTCACGTGATCCGCGATCTCGCAGTCGTGGGCAACGTGGCTGGCGGCCATGAGAAAGTTGTGGTTGCCGAGAACCGTGCGGCCCTCTTCTTTCTCACTCCCGCGGTTGATCGTTACACCTTCGCGGATCACGTTGCCATCGCCGATGATCACTTCGGTCGGCGTGCCGCGGTAGCTGATGTCTTGAGGCTCACCGCCAATAACGCAGCCGGTGTGGAGCCTATTGCGTTGGCCCAGCCGCACCCGGCCCACGAGCGTCACGCCGTTGGCGAGCACCGTCCCCGCCCCGACCACGGCCTCCGAGGAGAGGTGGCAGTACGGGCCAACCCGCACGCCTTCGCCAAGCTGACACCCAGGCTCCACCACTGCGGTGGGATGCACCACAGCCGGGCCCTCGTCGGGCGTATGCAAACGCGATGTCACGGGGATCTCGTGCATGATCAGCCTGTCATCCTCAGCGTCGGTTTCCACGCGATGTCGCATCCCCGCCCGCCCGGTCGTGAGCGAGCAGGGAGTTCACCAAGCGGGCGTTGAGCCGGTGCCCACTCCGACACGCACACACCACGGCATGCACCGGCCGACCGGCGAGAGCGAGGTCCCCGACGAGATCGAGTGCCTTGTGACGGGCACACTCGTCAGGCCATCGCAACACGTTTTCCTCAAGGCCATCGTCGCCAAAAACAAGCAACTCAGCCCGGGTCACATGCCTCCCAAGGCCTGCCTCGAGCAGTTTTGCGGCCTCGTCCGCCGTCACGAACGTGCGTGCCGCGGCGAGCTGTTCGCGATAGGCCTGGGGCGTCACATCCAACGCCACACGCTGCGTCCCAATATGTGGATGCGCGTGCTCAAGGGTGTAATCGACCGAGAGGCCGGCGAAGACCGGAGGCGTCGCCTCAATCCAGGCGTTCCCCTCCTCCACCCGCACTGGCTCGCGCACCACGATCGGCCGCAGCGCCGCCCCGAGATCTTCCAGGCCTGCCTCATCGAAGGCCTCCACGTAGGCACTCGACGAGCCGTCGAGACCGGGCAGTTCGCGGGCATTCAGACGAACTTCGCAGCAATCGATCCCAAGTCCGGCGAGGCTGCTGGCGAGATGCTCGACCATCTCTACACGAAAGTCGCCGACACGAAGATTGGTGCGGGCGGGGGAGTCCGAACGATTGGAAATTGCCAGCCGCAGTCGCACCGGCGATGGACCGTCGGTACACACCAACACCACGCCGGTTTCAGCCGGCGCGGGATGACACTCGAGGGTGACCGACTGGCCACTCCAGTAGCCGACACCAGCGATCTGAACAGGACGCCTGAGCGTCTGCTGCGATCGCAGGCATGGGGCAGTTGCCATGAAGTCTCGCCTAAAAAAAGGCGGGCCCCGCCACCTGCGGGGCCCGCCGGAGATTCCATCACCTCAGCGCTGGATCGGGGGCTGAGCGCCAGGAGCACCTGGCTGCGCGGCCACGGCCGTGCCGTTGAGCATCTTCAGCACGTCGGGCGTGATATCGATGCCCGGCTCGAGGTACACGATCGGCTGCGTGATCTCACGGAGGATCGAGTCGCGATTGCTCGAATCCGTGGGCTCGCCGTCAAAGCGGAACACCGCGGCGATGCGATGCTGACGGGCAAACTGCTCCACAGCCTTTTCGATTTCCTGATAGACCTGGTTGTAGACCTGGGCTTCACGATCCATGAAGTCCTTCTTCTGGAGCTGGGCGGTCACGTTGAAATCACCCTGAGCTTTGGCGATTTCGGCCTCGAGCTTCTTGAACTCAGGCGTGCCCACGTTGAAGCCCTTGATCTGCTCCATCAGGCCGTTGATGCGGTCTCGCTCGGCCTTGAGACCGTTTTCAGCCTGCATGACTTCGTCCCGCATCTTGTCCATTGCGGTCTTGAAGCGTGCGTGGTTCTTGAAGATGTAGCCCACATCCACAACCGCCACGTGGGTCGCTGGGGCGGCAGCCTGCTGCCCAGCGGCAGGAACGGCAGCGGTCGCCACGATGGCTCCGCAGATAACCATGATCCCAAAAAGCCTCTTCACGCTTCGCACTCCTTCGCTGATGGCAACCGGATGTCGCTGGCCCCCGGGGTCCCGACCGTCTCAAAGCGGCGGTTGCCGGTGGTTCCGGGGGCGTGCCATCCGTGGCCGCAGAGCACCCGAGAACCTTTGTGGGTCGGACTATGCCAGAGGTACGAAGAAGGCTCAAGGCCAAAAAAGGCCTAAAAACATGGGGCTAACGCGGCGGATCGAGCGTGACTTCGAGGGTCACCTCCTGCCCACCCCGCCGCACGACCACCGGCACGGCGTCGCCCCCGCGATACTTGCGGAGGGCGTTGTCGAAGTCTTCGAGCCCCTTCACGGCGCTCTCGCCCAGCCGAACAATGAGATCCCCTCCCTCGAGCCCACCACGGGCCGCGGGCGAATCTTTCGCCACTCCGGAGATGGCGTAGCCCTCCGCGTTCGTGGCAAAGTCGGGGATGCTGCCAAAGTACGGGCGATCCCCTCCCCCGCCAGCAAACTGCGTGCTTGCCACCTGCACATACGCCGGCGGTTCGCTGACCTCAGCGAGCTCCGCCACCACGTCGGCGACGAACGCAGCGATCCTCACCATTCCGTCGTAGTTGATCTTCTCAGCAGTGTCGGTCGGACGGTGGTAGTCCTCATGCGACCCGGTGAAGAGATGCAGCACCGGGATCTTCTTGGCGTAGAAACTTGCGTGATCGCTCGGCCCAAAGCCGCCCGGCTCTTTCGTGACCTCAAAGCCGCGACCATCCAACAGCCGGTCCACCAGTGCTTCGAGCCCCTCGCCGGTGCCAGTGCCGTGCACGATCAGTTTCTCGTCGGCAAGCCGGCCGACCATGTCGAGGTTCACCATCGCCACAGTCTTCTCAAGCGGCAGTGCGGGGTTGGCGGTGTAGTGGGCACTCCCGAGCAGCCCGCGTTCCTCGCCAGAAAACGCCGCAAACAAAATCGTCCGGGGAAATGGGCCCCGAGCCGCAAGCTGGCGAGCCACCTCCACCAGCGCCGCGGTTCCGCTGGCATTGTCGTCAGCGCCATGGTGAATCGCTTCCACGCCCGGAGCCGCGGAGTTCGTGCCACCCATGCCGAGGTGGTCGTAGTGGGCCCCGAGCACAACAACTTCGTCGGCGTGCGGCCCCTTCCCAGGAAGCACGGCCAGCACATTCTTCGCGGTGGTGCTCTCACGTTCGATGGCGGTCTGGCCGCGGATCCGCCACCCGGAGAGCTCCAGTGAGTGCGGGGTCAACTCCTCATCAATCGCCGCCTCCACCTCAGCCAAGGGCTTTCCGAAAGCCGACTCCAGCATCGCTTCAACCGCGGCCCGACGAAGGTGCAGGATGGGCATGCGCCGCGCTTCGGAGCCATCTCCTGCCCGATCGAAAGCCATCAAGGCATCCCCATCGGCATCGAGCTCCGCCGAATCTCGGCGTTGGATCGCCTCCTGCTCGCGTTTCACCGCCACAGCATCGTTGAGGAAGATCACCCCCGCCGCCTCATGCTCCGACGCGTTGGCAATCTTGCGGGAGAGCGCGGCATACCGGGAGTTCTGATTGCCCTCAAACACGCTGTGGGGATTGTCCTGCTGCGGCTCGTGACGCAGCACGACCACCGCATGGCCTTTGGCATCGAGCGACGCATAGTCGTCGTATTCTTCCTGCGGTGCGGTGATCCCATACCCCAGGAAGGCAAGGGGGAGATCAAACGCGCCGGAACCACCCGCGGCGAGCGGGGTGAAGTCGCGGCCCAACTCCAACGGCACCACCGTTTCGCGCCCATCGGGCCCTTCTGGCCCCACGAGTTCGACACGATTGGCGTCGGCCGGCCCGAGGGTCGCCTGGAGCGTCATCTCAAACGGCTGCCAGCCGGCGCCCCCGTCGCGCGCGGCGACCTCCACAGACTTGGCCACAGGGGCCGCAAGCCCGAGCTCGGCAAACCTCTCCGCCACCCATTCGGCCGCCTTTTGAATCCCCGCCGTTCCCGGACCGCGGCCTTCCATCTCCTCACCAGCGAGGAATCGCACACTCGCCTCCAACTGCGTGCGAGACGCCTCCCGATCGGAGGATGCGTCTGGAGTGGCCGAAACAACACTCCCCGAAGCGAGCAGCACCCACACTGCGAGCATGGCCTTACGGCACCATTCACGACACACCACGATCAGCCTCCTTGGCTGCAACGACCTCAGAACACACAGCGGCGCCCGGGCGGGGGAACCGTCACCCGAGGGTGGGCTCCTCATTCTCCCGACGATGCTGGTATTTTAGCGGGACAGAGACGCTCGGGGGGCTCACGTTTGTGCCGCGATCGCCTCGCTGGATCGGGCATGCTGCAGAGGGAAAGTGGAGGATCGTTTTGGCATCCCTGCTGGTGATTCAAGGACGCAACCGCGGCGCACGCTTCGACCTCGCCGAGCACGAGGCGAGCGTCAGCATTGGCCGGGAATCCTCTAACCTCATCCGGCTCGACGACAACGAGATTTCTCGGCGGCATGCGGAAATCCGCCACACCGGCGACGGTTTTGTGGTTGGCGACCTGGGGAGTTCCAACGGCACCTACGTCAACAGCCGCAAGGTGGAGCGGGCCACGCTCGCCTCCGGCGACCAGATCCAGATCGGCCGCACGGTGCTGGTCTTCGCCCAAGAAGCGGACGAGTCCCCGGCGGGCCAGGTCGACATCATCGCGGGCCCTGCCGCAGACGACTGTTCGCGGATTGTGCGGGCGATTCCTGACGAAACCGCGGACCTGATGCTGGTCGCCGACGACACGCAGAATCTCCGGCTCGCCCGCGCCCGCTCAAACCTGCAGGTCATGTACCGCACGGCCTTAGCGATCAGCCACACGCTCGACATCGACGAACTGCTCGGCCGCATCCTCGGGCTCGTGTTTGAGTGGGTCGAAGCCGACCGCGGCTGCATCATGCTCTTCGATCCCACCACACGGCAGCTCACCTCGAAGGCACGCCGCGACCGCAACGGGAGCGAGGCCACGAGTTCCATGACGATCAGCCGCACGATCGTCGACTACGTCCTCGACCATCGCGAAGGGGTCCTCACCAGCGATGCCCGCGACGACGATCGCTTTCGCAGCGGCCACAGCGTGCTGCGAACGGGCGTGCGGGAAGCGATCTGCGTGCCCATGCAAGGCCGCTACAACACCGTCGGGGTGATGTATGTCGACACCACGGTTCCGCTGGCCGAAGTGGTGGCAGGCGAGCAGCAACGATTCACCGACGAACACCTCAAACTGATGATCGCGATCGGCCATCAGGCGGCCCTCGCGGTGGAAGACACCACCTATTATTCGGCCATGGTGCAGTCCGAGCGACTGGCCGCCGTCGGCCAGACGATCGCCACCCTCTCCCACCACATTAAGAACATCCTGCAGGGAATCCGCGGCGGCAGCTACCTCGTGGAGATGGGGCTCAACAAGAACGACCAGGCGGTGCTGCGAAAGGGCTGGGACATCGTGGCACGCAACCAAAACAAGATCTCATCGCTCGTGATGGACATGCTCTCGTTTAGCAAGCAGCGCGAGCCCGAGCCGGTACCCGGCAGCCTCGTGGCCGTGGTGGATGAGGTCGTCGAAACAGTTGCCCAGCGAGCCGCCGAGGCGGGCATCGAATTGATCTTCAAGCCGCCCACCGTGTTTCCGGAACTGCTCTTCGACCCCGATGGGCTTTCGAGAGCGATCCTAAACGTCGTCTCCAACGCGCTCGACGCTGTCGACGAAGCATCGCAGGCCGACCCCGACCGCGAGAAGCGGGTGACCATCGCAGTCACCGCCAACGTCACCGAGGGGCTCGCCCGTGTGATCGTGACCGACACAGGCAGTGGCATGGATGAGGAAACGGCATCCACCGTGTTCAACCTCTTTGTGTCGACGAAGGGCTCACGCGGCACAGGCCTCGGCCTGACCGTGAGTCAAAAGATCATGCAAGAGCATGGCGGCGACATCACCGTGGCAAGCGAGCGAGGCGAGGGCAGCACCTTCACGCTCAAGCTTCCGATGACCTTCCCCACCGAGGGCATGGGGGCCACGCTCTCTTCGGCTCCGATCCCGCCCGATGACGGCGCAGACGAGGACGCATCAGAGTCGTGAGTGCCGCTCCATCGCCGCAGAGGCCTCACGGAGATCGCACGCCGATCTCAGCCGTTGTTATCACCGCTGGCCAGAGCCCATACCTCTCGGCCACACTCGCCAGCCTCGCCTGGTGTGACGAGGTGCTCGTGCTGGTGTCCCACCACGTCGAGACGGTGCGGCAACTCCCCGAGGCTGCCTGCTGCCGCATCGAAACCCATCCCTTCGATGGCTACGGGGCGCAGAAGCGGCGGGCGGTGAATCTCGCGAGCCACGACTGGATCCTCTCACTCGATGACGACGAGCGGCTTGATGACGCGGCGATAGCGGCCCTCCAGAGCCAGGATCTCTCCGCAGGACCCGCGAGCTATACGCTCCGACGACGGACGTTCGTCGGCGACCAAGAGATTCTTCACGGGCCGTGGGGGCACGAGCGGGTGGTGCGGCTGTTTCACAGGGACCGCTGCGAGATAGCCGATCTCAAAGTCCACGAGGCGGTCCGCAGCCAGGAACCGGCCGAGCGGCTCAGCGGCTCGATCCTGCATCACAGCTTCGCCGACTGCGGGGAAATTCTCACGCGTTCGATTCACTACGCGCGACTCAAGTCGCAGATCATTCGTGAAAAGAACGAAGCCACGCACATCTGGATGCTTCCGCTCCGCGGGCTGGTGGCGTTTCTCAAGAGCTACGTCCTGCAACAGGGCTTCCGGGATGGGGCCGCTGGGTTCGCGATCGCCCTCTCGCGAATCGTCGACTCCACGTTGCCGCGGATGCTCCTTCTCGGCAGTAGCGTCAGAGACGACGCAGATGCTCCACCACCGCCTGCATGTCCGCAGGAAGCGGTGCCTCGAGCGTGAGCCGCTCGCCGCTGGCGGGATGGTCGAGTTCCAAGCAGGCGGCGTGCAGGGCCTGCCGTTCGATCAGCGGCGGACCACCTGCCGGCCCGCCAAAGAACTCACTTGGGATGGTGCTGCGACCACTGTAAAGGGCATCGCACAGCACCGGCACGCCCACCGCCGCAAGGTGCACCCGAATCTGGTGCGTGCGACCGGTCTTGGGTGCCACCCTCACGAGGGCCGCCTTCCGCCCAAACCGCTCCACCACTTCGTAGCGGCTGACCGCGTCCCGGCTTGTGGAGTGATCGCGGCGTACCGCCATCTTTTCCCGCTGGTACGGATGGATGCCGATTGGCAGGTCGATCTCGTCAGCATCGAGTTGCGGCGTGCCGCAGGTGATCGCCAGGTAGGTCTTGGCAACGGTTCGCTGCTCAAACTGTTTGGCGAGAGCGTAGTGGGCCTGTTCGGTCCGGGCGACGGCGATCACACCGCTGGTGTCGCGATCGAGTCGGTGCACGATGCCAGGCCGGACCGCACCGCCGACGGTCGACAACCCCGTGGCACTCGGCTCACCGTCGGGGCTGTCACTCCGCTGCTCGAGATGCCACCGCAAGGCGCCTGCCAGCGTGCCTCGCCAGTTGCCCTTGGCGGGATGGACCACCATGCCGGGCGGCTTGTTGACCGCCGCCATCGCCTCATCACGGTAGAGAAACTCAAGCGGAATCTCTTCAGCCTGCGGGCCTGCCCGCGGCGGCTCGGGCATCGCCAAACACACCAGGCTCCCCAGCCGCAGTTTGAGCGACGCTTTGGCCGCCGTGCCATCGACGCGGACCGTGCCTGTGTCGATCGTTCGCGACAGGGCCGAACGACTCAGCTCAGGAAGTTTGAGGGCGAGATACCGATCGAGGCGAAGCCCCGCCTCAGCCTCTTCCACGACCAACTCAACCGGATCCCCAGGCTGCGGCATCACGGGGTGTCCGCAGACTCACTCGCAGCCTCAGCAGCGGGTTCACTGGCAGCAGGCTCCGCGGCCGGCTCGCTGGCTGCGGGCTCAACAGCGGCTTCGCCAGCGCTGTCGTCTTGAAACAATGCGTCGGTGGCCGACGGTGCTTCCTCGCCGCTCGCGTCGGGCGACGCCGCGTCTGTTGAGGGAGTCATCGGCGGGATGGCTGGAGCCAGGTTTTGCGCAAAGAACCAGTCGTACCAGTCCTTGGTCGCATCGCTTGCTAAGGCATCGGCATGTTCTTGCGCGACGACCGCGAGGGCGCTCTCGGGATAGTCTTTGGCAACCGTGGCATATCCGGCCTGCGCCAAGTCGATTTCGCCGAGGGCCTCATTCGCCTTTGCCAAGCCGAAGGTGGCTCGCTCGATCAGCAGGCCGTCGGGCCCCGCCGCCAACACCGCCGCGTAGAGGTCGACCGCCGACTCAAGCCTTTCGGTGGAGGCCGTGCGGTCTGCGAGGGCCAGGGCCGCGCCGTCCGTGAGGGCAATATCGGCGAGCACCAACTGCGACCAGAGGGCCGCATCACTCCCCGGGTACCGCCTGGCGACTTCGTTGAACGCGGAGGTTTCCCCAGTGGCGATGGCCGACAGGTAGGCCTCCCAACTCTGGGCCTCGGTGGCGGCGTTCGTCGCCGAGATCACGAGCCACGCGGCCACGCCGGCAAAGGCAGCCACGCAACCACCGATGATCGTCACCAGATGGGGCCGAATCACGTCAAGCAGCTGCACGATCCAGTCCGCCAGCGCGTTTTGTTCCAGTTCATGCTGGCGTTCGACGGTGCTCATCCAGGGTCTCCGCAGTGCAAAAAGGTCGCGGTTCGCGACAGTTCAAGACCTACAAATAGAAGCCGGCGCGGCGGGGAACGTCAAGGTGAGTGAACAGACCGTTTTCTGCTACCATCCTTCCCTCGCCGGGAGCCTTTCTGCCGGCCTGTCACCACTGCTCATTCCTCCGACACCCCCTGCCCGCATGTCGTCCGGCCCCCTTCCACTCAACGCCGCGCAGCACGACGCGGTTCACGCGCCTCCTGGGCCTCTGCTCGTGCTCGCGGGCGCGGGAACGGGCAAAACCCGCGTGGTGATTGCCCGAATCGCGAGGCTCGTGCAGCGGGGGGCATCGCCGTCGCGGATCCTCGCCGTCACATTCACCAACCGTGCTGCTCGCGAAATGCTCGAGCGGGCCACCAAAGCCAGCGGCCGGAAATCAAACCGCAACGACAAGCCGGAGATCTCCACGATCCATTCGCTCTGTGCCCGGATCCTGCGGCGACACGCCGAACGGGCTGGCTATCCCCCGGGCTTTGCCATCATCGACCGAGGCGAGCAGGAGTCGGTGGCCCGCAGGGTGCTCAAGGAGATCAAAGCCCCGGAAACAAGCCTGCAGTCGGGAGACCTCCTTTACCGCATCAGCCGCTGGAAAACAGCCGCCATCCGCCCGGGGGAAGCGATCGAACATGCCGACGACGACCGCGGCCACCTCGCGGCCTCGGGCTACCGTCGCTACCAAGCTGCCCTCAAGGCTGCCGGGGCCGTCGACTTTGACGACCTGCTGTGTGTGGTCGACGAGCTGTTTACCCACGAGGAAGACGTGCGACGTGCCGAGGCGGGCCGCTTCGACCATGTGCTTGTCGACGAGTACCAAGACACGAGCCGCACCCAGGAGCGGATCCTCACGTCGCTGGCCCGCGACCATAAGAGTTTCTGCGTGGTGGGCGACGACGACCAGTCGATCTACGCCTGGCGCGGGGCGGAAATCTCGCACATTCTCGAGTTCCCCAAGCGATGGCCAGGGGCGCACGTGGTGCGACTGGAGGAGAACTACCGCTCGACGCCGCAGATCATCACGGCGGCCAACCTCCTGATCGAGCGGAACTCGCGACGCCACGGCAAGACGCTTGTGTCCAAGGCGGCAGCGGGCCCACCTCCGGTGATCGTGCAGGCAGGCGACGAGGAAGACGAAGCCAAGCGGGTGGTCGGTGAAATCGCCGACCGCTTTCGGCTGCAGCAAGTCACGCCCGGGGAAGCGGTGATCCTCTTTCGCACCGGCGAACAGACGCGGCTCTTTGAGCAGGAGCTGCGCCGCCGCAGCATTCCCTATGAGATGGTCGGCAGCCGCTCCTTCTTTGACCGCCGCGAGGTGAAGGATGTGATGGCCCTGCTCCGCGTGCTCGTCGACCCCGATGACGACATGGCCTTTTTGCGGATCGCCAACGTGCCGCCACGCGGCCTCTCGGCGGCCGCGATCAAGAAGGCGCGCGTGGAGGCGAGCGAAGCAGCAACCAGCGTCTGGCGGGCTTTCAAAGCCTCCCGCGATGCCCAAAGCCTCTCCCCTGCCGCCGCCGCGGGCATTGACCAACTGGCCGAATGGGTGGGCCGCGAGCCCCCCGTCACCAAGCCCCCGTCGGTGGTCCTCGCCGAGCTGATCGACACCCTGGGCTATCAGCAGTTTCTCGCCAAGGAATATGAAGACGCCGAGGAGCGAGCCGGTCGCCAAGACTGCGTGCAGGAACTCGTCAACGGCCTGTCGCAGGCGGAGCGCGGCAAAGTGGGGCAACAGCCTTTCGGCCAAATCATTCGCGAGTTTCTCGACGACCTTGTGCTCGACGTTCAGGAGCGCGAGCGGTTTAAGAGCGACAAGCCGCGGGGCGACGTGCTCCGCCTGATGACGCTCCACGCCGCCAAGGGGCTCGAGTTCGACGCCGTCTGGATGGTTGGGATGGAGGAAGGCTACCTCCCACACAAGCGTGCCCTCGACGAAGGAGAAACCGGCGTCGCTGAAGAGCGGCGTCTGGCCTACGTGGGCGTCACGCGGGCCCGCCAACGGCTCACGCTCTCTCTGTGTCTCTCGCGGAGCAAGTGGGGGAAGAAGAAGGCCAGCCGCCCGAGCCGTTTTCTCTACGAACTCACCGGCCAGGCGGAGAAGTTTGTGGAGTCCCCGCCGGAACCGGCCCCGCACGATCCTCGCCGCGCCAAGGCCGCGAAACGCAAGAGCAGCCGGGGCGTTCGCCGTTAGGAGGTCGTCGGCAATTGCCTCGGCCCCCTGATCGAGCCAGCACCACCACAGGCTGACTCGATCAGGGGGCCGA
>JAPOIM010000024.1 GCA_029978905.1 Planctomycetota bacterium
GTCAGCAAGGCGAAGGTCAGCAAGGCGAAGGTCAGCAAGGCGAGGGTCAGCAAGGAGCCTCGGCTGGCGGGCAGCAGCAGGAGGGGCAGGCTGGCGACCTCAGTGCGTCTGGAGATACCCGCGGCATGGCCGGGCAGGGCTCGTGGTCGAACGGTGAAGGGGAGCGGCAAGGGGGCGACGCGGAGGCCACGCCTTCCGAACTGGAGTGGGGCGATGCAGACCTCGAGCACGCCCGGAACGCGACGGACCTGGCGATCGAGCACCTGCGAAGCAGTCTCGAACAAGGCGACCAAGACCTCTTGAATCAGCTCGGCTGGACCGAGGCTCAGGCCAGGGCGTTCCTCGCCAGGTGGGATGCGATGCAGCGGTTGCAGCGCAGCGAGGATCCTGCCGAACGCGTTGAGTTCGACCGAGCGGTGCGAAGCCTCGGCCTCCGCCCGGATGGGGTGCGGAGCCAGCGTCGCGTGACACGCGAGCGCCGCGATGGGGAAGCTGAGGGCAACCGCAGTCGGCCGCCAAGTGAGTACCTTGAACGCGTTCGGGCCTACACGGAAGGACTCTCCACCCAATGATCGAAGCCTTTGAAGGGCCTCGCTACCTTGTGCCGTTCGGTCCTCGTCGCGTTCCTCACTGTTTCACCGACGTGCTCATCCTGGGAGGCGGACTGGCTGGTTTGCGGGCCGCTCTCGAAGTCGATCCAAGCCTGTCGGTGACCGTCATCACCAAAGACGACCTTCGCGAGTCGTCGAGTCAGTACGCGCAAGGGGGCATCGCGGGGGTTGTTGATCCCGAGGATCGCTTCGACAACCACGTCGCCGACACGCTCACCGCGGGGGGTGGGCTGTGCCATGCCGATGTGGTCGATCGCGTTGTCAGGGAGGCTCCTGCGAGGATTGAGGAGCTCATGGCTTGGGGCACCCGTTTCGACGAACGCAACGGCGAACTCGATCTGGGGCGAGAAGGCGGGCACAGCCACCGCCGAATTGTCCACGCGCTCGGTGATGCCACCGGTCGCGAAGTGATGCGTGCGGTGATCGAGCGGGCAAAAGGCCTCTCGAATCTCGAAGTCTGGCCCGACACCTTCACCATCGATCTGCTGACCGATGAGACAGCGTGTCGCGGGGCGCTTGTATGGAATAAGGATCACGGCAAGACCCTCGTCTGGGCCCGCCGAACGATTCTGGCCACCGGCGGTGCCGGCCAGGTCTACCGTGAGACAACAAATCCCGAGGTCGCCAGCGGCGACGGCATGGCGCTGGCATGGCGAGCCGGGAGCCTCCTGCGCGACATGGAGTTCATGCAGTTTCATCCCACGGTGCTCTACATCGCGGGTGGTGCGAGAAGCCTGATCACCGAGGCGGTGCGTGGCGCCGGAGCCTGGCTCGTCGATCGAGATGGCCAGCGGTTTATGCCCGCGTTCGATGCACGTGCCGAGCTTGCACCGCGCGACATCGTTTCCCGGGCCATCAACCAGGTGATGCAGCAGACACACCAGGCCAACGTCTACCTCGACCTCTCGCATCTGGATGGTGAGATGGTGCGGCAGCGGTTTCCTGGTATGGCGAAGCTGTGTGCCGAGTTTGGTCTGGACCTCACCCGCGACAAGATTCCCGTGCGTCCGGGGGCGCACTACATGGTGGGTGGTGTGGCCGTCGATGCGGATGGCCGCACCGACCTGCCGGGCCTGCTCGCAGCGGGAGAAGTGACGTCGAGTGGACTGCATGGGGCCAATCGGCTGGCCAGCAACAGCCTGCTGGAAGGGCTCGTTTATGGAGCACGGGCGGGGGCCGCAGCGTCGGCCGACGTGCTCGCGATGGAGGACCGTGATGATCTTCGCGTGCCGCTGTTGTCCAACCCCCGAAGAGACGACGTTCACGAGCCCCTCGATCTCGACGACATCCGCAACTCGCTCAAAAGCATGATGTGGCGGAAGGTGGGCGTGGATCGCAGCGGCACATCGCTCGCCGAAGCCTTGGAGGCCGTTGAGGGCTGGTGTCGCTATGTGCTGCCGAGGCAGTTTGCGGAGCCGAGAGGCTGGCAGCTCCAGAACATGCTTGAGGTGGGGCGGTTGATGATCCGAGGTGCGATTGTGCGTGAAGAGACCCGAGGGGTGCACACGCGTCACGATTACCCGGAACCCTCCCCGCGTTGGCAGCGACACATCGCATGGCGGCGAGGCTCCGCCGAACACAGCGAACAGCCGCTTTCGAAGCCCCCCGTCGTCCCAGCGCCCTAATCGGGTGCCTCCGGTTTGCAACCGGAGGTGGATTGCGGATCTCACTGGCTGCTGTCCGGGGGCTGGACAGCCCCGTAGGCAGGGTCCTATCGTGGTAGAGCATCCCACGCGGCCCTTGCCAGGGCTGCGGATTCCTGCGGGCATTCGTGGCTGGCAGGCCTCCGGACGTGTACCGGCTGGCATTCTTGCCGGGTGCGTGTGCCCCGCCGAGTCCGCGGAGAGGTCATTCCGTTGGGGTGTCGGTTCTGGGAGTATGGGTTCACGAGGACACGTGATGCACGAAGCGGAAACTGCCAGCCAGTCGAAGGCCAGGTCGGGCGGCGATTGGATGATCGAGGCGGATGGTCTCACGAAATACTATGGGACCTTCATTGCGGTGAAGGACATGACGTTCCGTGTGCCGCGCGGCCAGGTGGTGGCGTTTCTGGGGCCCAACGGCGCTGGCAAGAGCACCACGATGAAGATGCTCACAGGCTACCTCGCTCCCTCTGCAGGGACCGCCCGGATCGCTGGCTTCGACATGGGCACCAACCGGATCGCTGGCGCGGAACGGCTTGGTTATCTCCCTGAGAACGGTCCGCTCTACCCCGACATGACGCCGCGGAGCCTGTTGGAGTTTTTTGCAGACGCCCGCGGCCTCACCGGCGATCGCAGGAAGGACCGGATCGAGGCGGTCATCCGCCAGTGCGAACTGGGCAGTGTGATCGGCAAGGCGATCGACAAACTTTCCAAGGGGTACCGACAGCGCGTCGGGATGGCGCAGGTGCTTCTGCACGAGCCGGATGTGTTGATCCTCGACGAACCGACCAGCGGCCTCGACCCGAATCAGATTCGCGAAGTCCGCGAGAACATCCGCAGGCTTGGGGAAAAGAAAACGATCCTCCTCTCCACGCACATCCTGCAGGAGGTTGACGCTCTTGCGGACCGGGTGATTCTCGTGGCAGAGGGGCGGCTGGTGTTTGACGGGAAGCCACAAGACCTCGTGGCTTCTGGCGGCACCTTGGATGACAAATTTTACGAACTCACTCGTGGGTCAGTGGCTTAAATAGTCGCTGATCACTGATGGCTCTCCCGGTTGCCTCGGGAGCCGCAAACGTTGATACGCACTTGAAGGGACTGATGGCGATGAAGTGGCATGTGCTCGACGCCGTGTTCAAGCGAAATTTCGTGGCCTACTTCTCCAACCCGACGGGCTACGTGTTCATTTGCGTGTTCGTCTTGCTCGGGTCTCTCGCGGCCTTTTGGCCGCCGGAGTTCTTCAACTCAAACCTGGCAAACCTCGATCAGCTCAATCTCTACCTTCCCTACATCATGCTCGTCTTCATTCCGGCGATCACGATGAGCGTGTGGGCGGAAGAACGTCGGCAGGGAACGGACGAACTGCTGCTGACGATCCCGGCGACCGACCAGGAAGTGGTGTTTGGCAAGTATCTCGCGGCCGTCGGCATCTTCACGGTGGCACTGATGTTCTCGATGGTATGCAACCTGGTGATCTTGTTGCGCTGGGGCACACCCGACCCAGGGCTTTTCTTCACCAACTACCTTGGCTACTGGTTCGTGGGCCTTGCGATGCTCGCGATCGGGATGGTGGCGAGTTTTCTCACGAGCAACCTCACGGTCGGCTTTGTGTTGGGGCTCCTTCTCAACGCGCCGCTTGTAGTCGCGGACCAGGCGAACACGGTGATGAGCCCCGCATGGGGAGAGACCGTCCGCTCCTGGAGCATGGCTGAGCAGTTCACCGACTTTGGCCGCGGCATCCTCAGCCTTTCTGCGATCGCCTACTTTCTGGGGATCGTTGCGGTTTGCTTGTATGTCGCGATGGTGCTGATCGGCCGCCGGCACTGGACGGGTCGCCGCGATGGGGCCCAGATGGGGGCTCACTTTGCCGTGCGGACGATCGCCTTGGTGGCCGCCAGCTTTGGTGTCGTGCTGCTTGTGCGGGCGGTGGATGTGCGAGCAGACCTGTCAGAGGGGCAGATCAGTTCGCTCGCTCCAGACACGCGACGGCTGCTTGCCGAACTCAACGACGACCGCCCGGTCGAGATCACGGCCTACGTCAGCCCCAATGTTCCCGAGGACTACACCCAAACCCGCCTGACGTTGCTCAATATGCTCCGGCAGTTTCAGAGGTTGGGGAATGGGAAGGTGAAAGTGGAGGTGATCTCCACGGAGCCAAAGACCGAAGCAGCCGCGCTCGCAAGGCAGCAGTTCGGCATCGAGCCGGTGTCGGTGCTGGCCCGCGTGCGAGGCGCGTATCGCGAGGAAGAGATCTTCTTGGGTTGTGCGTTCACCAGTGGGCTGGAAAAGGTGGTCGTGCCCTTCTTTGACCGTGGCACCCCGGTCGAGTACGAGCTCATCCGATCGGTGTGCACCGCGAACGAACAGACGCGAAAACGCCTGGGCGTGCTCACAACCGAAGCCAACCTCTTTGGCGGCTTTGACATGATGACAGGCGCGCAGACGCCACGTCAGCCTCTCGTCGACGAACTTGAAAAACAGTACGAGGTGGTGCAGGTCGATCCCACCTCGCCGATCGTCGAGCAGTACGACGTGATGCTCGCCATTCAGCCATCGTCGCTCGGGCCAGCCGAGATGGACAACTTTGTGGCGGCCGTCCAGGCAGGGCAGCCTGTGGCGATCTTTGAAGATCCGCTGCCGGTGCTGATGGTGGGTGTGCCAGGGACTGGTCAGCCGCGTCGCCCGCAGGGTGGCCCAATGGCGATGTTTCAGCAGCAGGGGCAGCCCAAGGGCGACATCGAGCAGCTTTGGAACACTCTGGGTGTCGAACTGATCACGTCGGGGGGGCAGCCGACGTTTGGTGGCTCAGGCCCCAGCCCCGTCGTTGTCTGGCAAGACTACAACCCTCACCCCAAGCTCGAACTGCCCAACCAATTTGTGTTTGTGAACCAGTCGCTGGGATCCGATGGTGAGGGGCTGGCGGCGCTCAATCAGGAATCAGCGGTCACGGCGGGGCTGCAAGAGATGCTCTTCCCTTTCCCTGGCGGACTCCGCACCAAGGAAAAGATCAGCGTCAGTTTTTCGCCGCTGGCTCGCACCGGAACCCGCAGTGGCACGATCGATGTCTCGGCGATCATGGGCAACCAGGGTGACACTCGCATGCTGCAGGCTTTTGAGCAGCCAGGGCAGGAGGCGATGGTGCTCGCGGCGAGCGTGCAGCGCGAGGCGACGGTACCGCAAGCTGCCGAAGGAGAGGACGCTCCCGCGACGGAAGGCAAGTCAATCAAAGCCATCGTTGTGACGGACATCGATTTGCTCGACGGGCGGATTTTCGGTCTCCGGGACCGCCCGGATGAGTTCTTTGCACTCGACTTCGACAACGTGACGTTTGTGCTGAACATCCTCGACTCGCTTTCCGGAGACGATCGCTTCATCGAGATTCGCAAACGCAAGCCGGTGCACCGCACGCTTGAGCGCATTGAAGATGCGGTCAACGACGCCCGAGAGCAGGCGGATCAGGAGCGGCAGAAGTTCAACGCGGAGTTTGAGGCGGCGGAGCAGGAAGCCAACGCCAAGATGCGTGAAGACGTGGGCAGCTTCGAAGAGAAGGTGCGCGACATGGAGAATGGCGGCAACGCAGACTCACAAGAACTGGTGGCAGCGATGCAGCAACTCGCGAGCCAGCAACGGCTCGCGCAGCGTCGACTCGACACCAAGATTGAAGGTCTGCGGCGGAAGCGAGACGCGGAGGTCGAAGCCGTGGAACGGCGACTCGGCGCAGCGGTTCGCCGTGAGCAGGATCGCCAGAAGTGGTTGGCGGTTCTCCTGCCACCCATCCCGCCTCTTGTGGTCGCGTTCTTTGTCTTCTTCCGACGGCGAGCTCGGGAGCGAGAAGGTGTTTCGAAGGCACGGCTGCGGTAACGGATACGACGCGTCGGCGACCCTGACGCACAGGACGAATCTCTTGATCTGGCAATACGGGTGAGGACAGCACAGATGGCGATGGACAACCATGAGGCAGGGGGCGAACGAGGTGGGCTGGGATCGGCCACACGGACCACGCTGCTCTTTCTTGCTGTTGGATTTGGTCTGCTGATTGTGGGCTGGATCGTGCAGCCGCGATTCCAATCCAGGCAGGTGACCGCCGGAATGCAGGAGGAGCTTTTCGAGAAGCTCACCGATGTTGCCCAAGCCGGGAGCCTCGAGATCGTTTCGTACAACGAAGAGTTGGCGGAGCTGTCTCCCTTTAAGGTGGTCAAGACTGGGGGCGTGTGGGTGCTGCCCGCTCACGACAACTACCCCGCGGATGCCCGGGAACACCTGGCCGCTGCTGCGACCGAGCTGATCGACATGAAGGCTCTCGATGCGGTGAGCGATTCACCGGCGGATCACGAGACCTTTGGGGTCATCGAGCCGGATCCGCAGAAAATCGAGGCGGGCATGACGGGTGTCGGCAAACTTGTCGAGATTCGCGACGAAGGTGGCGCCACCCTTGCGCGGCTGATTGTGGGCAAGGAGGATCGGCAGCCCGCCGGTGCGGCCGGTGGCACGCGGATGCTCCGGTTTGTCCGCAAGGCAGGCCAGGACCGCGTGTACCGCGTGGAGATCGACACGTCGAAGTTTACGACGCGCTTCGATGACTGGATTGAAAAGGACCTGCTGAAACTGTCGCCGTGGGACGTGCAAGACGTGATGCTCGACGACTACGCTCTCGCTGCCGTGCAGTCCGAAGGACGCCTGATGGTCGAGCAGCAGCGAAAGAGCCGCATCAAGTTGGCGTACAACGACCAGGACGCCGAGTGGTCGCTCACGTCGCTTGCGGTCTATGACCCAGAGAACCCCTCGGCCGACCCGGAGATGGTCACGCTCGCGGACGATGAAGAACTTGATGCCGCAAAGCTCAACGACCTGCGAAACGCGCTCGGCGATCTGAAGATCATCGACGTCGCGAGGAAGCCCGCTGGATTGACGGCGGATCTGGAGGCTGAGGCGTCGTTTCTGGACGACGACGAGGCGGTATCGTCCATGCAGCAGCGTGGCTTCCTACCCCTCGCCTCTGGGCAGATTTTGTCGACGGATGGCGAGACGGTCGTTGGCATGAAGGACGGCGTGGAATACGTGCTTCGCTTCGGGGCCGGCACGACTGTGCGGCAAGACAGCGAGGTGGCGAGCGACGAGGGCCAGCCCACGGAAGTTCCCGGTCGCTATCTTCTTGTGATGGCTCGGTTCAACGAGTCGCTCCTGGAGAAGCCCGTTCTCGACCCGGTGCCAGGTGACGACGCCACCGAGGAGGTGGCACCGGAAGCGACCGAGCCAGAAGCGACCGAGCCAGAAGCGACCGAGCCAGAAGCGACTGAGCCAGAAGCGACTGAGCCAGAAGCGACCTCGGCCGCGCGAGCCGCAGGGCCGTTCCGTTTGGTGGCCCAAAATGAAGGGGATGCCTTGGTCGCGTCTGATGATGCGGAAGAAGCGCCTCCTTCTCCTCCGCCGTCCGCTGGTGAGGCCCTCAAGGCCGCGGACGAAGCTGAGGCCAAGGCCCAGGCGGCGCGTGAGGAACGTCGTCGTGTGGAAAGAGAGAACCGTCGCCGGCAGGAGGAGTACGACGAGAAAGTCGACACCGCTAAGAAGCGAGTCCGGGAACTCAACGGGCGGTTCGCTGCCTGGTTCTACATCGTTTCAGACGAAGAGTACGCCAAGATCCACCTCTCTCAGGATGATGTGGTGCGTACCGCCGATGAGGCTGGCGCGGCAGATGGAGCGGGTGGGCTCGGTGGACTTCCAAACTCACCTGGCTTTTCGCTTCCGCCGACAGGACCGTGAGCCCGACGCTTGAGGACGCCACAGCGGTGAGCAGCCGTTCGGGGGCGCTCGGGCTGAGCCCAGTGCTGCCTCGTCGGACGTTCGCTGCGGGCCTTCCAGGCCCTCGCTCACTCGAAGATCCGCTTCGCTTTCGCCCTCCAGGCTTCGCTCGCTTCTCTACGCCGTCGAGCCAGCACCGGGCTCAGCCCTCGCTGGGCGGTTTGGGGCGGTTGGGCTGAGCCCAGTGCTGCCTCGTCGGACGTTCGCTGCGGGCCTTCCTGGCCCTCGCTCACTCGAAGATCCGCATCGCTTTCGCCCTCCAGGCTTCGCTCGCTTCTCTACGCCGTCGAGTCAGCACCGGGCTCAGCCCTTGCTCGGTGGCTTGGCGACCGCAGCGGTGATCACCGGTTCTTACGCGTCGCGGCCGAGGTCGCGGAGGTAGTCGAAGAGGTAGATGCCGGTGTCGTGGCCGTCTGAAAAGCCGATGGAATAGGCGTACTGCCCGATCGGCTTCATGCCGGTGACTGCGAGAGGCCGTGTTTCCTCGGGGGAGAGCACCTGCAAGAGAGGCACGGTGGTCGTGGCGTCACGCTTCTCTCGGCAGTTGGCGCAAGGACAGGCATCGCGGAGCTCGCGAGGCGAGATCACGCGGCGGCGGTCATCACTCCAGGTGATTTCAATGCGGCCATCATCGAGCCGACGAAGCGCGGTGGGGACGGGGGACGATGCTGACGATGTGCCGGGAGAAGTCATGGGAGGCTTGGCTCGTTGGAATGGGATGAGGGAGAGGGGGGCAGGACTCAACGGTGGTCAACAAACCGACGCCCTTTGCCTTCGAACCTCGGCAGGCTGCCGGCCTCGACGCGTTGGACGTCGATCCGTAGGCCAAGTCGAAGTTTGAGAGCTTCCGCCACTCGGCCTGCCGCCTGGTGCGGATCTTCAATCTCAATCGTCAGTTCATCCAGTGCCCCGCGGCGGTGGATTCCGACGCGATACTCTGTCACTTCGGGGAAGCTGCGGATGATCTCGTCGATGGCGCGGGGGAAGATGTTGACACCCCGGATCACGAGCATGTCGTCGCGCCGCCCAAGCACGCCCCCCATCAGCTGCACGCGCGGCGTTTGGTTTGGTGAATCTGACGGCCATTGAGGCTGCACCAGATCACCAGTCCGGTACCGCAGCACTGGGGCGCCACTCCGGCCAAGCGTGGTGAGGACAAGTTCGTACAACTTCTCACCACCGTTCGAGTCGGCTGCTTCGTGTGGCAGGAACTCGGCGTGAAACCAGGGTTCAAGCACCTCCAGAAAGCGTCCTGTGGTGTCGCCAACACCCCACGGCCCTACCTCCGTCGCGCCGGCATGATCGAGAACATCGGCACCAAACGCTTCCGCGAGACGGTCGCGCACAGACGGCACAGAGCCGCCGGGCTCTCCCGCGACGATCACACAGCGGATTGGCAACGACGCCAGATCGATGCTGGCCTCCCGTGCCGTCTCGGCGAGATGCAGACAGTAGCTTGGCGTGGCCATCACAACCGTCGCGGCGAGCCGTTGGGCGAGATCGAGGCGGCCACGCGTGGTCATGCCACCGCAGGGGATCGCCATCGCGCCTGCGGCGAGCACCCCATCAAAGCCGCTCCAAAATCCGGCGTACGGGCCGAAGGATGAGGCGACCAGCACCCTGTCACCAGGGCCAACATGACCATGCTTGAGGACGGCGCGCCAACAGTCCATCCACCACGCCCAGTCTTCGGCAGTGTCAAACACGGGCATGGGGTTGCCTCGCGTGCCACTGGTTTGATGAAACCGCTGGTAGCGTGTCAGGGGGTAGGTGAGGTTGCCAGGCTGCCCCGAGGCTTCTGCAGCCGCGACGAGTTCTTCCTTTGTGGTCAGCGGCCAGGTGCTGAGGTCGTCGAGCGAGGTGAGCGGGTGCACGAGCCCTTGGCACTTCGCGGCATAAAAACGATTCGCCGGGAGAATCTCAGCGAGCAGCGCGTTGAGCCGCTCGAGTTTGAGGCGGTCGAGTTCGGCACGCGTCGTCGGCAGGCTGGGTGTCTCTATCATGCCCCTATTATGCGCGCACGCGATTCGCTAGAAGCCACCCGGTTGGTTCGGGCCGCCTGATGGCGGTACATAGCCGGGCGGCGGGAAGTTCATCGGTGGTGGAAGAGGCTGCGTCTGCGGTGGGAGCACCATCGGCGGAGGGATGGGCTGGGCGGGCACCGGTGGTGCAGTTGTCTGCGGTGTGACGGCCAGCGGTGGCGGGCTTGTGGGAGTGGAACCGCTGGGGAGCGCACGGGCAGAGGCTCGGGATTGTTCGGCGCGAGCCACAACCTGCTCCGGTGGCATCGAGGAGGCAGGCAGCATCGTCAGGTTCACGTGCCGCTCGTCACGGATCTCTGTTGGCCAAATGTTTTCCGTGACGAAATCGAGCGGGAAGTACTGGTACCACGGGGTGGGGAAGGGCTGCCGGACCGTCAGTGTTTCGTAGCCGTCCTTCACGAGCCGAATCTTGCGTGTGCCGTAGTAGACAAAGTCGGTCGAGACAGGCGTGTTCCCGATCTCGTAGTCATCGACATACACCAATGCCCCCGGGGGATCGCTGCGAATCGTCATTCGCCGCTGCACACAACCAGAGGCCGCCAGGGCAAGCGTCATCCACACCAGGCTCAGGAAGAGCGGCCGGGGAAACGAACCAAGGCGTGCGTGTGGGGCTCGCGGCATGATGGCTGGCTCCACGTGCGAGGAGTGGGCGGGAAGGGGGCGAGTGGTGGGAGACGATAGCGGGCGTGCTGCCGAGACGCCAGACCGCTGAAAAGGCCGTTTTTATGGGGAATCGCGTATCGCATGGGGGTGGGGGGGTCGCTAGACTCAAAGGGCGAAAGGCGGTGCTGGGCACTGATTTCGCGGACCCCAAGGGCCCTAGCGTGAACAGCGGCACGACACTCCAGCACCACGATCTCAGTGATGTCGGCTGTCGCCGCGCGAACAACCAGGACTCCTGGTGTGTGCATCCCCCGGTCAGTTCGCAGCAGTATCGGCAACGCGGCTGGCTGCTGATGGTGGCCGATGGCATGGGGGCTCATGCGGCAGGCGAACTCGCCAGCGGCATTGCGGTGCGGGAAGTGCCAACGCAGTACCAGCGTATGGCCGGGCGATCTCCTCCGGTGGCGCTTCGCGAGAGCATGAAGCGCGTCAACGCAGAGATTTTCTCGCGCGGCGAAGCCGAGCCTGAATATCACGGTATGGGGACCACGTGCACGGCGCTCGCCATCCTGCCACGGGGAGCAGTTGTCGCTCACATTGGCGACAGCCGTTGCTACCGCATCCGAAAAAACACGATCGACCAACTGACCTTCGATCACTCCTTGGTGTGGGAGTTGGAGCACGCGCACCAGCTCTCGCGTGAAGATGCGGCCACCGCTCCGCGAAATATCATCACCCGTTCGATGGGCCCTCATGCCGAGGTGAAGGTCGACATCGAAGGTCCGCATCCGATCGAAGAGGACGATGTCTTTGTTCTCTGCAGCGATGGCCTGACGGGGCAGGTGAGCGATGAGGAGATCGGCCTCGTGGCGGGCCAGCTCTCAGCTCGCGAGGCAGCCGAACTCTTGGTCGGGCTCACGCTCTGCCGGGGCGCTCCAGACAACGTGACGGTGGTGGTGGCCCGTGCTGGGCCTGGTGAGGTGTCATCAGTGGCGCCGAACGAACCGCCCTGGCAAATGAGCGAAACACCAGCCGAACCAGCACCCTCTACCGGCGTGCCGTGGAAGCCGCTGGCGATCGCGCTTTGCAGTCTCTTCGCCTCACTGGTGCTCTTTGGGCTCTCTGATCCCTGGGCAAAGGAGCCCGAGTTGAAGCAGCGGCTCCTGCAGATTGCGGGCGCGGCGTGCGGCTTCGCCGCGGTGGTGGCACTGCTGATGGCTTTTCTCGGCAGGGCAAGCCAGGGGCCGCGGTCGATACGGATCCTCAAGCCCGATGGTCGGTTGGGAAAAGGTCCCTACCGCACCTACGACTGCACGCCTTCCGCGGTGTTGGTTGAGGGCATTGCTGCGAGCCTGGAGGGAGCCCTTGATCGGGTGGTCCCGGAAAGGCAGCCGAGCATCAAGAGAAGCCTTGAATGCGGTCGTCGTGATGCCGCGGATGGTCAACTCAAGCAGGCGCTCGGCGCCTTGGCCGACGGCTTTGCCAACTACCGCGCGGCGTTGGAGCAAGGGCGTCGCGATGCGGAGCGGGAGAGGCTCGGCGAGGCCCCTCCGCACCTCCCACCACGGGCGGACCAGCCTGACGGCCCCGCAACCTGACGACCCAAGTGCTTCTGATGAAGATCGTCTCACGTTACGTGCTCGCAGAACTCATGCAGGTGTTTCTCGTTGCGCTCACGGCGTTGACGTTGTTCATGCTCATCGTCGGGCTGGTGAAAGAGGCGCAGCAGCAAGGTCTGGGGCCGGTGCAGATCGCCATGCTGGTGCCCTACGTGCTTCCGGAGGCGATGCGATTTGCGGTGCCCGGCACGATGCTCTTTGCCGTGGCGAGTGTGTTTGGACGCATGTCGGCGACGAACGAAATCACTGCGCTCAAGGCTGCAGGGATCACACCGGTGGTGGCCATCTGGCCGGCCCTGGCGTTTGCCCTCACGTTGAGCTTCCTCTCGGTGTGGCTCAACGACGTCGCGGTCTCCTGGGGGCGCGACGGCATTCGCCGCGTGATCGTGAGCAGCGTCGAGGAGATTGTGTACGGACGTCTCAGGCAACAGCGGAGCTACAGCAGCAACAAGATTTCGATCAACGTCAAAGGCGTAGACGGACGCACGTTGATTCGGCCCACGCTCTCGTTTCAACCTGGTGGCTCGAGCCCCCCGGTGACCGTTTCGGCGGCGGAAGCCGAAATTCGGGCCGATCCCGAGGCCGAAGCGTTGGTCATCACCTGTCGTGATGGCACGGTGCGGGTGGGCGATGTGAAGGCGGTTTTTCCGGACGAGATTGAGCGGGTGTTTCCGATGGATGCCGTCAGCCGCGAAGACACTGGCAGGAAGAGTCCGTCGGAAATTGCCATGGCGGACTTTGAACAGGAGTACGAGGATCAACTTGCGTTGATCGACACCGTGGAACAGTCTGCTGCCGCCCGAATTGGGATGAGCATGCTCTCAGGGCGTATGGATATGACGCGCCCCGAGGTGGTGGCCTACGAGCGGGATGTGATTCGCGATGAACGGTCGCGTCTGCAGCGGATCGTGATGGAGCCGTGGCGGCGGTGGGCCAATGGTTTCAGCTGCCTGTGCTTCGCGATCGTCGGGGCACCGATGGCGATTCGGATGCGAAACGCCGACTTCCTCACGAGCTTCTTCCTTTGTTTTCTGCCGATTCTGGTCGTGTACTACCCTCTCCTGATGTTTGGCATCGACCGGGTGAAGGCAGGGGAGCTCCCGCCGATTGCGGTCTGGATTGGCAACCTGTTGGTCACCGTCTGGGGAATCTGGCTCCTGCGGCGTGTGGTGCGAAACTGACGCCCCGTGTCGTGGTGGGGGCCGATATACTCGGCCTCACCTGCGAGCCACTTCGCCAACAAAGGGGAAATGATGGGACGACCAGTCACGCTCTTCACGGGCCAGTGGGCCGACATGCCGATCGAAGACCTCGCGAGAAAGACGCGAGAGTTTGGCTACGACGGTATCGAACTGGCTTGCTGGGGCGATCACTTCAATGTCGTGCAGGCCCTCGAGGAGAGCGGCTACTGCGCGGCGAAGCGCGATCAACTCGAGCGGCATGACCTCTCGGTGTATGCGATCTCGAACCATCTGGTGGGGCAGGCGGTTTGCGACCTCATCGACGAGCGTCACAAGGCGATCCTGCCACCGCATGTCTGGGGCGATGGCGATCCCGCGGGGGTGAATGAGCGAGCCGCCGAAGAAATGAAGAACACGGCGCGGGCGGCACAGAAACTCGGTGTGTCGGTGGTGAATGGCTTCACAGGCTCCTCGATTTGGCACCTGCTCTACTCCTTCCCCCCTGTTTCGGAGTCGATGATCCAGGCTGGCTTTGACCTGTTTGCCGAGCGATGGAACCCGATTCTCGATGTGTTTGCGGAGTGCGGGGTGCGGTTCGCTCTCGAGGTGCATCCCACCGAAATCGCCTTTGACACCTTCACCGCGGCGCGGGCGCTCGAAGCGCTCGACCGGCGAGAAGAGTTCGGCTTCAACTTTGATCCGAGCCACCTCCATTGGCAGGGCGTGGATTCAGTGGAGTTCATCCGCACCTTCAGTGACCGGATCTACCACGTTCACATCAAAGACGCGGCCGTGACGCTCAAGGGACGACAGGGCATCCTCTCGAGCCATCTCAACTTCGGTGATCCACGCCGTGGTTGGGACTTTCGTTCGCCTGGTCGCGGCGGCGTTGACTTTGAAGAGATCATCCGCGCACTCAATGAGATCGGCTACGAAGGCCCGTTGTCGGTGGAGTGGGAAGACTGTGGCATGGATCGCGAGCATGGTGCGGCGGAGGCTGCGGCGTTCTGCCGCCGGCTGGATTTTGCACCGAGCGGGCGGCAGTTCGATTCGGCGTTCTCCGACGACGAATGACGCGTGGCGTTTGTAGATGAACACTCCTCCCCTGCAGGCTTTGGCGGTGTTGCTCTGCCTCATTGGCGTGGCCACCGCTCGAGGCGACGAGTCGCCGGCCGGACTCGCGGAACTCGACGCCGCCTGGCGGGATGCCGCCGAACCGCTCCAGCGACGAGCGGAAGCGATTGGTGATGATCGGTTGGCTCGTGAGATCGAGCAGTGGTCGGTGCAGGTTTCACCACCACGCGATGGCCGTCAGGTGCTCGTGCGAATTCCCGAGGCCGCGCCTCGCGCCGAGTGGGGACAGGCTGGCACTCCGCAGCAGCAGGCTGTGTGGGAAGACTACCTTGCGGCTCGACGTCGTTGGGCTGACCGTGTGTTCGCCGCGGCCCGCGAGGCAGCGCGTCAGGAGCAGGGGTGTGAGGCTTTTCGCCTGCTCGCCGTGGTGCTCGCTGCAGACCCAGATCATGAGCAGGGCCGTGAAGCGGGAGGCTGGGTGAGACGCAGCGAGGAAGGCCAGGCCATCTGGCTCTGGCCTGAAGCCGCTCGCCGCGCCAGTCGTCGTGAGGCGTTCACCGCAGAGTTTGGCTGGATGCCCCAGACTTGGCTGCCGCGGTATGCCGCAGGGGAGCGGCGGGTGGGCAGCCGGTGGGTCCGTCGCGAGGATGTCTCGCCGCCGCAGGCTGTTGCCGAGGCCCCCGTCTGGCAGTCCGATCATTGGCGGCTCACCACGCTCGCGACGGAGGCCGAGGCCGCGGCACTCGCGGCCCAGTTGGAGATCGCGCACGACGTGTGGTGGCAAGTGTTTGGTGCGTTCACGCTCGAACGCGGCGAACTTCAGCGGAGGTTTCATGGACAGAGCCGCAGCCGGCCGCGCGACGCGATGAACGTGGTGCAGTTTGCCAGTCGCCAGCAGTACGTGGAGATCCTCGAGCCTCTCGAACCGCAGATCGGCCGCACGCTGGGCATCTACTGGACGCCTACGCAGGTGGCGTATTTTTTTCAGTCAGAAGACTTTCAATCGACCACGGTGCTTCACGAGGCGACGCACCAGCTCTTCGCGGAGTCGCGTCGCACGAGTCGGCTCGCGGGGGAGCAGAATGGCTTTTGGGCGATCGAGGCAGCCGCCTGTTACATGGAGAGCCTCGAAGCCAACGCGTCCGGCTGGACGCTTGGCGGCCTTGAGCGCGGCCGCGTGCCCGCTGCGGTGCAGCGGCTTACGGAAGATGGCTTCTACGTGCCGCTGGCGACCCTCTGCACCCTGGGCCGCGTTGGTTTTCAGGCACACCCGGACCTGCCGCCGCTCTACAGTCAGATTTCCGGCCAGGCAGACTTCTTCATGAACGCGCAGCAGGGGCGGTACCGCGAGGCGTTTGTCGAGTACCTCGAGCGTGTCTACACCGGGACGGCCACGCCGGAGACGCTCTCGCAGCTGTGCGATGTCGGCTATGCGGAACTCGACGAGCAGTACCGACGCCACCTCGCGCGGTGACCGTTTGACGGGGTTGGTGGGTGCGGCTCAGCAGCCGAGGGCTTCTTTCGCTGCCTTGGCGATCCCTGCCGCGGTGATGCCAAAGTGCTCGTAGAGCTTGCCCGCGGGGCCTGAGGCACCGAACGAGTCCATCCCCACAAACCGACCGCAACGCCCAATCCAGCGTTCCCACCCGAAACTGCATCCGGCTTCGCACGCGACACGGGCGGTGATCTTCTTGGGAAGGACTTCTTCCCGATAGGCGGCATCTTGAGCTGCAAATCGATCCCAGCTCGGCATGCTGACCACGCGGGCACGGATCCCTTCGCTGGCGAGTTGCTTCGCGGCGTCGAGGCAGAGCCCCACCTCGCTGCCGGTGCCGATCAGGATGCACTGCGGATCGCCCCCTTCGGCTTCTTGCAGGATGTAGGCACCGCGGGCGGTGCCTGCAGCGCTCCCCATCTGGGTGCGGTCGAGGGTGGGAAGCCCTTGTCGCGAGAGCACGACCACGGCAGCCCGGTTCGGGTTTTCCATCATGGTCCGCCATGTCTCGGCAACTTCGTTGGCATCCGCAGGCCGGTAGACCGAAAGGCCTGGAACGGCTCGAGCGCTGGCAAGCTGCTCGATTGGCTGGTGGGTGGGGCCGTCTTCGCCAAGGCCGATGGAGTCGTGTGTGAGCACGTAGATCACGCCCAGGTCGCCCAGGGCCGACAGCCGCAGGGAGGGCTTGAGATAATCGAAAAAGACGAAAAACGTGGCCACGTACGGCCTCAGACCGCACAGCGCCATGCCATTCGCCGCCGCCGCCATGCCGTGTTCGCGGATGCCGAAGTGGAAGTTCCGGCCGGCGTAGTTGGCTGGACCAAACTCGCCCTCGCCTTTGACGAACGTCATCGTTGAGGGGGCGAGGTCTGCGGAGCCGCCGACAAGCCAAGGCACGGTTGGGCTGATGGCCGAGAGCACCTGGCCGCTGGAAACGCGGCTGGCAGGGCCCTTGGGATCGGCAGGGAAGGTGGGGATTGAGGCTTCCCAGCCGGCCGGCAGTTCGCCGGCAAGGAATCCAGTCAGCTCCTGGCCAAGTTCAGGATTGGCCTTGGCATGGGCTGCCCGTGTGGCCTGCCACGCCTCGCGGGCGGCGGCACCGCGTGCCCCCATGGTTTCACTGAAACGTGCGGGGACCGATTCGGGCACGACAAAAGAGGCGTCGGGTGACCAGCCGTAGGCTTCTTTCGCCCCACGAATCTCGTCAGCACCCAAGGGCGCGCCATGAGAGGAGTGCGAGCCAGCCTTCGTGGGGGCGCCGTAGCCGATCACGCTCTTCACGATGATCAGCGTGGGAGCGTCGTGCTGCTCGCGGAAGGCTGTCAAAGCCCGCGCGAGGGCGGCGGTGTCGTTGGCATCGTCGACATGCTCGACGTGCCAGCCGAGACCGCGGAAACGCATCTCCACATTCTCGCTGAAAGCGAGGTCGGTGTCGCCTTCGATCGTGATGCGGTTGTCGTCGTAGATCCAGCAGAGATTCGAGAGCTTGAGGTGCCCTGCCATCGAGGCGGCTTCGGCGGCGATGCCTTCCATCAGGTCGCCATCGCTGCAGAGGACATACGTATCGAAGTCAAACAGTTCCTGCCCATCGCGGTTGTAGTGCGCCCCCAGCCACTTCGAGGCCATCGCCATGCCGACGGAGTTGCCGCATCCCTGCCCGAGCGGGCCGGTTGTGGTTTCGATCCCGGAGGTCATGTGATGTTCCGGGTGCCCCGCGCACACGCTGTCGAGTTGGCGGAAACTCTTGATGTCGTCCAGGCTCACCGCAGCGTCGTCGGTACCTGCTCGGCGGATGCCGGCCAGATGGATGAGCGAGTAGAGCAGCATCGAGGCATGGCCGCACGACAGCACGAAACGATCGCGGTTGGGCCAGGCGGGATCGGCTGGGTCGTAACGGAGAAAGTCCTTCCAGACGGTGTAGGCCACTGGGGCAAGAGCCATGGGCGTGCCGGGGTGTCCGCTCTTGGCTGCCTCAACGGCATCCATGGAAAGGGTGCGGATGGTGTCGATCGCCAGCTGGTCGACGTCGGATGCCTTGGCAGATGCAGAGGACTGTGACATGGTTTCTCCGGGGTTTTTGCAGTTTTCCCGCGGAGTTTACGTAGCATCGATCGGGACCGTCAACGATCGAGAGTGCTGTGGCGGCGCCAGCACGCTGCGGGGAGGGTGGCAGCCCCCACGGAGAGAGTTTTACGGCTGGTGGTGGCTGCCGCCGATGGCCGCATCGTCGGCATCGACGCCTGCGGCGACTGCGCCGTGATGGTTGCGGTAGAGGTGGTCGCGGTCCGCGGCGAACGTCGTGTCAAAGACCCGCTGCACGCGTCCATCTTCGAAGAGGATGTGGTGGAGGTCGGATGGGTGGTTGAGGGCATGCAGCCCATGGTCGGCCGGTGCGTCTGCCATGATGGGGTGATTGCCGCGACGCGTGTCACGAAGCGGCTGGAGAATGCCTTCCGCGTTGCGGTGGCTCATCGTGTACCCAAAATCGCCCCCCATCTGACGCACGAGCATCTCCAGCCTCGCAGTTCCGACCGCCTCTTCGAGTTCCTCCATGCTGGGAATGCGGAAGGTGCCGCTCTGCGAAAGCGTGCTTCCGGGAACAAGCAGGCTGCCATCGTCGGCCTTGAGGCGATGCTCTGCCACGAGCGTGGGGGCGTAGAGCCCTGCACGTGACAAGGGCCCGGAGGCCGGAGGTGTGGGATACTCGCGATGCGAGTCGGCGTAGCCATGCAGGGCACCAGAGAGCACGCCAAGCTTTTGTTCAACACGCCGCGTGCGCGAGTCTTCGATGGAGTCGAGCAGTAACGGCGCGAGCAACACCGCGGCTGCGAGTGCGGTTGCGGCCAGAATCACGCGGTCGAGGACCGAGCGGGCGGGGGGCGACATCGCCGGCGAGAAGTCGGGAGACAATACCGGCGTGGGTGGAGGAAGAGGCTCTTCGACTACGGTTTGGATGGCTGTGGAGAGGGCTGCCTGGGTGCGGACGAACGCGAGCGTTCTGTCGGCAAGGCCTGCGGGAGCCGGCAGGGCGGGGCGGTCTGGCTCGAGGGGGGTAAAGGCGGATTGCAGGAGCGCGAGCTGTTCGGCAAGACGACGCGCGGGCATCTCCCCACTACTGGTCGCCTCGATCGGCGACTCCAGCCCGGCTTCTGCGTGCAGGGCCTGCTTCACACGCGAGGACTCTTCCGGTTCGATCGCACCGAGAAGGTAGCCAATAAGGTCGTCTTGCATGGTCAGAACCATTCCGGTCGAAAGACTTGGGAGATGACGTGTTTCAAGAGAACTATGTGCTGCACTGCGTACCCCACGATTCGTTGAGCTTGACCAACGCCGAATGCAGCCGGCTCTTCACCGTGCCTACGGGAATCCCCAACGCATCAGCCGCCTCGCGATACTTCAGGCCTTGGTGATACACAAGGAGGAGCGTGGTCTTGAGCTGGTCGGGGAGATCATCCACCGCTGCTCGCACCCACGCCTTGACCTCTTCCTGCTCGTATCGCTGCGCGGCGGTCGGATCACTTCCCGCGAGAATCTCCACCAAAGACGCCACGTCATCGTCGCCCCGCCGGTTGTCCAAGCTGACCATTCGGTGCCGCTTGTTCCGCCGCTGTGCGTCGATGGCCTGATTGGTGGCGATGGTGTAGAGCCACGGTCGGAATCGTCGGCCTTGCTGGAACTGCTCCTTCTTCAGGTAGATCTGCAGAAAGGTTGCTTGAAACACATCCTCCGCCATCTCGGCCTGCCCGAGATACCGACGGAGGTAGTTAAACAGTTCTTGCTCGTAGCGACGCACGAGCGCCTCAAAGGCGGACTCGTTGCCTTCCTCGCAGAACTGCTCCAGCAGCACCTCGTCAGTCGGGCCAGACGACTCGACAGACGATGCCTGCCAGGCCGACCCACCCTCCTGGGCTGGTTCATTCCGTCCCGATTGGGCGGGCAGGTCGTGCACGGACTCTCCCTCGTTACGCAGCCGATTGGAAAAGGGTTCATTGGGTAGAGATTTCTCTCCCGCGACGGAGTATAGCCGGAAGATCGCTCAAATTGCCCGTCTCGGGTGGTCGCGGCAGAGCGTCGGTCGCAGAGGGACCGGGAGGTGTTTGTTGCTGCTGATCGCTTGGTGCAGACTGAGGCCTTGGAAAAGCCTTGCCGTGACAGGCGAGGCCGCAGGGGGCCGCGGTTTGTGGGGCAGCGTTGGAGAAGATGGTGAAGACGAAGGCTTACCAGTGGGCGATGCCCGGTGACGTGAATGCGTTCTTCGGCCTGGCGCTCGACAATCTTGCCGACCTCGTGCTCACCGTCGGCCTGTTGGCGACGGTCTTTGACTACCCCGCCCAGTTTGCCCTTGGACATCTGGTGCCCGGGACTGCGGTCGGTGTGGTGGTGGGCGATCTCCTCTTCACCTGGATGGCCTTCCGTCTCGCCCGGCGGAGCGGCCGGACTGACGTGACCGCGATGCCGCTCGGGCTCGACACCCCGAGCACGTTTGGCATGGTCTTTTTCGTGTTGGGCCCGGCCTACATGGAGTCGCTTGCCAGTGGGCTTGATCAGGAACTTGCGGCACGGCACGCCTGGCATGTGGGGATGTGCGCGATCGTGGCGAGTGGGCTGTTCAAGTTGGCGTGTTCGCCGTTTGCCGCAACGATTCGTCGGATCGTGCCGCGAGCAGGCTTGCTCGGGAGCCTCGCTGCGATCGCGCTGGCCCTGATCACATTTCTCCCCACGCTTGAGATTGTGGGCACGCCCATGGTGGGGCTGGTTTCGATGGGGATCGTCTTGGCAAGCCTGACTGCCGCGATCCCCTTCCCGCTGCGGATCCCCGGGGCGCTTGCGGCACTCTCGGTGGGGGGAGCACTCTACGCCGTGGGGCACTCTGCGGGATGGCTGCCAGCAGGTGAAGGGCACGCGATGGTCGATCCGGCCGCGGCTCTCTGGCCCACGGAGTGGTTGGCGGCCGCAAAGCTTGAGTGGCTTGAAGCGTGGGACGACACACTGAAGTATCTCCCGATCGTGATCCCGTTTGCCCTCGGGACCGTGGTTGGTGGGATCGACTGCACGGAGAGTGCAGCTGCCGCGGGTGATGAGTATCACACCGGTCGGATCATCGCCGTTGAGGGACTGGCAACAGTGATCGCCGGCGCCTGTGGCGGCGTGATTCAAACCACGCCCTACATCGGCCACCCCGCCTACAAGTCGATGGGGGGGCGAGCTGCCTACACGCTGGCAACGGCGGTGATCATCGGCGGCGCGGGCATCACTGGCACCTTCGCCTATCTCTACGAGATCATTCCCGCACCCGCGATCCTGCCGATCCTTGTGTTTATCGGCCTGGAGATCACGGCCCAAAGCTTCCATGCGACACCCGTACGGCACTACCCGGCGGTGGCGATTGCGTGTGTGCCGGCGCTCGCGGCGATGATGGTGATTCACTCCGACAAGATGGCGGCGGCGGGCGCGGTGGTGGAGGGGCCGCTCGCCGTGGAGGTCTACACCCTGCACATGCTCGCGGCCGGCTTCATTGTCACCAGCCTCGTGTGGGCAGGAATGACAGCCAGCCTGATCGACCGGCAGCTGGTGAAGGCAGCCACGTGGGCTGCCGCGGCTGCTGGCTTGACGCTCTTCGGCATCATCCACTCGCCATTTGCCGACGGGCGGTTGTTTGTGCCGTGGGCGATCGAAGGGCTGCCGGAAGTGGCCGAAGGCCGTGGCCCGCTCTCCATGGCACTCGGCTATCTGCTCCTCGCGGCGACGTTCGTCGGCTGGCGCCTTGTGCAGGGGCCGGGAAGTGCCGCGGCCACCACCATCGAACCGGTTTCACCGCCTGCCAGCGAAGGTCGCGGGAGCTAGCAGAGCGTCTCGGCTACTCGAGCCCGTAGGCGCCGGCGACAGGGATGTCGATGCCGGTGCGGCTGGCAAACTGGGTGCGTGAGAGGAACCGCGGTTCGAGGTTGAACGTCACGCCCACGTTGTTACGGCTGTAGTCGACGTTGAAGCCGAAGCTCATCAAGAAGGCTTCGCCAATGCGAACGAGTTCCAGACGCTGACCGATGTTGCGGCCGGTCAGGTCGAGGGCGGTGCCGAACGAACTCGCCCACTTCGGACTCATGCGGTAGGTATAGGAGCCCGTCAGCACGCTCGCTTCAATCGGCCCCGCAAACTCTTGGAAGCCAACGTAGAAACTGCCGCGCGTGGAGCGGTTGATCAGGGCTCCCACGGTGTAGAGCTGCTGCCCTTCGGTGAAGAAGTCGACATCCGCCGTGGAGAGGAGCACGGTGCGGTCACCAACGTGCCATTTGAAGTCGTACTGCCAGAGGCCAAGGACCTGGCCAAAGTTCTGGGCGTCGACGGGGAACAGTTCGCCATCGATGTCGAGGGTGATCCAGTCGATGATCCTGCGATTGCCCGCAGGGCCTCGCTTCGTCTGCCACCGTTGGCGAGCCCCTAAGCGGAAGGCCGTCAGGTCGTTGGCAATCTCGGTGGGGCCAGTCACCCAGCCGCCCATGCCGCGGCGGACCGCGTAGGTTCGCGGGTCGAACTTGTTGTCTGGGCCGAAGATAAACGGAGCTCCAAGCGGCACCACCGAGCCTTGGAACGGCACCGCGCCGAAATCCCAGTAGGGGATGTTGCGGCGATACTGGTTGATCGCGTCGTCGTCGATCTGGTCGTAGAGCGGAAACTGGTCGATGCTCTGCGTTGAGTTGGCATACGAAAAGTCGAGATCGAAGACCACCTTGTGCGCGATGCCATGCACGTTAAAGAGCGTGCTCTCGATCGAACTGTCCGACCACCACATTGGCAGGCTCGAACGAATCCCCACCTGGCCATATGCGCGATCGATCGGCTGCTGGTTGATGTCTTGCCCCCAGTGCGCGAGTTCGCCGAGGGCGTAGGGAACGATCTTCACCGCGCCTGCCTGGAAAGGGAAATCGATCTCCTGCCGGGTGGCGAGGCGTTCGCCGATCACATCGCTCTCGTAAGGCAGGAGTGTGAAGAATTCGAGGCCCTGGCCGACGTTCGGTGCATTCGGCAGCGGCTGGCTGACGTACGACACGCTTGAGTGTTCGTACCAAGTGAGTGCGTCGCGGAGCAGCGGCTGGCCGATGAAGTAGTGGTCGAGCCTCGGCCACCATTGGCTCTGGGAGAAGAAGTTGTCGACGCGGTAACTCGCGAGCAGCCGCAGTTCGCGGGTGTCGATGGTGCGGCGAAGGTCCAGCCACGTGCGTTGCTCGTAGCCCTCTTCCCACTCCGACTCGTAATACTCTTCGAGGAAGTTGTAGTCGCTGATCCAGCCCGCGGTGCCTCGCATCTGCCACTCGGTCGAGAGGTTCTGCCGATGTCGCCAGAAACTTCGTCCGCGGAAGCTGTTGGGGAAGGTAAAGTCGCGGCGGTAGAGGCCGAGGTTGTCGATGCCGGTGTCGTTGATGAACCAGCCGTCGAGGACGCCATTGGCGGGAGTGCCGATGCCGAAGAAGTCGGGGCGGTCGTACAGCAGGGAGGTGCCGGCGGCGGGGCCGCGGAGGCTGAGGTAGTCGACGTCGAAGTCCCAGTCGACACCATCGGGGGCACGCTGCCAACCAAAGACCTGGAAGGCATCCCAGCTGGTGAGCAACTGGGTGCCGTAGATCTGGTCGTTCTTGATCTGGGCGTTGTTGATGTAGAAGGTTGGCTTCTTGGCGTTGGTGGCAAGCACGGGCCACCAGAGGATCGGCATCCCCATCAGCTGCACGGTGTTGCCCCGGCTGGTGATGTACTGCTGGTGTTCGACTGCGGGTTCGCCTGTTGCCGGGTCGACCAACGTCTCGCCAAAGGGCCCAGGAAGCGGCACCTGCTCGTCGGTGAACGTCATTTCGCGAGCCCGGAATTCCCACGTGGGCATGCCGAGGCGACTGGAGGTGAGGCCAGCGTGCTGTGCCACAAACTCGCTGCGGTTGACCTGCCGCAGCACATCGGCCCGCAATCGCACGAGCCCCGAGTAGTTGTTGACGGGCGTGAGCACGGTCGCGCCAGTGATCACACCCGAGCTGCGTGGCACGTCGTAGTACATGCTCACCGCCTCGACGACCCGTTGGGCCTGGCGGAAGATCACGTTGCCTTCCATGTAGATTTCCATGGGGGCATCCGCCGCCTGGCCTGTCGAGCCATCGAGCGAGGGCTGCTCGTTGGCTTGCGTCCAGATCACCAGCCGGTCTGCGGAAAGGTCGAGTGGCCCAGCGGGATCGACACCATCGATCACCAGGTTGACGCCGGACGTGATCACGGCCACCCATTCACCACCGCCGGGGCTTGGGTACCACTGCACGTTGAGGGGCATGCTCGAGCGTGGGAAGGCACGCAGCCGTCTGACCGACACCGTCGTGCCGACCTGCGCGGGGCCCGCTGGAGCAAACTCGGTGAACTGCGCCTGGCTGACGTCGTCTTCGTCGGAGCCAAGTGGCGGCAGGAACTCCACCTCGTCGGATGGGGCTTCGCCTGACGTGAGCGAAACGGCGTTGTCCGTGGCGGCAGCCAGGGCCGCTTCGGGATCGCCATTGAATCCGGCGCCCGCCACAGCACCGTCGTACTGGACTGGGGTGCCAGGGGGAGGCACAACGCTCGTGAAGTCGAGGACGGGATCGCGGAATGTCCAGAAACGCCCCGCCCAACTCGGGCCACGAATCGCTGCCGCGGACGCATCTCCAGCGTGAACCTCCACGCTGCCTGCCATCCGCACCAGCACGCTGCGAACGGGTGGCCCATTTCCTGCGTCGCTGTCAAAACCCCCGACGTCAAGGGGTTGCTGCTCAATCCAGATCACCGCTTCGTGCGCCGTGGCCGTGGTCGATCCCTGGGTAATCGTCGCACCGGCCGTGAGGTGCCAGACGTCGTAGGAACCCTCTGTCCATCGCGACGCCTGCCCGGCGCGAATCGTGAGCCGTTCAGCGGGATCGACTGCCGGCACCTCGATCTGCCCTGCTTCGGCGATGGCGGATGCCAGGCCTCGGGCTGGGAGCGAGGCGAGCGCACCTGCGGGCGAACTCGGTGGTGGCAGAGGATCTTCGGCAACCGCCACGCGCATCGACGCCCACAGCACCCCCAGGCACGCGAGCGCGAGTGTGCTGCGCAGCAGTCGACGTCTCATGTGTGCATGAGGCGGTGACGGAGGTCGTGCGAGGTGAAGGATGAGGTTCACGCGGTAAAAGGCATATGGTGAGCTCGCAGGTGTCGACTCCCTGCGCGGCTGCGTCAAAATGGCTGGGGACTATAGAAGTGCTGCCGCGCGGCGGTCAAGGTTGGGCAGGCTGCGAAAACAGGCGGTTTGGGAGGAGTGGTAGGTAGTCTGCGGAATCTCTCGCAGCGGTCGGGTACCCTCTCTCTCAGGAAGTCCCACGCGACGTCGGGTACGACGCGAGGGCGGTCAAGGACGACTCACAGAGCGACGGCGAAACGGATGTCGGAAGAACGTGGAGAAGCGGCAGCCCTCACTGAGGGCTTCATGCCGCCAGGCGCGGGTTGGCTGGCGGCGTGGCTCGTTCGCTGGCGAGTGCCGCTGGCGAGTGTGGCCCTGCTGCTGGTGGTGGCGGCGGTCGACCAAGCACGGAGGCTTGAGTTCTCGCAGTCGATCGCGTCCATGTTCGATCGCGCCGACCCAGCCTTACCGCCGTACGAACGACTCGCCCGCACGTTTGGTTCCAGCGAACTGGTCCTTGCGGTGTACGACGACGCGGAACTGTTCACCCCGGCAGGTCTTGAGCGGCTGCGAGGCGTCACGGCGCGTCTCGCCGAGATTCCAGGTGTGGCGTCGGCGACGAGCCTGACCGAGACGCCCCTCGGCCGGCGCATCATTGACACCGAGACTCTGCCCATGGCGGGCCGGGTGGTGGAACTGATGGAAGGATATGTCGTGGGAGCGGATCACCGCACGGTGGGCATTGCCTGCGTGTTGGCGGTGTCTTGGGCAGAGAACGAGGCAACACGTGACGACACCATTGATCAGATCCGATCGGTGATGGCAGAGCTGCCCGCAGGCCTGGTGGCAGGTGAGCCCGTGATGGTCCGCGACGGTTTTGCCATGCTGCGCCGAGATGGCAACCTGCTTGGCACGGCCGCAGGCCTCTTGGCCGGCGGCGTGATCCTTGTGCTCTTTCGCAGCGTGCGATGGGTCGTCGTGCCCTTGGCGGTGGTGGTGATGGCCCTCTGGACAACGCGAGGCGTGTTGGCGTTGGCGGGAGTGAAACTCACGATGGTGTCCACCATGCTCTCCGCGATGATCACGGTGGTGGGGATCGCGACGGTGACACACCTCATCGTGGAATACCGCCGGCAGCGCGAGGCGGGGCGGGAGCCTGCGGTCGCGATGCAGCACACGTTCGCTCGGCTGCTGTGGCCCGTCGCAGGGGCGATCGCCACCGACATGATTGGCTTCGGTTCGCTGATCGCCAGTCGTGTGGGGCCGGTGCATGACTTTGGCATCATGACGGCGCTTGGCGCAGGGCTGGTGTTGGTGGCGGTGCTCCTGCTGGTCCCCTTCCTCGCGCTTGCCGGTCGCTTTGACGCCGATCCGCAGCGTGTTCTCGGTGAAGGCGCCTTGGAGCATCTGCTCGATCGCGTTGTGCAACGGATCGTTGCCCGCCCCCGCACGATCCTCCTGACCACTGGAGTGATCGTTGTCGTTGCCGTTTCAGGCATGGCCAGGCTCACGGTGGAGACCGATTTCACCAAGAACTTTCGCGACAGCAGCCCCATCGTATCGGCCTACGATCGTGTTGAAACCAAACTTGGAGGCGCGGGGGTGTGGGATGTGCTTGTGCCTGCCTCCAACGGGATCGACGGCACGCTCCTCACGTCTCTTGCCCTGTTTGAGGAGAAACTCCGCGGCCTCGTGGTCGACACACCCGAGGGCCCTCAGCCGGCGCTGACGAAGGTGCTCAGCCTGGTGGATGTGATCGATGCGGTCTCACCAGTTCCTGCCCGAGAGTTGGCGTCGTCTTCTGCGGGGAACTGGCTCCTTGGCCAGGCCATCACGGGGCTACGGGGCCAACTGCCCCAACTGGCGTCTGCACTTGTCGGTGAGGACCCCAACGATGGGTCGACATGGCTTCGGGTGATGCTGCGGGCTCGCGAGCGGCAGCCGGCAGAAGCGAAGCGAAAGGTGATCGAGGACGTTCGGCGACTGGCGCTTGAATCGTTTCCGGCAAACCTCGATGGCCACCGCGGCGAAGTGACCGGCTTCTTTGTGCTGCTCGCGCAGCTCGTGGAAAGGATGATCACCGATCAGTGGTTTACGTTCGGCCTCGCCGCCGTCGGCATCTTCACGATGCTCTCCATTGCGTTTCGGAGCCCAGTGCTCGGGGGGCTCACGCTCGTGCCCAATGCCCTCCCGATTTTCTTTGTGCTCGGCATCTTGGGCTGGCTTGGACAGCCTATCAACATGGGCACAGCGATGATCGCGGCGGTGTCGATGGGGCTCTCCGTCGATAGTTCGATTCACTACGTCACGGCATTTCGCCGACGGCGTGATGCGGGGCACTCGGTGGACGTGGCGCTCAGCGTGGCCCACCAAACGGCCGGTCGAGCGATCGTGTTTTCCACACTCGCCCTGGTCGTGGGGTTTCTTGCCCTCTGCACCAGTGGGTTTATCCCCACCGTGTCGTTCGGGGCTCTTTCGTGTCTCACCCTGGCTGGAGGGCTGGTGGGCAACCTCGTCGTGCTGCCCGTGCTGCTCTCGCTGGTCGGTGGTGCCGAAGCAGAGTTGCCCGCGATCGATCAGTAGATCTCGTAGGCCTGCTCTTTGTGTTCGGAAAGGTCGAGGCCCATTTGCTCGACTTCCGGCGCGACACGCATTCCCGCGACCCGTTTGGCGATCGCAAATGCGATCACAGAAACCACCGCACTCCAGACCGCGGTGACCACGACGCTCGCCGTCTGCCACCAAACCTGAGTCAGCATCGAGTCGTGGTTGATGCCAGAGCCGCCGAGGGCCGGTGCGGCGACGACACCTGTGAGCACCGCGCCCACAATGCCACCGATGCCATGCACCCCGAACACATCGAGGCTGTCGTCATACTGGAACCGGTGCTTGAGCGACGTGGCGGACCAGTAGCACACGAGAGCCGACACCACTCCCAGCCCGATCGCGCCGAGTGGTCCGGCGTTGCCGCTCGCAGGGGTGATGGCCACCAGTCCCGCCACCGCTCCCGTGGCCACGCCAAGGGCGGAGGCTTTGCGGTGGAAGCACAGCTCGATCAGCATCCACGTGGTCGCAGCCGCAGCCGCCGAGAGGTGGGTTACGAGCAACGCCATCGCCGCCTGGCCATTGGCGGCCAAGGCACTTCCTGCATTGAAGCCAAACCAGCCCACCCACAGCATGCCGGTGCCCATCACGGCCAACGGAAGGTTGTGGGGTCGCATCGGCTGACGAGGAAACCCGCGGCGTGCACCGACCATCAGGCAGGTCACGAGGCCTGCGATGCCCGCGTTGACGTGCACGACGGTGCCACCTGCGAAGTCGATCACGCGCCATGAATGAAAGAGCGCGCCTTCACCAGCCCAGGCCATGTGGCAGATCGGCAGGTAGGAAAAGGTGAACCAGATCACCGAGAAAACCAGCATGCCTGAAAAGCGCATGCGTTCGGCGAAGGCGCCGACCACCAGCGCTGGGGTGATGATTGCGAAGGTCATCTGGAACGCGACAAACAGGGATTCTGGAATCGTGCCGGTCAGAGAGTCGACGGTGACGCCGCGGAGAAACAGTTTGCTGGTGCCGCCGATGATGGCCTGCTGGCTACTCCCCTCAGCCCCGCCGGGGGTGAACGCAAGGCTGTAGCCGTAAGCCACCCACAAGAGGCTCATCACACCTGCCATGGCGAGGCACTGAATCAGCACGGAGAGCACGTTCTTGCTTCGGACGAGTCCGCCGTAGAACAGCGAAAGGCCGGGTAACGTCATAAACAGGACGAGCGCCGTGGCCACGATCATCCAGGCGGTGTCACCCCCGTTGAGGGTGGCGGCAACGTCATCGGCGTGGGCAAAGGAGACCGGCAACATCGCAAGCGCGCAGACCAGTCCCGCCGTTCGAGCTGAACGCATCACTTTATCTCCAGAAGGGTCCGCCTAGGCGTCATCGTACCGCACGTGCCCGAAAGTGCTAGGAGGCCGTGCCAGGCGGTGAGTTGGCTATGCTGTGTCGACCCCAACCCCTTTACGCAGGAGAGATGCGGACGATGAGCGAGTTCACAAGCCAGGCGAGCCAGACACGGATGGTGGCAGAGTCGGCGATGCTGCCGGAGGCCTGTGAGGCCGAGGCGCTGGTCGTGTTTGCCACGGAGGGAGGCATCGGTGAGGGGGCTGTAGCCGCGGTGGATGGGGCGGTGGGCGGCGTGATCGCACGGCTGGCGACCGCAGGAGAGATTACCGGGAAGGCCTGCGAGTGCGTGCCCATCCTCGCCCCTACCGGTATCAAGGCCGGCCAGTTGCTGGTGGTCGGTCTGGGGAAGCGCGAGGACCTCGATACCGGGGTGATCTACCGCGCGGCGGCGTCGGCCGCGAAGACGCTCGCTGCCCGCAAGCGAGGGACGGTGGCATTTCTCGCCGACGGCACGTGGACCACACGACAGCTCGAACATGCGGTCGCTGGCTCCTGCGTGGGAATGGTCGGGCAGGATCTGTATCGCAAAGAAAAGAAACGCAGCCGCTTTGGCACCACGGTGTGGCTGGCCGCTCCACCGGATGCCGTGGAACGTGGCCAGCAACTTGGTGACGGGATCAACCTCACACGGCGACTCGTGAACCTCGCCCCGGAAGACATGTATCCGCAGGCATTTGCGGAAGAGGCCTCCGCAGTGGCAGGCCACCTGGGGATCGACATTGAGGTCTGGGACGAAAACCGGCTGGCGAAAGAAAACTGTGGCGCGCTCCTTGCTGTTTCCCGTGGGAGCAGCCGGCCTCCGCGGCTGGTGATCATGCGCTACCGTGGCCCTGGCCGCCGTGACGGGGCTCCTGAACTGGCGCTCGTTGGCAAGGGCGTCACCTTCGACTCGGGTGGCCTGTCACTCAAGCCCGCCGATTCCATGATGGGCATGAAGTGCGACATGGCGGGGGCTGCCACGATGCTCGGGGCAATCGCCACGATCGCTTCGTTGAAGCTGCCTGTGGATGTGGTTGCTGCGATGGGGTTGGTGGAAAACATGACCGGCCCCGCCGCCTACAAAGTCGGGGACGTGTTGACCGCCCGCAACGGCGTGACGATCGAAGTCCACAACACCGATGCGGAGGGGCGGCTCGTGTTGGCGGACGTCCTCGATGTGGTGCGAGGGCTTTCACCCGCGCGGATCATCGATGCGGCGACGCTGACTGGGGCCTGCATGGTGGCCCTCGGGCACGATGTGGCGGGCCTGTTTACCAACGATCAGGCCAGCTGCGACCAACTCCTTGCCGCGGCGAAGGTTGCCGGTGAGCCTGTCTGGCAGATGCCGATGTTTCGGCACTACGACGCTCAGATCGAGAGCGATGTCGCCGACATCAAGAACGTGGGGGACGGGCGCTGGGGCGGGGCGATCACGGCGGCGAAGTTCCTGGAACGATTTGTGGGAAGCACCCCTTGGACACACATCGACATTGCCGGGCCGGCGTTTGCCGACAAGCCGAAGCCGTGGTGCGATGGAGGGGGCACGGGCGTGATGGTGCGGTCGCTGGTGGAACTGGTTCGCGGTAGCCCGGAAGAGACGACGTAACGGAGGCGAGCGGCGAGCCCGAGCTGCCCCGCCGGACGCGTCCCTCGGCCATCCCTGGCCTTGGCTCGCTCGAAGGTGGCTGCGCTCTCGGCATCCTGCCTTCGCTTGCCACCTACGCCGACGAGTCGGCTGGGGCTCGCTGCTCGCTTGTCCTGGGCGAGGTGGCTACAGCAGGCCTTCGAGTTGGCTGACGAGGCTGCCGAAGTGGTCGAGAGCAGTGGCCACAGGCTCGGGCTTTTCGAGGTCGACGCCGGCGTCTCGGAGCAGATCGAGGGGCCACTTGGAGCCGCCGCTCTTGAGGAAGCCCAGGTAGGCGTCGAGTTCTGCCTGGCCTCCCTCCAACACGCGCCGCGAGAGGGAGATCGCGGCCGAGAGGCCGGTCGCGTACTTGTAGACGTAGAACGCGCTGTAGAAGTGCGGGATCCGCAGGGCTTCCAGTTCCAGTTGGCTGTCGATGGCGAAACCGGGCCCGAAGTAGGCATCAAGGAGACCACGGTAGAGCGAGCGGATCCGTTCGAGCGTCAGCGGCTCACCTGCCTCCACGGAGGCGTGGGCGAGCTTCTCAAACTCCGCAAACATCGTCTGCCGCACGATCGTGCCACGGATGGCGTCGATTTCCCTGACGAGTATGGCGGCTCGTTCGCGGTCATTGGTCGCCCGCTTGAGGAGGAGCTGGGAGAGCAGTTGCTCGTTGAAGGTGCTGGCCACCTCCGCCACAAAGATGGTGTAGCCCGAATACTGATAAGGCTGGTTGTCGGCGGAGTAGCGGGTGTGCATGGAATGACCCGCCTCGTGGGCGAGCGTAAACACATGCTCGATCACCTCTTCCTCAAAGTTCATCAGGATGTATGGGTCGGAGTCGAACGTGCCGCTGCTAAACGCCCCTGACTGTTTGCCTGCGTTGGGGTAGCGATCGCACCAGCGGCCCCGGAGCCCCTGCTCGAGGCGGCTGCAGTATTCGTCACCGAGCGGTTGGAGGGCTTCGATGATGATGCCGACCGCTTCATCCCAGGTGTGCCGCTTCTCGAGGTCGGTCACCAGCGGCACATAGGTGTCGTAGTGGTGGATCTCGTCGAGCCCGAGCACCCGCTTGCGTAGGGCGTAGTAGCGATGAAGGGCAGGCAGGTGGCGGTGCACCGCCTCGATCAGGCTGTCGTACACCGAGAGAGGCACGTTGTCATTGAACAGGGCGGCTTCGATCGCCGACGGATAGTGCCGCACTTTGGCGGAGAAGACGTCTCGCTCCATCGAGCCGGAGAGAGTGGCCGCGAGGGTGTGGTCGTGGGCTTCAAAGACGTCGTAGTACTGGTGGAAGGCCTGCTTCCGCACGGCTGGCACCTTGTCGTGCAGCAGCGTCATGAAGCTCGCATGCGAGAGCTGGACCTCGTCTCCGTTGCCGTTGGTGAGGCTCCCGAACGTCATGTCGGCATCGGTGAGCTGCCGGAATACCTTCGAGGCCGTGCCTGCGAAGGTGCCCTGCATGGCCAGGATCTTTTCTTCCGGTTCGCTCAGCACGTGCGGACGCACCCGCACGAGCCTCTCCAGCATCAGCCGGTAGGGAGCGAGTGTGTCGGTGGTGAGCCAGGCATCGAGCGTGGTGGCGGGGATCGCGAGGATCTCTGGCCGGAGGAAGCTCGCGCGTTCTCCGGCACGTGTGGCAACATGCTGAAAGCGGCCCACCATACGCTGTGCCTGCTGGCCCTGTTGGTCTTCCGCGGCCCGCAGAAACGCATAAGTGCCCAGACGGTCTCCTTCGCGGTCGAAGTCGAGGTCGCACTGCAGTGCCTCGGCGAGCCGCTCGGCCGATGAACCCAAGCTACCCACGAATAAGTCAAAGTTGGGAATCCTGGACTCCCAGGCGGCGAGGGCTGTTTCCCACTCCGCATCACTGGCGAAAAGGCTCGCGAGGTCCCACGTGTCGGCCACCGCCACATCGGCTCGGGCGGGGAGGGTCTTGGGGCGGGGTGCGTCGGCAGTCGCCATCGTCGTCTCTCCTAGAGTTCACAGGCTGGGTGCGTTCAGAGCCGCCACACGGCCGAGCCCCACGCCAGCCCGCCACCGAACCCACAGACCGCCACGGTGCTTCCTGGGCCGATCCGACCCGTCCGCCACGCCTCATCCATGGCGAGGGGGATCGAGCCGCTGGAGGTGTTGCCAAACCGGTCGAGGTTCATGAAGACCTTTTCTGGCGGAAGGTCCAAAGCCATCCGCACGCCCTCAAGGATGCGGGCATTCGCTTGATGGAGGACAAACAGGTCGATCGCGTCGAGCGGGATCCCCGATTTCTCCACCACGTCGCGGATGTTTTGTTCGGCGAGCCGAATGGCCCACTTGAAGACCGCTCGGCCGTCCATCTGCATGAACTGCCTGCCGGAAGCGGCACCTTCCACGGAGACAGGTTCGCGAGATCCACTCATCGGGCAGATCAGCAAGTCGGCCCCACGGCCGTCTGAGCCAAGGGCGTAGGCGAGGAGTCCCTTCGTCGCGTCGTGGGCGGCTGCGGTGTGCCGTTCGAGAACCACAGCCCCCGCCGCATCACCGAAGAGAGGCCACGTCTTGATGTCGTTGGGGCTGACGACACGGCTGTTGGTGTCGGCCCCAATCACGAGCACCCGTTCATGCGATCCCGATCCCAAAAACTGGGCTGCGGTGACCAACCCGTACACGAAGCCCGCACAGGCCGCGGTGACATCCATGGCGGGGCAGTCGAGCCCCAGGCGTTCCTGGACCATGCACGCCGTGGAAGGGAGCAGCATGTCGGGGGTGAAGGTGCCCAGCACGAGCAGGTCGATGGTGCTACGGTCGATGCCAGCCATGGCGATCGCGGCCTCGCCCGCGGCAGTGGCGAAGTCGCTGGTGGCCATCCCTGGAGGGGCATGCCGCCGCTCGCGAATCCCCGAGCGGGTCTCGATCCATTCCGCATCGCACCCAAGTCTGGCGAGATCGGCATTCGTGACCACGTTGTCGGGAACACTGCTGCCGATGCCCGCCAAGTGAAACCCGGTGGCTTGCCCGAAGCGTGATCGTCGGGGGGCGGTGAGGATCTCAGACATGAAGGCTCTGTAATCGGGCGGGAAGGATGCACGTGGCGGGAGCGTAGGCAGGGGGTGCACTCACCGGCAAGAGCCAAACCCCGCACAAGGACCCGCTTAGAGTAGGTGAAAGGCGGGGCGCAAGCCCACGGTGGCCGAAAAACGACGGAAAAATCAGGCCAGGCCAATGATTCCACCTCGCACGACGGCGGCTATTCGCACCGCGTCGTGGCAGGCATCTTCGCTCACCCCCAGCTTCACGAGGCTGCCTTCGTGATTCTGGATGCAGGCTTCGCAGCCCGCCATCGCGGCGCAGCCCAGGCTCATCAGCTCAAACGTGGCCTTGTCCGTCGCAGGCTGGGCGATGCGGGTCATCCGCAGCCTCGCTGGCCGCGAACCGTAGCTCTCTTTCCCCACCATGTGACGAAAGCGGTAGTAGACGGTGTTCATGCCCATCAGCCCCGCGGCGGCGATCGCGTCGGAGGCCACTGCGGCGGCGGCTTCTGGGCAGGCCGCCTGAAGGTCGGAGACGAGTGCCTCGGCTAGGCGGGGGCAGCGGTCAAAGTGGGCTGCGGCAATCGCCACCCCCAACGCCTGCTCCGCCGAGAGGTGTTCGCCGCCAAAAACGCTGGAGAGGTTGAGGCGGAGATCTTTCAGTTCGTCAGGGAGGGTTTCTCGGAGCGTGTCGAGGGCTGGGGTGGCGGGCATCTGTCGGCTCTCATGGGAGAAGAATCATTTTCACACGTTTCACACGTGGATTGTAGCCGTTCGTTGAAGCCGGCCGAGGGTGGATGGTACGTTCTGATTTCATGCCACGCCGCGACGACCTTCACACGATTCTGCTCATCGGTTCAGGTCCGATCGTTATTGGTCAGGCCTGCGAGTTCGACTATTCCGGCACCCAGGCCTGCAAGGCTCTCCGCGAGGATGGCTACCGGGTCGTGCTGGTGAACTCCAATCCTGCCACGATCATGACCGATCCTGGCACTGCCGACCGCACCTACATCGAGCCGCTCACTTGGCAGGCTCTGGAAAAGGTGATCGAGGTTGAAAAGCCCGATGCCATCCTGCCGACCCTGGGCGGGCAGACCGGCCTTAACCTGGCGATGGAACTCGCGAATCGAGGCATTCTCGAGAAGCACGGCGTCGAGATGATCGGCGCTAAGGCCGACGTCATCGCTCGGGCCGAAGAGCGAGAACTCTTCAAAGCCACCATGGAGAAGTGTGGCCTGGAGACCTGCCGCGGCCGCACCGTGAAGTCCTTGGCGGAGGCTCGCGAGGTGCTCGCTGAGATCGGCCTGCCTGCTGTGATCCGACCAAGTTTCACGCTTGGCGGTTCCGGATCGGGCGTGGCCTTCAATAAGGGCGACTTCGACGCCAAGGTGCAGCGGGGGATCGACCTCTCGCCGGTGGGCGAGGTGCTCGTTGAGGAGTCCATTCTCGGCTGGAAAGAGTACGAGATGGAGGTGATGCGTGATGCGGACGACAACGCTGTCATCATCTGCGCCATCGAAAACTTTGACCCCTGCGGAATCCACACCGGCGACTCGATCACCATCGCTCCGGCGATGACGCTGACGGACCGCCAGTACCAACGCATGCGGGACGCGAGTTTCGCTGTGATCCGTGCCATCGGCGTGGAGACGGGTGGATCCAATATCCAGTTCGCCGTGCATCCCGAGAACGGTCGCATGATCGTGATCGAGATGAATCCTCGCGTGAGCCGCTCTTCGGCGCTCGCCAGCAAGGCCACCGGGTTTCCGATCGCCAAGATCGCCGCGAAGTTGGCAGTCGGTTGGCGGTTGCACGAGCTTCCCAACGACATCACGCAAAAGACGAAGGCCTGCTTTGAGCCCTCGATCGACTACGTCGTTGTGAAGGTGCCGCGGTTTGCCTTTGAGAAGTTTCCAGAGGCCGACAGCCGCCTGACCACGCAGATGAAGAGCGTGGGCGAGACGATGGCGATTGGCCGCACCTTTAAGGAAGCGTTTCAGAAGGCGCTGCGTGGTCTTGAGGTGGGAGCCTTTGGCTTTGGCAGCGACGGCAAGGATCTCTGGGGCACTTCCAAGCAGCCGGCGCTCGATGACATCAAGGCGCGGGTGGCGGTGGCCGACCCCGATCGTGTCTGGTATCTGCGGTACGCCCTTAAGGCGGGGCTCTCCATCGACGAACTGCACGAGATGACGCAGATCGATCTCTGGTTCCTTGATCAACTCGCTCAGATCGTTGAACTTGAGGAAGAGATTCGCGCCAAAAAGTCCCTTGCTGCCGTTGACGCGCCGCTGATGCGGAAGGCGAAACAGGCGGGTTTCTCCGATCGCCAGCTCGCCACCATGCTCACGGTGACGGAGCTGGATGTGCGTGAGCAACGGTTGAAGCAGGGCGTGGTGGCCACCTACAAAGCCGTGGATACGTGCGCGGCGGAGTTTGAGGCAGAGACGCCCTACTTCTACTCAACGTGGGAGAGCGAAGACGAGGTGCCCCCGAAGCCCGCAGGAAAGAAGCGGGTGATGATCCTTGGCGGCGGCCCCAACCGCATAGGTCAGGGCATCGAGTTTGACTACTGCTGCTGCCATGCGAGTTTTGCACTGCGTGAAATGGGCATCGAGAGCGTGATGGTCAACTCCAATCCGGAGACCGTCAGCACCGACTACGACACCAGTGACCTCCTCTTCTTTGAGCCGCTCACCTGTGAAGACGTGCTCAACATCGCCGATCGGGTGAAACCTGATGGAGTGATCGTGCAGTTGGGTGGTCAAACGCCTCTGAACCTCGCGAGGGCTCTCGCGTCGGCAGGGCTGCCCATCATCGGCACCTCGGTCGACACGATCGAGATGGCGGAAGACCGAGAAAAGTTTCGTGATCTTCTCGATCGCCTTGGGCTGAAGCAGCCGGCAAGCGGGATCGCCAAGACGCTTGAGCAGGCACGCCGTGAGGTGGCACGGATCGGCTTCCCGAGCCTCGTGCGTCCGAGCTTCGTGCTCGGTGGGCGGGCGATGGAAATCTGCTACGACCACACCCAGTTTGAGCGGTATGTGGCCGAGGCCTTTGCGGTGGCGCAGGGACAGCCGGTGCTGATCGATCGCTTCCTGGAAGATGCGATTGAGTGCGATGTCGACTGCATCTGCGATGGCGAGCAGGTGATCATCGCCGGCGTGATGGAGCACATCGAAGAGGCGGGTGTGCACTCGGGCGATTCTGCCTGCGCGATTCCTCCGCACTCGCTCGCCCCCGAACTTGTCGACAGGATTAAGTCCGCGGCCACCTCCATGGCTCGCAGCCTTGGCGTTGTTGGTCTGATGAACGTGCAGTTTGCCGTGAAGAAGGAAGACGGTGAGCCGCAGATTTATGTGATCGAGGCCAATCCTCGGGCCAGCCGCACCGTACCTTTTGTGGCCAAGGCCACCGGGCTGCCGGTCGCGAAGGTGGCGGTCAAGGCGATGGCGGGGCTGTCGCTCGCCGACCAAGGCGTCACGGCCGATCCGCAGCCCGCACATGTGAGCGTGAAGGAAAGCGTTTTCCCGTTCGTGAAGTTTGCTGGTGTCGATATCGTGCTCGGTCCCGAGATGCGGAGCACGGGCGAGGTGATGGGAGTCGCCGACACTTTTAGTGTGGCGTTTGCCAAGGGGCAGTTGGCGGCTGGCACCACGCTGCCGGAGTCCGGCACGATCTTCATCAGCGTGGCCCGCGAGCAGGCGAAGGAGGCGATGGTCGATGTCGCCAGGCGGCTGCAAAAGCTTGGCTTTAATCTGATTGCAACATCCGGCACTGCACGCACTCTTGCCGCAGCAGGAGTGCCTGTTGAGGTGGTGAAAAAACTGCAAGAAGGGCACCCCAACCTCATCGACTTTTTGATCGATGGCCGCGTGCAGCTGATCATGAACACGCCGCGAGGCAAGGGAGCTCGCACGGACGAAGGGCGGATTCGCGCGGCCAGCGTGATGCACGGCGTGCCCTGCATCACCACGATGCCTGCTGCGGAGGCGGTGGTGCGGGCGATGGCAGCCCAGAGGGAAACACCGCTCGCTGTTCAGGCGATCCAAGACCGTTTCCCCGACGCCTAAACGGCCACCAACGAGCCGGCCGTGTGTTGCCGGTGTGGGCGGTGGCTGGCACCACTGAGCACACGCCATGACCGAACTGGTTTTTCAGTTTCTAGGTTTCGCGGTAGTGGTGGCGGCGGCCGGCACTGCTCTTGCCCTCTCGGCGGATCGGATCGCGGAGATCACGAGGCTCGGCAGGCTGCTCGTGGGAAGCCTGCTGCTTGCGGGCGCCACGAGCCTGCCAGAACTCTCCGTCGACATCTCGGCGATTCGTCACGGCCTGGCGGATCTTGCGATCGGGGATCTGCTGGGCAGCAGCCTGATGAACCTGCTGATCCTGGCCATGCTCGACCTGGCAGTCCGCTCCCGCGGTGGGATGTTGTCTCGGCAGGCGGCCTCGCATGCACTCTCCGGCACCCTCTCGATCGGCCTCACCGCACTCGTGGGCCTGGCGGTGCTCACTGCCGACCGGCTGCCTGCCGTCACATTTCTCAATGTCGGCGGGTGGTCGTGGGCGATGCTCATCGCCTATGCCCTGGGGGCACGCATGATCTTTATCAATCAGCGGATTGCGGCCCGAGCTGCGGCCGAGGCCGCAGAGCAAGCGGCGGCTGCATCCGCGGCTCCCGCGGAAACCGCATCGCATGGCTGGGCTGGCCTCTGGCGGCCAGCGGCCATTTTTCTGGTGGCGACGGTGGTGCTCGTGGTGGTTGGGCCGCGGCTGGCGGAGACAGCAGGCGAACTTGCCGATCGATCCGGGCTTGGCCGCACCTTCGTCGGCACCACACTTGTGGCTTTGGCCACATCGTTGCCGGAACTTGTGGCGAGCATCACCGCGATTCGTGTGGGAGCGTTCGATCTTGTGGTGGGGAATGTGTTTGGGAGCAACGCCTTTAACATGGTGCTCTTTGCCCCACTCGATGCGATGCACGACGGCCCGCTCTTCTCGGCAGCGAACCCTGCCCATGCAGCGTCGGCACTGGCGGTGATTCTCGCGACGGTGATCGCCGTGCTTGGCCAACTCTATTCCCTGGAGCGACGGAAGCGGCTGGTTGAACCCGACGCGATGCTGATGCTGCTCGTGCTCGGAGGGGCATTCCTCATGGTGTTTCGACTTTCGTAGAGGGAGGCCCGATACTGAAGCATGAGGGCGCGAAGGTCACACGAGATCAGGAGAAGCACCAGCAGTGAGTGATCAGCTGCAGCGAGAGGAGCGACAGAACTGGTATGCCCTCTCGGCAGCAGAGGTTCTCTCGCGGCAGAACGTGTCGGCGACCGACGGCCTCAGCTTCGACGACGCTCGCCACCGGCTTGCCGAGGTTGGCTCCAATACCCTCGCGGAAGAGCCGCCGACCCCTGCCTGGAAACGCGTGGTGGCGCAGTTTCAGGATCTTGTGGTCTGGATCCTGATCGTGGCGGCCATCATCTCAGGTGTGCTCAAGGAGTGGGTCGACACCGCCGCCATCCTCGCGATCGTGGGCGTGAACGGTGTCATCGGTTACGTCCAGGAAGCCCGGGCGGAGCGAGCCCTGGCGTCGCTTCAAAAACTTTCTGCGCCTCTCGCCAAGGTGCTCCGCGGTGGGCAGCTGATGGGAGTGCCGGCTGCGGACCTCGTGCCTGGCGATGTGATCGAACTCGAGGCGGGAGACCATGTGCCTGCGGATGCGAGGTTGCTGGAGGCATTTAGCCTGCGGGTGGAGGAGGCCGCACTCACCGGCGAGAGTGTGCCCACGGAAAAAGATGCCCACGCGCTGCTTCCCGAAGCGACACCGCTTGGGGATCGACGCACAATGGTCTACTCGGGGACGGTGGTGTCCGGAGGCCATGGCACGGCGGTGATCGTCGCCACGGGCATGCAGACCGAACTAGGGCATATCGCGGGCATGCTCGCCCGCTGGCACCCAGAGACCACGCCCCTGCAGCGACGGTTGGCCGAGCTTGGCAGGATCCTGATTGTGGTCTGTCTGGCGATTGTGGCGATCATCTTTGGCCTTGAGACCTGGCGGGGTGAGCAGAACTTCTTTGAGCTGCTCCTGCTCTCGGCCAGCCTCGCCGTGGCTGCTGTTCCCGAGGGACTGCCGGCGGTGGTCACCCTCGTGCTCGCCATTGGCTTGCAGCGAATGGTGGCCCGCAACGCTTTGGTGCGAAAGTTGCCGAGTGTGGAAACGCTCGGCAGCGTGACTGTGATCTGCTCGGACAAGACCGGCACCCTGACACGCAATGAGATGACGGTCCGCGAGATCGAAACAGCGGGAGGCCGGCTCCACGTGTCTGGCTCAGGCTACTCACCCCACGGCCGTTTTGTCCGTGGCGGCGAGGAGGATGAGCCGGTGAATGTCAAAGCAGATCCCGATGTGAGTCATCTGCTGAGGATCGCTGCCTGGTGCAACAACGCGAAAGTGTCTCCTCGGGGGGAGGGAGATGCGTGGGAGGTGGTGGGTGATCCCACCGAAGGAGCGCTGATCTCGGTTGCAATGAAAGCAGGCATCGATCCCGGCAGCCGTGGCAAGGTGGTCTTCGAGATTCCATTCGACTCCGAGCGGAAGTCGATGTCGGTGGTGATCGACGGAGAGCACGGCCCCGTGATGTACACCAAGGGAGCTCCCGAAGTGCTCCTCGCGAAGTGCGTGGCAGAGCGGAGGCATGGTGTGGTGGTGCCGCTGAGCGATCCGCGTCGCACGGAGATCCGCGAGGCGAATGCACGCATGGCCTCGGATGCTCTGAGGGTGTTGGCGTTTGCCTCGCGCGAGCATGTGGCAAGCGTGGAGGGAGAGGACGCCGAGCGGGATCTCGTGTTTGTGGGAATCGTGGGGATGATTGACCCACCTCGCGACGAGGTGCGGACGGCGATGGCCACCTGCCGTACCGCGGGCATCCGCCCGGTGATGATCACCGGTGACCATCCAGCCACCGCGCACGCGATTGCCCGTGAACTGCAGATGATTGACGGCGATTCGGCAGAGGCTGCCGGCGCGGTGCTCACCGGCGAGGCGCTCGACCACCTCTCGGACAGTGAACTCGCCGCCCGTGTCGACTCGATCTCGGTGTATGCGAGGGTTTCGGCCGAGCACAAACTCCGCGTGGTCAATGCCTGGAAACGCCGAGGCGATGTGGTGGCGATGACCGGGGATGGCGTCAACGACGCTCCAGCCGTGAAGGCCGCCGACATTGGCATCGCGATGGGGATCACTGGCACCGATGTCACGAAAGAGTCGAGCGACATGGTGCTGACCGACGACAACTTCGCCTCGATTGTCAGTGCCGTCGAGGAAGGCCGTGGCATCTACGACAACATTCAGAAGTTCATCCACTACCTCCTTGCGTGCAACGCCGGCGAGGTGCTCTTGATGTTTGTGGCCGCGGCGGCAGGCTGGCCGGTGCCCCTGTTGGCGATCCAGATCTTGTGGATCAACCTCGTGACCGACGGACTGCCAGCCCTTGCGCTGGGGATGGAGCCCGCCGAGCCCGATATCATGCACCGCGCGCCACGGCCTCCAAGGGAGTCGGTGATCACGCTCGAGCGAGGATTCACGATTTTCGCGCACGGGATGCTGATTGCCGCGGTTTGCGTGGTGGCGTATTGGATGGAGTACCGAGGCTCTCCCGAGCGGACCGCCTCCGCCCGCTCGATCACCTTTTGCGTGGCCGCGTTCGCCCAGCTCTTCTTTGCGATCGGCTGTCGGAGCGACCGGGCGATCGCGCCGGTGCGAGGCTTCTTCGCGAATCCGATGCTGATCCTCGCGATACTCATTTCGGCGGCCTTGCAGGTTGCGGTGGTCTCGCTTCCGATCTTTCGGACTGTTTTCGAAGTGACTGATGGCCTCGCGGCAGCTTGGCCGAAGATCCTCGTTCTGGCGCTGATTCCTGTGACGCTGATCGAACTCAACAAACTGGTGCGGTATGGCCTTCGCTGATCCTGTTTTGCCTCTGCCGCTGCCATCGCCCGAGGACCCGCCACGCCTGACCGCCCGCACCCTCGGCGGCCTAGAGCGCGTGCTCGCCGCCGAGTTGGAGGCGATTGGCGGCCATGACCTCACCGTGGGCCGCCGAACGGTTGAGTTCTCAGGCTCGACTGAAACGCTCTACCGGGCCGTGCTTGAGTGCCGCACGGCGATCCGAGTGCTCGAGCCTTTGGGCCGCTTTGCCGTGACGAGCGAAGATGCGCTCTACCACGCGATCGCGTCGATCGACTGGGGCGGGCAGCTCGCACGTGGAAACACCCTCCGCATCGATGCGGTGGTGCACGACACCTTTCTCAACCACTCCCTCTACGCCGCCCAGTTGGTGAAGGATGCCATCGTCGATCAGCTCCGGGAGCAGGGCGGGTGGCGGCCCGACGTGCAGCTCCGCGGAGCGACGCATCGCTTTGCCCTGCACTTGGCAGGCCAGACCGCCACCCTCTTTCGTGACTGCTCCGGTCGCTCGCTGCACCAACGCGGATGGCGACCCAGCACTGGCGAAGCCCCCCTCTCGGAAGTGCTGGCAGCAGGTATTCTCACCATCGCAGGCTGGCCCGCAGCTTCTTCGCCTGAGGCCGATTTTCCGCTGGCGCTCGTGGACCCGATGAGTGGGTCGGGCACGTTTGTGATCGAGGCGGCGCAGGCTGCGGCGGGCATCGCCCCGGGGCTTCCGCGAGCCCGCCGCGGCGACCACGGCTTCTTGCGATTTCGCGACTGCGATCGCGACCTCTTTCGTCGGATCATGACCGAACTTGAGGCGCGGGTGCGGCAGCCTGCCTGTGTGCTCCAGGGCAGCGATCTCGATCCTGGGATGCAGGGGGTGGCGGAGGCGAATGCGCGGCGGGCTGGCGTGGCCGACTGGGTGACCTTCTCGACGCAGGCTTTTGACCGCGTGACGCCACCGGCCGACTCAGGGCTCGTGGTCACCAACCCTCCCTATGGCGAAAGGCTGCCAACAGCCCGCGAAGGGGTGATCTTCAGGCGTCTTGCGGACTGGCTGTTTGCCCGCTTCGGTGGATGGCAGGCCGCGGTTCTTGCCCCCGACACGCCAGCCGCCAAGCAATTTGGGCTCAAACCGAGGCTTCGGCTTCCGCTGAAGAATGGCCCGATCGACTGCCGTTTGCTCGTGGCCGACATCCGCCGACGCGAGCGGCCTGCGACCGAAGCGGCTCCTGCGGGACCCTTGGACGCAGTGCCGCCTCCGGGAAACGCCCTGCGGAGCAGTCGCACGGTCGATGACCAGATTGGAGACTTCCGCCGCAGACTTGCGAAGCGGTTTCGGCACCTCGCGAAATGGGCCCGCCGGCAAGGCATCGAAGCCTTCCGTATCTACGACCGAGACATTCCCGAGATCCCCCTTGCGATCGACTGGTACGCGGGTTGGCTGCATGCTGCGGAGTATGACCGTCCGCACGACCGCACGGAGATCGAACATGATGTCTGGCTGTCGCAGATTCTCGAAGCGGCCAACGCCGAACTTGGCGTGCCCCCCGCGCAGGCATTTCTCAAAATGCGGCGACGGCAACGGCATGGCGGGCAGTACGAGAAGTTTGATGAACGCGGTGCCACGCTCACGGTGCATGAAGGCGAGCTCGCCTTTGAAGTGAATCTCTCCGACTATCTCGACACCGGCCTCTTCCTCGACCACCGCACGACGCGCAAGCTCGTGGCCGAGGAAGCCAAAAGCCGACGGTTCCTCAACCTGTTTTGTTACACCGGAAGTTTTAGTGTCGCGGCGGCGGCGGCGGGTGCGTCAGAAACGGTGAGTGTCGACCTCTCCAACACCTATCTCGACTGGACCCGCCGGAACCTCCATCTCAACCGCAGCGATGACCATTCGCGGCATCGCACCTTTCGGAGTGAGGCCCGCAAGTTTCTCGCGGACTGGCGCGGGCCCCAGTTTGAGTTGGCGGTTGTGGATCCCCCGACCTTCTCGCGGTCGGCCAAGAGCCCGCTTCCCTGGGATGTGCAGGAAGATCATGCGGTGCTGCTGGGTGAACTGGCCGCGAGGATCGTGCCCGGTGGCGTGGTCTATTTTTCCAACAACTCACGCCGGTTCCGCCTCTACGACGACCTGCTCGCGGAGCACTACGTCATCCGCGAGATCACCAAGCGAACCCTCCCTGAGGATTTTCGTAATCAGCGAATTCATCGCTGCTGGCGCCTCGTGCGGCATGAGTCCTGACGCGGCCGCCCGCTGAAGCCGACTCCGTGCGATCACGCGGGTGAGCCTCAGAACCCGCGCGACCGGGAGTCTTTTCCTGCCAGGCATATCCGGTTTCTCCCGCCTCCAGTCGCGGCGGAAGTTGCGTATGCGGACGTGACTCGGTGAAGGCCGCCAGCTCCTCTTGTCGAAAGATTCTCGATGGAGACCGCTGTGCCTCTGAGAGAGAGCTGAGAACCCCAAGGATGAATGCCCCGCTCGTCTCGATTGTGATCCCTGTTTACAACGGGGCGAACTACCTCCGAGAGGCGATTGAAAGCGCCCTCGCGCAAACGTATGCCAACACAGAAGTCGTGGTGGTGAACGACGGCTCGCGCGACAACGGGCAAACACGGGCTGTTGCGAGATCGTATGGAGACCGAATCCGGTATTTCGAGAAGCCCAACGGGGGAGTCGCGACGGCCTTAAACCACGGCGTGAGCCAGATGCGGGGCCAGTATTTTTCGTGGCTCAGCCATGACGACCTCTACCGGCCCGACAAGATCGAGCGACAGATTCAGGCTCTCGCAGGAAAGCCTGCCGGCACGATCGCCTACTGCGACTTTTCCATCATCGACGCTGCAGGCCAGGTGCAGGATCCTCATAAGGCAGTTTCGCCAAAGGGTGAGCAGGGCATGCGGGCGATGCTGGCACTCGGCCGGGAGTGCGTGCATGGATGTGGGCTCCTGATTCCCGCGACCCTTTTTGAAACAGTTGGGCGATTCGATCCTGCGAAGCGCTACACGCAGGACTACGACCTCTGGTTTCGCTTTGCCGAACACGCGTCCTTCGTGCATGTCGCCGAGCCGCTTGTTCGCTCCCGTCAGCACGAGGCGCAGGACAGCAGGGTCAAGGCCGCTGGCTGCACGCTCGAGGCGGATCGCATGCATGGTCGCATGCTCCGCACGGTTTCGTCCGCGGAAATCGAACGTTTCTGTGGGAAGTCGTTGGAGCTCTTAGTCGAGAGCCAACGTATTTACGCCAACGCGGGTTACGTGCAGACCGCTGCGCAGTTGCTGCGTCATCTGGCTCGCCTCGCCGGGAAGCCGAACAATGCCGCGTGGTCGGTGGTGGGCGACCTCGTGCGCGAGCAGGTGCTGCGAATCCAGACACCGGCGGACACAGCAGGGGCTTGGGAGCAGCTCGTTCCGTTGGTGGCTTGCGAAAAAGACCGGCCGCGGATCCTCATCTATTCCAGTGTCTGGATTCGGGGAGGCCTCGAGCGTGTGATGTCGATCGTGATGGAGCAGCTGAAGGAGCGTTATTCGGTCGTGCTCGTCAGCGGTCGTGGCGAAGGGGAAAGCGGTTACCCGCTGCCTGCAGACGTCACGCACCTGCAGTTGGCAGCGCGTGATATGACACAGATTGCTGAGCGGGTGACGACGCTCGCGGTCTTGCTGGACGTCGACCTCGTCGTTGGTAACCCAAACATCAGCGTGGGCTTCTTGGAAATCTACAGGCTCTTGAAGGAACTCGACATCAAGAGCATCGCCTGCAACCACTACCAGTTTTTCCTGCCCTACAGCCATCCATGGCTGTTTCCGGTGATTGAGAAGCGAATGGCGGCGCTTCGGGATGCTGACGTGGTTACATGGCCGACGCACTACAGCACGAATGTGTACGCGCAGGCCGCGTCGAATGCGGCGTGCATGCCGAATCCGTGCACGTTTGAGCCTCCTGCGGCAGCCGCGACATTGGCTGGGAAAACGATTCTGTGCGTCGGCCGATGGAACGACGCGGTGAAGCGGTTTGACCGTGTGCTTGAGGTCTTCGCTGCGGTCCTGGCTGACCACCCCGAGGCAGAACTGGTGGTCGTAGGGAGTTACGACCTTTCTCTCCCTGTGCCGGGAAGACCGAGTCAGTGTTACCGCGAGCTCTTGCAGAGCTTGGAAATCCCTGCCGCGAACATCCGGTTCTTGGGCGAACAGGAGCACGTCGAGGATTTCTATGCCTCGGCGTCGGTGCTGCTGCTGACCTCCGAAAGCGAAGGCTTCGGCATGGTGCTGACCGAGGCTGGGAGCTTTGGCCTGCCCTGTGCCCTGTTTGATGTGCCTGGCCTCGACGACATCATCAGTGATGGCGAGAACGGCTTCCGGGTTCCGCAAGGCGACGTTGCAGAACTTGCTGCGAAGGTCTCATCGCTGCTCCACGATCCGACGCTGAGAGCCCGGATGGGAACGCGAGCCAGAGAACTCGTTGAGCGGTTTGGGCGACACGAGATCAGCCAACGATTCGAATCGTTGGTGGAGACCGTTCTCGCGTCCTCGGACTCCATCTCGCTGAATCGGATTCTTCGCGAGCGGTTTCGTGAACCTGTCCGTGATGTGGAGCAGTTCACGCGACTGATGATCGCGGAGTACGAACGTGGGGCAAACGCTCTGCTCGAAGCGAACAAAACGCTGGCGGCGAACGCCCCGTCGAGCATCCTGCACCCAGTGGCCCCACGGCGGAAGCACTGGGTGAAGGAGCTGGCCGTTGTGCGGTATGCGAATACGCATCTCTTCAAGCCGTATGTAAAGCCGGCTCTCAGGAAAGCCGGCAAACCCTTCCGCCGCGCCGCGTGAACGACGGGGCAACGGGGAAATGCCGCGTGATCGTGGCACGTCGCACTGCCGCGTCTCAAGTCGGTTCTCACTCAGTGAAGGTATCGCTGGTGGTGGCTGCGACGGCAGAAGTGCGGATGCGGATGCCGGCCTCAGCAAACGCCTTGCGAACGGCAGTGAGCAGCAGGACAGCAGCAGGCCCGTCGCCATGCACGCAGAGGGTGTCGGCGGTGAGTGACAGGTCGCGGCCGCTCTGAGAGACCACGGCGCTTTCTCGCACAAACCGGACCGCGCGTCTGCCCACCTCGACGGGGTCTGTGAGCACGCCCCCTGGGCTGGTGCGGTCGGCCAAGCGGCCGTCGTCGCGGTAGCCACGATCGAGGAAGCCTTCGCGGACCACCAGGAGGGAATGGCTCTTGGCGATGTCGATCGCAAGAGAGCCCACGGGGAGTACGAGGCGAATGCCGGGCCAGGTGGTGGCAAGCGAGCTGCAGACGGCATTGGCCAGCGCCTGGTCGTAGGCAACCTGGTGGTACAACGCCCCATGAAGTTTCACATGCGCAGGCGGCTGGCCGATGATCGCGGCGAGCGTTTCGACCTGCTCGCAGACAAGCGTTGCCGCCTGGGCGGGTGTGATGGCGAGCGGCCGCCGGCCAAACTGTGCTCGGTCGCGATGCCCAGGGTGCGCGCCGATGGCGACGCCGTGGGCCTGGGCAAGGCTGACGGCGGCCGCCATGGTCGCCGCATCGCCTGCGTGGCCGCCGCAGGCGATGTTTACCGAAGACACCAATGGGATCAGCACGTCGTCGTGCCCTGCTGCTTCGCCAACATCGCAGTTGAGATCGATGCTCAAGGCGGGCTTGGGGGGCGGGGGCGACGGCTCGTGCTCGGCGGTCGAGGAGAAGACGTGAGGGAGCGATGTGAGGCGAAGTGGCCAGCGGTGGGCAATCCGCTCGGCAGTCGAGGTCAGCAGCACACGTTGCTGCTGCCAACTCGAGAGTGCTTCCTGTCGAGTGGTGGGCTCAAAGGTGAGCGTGTCGCCCGGGCGGAGTTGCGCGGCGAGGCGAAGGTCGGCTGAGGCCACGTGGCCGATCACCGGGTAGCCGCCGATCGTCTGGCAATCCGCGAGCAGCAGGATCGGCTGGCCATCGGGCGGGAGCTGCACCGTGCCGGCCACCACGCCCCGCGAGATGCCATCAGGCTGTTGTGCAATCGCCAGCGGTGAACCTTCAAGCCGCAGCCCCATGCGATTGGAACGCGAAGAGACGCGGTAGGAGGTGCCGAGCAACCTGTCGGCGGTGGCCTGCGCGCCCTCGGGCACGATCAACCGCAGCCGGGCTGAGCCATCGGGCACGGGCACGAGATCCTTGCTGAGGCCCCAGTTGGTCTCGGGGAAAGGGAGATGGCTTTGTCCGATGCACAGCTGATCCCCTGCGAGCAATGGTCGGCCAGCCACGCCGCCAAACGCCGCCGCGAGGTGGGTACTGCGGCTCCCCAGCACGACCGGGACGTCGAGCCCGCCCGCGATCGCGAGGTAGCCGCGGCATCCGTGGCTCGCATGCCCTAAGGCGATCGTGCTCCCCGCGGCAACATGGACGGGCCGCCAGCCCGCGAGGCCTGGGAAGGTGCCGCCCGTGAGGGCCACAAGCGAGTCCTGCTCAAACTGCAGCGTGGCCCCGCTCAGCGTGAGTTCCAGTAGAGCAGCCTGCGGTGGGTTGCCAACAAGATGGTTGGCCATCGCCGCTGCAATGGGATCGACCGCGCCACCAGGCGTGACGCCGCAGGCCCGGTAGCCAGGCCGCCCCAAGTCCTGCACCGTGGTCATCAGCCCAGGGGCGATCACGGTGATCTGCGGCCGGCCGTCGCTGGTGCGGATGGGGCGTGACGGTGCGTTAAGGGGAGGCACGATGGCGGAGGCGGATGGCCTCTCCGCCACAAACCGCACCCGGTCTCCCACTTTGCAGAGTGCAGGGCTCGCCGCCAGCGGATCGAAGAACTTCGTCGCGGTGTGGCCGATGAGCTGCCAGCCGCCCGGACTTGCCGAGGGATAGACACCCGTCTGCGCGCCGCCGATGCCGACCGATCCCGCCGGCACATGCGTCCGTGGTGTGGCCCGCCTGGCCACCACCAAGCGTGGGTCCAGCCCACTGAGGTAGGCGAAGCCAGGCGTGAAGCCGACGGCAGTCACGAGATAGTCGGGGGCCGTGTGGAGGGAGAGGCACGTTGCCTCATCAAGTCCGGTGATGCGGCAGACCTCAGCAAGATCGGGTCCTGCGGCCCCGCCGTAGTGGACCGGGATTTCGTGCGTTTGGCCGGGAGCCGAGCGCTGGAGGTGGCCGGGGCTATGGAGGATGTCCTCAAGGGCATCGCCGAGCGAGTCGAGCATCGCCTGAAAGTCGGCAACCGCTGAGGGATCACCGTACAGCGTGACTCGGTCCGGCGAGGGCACGACGTCGACCACGCCGGGCAACCCAGTAGCCTCGATCGCTTCGGCCACGGCCCGTACGGAAGCGGTGGTTTCGACCGACCCTGCCACCCCATCAATCGGGATCGCCACCGCCGCATCACCCAGAGGCTGCACGGCTGGCAGCCTGCGTTCACGCGGGTGTGCCATCGGCCACAAGCTCCAGCAGCGCGTCGCGAACCTCGGTCATTTCCAGATGCTCGCGGGCACCGCGTCGGTCGCTTGTCAGGAAGACCGGCCCTTCCGCTCGCGACGGAGGCAGGCGGCCATGCGAGCCTCGGACCAGTGACGCATCGGTGCCGATCACATCCATCAGCATCCGGAAGCCGAGCATCTTCTTTGCAAGCTTGCCGGCAATCCGCAGTTTCGGGAAGGCAAGGGTGGGGTCGACGAAGAGCTCGACAGGGTCGTAGCCGGGTTTGCGGTGGATGTCGACCGACCGTGCGAAGTCGGGCATCTTCGCGTCATCAAGCCAGTAGTAGTAGGTGAACCAGCGATCGGGACTCGCCACCGCGACCAGTTCTCCCGACCGCTCGTGGTCGATCCCGTAGGCAGCCTGGGCTTCGCGGTCGAGCACCTCCGCCACGCCGGGCGTAGCCTCCAGGATCGCTTTCACCTCTGCCGTCCGCGCAGGGTTTTTGACATAGACGTGGGCAAGCTGATGGTCGGCCACGGCAAAGGCCTCGCAGGCTCCGCAGTCGAGCAGTTCCCAGCCGAGGTCCACCTCCTGCACACGCACGAGCCCTGCCTGCCGCAAGACGCGGTTGAGGTGCACGCCGTCCGACACGGGCGTGATGCCATATTCACTGAGCACCACGACCGTGTGGTTGCGTGCCAAGGCCCACTCGGCAAGGTCGCCTGCAACCCGGTCGATGTCTCTGCAGGCTCGTGCGGCCTGGGCAGAATCGGGACCGTACCGCTGCAGGTCGTAGTCGAGGTGCGGCAGGTAGCAGAGCGTGACAGTGGGCTCGTCCTGCTCGATTACCCGCTTGGTCGCCTCCGCGATCCATGCCGAAGAAGGAATGCCTGCCTTGGGACCCCAGAAGTCAAACAGGGGGAACCGACCAAGCGCCCCTTGGAGCTGTTCTTTGAGTTCGGGTGGATCGGTGTAGATGCTCGGCAGTTTGCGGCCGTCGGCGCAGTAGACCGGCCGAGGTGTCACGGCCGTGTCGACGTCGGCGTACATGTTGTACCACCAGAACATCTTGGCCACGGTAAAGCCCTCGCCGAAGCGTCGACGACCGACGTGCCAAAGTTTCTCCTCTTCGCAGCCCACAAGCCGGTTGCTCTGACGCCAGAACCAGACTTCAGCGAGGTCGCGGAAGTACCAGCCGTTGCCCACGATGCCATGCTCGCGTGGCATCCGCCCGGTGAGCATTGTGGCCTGGGCGGAACAGGTCACGGCGGGCAGCACGGTGCCGAGTGACGCCGTGAAGCCCCCCTCACCGATCGCCTTGAGCCTCGGGGTGTGTGCCAGCAGGCTCGGCGTGAGGCCAACGACATTGATCACAAGCAGGGGCCGCATCGCACGTCTTTCTTCGCGGTCGGGGAAGCGGTTTTTTCTGGCGTCTGCCGAGCACGGGGTGGCTAGGCACTGCGGCTGACGAGGTCGAGGATATCCTGCCCAAACTCAGCGAGTCGCTTCTCGCCAATCCCGCGGCAGCGGAGCAGGGCAGCTGGCGAGAGGGGTTTCTCGCGGGCAATCGAGCGCAGGGCCTTGTCGTCGAGGATCGTCCAGGCGGGCTTCCCCCGTTCCTGCGACACGCGGCGACGCCACCGTCGCAGCTGCTCAAACAGATCGCGGTCGACCCCATCCCAATCATCCTCGTCGACCTGCGTCGTCTTCGCACGCCCAGCACGGGGGGCCGTGAGCACGACCTCATCGCCCCCTTTGAGCACGCCCCACGCGGCCTCAGTGAGCTGAATCACAGGCCGGTCGCCTTCGCTGCGCGTGAGGAGCCCTTGATCCAGGAGTTGGTGCACGAGGTTTTCGCAACTTCGCTGATCGAGGTTGGCCAGCAGTCCGTAGGTCGAGAGCTGGTCGTGACCATGGCGGACCACCCCATCGGTCTTTGCCCCCCGCAGCACCTCGCACACATGCCGCACCCCAAACCGCTGTTCCACGCGATACACGCAGGAGAGGATCTTTTGGGCGACGACGGTGGCATCGGGCAGGTTTTCGGTTTCGCCAAGGCAGACGTCGCAGGCCCCACACGAGGGCTCGCTGTAGGTCTGGCCAAAGTATTCCGAGAGGCCTCGATGGCGGCACCGCGATGCACGGGCATACCGCCGCATGGCGTGGAGGTGTTCGAGTTGGCTGGCGATAAAGCCCTCCGCCTCCTCGGGATCGAGATCCGACTGTTCCACCGTCTTGCGGACGAGTGACTCCCAGCTAAACACGTCGGCCGACGAGTAGAGCAGCACACATTCGGCGGCCAGCCCGTCGCGGCCCGCGCGGCCCGTCTCCTGCTGGTAGGCCTCGATGCTCTTGGGCAAGGACGTGTGGAGCACGAGCCGCACGTCGGAGCGGTCGATCCCCATGCCGAAGGCGACCGTCGCCACCACCGTGTCGATGGTTTCGTTGGCAAACGCTTCCTGCGTGCTGTGGCGAGCTTCGGAGGTGAGTTTCGCGTGGTAGGGCCGCGCAAGAAAACCCTCAGCCGCCAACCGCGCCGCGAGCGTTTCGGTCTCCTTGCGGCTCATGCAGTAAACGATCGACGCTTCGCCCCGGTGGCGGCCCAAGACCTGCATCACCTGCGCGGTGCGGTCGGCCCGTGGAACAACACGGTAGATCAGGTTGGGGCGGTCGAAGGTGCCGACAAGCCTCACGGGATCGCGGAGGGCCAGCTGCGCGGCGATGTCGTCGCGAACTCTCGGCGTGGCTGTTGCGGTGTAGGCGTGCAGGCTCGCTGCGGGAAAGCGTTCGCGAAGCATCGCCAGCTGACGATACTCCGGCCGGAAGTCATGCCCCCACTGGCTGATGCAGTGGGCCTCGTCGACTGCAAACCGCTTCACGCCCACCCGTGCAAGCACGTCGATCAGGCCCGTGTTGACCAGCCGCTCTGGCGAAGCAAACAGCAGCCGCAACTCCCCAGCCAAGAGCCTGTTGCGAATTGAGAGCCGCTCCCCGTCTGTCATCCCCGCATACAACGCGGCGGCAGGGTAGCCGATCGCTTCGAGCGCATCGACCTGGTCTTTCATCAACGCCACCAGCGGCGAGATCACCACGTCGGTCGTGTTCCCCACCAGCGGCGGCAGCTGATAGCAGAGGCTCTTCCCGCCTCCGGTCGGCATCACCACGAGGGAGTCGCGACCAGCAAGCGCCGCAGCAATCGCATCGGACTGCAGAGGTCGCAGGGCATCGAATCCCCACCATTTCGAGAGCAGGTTGCCAACGACGTCTGGCAGCGGCGACTGGGGGGCTGGCATCGGTGATTGGCTGGCGGCGGGCGATCTCGGGACGTCGTGCTCAAGCATCGGAAGGTCGTCAGAATACCAGACGGGCGGCACTCCGATCTTCGGGCGCGGCG
>JAPOIM010000025.1 GCA_029978905.1 Planctomycetota bacterium
AAAAAAAAAATTTTTTTCTTGACTAAAATTTCCCTATGAAAAAAAATTTTTCGACCGACATCCGATCAGGTCGGCCCACCCCACCTATTTTCCGGAAAATGCCAACAATCGGGCGGCAAGCGTCTGGGTATGGTCTCGAAAACGCTCTCGATACCCCGGCGCAAAACGCGAGGACACGAGGGGGGCGCGTGTGCGAATCGAATCGATGAGGGCGTCTGCAGAGTCAAAATAGGGCCACCCGTGCTCGTCGCAGAGCTGCTTCGCCTTCATGCTCAGCGGCCAGCGTGGGTCGCTCGCGAGCGGTTCGGCAAAAACCGCCGGAACCTCAACATTTCCCGAGAAAATCAAGGGGTGGAGCCGGCCGAGGCTGACCACGAGGTCGGCGGCGGCGATTTCTCGCTGCACCCGACGCGGGTTCCACCAGTGGATCTCCCGTGGAAGCGACGAGGTCGCAGGTAGGTGATCGAGGAACCGCTCGTCCTCGGGGCAAAAAGGCAACAGCACGATCTTCCCAAACCGTTCCCCCAGCACGTCCACCAGCCGCGCCAGCGACGCTTGGTAGGTTTGCGAAATCAGCTCCGGCGGAAACTCACGGATCACGAGCACCACACTCCCGGATTTCGGGACTGGTTGCGGGCCATCGGTTGGTAGGGCGACCGCCCAGTCGCCGCCGAGGTGGCAGTGCTCAGCAAGCGGGCGCATCGTCTTCCACGACCCCGCCGACCGCACTGAAATGAAGTCAAACAGGCTCAGATAGGCCGAAACAGCCGCCGCTGCCGAGGTGGACACCGGGGGCGAGGCATCAACCCCGGTGAGGAACACCGGCTTGTCGTAGCTGCGGGCGCGGACGACCTGGGCGGCGTTGAAGCCGTGCGGGAGCCCTCCTCCTCCGACGTGCAGCCCGATCACGTTCGGTTCGGTCACCACGCCGAGGTTGCCCTGGTGCACGATTCGGCATCGGTCGTACGGGTACCAGTTCCAAAACCCGTCGTACGCCCCCCGCTCATCGACGCTGATCACGATCTCGTAGTCGGGGGAGAATTGCTCAAACTGGGCCTGCAAAAGGGCCTCGTCACCGCAGTTTCCACGTCCAAAGAACCCAGACAGGATCAGCGTGGGGCGGTTGCCTCCGGATGGGGAAGCCATGGTCGTCTCCTTCTCCATGAGTTGCTTGGCGTGTCTTTGAGGCGGTGAGCCTGCCGTTTTGCGGGGACGCGCCCGGAAGCCTGACTCGCCACGATCCCGAATTCCCTCAGAAGGGCCTAGAGCGGAAGTCGCCAGGCACTGGAGAGTGCCCCTGATTTGAGGTTGTGGTGCCGCGCGAGGCTTTCTACAGTTCCTCCCCCGTCGTAACCAGCCTCCGGCCACACGGGTCGAGGAGGGTTTCGACGGCGTCGTTGGCGGACACCAAAGGATTTTTGCGATGCGTGTACTGCACCTCTCCACTTGGAATAAGCCGTGTGGGATTGCCACCTACTGCGGCAATCTCGTGCGGTCGCTCGACGCGTTGGGGATCCGAAACGACATCTATCCACTCGAGCCGCATCTCTGGCGGACCTACACCCAGGGCGATATCGCCGACTTGCAAGCGGATATTGCAGAACAGTCGCGGCGGTACGACCTCGTCCACATCCAGCATGAGCACGGCTTCTTTGGCCACGCGGTGAGTTACAAGGCGGCAGCCCGCAACTACGGCACGATGCTCAAGACGCTCCGCGCAGCCGGAACGCCCGTGGTCACCACCTTTCACACCGAACCGCTGGGGGCGGGAACGGGAACGGACGGACGTCGTTCGTTCGCGCCGCAGAAGTTCGTGCGGAACGTCAATCGTCGGCTGACCTGGAAGCATCATGTCAGCCGCTGCTTTGGCGAAAGAGCCTTGGAGGCCAAAGCCTTGGTGCACACGCCCACCACGAGGCGGGCTCTGATCAAGCAGGGGATGCCTGCGGGAGCGGTGCACGTTGTTGAGCACGGCTGCCTGCCACAGCGAGAGGCCTGGCAAAATCCTGCTGCCGCCAAGGAGCAACTTGGGCTTTCACCAGACACCGTGCTGCTGACCATGTTTGGGTTCATCGGCCGCTACAAGGGGCACGATGTGGCCGTGCGGGCGCTGGCCAAAATGCCAGAGCACTTCCATCTGGCGATCTGCGGCGGAGCCCATCCGGAAGCAGACGATGACTTCCTCGATAAGCTGATCAAGCTCGTCCGCCATCTGGGCGTGGAGAATCGCGTCACGATCACCGGCTGGCTGGCGGTCGAAGCGACGGATGTCTACTACGCCGCCACCGATATCTGTCTGGCACCCTACGTGGACCCCAACCTCTCCGCATCCGGCGCCATCACCTGGGCGCTCGCCTCAGGGCGGCCCACGATCGGCAGCAAGGTGCCGGCTTTCCAAAACATCTGCCGCGAGCAGCCCTGCATGCTGCTGACCACACCGAAGATGGAAGATGAAATCGTGTGGGCGGCCCAAAAACTTGCTGCCGACCCCGTGCAGTCGGCCAACCTGGTCGCTGCCGCGGGCCGCTACATCGATTCCTATTCGTGGGAAGCCACGGCTCGGGTCACCGAAAACCTCTACGCGTCGATGATCAGCGGTGAGCGAGTGACCGCGTCCGGCATCGGCCGTGGCCGGCTTGTGGCGCGGACCGCAACATCGGCGATCAGCCAACGCCCGCAGCCTCCGCTCATCGACCGCCGTGGACTGCTCGCTGCAGGGATGGCGCGATCGGTTGAGACGCAGGTCGTCAGCCGCGCAGGCTAGTGATGGGGCAGCCTGGTGCGGGCTACTGAGGCCAGTGGGCCGCGGCCGTCCCGCCGGGGCCACGATCGCCGCAGAAGGTCACTGTGATCCCAAGTTCTTTTGCCAGGGCCGCCTTGGCGAGCGCGCACCTGTCGGCCGCTGCGGCGTCGCCTGCATAGGCAACCTGGATGTGGTTTGCCTTGTGCCGAGCCATCATCTGGTCGCGCGACACGCCGTACGTGACTGCGTGCATGATTGGCCACTGCGGGGTGGTGGCATCGAGCCGGCGACGCGTTTCCTCATCGGGGAGGCGGATCGCTTGCCCGCGGCCGATGTCCATGTGGAGCTGGGAAGCGCCTGAGGCATCGGGCCCCACCCAGATCCGGCTCCAGACGATTTCGCCCGGCTTGCTGACACCCGCGAGCGTGCTGCCACCGAGCCTGAAATACATCGGAGGCTGCCGGTAGCCATGGGCCCCCTTCCAGCCCCCCTCAAAGTGCTCGGGAGGGGCGGCGCCTGAAATCTCAAACACCCACACCCATGCGTTGGTGGTTCCAGACTGATCCCAGTCGCCCCAGCGGATGTCGTGGAGGGTGTTCTCGACGGGTTCCCCCAGGGTCTCGTGGACGCGCGCGGTGAGCAAGCCATCGAGGCCAGCGCACTCGTCCACTTCATTGAAGTGCAGGAGCGGCTTGCCACGGTAGAGAACGCGGCGTGAGTCGGCTGCCGTGACGGGAGGTCGCTTGGCGTTGTTGAGCATGCCTTCGACAAGGTCGCTCGCGGGCAGCAGGTCCTTGAGCCCTTGCTGATACTGGATGCCCACCAACTCGCAGCCAAAACGATCGGCCAGCCGCAGCGTGGCGACGTACATCCGGCACTGCAGCAAGACCTGCTGTTTGGTGAGGCAGGTGGCCTCGTCCTTCCCGAAGTGAAACGTCATGCCGGCCTTCTCGAGCCAGCGGAAGACCTCGAGCGCCTCGGCCTCGCTCACCTGCATCGTTTCGTAGTAGAGGGCCGACTGGCTCAGCCGTTCCTTAAAGACGCCGGTCGGATGCAGGAGGTGGTCGGGGATGATGGCGTTGAACATGCCCATGCAGCCCTCGTCGAAGACCCCCATCAGCACCTTTCGGCGACGCAGGTCGCTTGCCAGTTCGCGGGCGAGCTTGGTGAGCTTGGTGGGCGTCTTTACCTGGTCGTGAGGAATGGCATGGCTGGTGTCGTGGTGCACGTGGCCCTTCTTGAGCCAGGTCTCAAGATGCCGCCGCACGCTTGGCTGGGAGAAGTCGTCCGCCCAGAGCGTGGAGTAGGGCACGCCCGCTTTGGTCAGCGACCCGTTGAGATTGAGCATGCCCACGAGCCCCGGCCATTGCCCCGACCAGTTGGCGAGGGTCAGGATCGGGCCGCGGTGCGTGGAGAGCCCAGGCAGCACATGGTTGGAGTACTGCCAGACTGCTTCGGCCACGATCAGTGGGCTGTCGGGATCGATGCCCGCAAACACCTCGAGCCCTTCTTTGGCTGACGCGATGAATCCGTGGCCCCGGCTTCGGCTCGCGGCATGCCCTCGCTTCAGGTGCCCCCCCAACTCGTGGATCGCTCGGCCGAGGTCCGCTTCGAGCTGCTGCTGAGCAGGCCAGCAGACGCGGTTGGCCTCTTCTCGCAAATCTCCGCTGGCCACGAGGGTGATGCTTGGTGACGAAGCCGAACTGGTGCGTGAGGTCGAGTGAGAACGGGTGACGCGGGCCATCGAAAACTCCGTGTGAAGAACGGTCCTGGCTGGTGGTTGAAATGCCCCGAAACCCCCGAACTATACTCTGCGGGACGGCAGAGGTTTGCTGGGGAACGAGGAGAAGGTGTCATGGCTCACGTGCATCATGTTCACAACTGGCTGCGGCGGCTCACGTGGTGTGCCTTGCCGATGGTCGCCTTGACGCTTGTCGCTCGGGGCGATGAGCCGGCAGAAGGGCAGCCTTCAGCGGCCAGCCTGGCCGACGCGAAACGATGGATCATCGCCGCGGATTTCGCGCCCGATGGAGCGTCGCTGCTGACGGCCGGAGGGGAGAGCCTGCTCTATCGCCCAGGCGATGTTGTGCTGTGGAACGCTGCCGATGGGAGTCGCCTGGCCGATCTTGCGGGGCATGAGACGGCGGTCTGGGCGGCCCGCGTTTCGGCCGACGGAGCGCTTGCCGCCACCGCGGGCTACGACGGCGTTGTGAAGCTTTGGGATCTCGGAGCCAAAACCGTCAAGGCAGACCTGAAGAAGCACGCCGGGTGGGTGCGGTCGCTCGACTTCTCACCGGATGGCTCGCTGCTGGCGACCGCTGGTGAGGATGGCACGGTCGTTGTCTGGGCCACCGCGGATGGCGCGGAGGTCCGCACGATCACCGCGCACGAAGGTTCGGTGACGGATATCGCCTTTTCTCCGGACGGTTCCCTGCTGGCCACCAGTGGCGGCGACAAGGTCGTCAAACTCTGGGCGGCGGCCAGCGGGGAAGAGCAAGCCAAACTCGAGGGGCATGGCGACGCTCTGTGGGCGGTCGCGTTTTCACCGGATGGAGCGACGCTCGCCTCGGCAGGGGCTGACCGCACGGTTCGTCTGTGGAACGTTGCCGACCGCTCATCGCGAGCCGAGCTCCAAGGCCATAAAGACTGGGTGACAAGCCTCGCCTTCTCCCCGGATGGCAGTCGCCTGGCGACGGGGTGCCTCGATGGGAGTGTGAAACTCTGGGATGTGGCGGCTGCCGCTGAGCAGGTGGGGCCTGAGGCCGCGTCGTCGAGCGTGTGGTGCGTGGCTTTCTCCCCCGATGCGTCTCGTCTGTTTGTGGGAAGCCATGAAGGGGGGCGGCTGCTCCCCGTGCCAGAGCCGCAGCGGATCACGCCGCCCGAACCACCAAAGCCCGTTGAAACGACCGTCATGCTGACACCGAGTGAGTTTCTCAGCATGGCGGGGGCCACTGGCACCATCGGCGAAGATGGGGTCGTCGCCGTGGACGGGAACCTCTCCAAAGACACCTACACGCTTAAGGCCACCGCACCGGCCAGTGGCGTTCTCAAGGCGGTGAAGCTGGAGGTGCTCGCCCACGAGAGCCTGCCGGCCAACGGGCCGGGGCGTGCGGCCAACGGCAACTTCGTGTTGAGCACGTTCGGCTTTGCGTATGGCCCGCCAGGGTCGGGCGAAACGCCGAGCGTGGTGACTTTTGCCTCGGCCAGCGCCGACTATGAGCAGGCTGACTATGGGATTGCCGGTGCAATCGACGCCGCCGTGGAAACCGGCTGGGCCGTCGCCGGCGAGACAGGAAAGAGCCACACGGCCACCTTTCTGTTGCCGGAGGGCACGGTGGTGCCGCCCGAGGCACCCCTCACGATCACGCTCGATCAGCAGTATGCCGGAGCCGATCACGCCATCGGTCGGCTGCGGCTGTCGTTGGTGATGGTTGAGCCCCCAGCGGCGGCGGCAGCGGCCTCGGCAGACAGTGGCAAGGCGAGCGAGTAGAACGACAGCCGGCAGCGGTTCCCCCGCGTGTCTGGCCCCGATCAATCTTTGGAGAGCACATCGCCATGCGGACGAGCATGCACAGCACCCGTATCACGGCACTGCAGTCGGTCACGCTCTTGGTGGCCGTACTGGCCGGCGGAGTGGTGGGGAGTCATTGGTTTGCAGCACCCGCCGTCGACTGGCAAAGTCTCCCCATCGCCCATGCGGTTTCCGCCAACTCCGACGAGGCGTTCGCCGTGTGCACGGCCCCGATCGATAGTTCGACCGAGGGCTTCTTCATGCTCGATTTTCAGACGGGCGACCTCTCGGGCGGCGTGCTCAATCAGGCGACAGGCACTTTCACCGGGACCTATCGCTGTAACGTGCTCACGGACCTCGGCTTTGAGCCCGGTGCGGCTAAGCAGCCGCGGTTTCTCTTGGTTTCAGGGATGAGCAACCTCCGCAGGAGCCCCGCCGGGCCCCTCGGGCAGTCCGTGCTCTTTGTCACCGATTCTTCGACGGGGCGGACGGCCGCCTATGGCATCCCCTGGAACCCGCAGCAGGCGCAGAAGGGCTTTACGTCGGAGTTGGTCCTCCTCGACGTGGCGAACCCACGTGGGGCCGCGCCCTGAGGGGTGTTGAACGAAGGGACCCCATGATGCCTTCTGATCACGATGCGGCGCCGAGTGAGCCGCAAAGCGAGAGCCCTGCCGATTCGGACGCCGTCGGTGTCGTTGTCAACGGCGAACCGATGAGGGTGCCCACGGAGTTTCGCGTGACCGATCTGCTCGCGCGGCTCGGTCTTGCCAGTCGTCCGGTCGCGGTGGAAATCAATCGCGTGGTCGTGCCTCGGCGGCAGCTGGGCGACCACACTCTCGTCGACGGGGATCAGTTGGAGATCGTCACGCTCGTCGGCGGCGGGTGAGGTGGGTCTTTTTCCAGAGGGGCCCGCGGCGTGTCGTATGATCGCGTGCTGAATGCGGGCGGCGAATCCACGCCCGCCGGTTGAGCCGCCTGAGAACATGAGTCGCCCAGTTTCGATGACAACGCATTCCACCTCATCTGCTGCTGAAGGATCGCCGGTGCGGTCCGTGGACGATCCGTCTGACCCACCCCTGATCGTCGCCGGCCGTCGCTTTGCGAGCCGCCTCGTGGTTGGTACAGGGAAGTACAGCACCTACGCGGATATGGCGGAGTGTCTGGCCGCCTCGGGGACCGACTGCGTGACGGTTGCGGTTCGCCGCGAGCGGCTGGTGAACGCGGCGGGTGAAAACATCCTCGAGCACTTGGATACGTCGCGGTACACGCTGCTGCCCAACACGGCAGGCTGCTTCACGGCCGACGACGCTGTCCGGGTGGCAAGGCTCGGGCGAGAACTCCTGCGAGACCTGGGGAATCCGGGAAGTGAGTGGGTCAAGTTGGAGGTGCTCGGTGATGCGAAGACCCTCCTGCCTGATCCCGTTGGCACCATCGAGGCCACGAAACAGCTGGTGGACGATGGGTTTGCCGTGCTGGTGTACACCAGCGATGACCCGGTCACGGCCCGGCGACTCAAAGACGCGGGCGCGGCGAGTGTGATGCCTGCTGGCAGCCCGATTGGTTCCGGGCAAGGGATCCTCAATGCCAACAACCTGAGGATCTGCATGGAGTATCTCAAGGACGGAGATCCCACCTATCCCGTGATCGTCGACGCCGGCGTTGGCACGGCCAGCGATGTGGCGGCAGCCATGGAATTGGGCGTCGATGGCGTGTTGCTCAATACGGCGATCGCGCACGCGAGTGATCCGTTGCGGATGGCCCGAGCGATGGCCGCTGCGTGCGATGCCGGGAGGCAGGCGTTCCTTGCAGGCCGGATTCCTAAGCGGCTCTACGCCACCGCTTCAAGCCCCGACGAGGGGCGGGTGGGGACTGCTGCAGCAGCTCGCAAGGAGGGCGTGTGATGCTCGCAAAGCGGATCATTCCCTGCCTCGACGTTGAAAAAGGACGGGTTGTCAAAGGCACCAAGTTTTTGGAGCTCGTCGACGCAGGAGATCCTGTGGCGGTGGCTGCTCGCTACGAGGCTGAAGGAGCCGACGAACTCGTCTTCCTCGACATCACGGCCAGCCACGAAGGGCGCTCGATCATGCTCGACATGGTCCGCGAGGTGGCCGAGACGATCTTCATGCCCTTCACAGTGGGAGGCGGCATCCGCACGCTTGCCGATGCTGCCGAACTCGTGCAGGCGGGGGCGGAAAAGGTGAGCATCAACTCGTCGGCGGTGCGGACACCGGAACTGATCACAGCGGTGGCTGATCGACTGGGAAGCTGCGCAACGGTGGTCAACATTGATCCCAAACGCGTCGAGCGTGACGGTCGCGAAGTCTGGGAAGTGTTTATCAATGGTGGGCGGGTGCCCACGGGTCTCGAGGCCGTGGCCTGGGCGCGACGCGTGGAAGAACTTGGAGCCGGTGAGATCGTTTTGACCTGTATGGACCGGGATGGCACCCGCAACGGATACGACTTGGAAATGACCGCAGCGGTGAGTCAGGCAGTATCGATTCCTGTCGTCGCCAGTGGGGGGGCAGGCTGCCCCGCGCACCTCGCGGATGCCGTCGATTGCCGCCCAGGGATGGGGATGGCGGACGCCGCGCTCGCCGCTGGCATCTTCCACTTCGGGCAGTGTACGATCCGAGAGGTGAAGCAGCTGTTTGCTGAGCGGGGGATTCCGGTCCGTCCTGTCGAGGACGAACGTGCTCGGTGAGCCCGCGCCGCACGGCCTAACACCCCTGTCCGATTCCTCACCGCGAGAGGCAATGCCCATGGCGACGATCACGACTTCGACAGCTCCGGATGTGGCTCCCGAAGCCTCCCCCGAGACGGCTGGGCGGCGACGTCGGCTGGAGGTCGATCGTCTGTTTACGGCGCTGGTCAAGCTGGAGGGGAGCGACTTGCATCTCAAGTCGGGCAAGCCGCCGTACGTGCGCGTCAAAGGCTCCCTGCAGCCGCTCAAGGCCGATGCGATCAGCGAAGAGAAGATGGAGCAGCTGATCATGCCGATGCTCGACAAGCGTCGGCGAGACATCCTCGAGCGGGATGGTGGTGCCGACTTCGCCTACACAGTCGAGGTGGACGGGACGGTGTGGCGGTTTCGTGTGAACATTCTGCGGCAGCAGGGTGCGCTCGGGATGGTGTCGCGGCGCGTCAACAACAGCATCCCGAACTTCGAAGGGCTCTTTCTGCCTCCGGCGATCGAAAAGCTCTGTCACTTCGATCAGGGTCTGATCCTGCTGGCTGGTGTGACCGGGTCTGGCAAAAGCACGACGATCGCGTCGATCCTCAACTACATCAACCAGAACTACCGCAAGCACATTCTCACGCTTGAGGATCCGATCGAGTTTGTCTTCACAGAAGACAAGTGCCTGATCAATCAGCGCGAGGTCGGGCAGGATGTGATCGACTTCTCGGTCGGTATGAAGCATGCGGTGCGAGAAGATCCCGACATCATCCTCGTTGGTGAGATGCGAGACCACGAGACCTTCATGACGGCGGTGCACGCCGCGGAGACCGGGCATCTCGTGTTTGGCACGATCCACGCGTCGAGTGCTGCCACCACGATCACGCGAATCCTTGACCTCTTCCCAGAGGAAGAGCGAGACGCTATCCGCAGCGCCTTGGCGTTTAACATGAAGGGCATCGTTGCCCAAAAACTCCTGAAATCCATCAAGCCCGGCGTCAGCCGCGTGCCGGTGGTGGAGATCATGCTCTTCGATCCTCTCGTGCGAAAGTATGTGCTCGAAGGGCAGGACGAGTCCCTTCCCGACCACATCAAGAAGTCGGAGAAGGAAGGGATGCAAGACTTCACGATGAGCCTCAAGGATCTCATCGACAAGGAGCTGATCGATCGGAAGGACGCCCTTGCCATTGCTCCGAATAAGGAAGCACTGATGATGGCGCTCAAGGGCATCGGAGTTCGTTGATGCACGTGATGAAAGCAGTGATGACCGCACGAGTTCCGCGAGGCCTTTCCGTTCGGGCAACCGCCTTGGCGTGGTGTGTGGCGCTGGTGGCTTCGCAGGCCCTGGCTGCCGACTGGCCTGCGGATTCCAAGAACTGGTTTGATCGAGGCCCGGGGGGCGGTGTTTCGATTCTGCTGGTTTCACTGTGGTGGCTGTGGGTGCCGCTGTGGGCGGGGTGCTGCAGTTGGGTCGCCAAAGACATGGGGCGCTGGAACCTGTCGAAGGTGGTCTGGCCGATGGCAATGGCCTTCCCGTTTTTTCTGGCGGCGGTCGCAGCCTGGTGGATTCCCTCGGCGATCGCGGGCCTTGCGATCATGGGCGTGGCCTGGGCGGTGCCTACCTTCACCTACGTCGTGGTGCGCAACGGCCGGGCGCCGAATCATGAAAAAGTGTTGACCCCCGGACACATCCTCGACTGCTTTGCGGACGCTCTGCGGCCGATGGGGATCAAGATCAAACGCCCGCCGAAGGAGGTCAAAGACTCACTGCCGGTGATTCAGTTGGCGGATGCGAGCGGGAAGCCGCTGATCGCCTCGAGCGAAGATGAGGCCCAGTCGGCCCAAGACGCTGCGGCGGTGCTCTCCATCGGGATTGCGGCGCGGGCGGTGAAGATCATGGTGGAGCGGAATGCGGCGACGGCGACGGTGCGACAACTCGTCGATGGGGTTTGGTCGACGCCGAGGAAACCAGCCGCCCAGGGGATCTTCGCCAGTAAGAAAGACGAGGAGTGGGAAAACGTGCCCGCACCCTCGCCGAAGGCTGCGGCCGGCATCGCGGCCGTGCTCGAAAAAACCTGCGGCATCGACGTGCCAGGGAAAAAGTCTCGTCGGCAAGGGAAGTGCGTGGCACTGTCAGATGGAAAGCCAGTTCCGCTCTCGATCGAAGTGGCTTCCAGCGACGCGCTCGAGCGAGTGATTATCAGCGTTGGGCTGCCGATCAAGCCGATTACCACGATCGCTGATCTTGGGGTCGCGGAAAAGGTCGCGGAGAAGCTGCAGACGCTGCTGAGTTACGACCGCGGGCTGATCGTGCTTGCGGCGGCGCCCACGAATGGCCTGCCCACGACGTTCGATGTGGTCGTCAATGCTGCCGACCGAATGGTGCGAGACTTTGCCTCGCTGGAGGATGCCCACGATCCGCCAGTGGAAATCCAGAACGTGAAGCGGTGCACCTGGGACATCGCAGGTGGGGTCACCCCCATCGATGCCCTCACCCAGGCGATGCGGTCGTACCCGCAGGGGATCGTCAGCCGCAATCTGAGTGATCCCGCGCTTGCCAAGCGGCTCGTGGAGATGGCGGGATCAGACCAGCTCGTCATCGTGAGTGTGCAGGCCACCGATGCGATTGATGCGGTGGCGCAACTCCTGAAACTTGGTGTTCCTCGTGATTCCCTTTCGAAGGCGGTCGTGGGGGTGCTTGCTGGGAGGCTGATTCGGCGGTTGTGTCCACGATGCCGCGAGGCGTTTGCCACACCGCCTGATCTCGCAGCAAAGCTTCGGATTCCTGTGGAACGCGTACCGCAGCTCTGGCGGGCGTCGTCCATCGGATGCCGCCTCTGCCGTGGCCTTGGCTATGCCAGCCGTACGGGGATCTTCGAACTCGCGGGGGGCGACACCTTCAGCAGTGCCATCCTCAAGGGCGATCGCAAGCTGCTCTCCCAAGCCGCGGTCAAGGATGGGATGCGTCCCCTGGGAGTGGCGGCGCTCGACATGGTGCTCGCAGGCGAGACGTCGCTTGAAGAGCGGCAGCGGGTGCTGCAAAACAGCTAACGGACGAAAGAAGGCAACACTGTGATTCCGACGATTCTCTTGTTGGTGCTGTTTCTCATCGTGACGGGCCTCGTCGTGCGTGAGCGACTGTGGGGTGCCATGCTCCGGTTTCTCAATGTGCTCGTGGCGGCCACGATGGCCACGGCGTGGTATGAGCCTCTCGCGGCACTGGGTGATCCCTACGTGGATCGCATCGTGCCACCGTTCGGTCAGTTTTTTGACGCGGCAGCTGCCTGGGGGCTGTTTGTGGTGATCCTGCTGGTGTTACGGATCATCACCGGGCTGATGTCACGCACCCGCGTGCCATTTCCTCCGCTGCTCGACTGGGGCGGCGGGGCGGTGATGGCACTGTTGACGGCGTGGGTGGTGGTGGGCTTCACCGGAATGACGTTCCACATGGCGCCACTTCCGCGGGAAGCCGTGCAGGCCACGCCGGAGTCGAACATGTTTTTGGGCCTGGCTCCTGACCGCAAGTGGCTCGCCTGGGTGCGGGGGAGTTCTCATCCGGAACGTGGCCCCTTCTCCACTGGCGGAGGTCGTGAGTTCGACGCGAATGCCGACTTTGTCGTGCGGTATGCCGATCGTCGTGCTGGCAACGCGAAGGCCCTGGGCGCTGCCGCAAGTCAGTAGCGGAAGCGCGCGACGGAGTCGCTGAAGAGTGAGACAACACCATGCAATACGCAGACAAAGACGCCGACAAAGACAATAGCGAAGATGGGTATCTGCCGGTCAGCCGGCTGGCGATTGCCGCGGCCGTCGTGGGGGTTGCATCGGCTGCCGCCGTCGCGAACCCGCTCTTTCTGGTGATCCCGCTGGTGGGGGCTGGTCTGTCGGTTGCGAGTCTGGCAGATGTCGATCGTGAAGGCTCACCCAAGGCAGGGCGGCTGGCGGCCTTGGCCGGACTGGCCCTGTCGATCGGGTTTGGTCTGCAGTCTGCTGTGCACCTTGGTGTGTCCTACATGGGTGCGCGGGGCCGAGCCGTTGCGATTGCAGAAGCCTTTGTCGTGGCAGCCGGGGAGCAGCGGTACGACGACGCCATTGTGATGTGTCGGTACGACGCGCTTCCCGACACCACCACCCCGCAGTCTTCCGGGCCGTTCAATGGGGAGGCTGGGGCGGAGATGCGAGAGAAGTTTGTGCTGATGCCGACCATCGCCACACTCGCCTCGTGCGGTTCGTCGGAGCCGCGCGTGGAGCAGTCTCGCTCGGAAGACATTGAGGGTGAATCGTGGGTGGTCACCCTGGCCGTGCCTTCCGGGGAGGGCGCTTCTGGTGACGTTGTGATCGATGTCACCGTGTCCCGCGATCCCACGAGCATGGACACCGACCGCTGGCTCGTGACGGGGCACACGCTGCAGTAGCGTTTGCGGCGGTGGGCGGGGCGGCTGTGTCAGGCGTCATCTGACGTGAAGCACCGCACGTCGTCTATTGAGGCCTTGGCGGCAGCGAGCATCACCAGGCGATCAAAGCCGAGTGCCACCCCCACACCCTCGGGCATTGCGGTGCCGTGCGCGGCCACGGCTCTTTTGGGAATCGGCAAGGTGGCACGCCCGTCGGCACTTCGCACGGCGTTTGCATGGTGGAGCCGCGTGAGCAGTTCTTCCGCGGAGGTTTCTTCCTCCCAGCCATTGGCGAGTTCGACGCCACGGAAAAACAGTTCGAATCGGCGAGCCACCGCCGGGTTCTTTGGATCGATCCGGGCAAACGCGCCCTGGGAGCGAGGCCAGGCCTCGAGCATGACAGGAGCCGCGTGCCCAAGATGCGGCGACACTACTTCCGAGAGGAGCAGTTCGAAGAAGCGATCGAACCGATCGTCGTCTGTTTCCTGCAGCCAGCTCTCGGGAAACGAGACCTCACAGCGCACGGCGGCCTCCTCGAGGTCGCGAGCACGGGCGGTGCTCAAGTCAACATCCGCGTGGCGTGCGAAGGCCTCGTGGCAGGTTTGTCGCTCGAGCCCCACGGTGCCAAGTACGGCGGTGGTGAGCACCTCAAGGAAACAGGCCGTGTCATCAAGACACGTGCCTGGGGCGTACCATTCGAGCAGCAAAAACTCGATGTCATGCCGAGGCCCGCGCTCGCCGTCGCGAAAGGCGTGGGCAAACTGGTAGATCGCCCCCGAGCCTGAGGCGAGCAGGCGCTTCATGTGCGCTTCGGGGCTCGCCTGCAGGAAACGGTCGTGGCCGTCGACGGGCCGGAGCGACAGTGGGTCAATCTGGGCTTCCGGCAGCACTTCTCTTGAAAGCACCGGCGTGTCGACCTCAAGAAACCCATGCGCGTCAAAGATCTCGCGCAAACGTCGGCGCACATCTTGCCGAGTGCGGAGAATCTCGCGGGTATGCATCATGCCTGCGTGAGTGGGCTAACTGGCAGTGTCGGGCACGAGCTTTGCAGTTTCGCGGTACACAAGCACAGGGGCCGGCGATCGCCGCACCACGGCCTCAGCCACGCTGCCCATCAAGAGCCGCGACATACCGGTGCGCCCATGCGTGCCGAGCACGACCATGTCGGCCTTCTCTTCCTCGGCGATCCGGACAATCTCTGCAGCTGGGTCGCCCATCGTCAGTTTATGGACAAACGGGACGGACGCATCGCGAGGGCGGACGTCTTCGAGCATCTTCATGATCCGCTCCGAGCTCGGCTCGGGCAGACCGTAGTAAAGTTCGCCCCCACCGTAGGCCAGGGGAGGTTCTTCCACGTGAAGAATCACGAGTCTTGCATGCCGCTGCTTGGCAAGAGCCTCGGCATGCTCGAGGGCCGAATCGCTCGCATGGGAGAAGTCGGTGGGAAACAGGATCGTGGACATGGCGGCACCTCCATCTTCGGGGCACGGAACGTCGCAGCAACGCGTGCCGCGACGCCACATTCTACGCAGCCGCGAACCCGATTTCTTTTTTCCGCGACAACCACAGCTGGCCGTTGGCAGTTTGTCTTGGTCGCGACCTGTTTTGGTGTCCGTGGATCGCCCGAGCGTTTCGATGCAGGTTATCGCAGCCGCATCCCGGGCAGGGCACCGGTGTCGGGGCTGATCAGGAAGACCCCTTCCGCGCCTTCGCCGCTCGCTGCCACGACCATGCCTTCGCTAAGGCCAAACTTCATCTTTCGTGGTGCGAGATTCGCCACCACCACCACCAGCCGGTCTACGAGGCTCGCGGGTTCGTGATGCCCCTTGATGCCCGCGAAAATCGTGCGGGTGGTGTCGCCGCCGAGGCTCACGGTCAGCTTCAGGAGCTTTCTGGCTTCGGGCACCTCTTCGGCCGAGAGCACGCGGGCGACGCGGAGGTCGACCTTAGTGAAGTCATCGATCGTGCACTCCGCAGCGAGCGGTTCCGCGTCAAGCGGAGAGGGGGAGGGAGCATCGGCTGGCGTTTCGACGGTGTCGTCCATGGGGGATCCTTTCGTTTTCGATGAAGCTTGGTTGGGCGATGTCTCGGATGCAGGAGTGGACTGCTGTGATGCGGCCAGCACCGCAGCGATCTGCTCGGGGGTGACTCGGGCCTTGAGCGGCTGGAACGGTTTCACGGCGCATCCCACGAGCGGCGTTTGCGCGTCGTTCCATGCCAGGATTGGGCCGCCAACGAGCGCCGCAGCCTCTTCGGCAAGTGCGGGCATGACCGGGGCAAGGTAAACCATCAACTGCCGGAAGAGGTTGACTGCGATGGAGGCCACATCCTGCAGTTCTGCGGCTGCATCCGGGCCCGCTTTGGCCAACTTCCAGGGTTGGCGTTCATCCACGAACGCGTTGGCACGATCAGCCGCCTGCATGATCATCCGCATCGCCCGTGCGAGATCGCCCGCATCGTACGCGGCAGCGATGTCCTCGCCCTCAGCAGCGGCACGAGCAAAGAGGCCGCCATCGTCGGGGTACGAGGCGGAGAGCCCGCTTTCAACGAGCCATCGCATCGTGCGACTCGCGAGATTCACGATCTTGCCAACGATGTCAGCGTTGGCCTTGGCAACGAAGTCGTTCAGGTCGAGGTCGAGGTCGTCGATGCCACCCGAGATCTTCGAGGCATAGAAGTATCGCAGCATCTCCGGGTCGACATGGTCTAGCCAGGTCCTCGCCAGAATGAAGGTGCCCCGGCTCTTCGACATCTTTTGTCCGTTGACCGTGAGGAACCCATGCACGTGCACGCCGGCGGGGAGTTGCAGGCCGGCTGCCTGGAGCATCGCCGGCCAGAACAGCGTGTGGAAGTAGGTGATGTCCTTGCCGATGAAGTGGTGAATCTCGACCCCGGTGCCCTCCGCAGAGGGCTTCCACCAGGCGTCAAACGACTCACCGTGAGCGTCGGCCCAGTCGGCGGTCGAGGCGAGGTAGCCAATCGGGGCATCGAACCAGACGTACCAGTAGTGCCCGGGGAAGTCTGGGATTTCAAAGCCGAAGTAGGGAGCAGGGCGGGAGATATCCCAATCACGAAGTGCTTCCCCGAGAAAGTGCCCGGCGAGATAGTTGGCGATTGGTGCCGCGAGGGCCCCGGAACGCTGGGTCCACTCGTCGAGGAAGCCATGCATCTTTTCAAGTTCAACGAACAGATGCTCGGCAGACCGTACTTCGGGAAGGCCGTCGGAGAGCGTACTGCGAGGATCGATGAGGTCCGCCGGACTGTAGGTGGCCCCGCATGCCTCGCAGGAGTCGCCGTACTGATCCGCGGCCTGGCAGCGGGGGCACGTTCCCTTGACGAAGCGGTCGGCCAAAAACACGCCGGCGGTGGGATCAAACAGCTGCTGCACGTCGCGACGGACAATCAGGCCCGCGGCGTGCAGGCTTTGCCAGATTTCGCCACAGAGCCGCCGGTTGGTGGGGCAGTCGGTCGAGCCGTAGTGATCGAAGGCAACATGGAAGCCATCGAAGTCTGAACGATGGGCCTGCTGCATCTCCGCGATCAGATCCTGCTCGCTGCGTCCCTCCGACTTTGCCCGCAGCATGATGGCGGTGCCGTGCGTGTCGTCGGCGCAGATGTAGACCGCCTTGTTTCCCCGGAGTTTCTGAAACCGCACGAAGATGTCGGTCTGGATGTACTCCACGAGATGCCCCAGATGGATGTGACCATTGGCATAGGGCAGGGCGGATGTGACCAGGAGGCGTCGGGGGGCTGTCTCGTGCATGCGTTCGGCTGAAGGCGGAAGGAGGGGGCGACGTGCAGACGCCGTCGCGTGGTCTGTGAGTGTACGGGGGGCTGGCTCAACAAAAAACGTGTGTTGGGTGCCCTGTGGTGGCTGAAGTCCGCATCAAAATGATCTTGCTCTCGGCGGTCCTCGCCGCCACTATTTCGCCCGCTCAAGGGGCGGCAGTCGCACCGGCGAGCAGACGGTTGCTCAGGCAACCAAATCGCTGGTGGATCGGCATGGCAAGGCCACCGGGCCCACTGCCTGAAGGAAACGACGAACTCCGACCGGATACGGCCGCACACGACAGTAAGCCCACCCCAATCTCATCATTCGTTGCGGCCAGACCGCTGCGGCCGGTCTTTGCTCGGCCCTGGTCTGCCCAGCCTGCAGGAATCCCCGTGGGAGGAGATGTATGCCCTCAACGCGGCCACACGCATCACCGTTGACCATCACCACCCCGCTTCGCATCGGCCGTCTGGTTGCGTTCTTGACGCTGCTGGTGCTGGGGATGCTCGCATGCTCGGAAGGAGCCCGTGCCAACGGTTCGGCTGAGCCGCTGCAACCAGGCGATGTGGTGCTGCTCGACTTCAACGCCCGCTGGTGTGGGCCTTGCCGTGCGATGGCCCCCGTGGTGCAGGGTATTGAACAGGCAGGCTGGCCCGTGCGGCACATCGACGTCGATCAGGAGCATGATCTCGTGCGTCGGTTCAGCGTGACCGGTGTGCCGTGCTATGTCTTGCTGGTCCGCGGTCACGAAGTGGGCCGCATCGCAGGGGCAACGACGCAGCAGGAACTGGAGGGGCTCCTGACGAAGGGGCACCGCAACGGAGGCGTGTCACCGCTTCCGCAAACCGCCGCCGTGCCGCAGCAGCAAAGCGTTGCCGGCATCCCTCTTCCGACCACCGCCGCGGCCGAGGCGCTCGCTGTGGAGACACCTCCCGTGGCTCGCGGTGCGGGGCCTGCCGTGATGAGCGCACCGCCCGCGGCTGCTCTTGGGGATGTGGTAGCGAGTGCCACTGTTTTGCCGGCGAACGTGGTTTCCGGGGCGGCTCCGGTGGGGCTTGAGTCGCCGGCATCGCCTGCAGATCAAACCGCCATTCAGGCCAGGATCTTGGCCGCCTCGGCCCGGCTCCGCGTGCAGGATCCCGAAGGTTCGTCACGCGGTACGGGGACCGTGATCGATTGCCGACAAGGCGAGGCGTTGATTCTCACCTGTGCACATATCTTCCGTGATTCTCAGGGTGAAGGAAGAATCGCCGTCGATCTGTTCGGCAGTGACGACGCCCGTGACCTCGCAGGGCAGCTGGTCGCCTGGGATCTTGATCGAGACGTCGCGCTTGTCAGCGTCTTCACCGACGCCCAGATCGTGCCGGCACGCGTCGGCGGTCCCGAACGTGATGTGCTCGTCGGTGAGCATGTGGCCTCGGTCGGTTGCGATGGCGGTGCTGATCCGACAGTTCATTTCAGCCACATTACCGCCGTCGACAAGTACCTGGGGCCGCCCAACCTGCAGGTGGCTGGCCAGCCGGTTCCGGGGCGAAGTGGTGGTGGTTTGTTCTCTCTCGACGGAAGCCTGATCGGGGTGTGCAACGCGGCAGACCCAGCCGACAAAGAAGGTCTCTACGCGGCGTTGCAGACCGTGCATGCCCACCTCGACGAGGCGGGGCTCTCATTTGTGTATCGCGCAACGTATCCCAGCGCCGGTGCGATGCCGCTTGTCGATCACGCTCCGGCGATGCCTGAGTCGATGCCGTCGGTCGCATTTGACCGCCGTGACCGCACGGCTGCAGTGCCAACAGCCTCAACCGCGGAAGCGCCCGCACGGGGAGCGGCGGCCGCCAACCTTTCACCCGGTGAGATCGCCCTGCTGGAACAGGTGCGGCAGCATCGCGGCAACGCGGAAGTGATCTGCATCGTGCGACCGCATGGGGCGGAGAGCACGAGCCAGGTGTTTGTGCTCTCGGGTGCCGGTGAAGACTTCGTCGATCACCTCTCGTCGGCCCATCGCGGTCAGTCTGGGCCGCAGCCGTTGCCTGCGGCCCCTTCGCAGGGCGTGCCACCCGCACCACCAGTCACGTCGTTCCAGCAGCCGCTGCCGCGCTGATTGCTTTATTCGCCCCGCACCATGACGGTGACCGGTTCGGCGTGCACGCTCCCGGCTTGGCCGCTGCCTCGGCGACCGGTGGCCTGGATGGTTGCAGGTCCCTGACCGAGCAGGCTGGCAGGGATCTCGAGGGATGTTTCGGCTCCCGTGGTTCGGCCGAGCACCCTGCCAGAGGCATAGAGCACGGCCCCATCGATGTCTCGGCCGACGAGGGTGATCCGCACCGTTCCGCTCAGCGGTACGGCCTGCGGCTCGACGGTCATCTGCAATGACCGCCCATGGTTGGCGAAGGTGACAGGAAGAATCTGTCTTCCCTGTGTTTCCAGCGGCGATGCGGTGATGCCCACGATGCGAAGTTCGTGATGGCCATCGGCCAGCTGGGCGGTGTCGAGCGTGGCGGTGTCACGGTCGGAGAACTGGGCATATCGCATGCCGTCAAGAAACACTTCGAACCGGTCGACGGTGTTCTCGCCGGCCAGTGCGGCGGTGGCGGTGAAGGTCACCTCGCCGCTGAGCACCGCGCCTGCCGTGAGCGGTTCCTCCGCTCCAGCGAGACTGATCTGTACCTGTGGGATTGTGGCCCAGGGTTGGCACAGTGGGTCGCCCACCACGAGCAGTTGGTAGGGAGATTGGACCGACTGGTAGAAGGCCTCGATGAGGCTCGCCCCACGTGCATAGTGCACCTGGATCGAGGGGTGCGGAAACTTTGCTTGATCGGCGTAGGGCTCGATCACGGTACCACTCGAGCCCGCAGCTCCGGCGCGGAGGAACTCGGAGAGAGGTGTCTGGCCTGCTGAGGGTGTGAAGATGCCGCCGAAGCTGGTGAGGTTCTCACAGATGGCCCCCGGGACCATCCGGCTTCCCGATGCCGGCCAGTCGAAGTTTGGTGTGCCGGTCATCAGGCCTGCGACATCACGTTTGGCGACGGGAAGTGTGCCCGAAACGACCTCGGCATTCACGCCAAGGCCTTTGAGCGCCGTGACGGTGTCGTTGAACACACTGCTGCGTGTGGTCGTCCGCACGTCGCTGTTGGTCACAAAGTAAATGGTGCCTGCAGGACGCGTGGCATCGGCCGCCTTGGCGGATCGCAGCATGGCGACCACCTCATCGACGGAGTTGCCGCGGCCGCTTGTCACGCCAAGCATTGCGGAGAGCAGATAGCGGATGCCTCCTGCTTCCAGCTGCTCGCCTTGTGAGCCCCAGCCATACCAGCCTCGAAAGCCGATCGTTTCGCGAGGCACGCCATGCACATCCAGCGGTCGGTAGTAGCGGTTGCTCTCGCGGTTGATCCATCCGCCGTTGGTGGACTTCACCAGCGGCAAGAGTGTGGTCATGCCTGTCAGCGAACCAGCGGGAAACTTGTCGACGCCGACAAGCGGCTCTGGAAGCTCGTCTTTGAAACTGATCCTCCAGGGGAAGTCGGAGGAGTAAACGATCGCATCGATCTGCGGTACGAGGCTCCGACCTTCGATCGCCTCGAGCACCGGATCGAGAATCTCCTGGCGAAAGGTCGCGACGCTCGTTTCCTCGCGGCTGCCTTTCCACGGCAGCATCATCACGTTGATCGGCGGCACCTTCCGCAGCGCCACATACGCATTGGCGATCGCAACACTCGCGGGGCTCTCTGGATTCACCACCAGAAACAGATTCTCCGGACCGCCCCCGGCGAAACTGTGCGAGTCTCCGCAGAAAAGTGCTGCGACGAGCAGGAGCAGGTGCAGCACCCATCTGGGGAGCGATTCTTCCGTTGAACGCACGCGAGTATCCATGCAATCGCTCGTGTTTCCCCCAGAGTCGAGTTCGAGCTGAATCAGGACGTGATGCTACCACGTTTGGCAGCTTTGGTTGCCGACCCGGGGCCCTTTGGTCTGTCGGTTCTGACGAGGGCCGTGATACGCTCACCTCTTCGATCTGGGGGTCGACTGCTCTGGGAGTCGACCTGCCAGGTGACGGAGGAAAGCCGCTCTTTTGACCGCCCTACAGTTGTTATGAGTCATCAGCGAAACATGTTGACGGTGTGTGTGCTTGCCGCGGCCTGCCTCATGGCTGGTTTTTCTCCCGCGGGTCTGATGGCGGACGAGCCCGCGACAGCCGATCACTTTTCGGGGGAGCAGGCTTTCGGATACCTCAAGGCGCTGTGTGATCTTGGCCCGCGTCCGAGTGGCTCGGTGGGCATGCAGAAGCAGCGGGGCATGATCGTGCGGCACTTCGAGGGGCTGGGTGCCACCGTGAGCAGGCAGCCTTTCCAAATCCGCGATCGCCGCAGCGGTGAAACCGTGGCGATGGAAAACCTCATCGTGTCGTTCCACCCTGATCGCAGTGACCGGGTGATGCTCGCGGCCCACTACGACACGCGACCCTTTCCGGATCGTGATCCAGTCAATCCGAGTGGCATCTTCATCGGTGCGAACGACGGAGCGAGCGGGGTCGCGCTGCTGATGGAGCTCGGGAAGTTCATGGGATCGCTGCCCGGCAAGATCGGCGTCGATTTTGTCTTGTTTGATGCCGAGGAGTATGTCGTCGATCGCCGCGATCCCTACTTCCTCGGCTCGATCCACTTCGCTCGACGCTACGCATCAAAGCCACCGAAGCACCGCTACCTCTGTGGTGTGCTCCTCGACATGGTGGGAGATGAGAACCTGCTGCTGCCGCAGGAGTACCACAGCATTTCCTGGCCCGACACGCGGCCGATCGTGGATGGCATCTGGCAGGCGGCCAGCGAGGTGGGGGCACGGGAGTTTGTGCCGAGGCCAGGGCCCACCGTCGATGATGACCATGTGCCTTTGCGAACGATTGGTCGTATCCCCACGTGTGACATCATCGACTTTGATTATCCCCACTGGCATACCACCCAAGACACCCCGGAGCATTGCTCGGGGAAATCCTTGGAAACTGTCGGCAGGGTCATGCTGCACTGGCTTCGTGGCGTCAGCCGTGGTGGAAGCGAGCCGTGATGAGCGAGGCTGCGCACGAGGAGGTCCTGGTGGTGCCTGCACTCGGCTTCGCCACAGGGATGGTGGCGGTGTCGGTGTGGCTGGTGCGTGAAGGGGCCGCCGTGCGTGCAGGTGATCGAGTGGTGCAGCTGGTCGCAGGAGCCGCCACAGTGGACCTGGTGGCTCCGATCACAGGGCGCCTCGAGCGACACCTCGTTGAGGAAGATGCATGCGTGGAGCCGGGCGAGACGCTGGCGCTGTTCACGAACTCCGTGGCGACGGAAGCGGGGAGTTCATGAACGGCGAGTCGTTGCCGCAGCGGATGCAGAAAGGGCCCGCTGCCGTGGCCAACCGGGCGGGCTGTTGGTGGCTGGCCCTGGGGGGCGCGATCGCGATGGCGATGGTGCAACCCCCAGTCAATCTGTGGTGGGCGGCTTGGATCGCGCCGCTCCCCTGGCTCCTCGTGGCTCGTCGGCAGACCGAGTTTTGCGGTCGCGACTGGCTCGCACTTTGGTGTGGCGGTGGGCTCTCGTGGCTGGCGGTGCTGCACTGGCTGAGGCTTCCCCATCCAGCCACGTCGATCGGTTGGGTGGTGCTCTCGGCATACCTCGCGTGCTTCGTGCCGTTTTGGGTGCTGGCAACCCGCCGATTGGTGAGTCATGCGAGGCTTCCCTTTGTCCTTGCCGCCACGCTGGCGTGGTTGGGCACCGAGCATCTCCGCGGCTGGCTGCTGGGTGGCTTCACGATGGGGGGGCTGTGTGACACCCAAGTGCATTGGCTGCCGGTGCTGCAGACCGCCGACCTGTTGGGAGCGGTCGGGCTCAGTGGTCTCGTGATGGCCGTGGCAGCGTGCGTGACGGAGTCGGTCGTTGGCTTTGCGGGGAATGAAGGTCGCTCCTGGAAGCGTGGCGTCGGTTTCCTCACCGTTGGTGTGGGGCTGCTGGGGCTGGCCGTGGGCTACGGTACGTGGCGCCTCCGTGGGGAGCCGACATCGCTGCGGCAGCTCGATGTGCTGCTCGTGCAGGGCTCCATTGATACCGAACTCAAACAAGACCCCGGGGGCGCCGTGCGGGTGGCGCGGCATTACGACGAGCTGACCATCGAGGGGCTTCGCGAAGGGGAGTCGCCCGATCTGATTGTCTGGCCTGAAACCATGTGGCGGTGGGGGCTGCTGGAGATCGATCCCAAGGAGCAACTGCCCGAGGCGGTGGTCAGGCAGGCCCTCGGGGAACCCGTGGGGGAGCCGATTTCCGCGGAGCGTGACGACGTCCAAGCAGCGGCCCGCACGCGACTCGAAGAGGAACGGTACGAGCCGCTCGCGGCCTACGCCCGTCGCTACGGAGCGACGTGGCTGGTGGGACTCGACAAGCAGGTGGTCACCCCGGACGTGGCCACCGGCGTTCGCAACTACAACTGTGGGCTCTTCCTCGATCCCGACGGCCAGCCTTTGGGCTGCTACGAGAAGATGTTTCCCGTGCTCTTTGGCGAATACGTGCCCCTGGCGGATCGCTTTCCCTGGCTCTACCGGCTGACCCCGCTGCCGGCAGGGCTCACGGCGGGCACGAGCCCTCTGGCCGTCGAGGTGGCCGGGTTCGAGGTGGCTGCCACGATCTGCTACGAGACGACTCTGCCGCGGGCAGTGCGGACGTTGGTCAGGGAGTTAACAGAGCAACGCACGCGACCCGATGTGATTGCAAATCTCACCAATGACGGCTGGTTTTGGGGCTCCAGCGAACTCGATATGCACCTGGCTGCAGCGGTGCTGCGGGCCGTGGAGGTGCGGACGCCGGTGGTGGTGGCCGCCAACACCGGGATTTCGGCCTGGATTGACGGCAGCGGTCGGGTTCGTCGCCGTGGGCCGAAACGCGCTCCGGCGACGGTCCGGGCTGAGGTTCGCCCCGATGGGAGATGGAGCCCTTTTTTGATTTGGGGGGGCTGGCCAACAGCGGCGGCTGGGCTGTTTGCGGTTTTTGCGATAGGTGCGGGTTCTTGGTGGCCGCGAAAGTCGGCGGATTGAGTGGGTTTTTTGGGGAGAAGGGCCGATGTGGGTGAGGTTGCGGGCAGCAGGTAATGTCTTCCAGACGCGTTGACCCCCCTGCCGATTGACAACTATGGTGGTCATATGGGGCGGTCGTCCTCGCAGCACCTGCCTGTGGTGAGCGTATGAATATTATTGGCAAAATCTTCGTTTTCGCTGTCTTCATCATGAGCCTGGTGTTCATGAGTTTTGGAGTGGCGCTCTATTCGACCCACACCAACTGGCGTGACGAAATCGTCAAGTCAGGCGGCTTGAACGACCAACTGCAAAACGCCCGCAACGAGGCGACGAAGTTGCAGGAAGAGATCAACGAGTTGACCACCGACGTCAAAGAGTCGGAAGTGGCTCGTGACACCGTGATCGCGCAGATCCAGGCCGCCCTTCGCGAGAAGAACGAGGCGCTGCAGGAACTTCGCAAGCGTGTCGACCAGCAGGAACAGGATCGCAACAAGGCTCAGGACGAACTTGCTTCCAAGAGCCGTGAACTTGAGCAGGCGACTTCGCAGATCAACGACCTGCGTGATTCGATCAAGCAGCAGCAGCAGAGCCTTGACGACCAGGTGCAGCGCACAGCCGACATGGCTGTGGAACTTCACGAGAAGGAATCCCTGCTCGTGATCGCTCGTGAGCGGAAGAGCCAGCTTGAGAAGCAGGTGGCCAATGCTCGTGTGCTGTTGCAGCAGATGGGGCTGAGCGTGGATTCGCTTCCGCGCGACCAACTGCCCGCCGTGGATGGTGTGGTGACAGCTGTCGGTCGTGATGCGATCGAACTGTCGCTCGGTGGCGATGACGGCCTGCAGCAAGGGCACGAACTTGAAGTGTTCCGAGACGACACCTATCTCGGCCGCGTGAAGATCGTGACGGTTCGCCCTGATAAGGCGGTGGCCACGGTGATCCCTGAGTTCAAGCGCGGGTTTATCCAGCGAGGCGATCGAGTCGCATCGCGGCTGAAGGGTTGATCCCGGCAGTGTTGATTCCGGCGACCCTATCCACCCCATCCCTTGGCAGATAGACACCTACCATGGCAGACAATGATGATCGTGCTGCACCGCCGCCCGTGAATGTGTACACGGCGATGCTTTTGCTCGCCTTTGTGGCGATCTCCGTCGGGTGCTTGATGCTGGCCCTCGACTTGGCCCAGTACAACTTCGAGATCAAGCCAAACGTTTGATCACGAACCGCCGCGGCGTTCGGCTTAGGCCGGGCTGCGTCGAGCGGCAGGTACGAACGTGAACGGGTCGTCGGCGTCTGCTGGGGCTCGGAAAGGGTCCTCGTCCGGATCGTTCCCAAACGGGTCCGAATCGTCCATGTCGGCTGGGCCAAATGGATCGTCATTCGCGTCGCCAGGCGCTGCTGGCGCTGGTGACTCTGCTGGGGCAGGAACTGGTTCGGCTGTTTCTGTGGCCACCACTGCAGCTGGAGCGAGCGAGGCCACCACGCCGTCGTGGGTGGCCAAGTAGAGCCGGCCTGTGATCTTGTTCACGATCGGCTTCTGAAATCGCCCAGGCGAAAGGGTGGTCAGTGTGTGGCCATCGCTCAGGTCGATCAACTGCAGCCGACCAACCCGATCGAAGCACCAGGCCATGCCGCTTGCGGCGGTGAGCAGGTGTGCCGGAGTGTCACGCTGCCAAAGCAGGTCGCCTGTCGTTGCCGAACGCGCTTCCAAGCCCCACTCCCCAAGCGAGATGAGCAACGTGTCGCCGTCGACCAGAAGGTCACCGTTGGGAATCGAAGGCACCGCCACTCGCCACGCGACCGAAAGGCCAGAGGCCGGGTCTGAGTTGACGCGAATCACATCACCCGATGAGAGCGCGAGCCAGATGGCTTCGTTGCGCTGCAGGAGGTCCCCCACGGGAGGGCTTCCCAGGCGGAGCTCGTGCCGCTTCCAACCGTTCTCGAGATCGCTCAGCGCCACGAGCATCCCCTCTTCACCAATCCAGGCCACCGAGTAAGGGGCGAGGCGGTGAATGGATGTTGCTCGAGTGGTGCCCGCTTCGAGCAGCAAGGGAGCGTGGCTCTCAAGTCCCGCGCGTCGACGCGCGAGCTTGTCGAGTTCCGCCTCTTCAGGGGTGCTGGGCTTGAGGGCCGCGGCTTTGATCATCGAGGTCGGGCGGCCGGTTGGGTAGGCCGTGAGTCGCAACACACGCAGAGGACCGAATGGCACATACACCCAGTTGTCACCTTCCACCGCTGCCGCGTTGGGCATGCGTCCGAGATGGTCGGCCCAGAGACGCTCGCCTGTGGTGCGATCAAAGGCGTAGACGTTCTTGCCGCGGGTCGCGAGCACCAGTGAGGGCCCGATGTCGGCGGGTTGTCCTGGATCGTTGGCATGACCAATCCGCTCGCTCCACGACAGAGTGCCAGCCAGGGGCGACGCCCCTTCGTGATAGGCATGGATGCGTCCATCACCAGAGGTGGCGACCACGAGATCGTCGGTGATGGTCAGCGTTTCGAGTTTGCTGCGATCGGTGTCAAACGGCAGCTGCGCGACCCAGTTGAGATGCCAGCCACTTGCGGCCGCCAGCTTTTCGGCAACGCCGTAATCGCCACCGCGTGCTGACGAGGCCAGTGCTGCCAGGACGAGTGCGGCGACGTGTGCTTTTTTTCCCAGCGTCTTGGAGAACGACAGGTTCATGGCTTGTTTCCCGGAAGGAGCGTGTCTGCTTCAAACATCCCCTACGAAACGATACCTTCAAACTTGAACAGACTGAAAACCATGACCCTTTGTGACGGTCATGACGATTGGAGTGAGGAAATGTGGCGGTTGGCGCTGAGCCGACCCCGGAGGCAGCCGGCCCAATGACGACAGCTGATGCGTCGCAACCGACGAACGACCCGGCAGCCACCCTCCTCGGCTACCTCAACTTCTCTTCCGGGGCGTTTGACCCGACAGCCTGGCAGGCGATGAACGAGCTCTTTGCGTCGGTGGAGCCGGCGGAGGCGAGCGCGTTGCCGGCTGAGGGCAGTGGCGATTCCGGCTCGGTGGCTGGCAGTGGTGAGCGGCCCGACGCCGTCGCGGCCGTCGCGGCCCTGCTTGGGAAGCGGCTCGACGCGCTTGAGCGCGAGGCGCCGGCATTCCGCAATGCGGTCCAGGCACGGCAGGTGCTCGCGTTGACATTTGAGCAACTCCCTGCGGCCTACCGAGCCTTCCATCGTGATCTGCTGGAGCACCAGCCCCCCGGGGCGATTGAGCGACCATTCTTTATGGCCGCTGCGGCACAGGCGGTGCTCTCGACGGGCGGACCCTTCGATGATGCACCGCCCCTCTTGGATCGCGCAATCACCACACTCAACGACTACGTCGGCTGGCGGCCGGTGGCAGTCTTGGAGAACGAGCGACTCTCCGAGCCCTACCCCCACGAACGCGTGCGGCCGGTACCGTTGTTCGTGGCGGGTGCTGGTGTGGCACACGGCCGGTACGCACAGCTGATCGCGGGGGCGGTGGAGATCCTGGAAAAAGCTCCGCAGACACTCGCAAACCAGGCGGACTTTGACCTCTCGAACTTGGAAGAACTTGCGGTCGATCCCCGGGCCTTCGACTTCCTCCACCCGGCGGCAAGTCGTCCGAACTACCTCTTTGGCTTGTGGGATCCGGATCGGATCGATGGCCGAGGCTGGTATCGTCGACTCGTGGTGCAGCAGGCCACGCTCGAGGGCATCCGGTCGTGGTCGGAGCAGCCTGGCGCGCCTCCCGACGAGCGACTTCACGAGGCCTCGGCGGTGCTGGCTGGCGTGCTGCTGATGGCCGCTGGGCTCTCGGGGCATGGGCCGGGAGCGATACAGGCCGGCCTGCCACTGGCGCAGCTGCTGCCGAAGATCGCCGGCTACCGTGATGAGTTCTACCGGTGGCTGATGACGACGCTGCCCCCAGAGCACCGTCGTCGGCTCGAAGAAGAAATGGAGCGGCTACGACAACCGTTTGGTGGGGTTCGTCGTTTCATCAACACCACGCTTGCCGCCGCGCGGGCGAAGCAGGTTGAGAGCGTTTCATTGGCATCGGTGTTTGCTCGCTTGGGACGTCGGGAGGCGGCTGAGCGGATGGCGCGGCGGGTTCCTGCGGCGTCGGCGCGGATGGCGTCTCGCGTGATGAGCCGCAGCGTGGCGGCAGACGAAGCCGTGTCGCGCGGTGACGTCGCGGTGGCCCTCGATCTGTTGAGCGAGGCCACGGACCTCCTCTTTCGCGCGGTTGGGTGTGGCGCGGCGGTGGACCCCTGGAACATTCTCGGGCTCGGCGGCCAGTTCCCGCTGCACGACCCCGGTGGGGAGAGCCTTCCCGATCCGCGGGTGGAAGATCTCGTGTCGATGACGGCGGCTGTGCTCGAAGGTTCGGCGGCGGCCTGGCGATCGGCGGCACTCGCCGGCAAAACGGATCTCGCGGCCCGGGCTGAGGGCGCGGTGGAACGCCTCGCAGGGTGGTGGGATCGCCATGCCACCACGACGGTCTCGGGGGTGTCGCATCTCTCTGGTCGTGAGGTGCTCGATTCGACCCGCGACGTGATTCGCGCACTTGAACGACGACGCGCGGCGGGGCCGGAAGCGCCTCCTGCAGGCTTCTGGCGAAAGGAAGTCGCGGCCTTCTCCTCCACGCGAAGTCATGCTGAGGCTGCGTCGGCGCTCATTCGAGAAGGGGATCTCGATGCGGCGATGGGGCTGATCGTGCACTGGGCTTCGCTCTTAGAAGGTGATCTTCTCGCACGAAGTGGCGATGAGTGGCTGCATGCTGCCGAGGCGTGGTTGGCGGCGGCGCTCGAAGACCCATCGCCCGCGTCTCGGAGTCGTCAGCGTCGCTTTCTGGAGTTGGTGGAGGCGAACACGTCCGGGGTCGTCGATCTCATCGAACTGGTGGTGGGAGATCGAACGCAGGGGGGTCGCACCCGTGGCGAGCCCTCCGATGACGACGGCGACGGCGACGGCGACGGCGATGTGGATGAGAACGTGGCTGCCGCCTACGAAACGATGGTCTGGAGAGACTCGGCGGACGACGGTGTGGAAGGGGGCATGCTCGAGACCGATTCCGGAGGGCATGATGAGCTTGGGCCCCTGGAAGACGTGGAAGAAGCGGCGGAGTTTTTGGCTGGCGTGGCCCGGCTTGTACGCACCGTCGTGATCGCGTGGAGCCATCAGACGGTCGCGACTCAAGTTCCCACACCCGAGGCTGAACTCGATTCCGTGGCAGGGTGGCGGCATGTGCTGCGACGCATCCGCAACGGCATGGTCCGGGCCGCGGCCGCCATCAGTGAGCGTTCGGTGCAGGGCGGGCCGATGCTCTCAGCGGGCGACGAGGATCGCTTCAGGCTCGCGGCTGATGCGGCGGCCGAGCGACTCCTGGAGTCGGCGGTCCAGCTGTCAGAAACGCTCTGGATGCTCGCCGCACACCGGGCGATTGCCGAGGGGCGCACCGAGGTGCCAGCGTCTGGCCGGGGTGCGGTGGGGGTGCTGTTTGGGGCGATGCTCTCGGGGAACGTCGAGGCAACTCGGACAGCTCTCGAGCACGTGCAGCAGCAACTGATGGGCCGCCGTGTGCTCTATGTGCCGCTTTCACGAGGTGGTCGGCCTGACAAAATTGTGGCTGCCCGTCGCCGTGAACGGCTGCTGGAGAGGTTGGCCGCCAGTCTGCCGAGGCTCGGGCTCGTGCCAGAAACGATCGGGATTGTGCGGCTCGCCAAGTCGCTGGAGCGGCATCGTCCGCCAGGGGCGGCGAGCGTGAGCGAGTTTGATCGTGTCTTTGAAGCTGCGACCACGTCGCTCGTGGAGCGAATCTGCGAGTCGGCAGGCTCCGATGCGGAGGATGCTGCCCAGCGGACCGAGCGGATCCTTGAAGGGGTGTCGCAGCTGGTGCCGCAGTTGCTCGAGACGTGGATGACCCATGCTCGCCAGCTGCGGCTGTCGGTGCTTGAGCGGATGCGAGACGACAAGGTCTACGCCGTGATTCGCGACTTTGTGGAGCGGTATGGCGGTGGGCTCTTCACCCAGCATCTGATGGCCCCGACCTCGCTGCGGGGGATCCTCCGCCGTGGGGTGCGGCCGTGGCTGGAAGGGCTGATGGAGAAGGCGGAGTTTGATCCAGAGATGGAGCGGACTCCGCTGATCAATGCGATTGCCTCTGGCGAGTTGCCGCTGCGGCATGCGGCGGCCCGGGTGCGGCTCGTGCTCGAGAGCATTGCTGAAAACCACGCCGAGTACCGTGACTGGAACTCCACCACGTCGCAGTCAGACCGGGGTGAGTATCTTCACATCCTGCTCGATTTTTTGCGGGTTAAGGCGGAGTATGACCGGATCAGCTGGACGCTGCGGCCCGTCGGGATGGCGCACCGGGTGCTTGCCAGACGAGGGGAGACTGAGGCGGCGAAGGCCTGGCGGCTGCGGATGCGAGAAGAAACCTCCGCCACCTCTGACGGCCTGAAGCGACGCCTCAGTGAAATCGAGTCGACGTGGGGGCTGCGGTTGGCGAGCGTTGCCGACTGCGTGCAGCGTCCGTTCACGGCGGTGCTGGAGCAGGATGAACTGGAGTCGCTGGTAGAGCCAGCTGTCCGCGAACTGCGACGCGGTGGCCCCTCACCGGCCGCGGAGGCACTTGAAGAGCGAGCGGAGGGTTTTCTTGGGCTTGCCGCAGGGTCGGGGGTGGAAGTCCCCGAGTGGCTTGAGCAACTCGGGCGGTGCGTGGATGTCGCGCTCGAGCATCGGGTTGAGGTGTCCCCAATCGGTCGTCTGCCTGATGCGATTGCCTGGCAGCCGATTGCGTGGAGCGTTGTTGAGGAGATGCTCGCGCCTCCAAGTCGCGATGAATAGCACGCGGTGGCGTGTGGCGTGTCGTGAGTCCTGCAGTGACGCAGGGTTTGTTTTGTACCTTCCCTCGGCTGCGTGAGTGATGTCCGCGAGTTCCCCCTCCAAGCTTCCCACCACCAGGCTTTCGGTCTGGCTCGCAGGCCAGGTCGATGTCGAGGAGTATCTCCGCGTTGCTGAGCGGCTTGCCTGGGAGGTTTCAGAGCCGGACGGACGCGGTCCTACTCTGCTTTTGTGTGAGCATGCGGACGCGATCACGATGGGCAGGCTCGCCTCACGTCGCGACGTCGACTTCACGGATGACGAACTGAGGCGGCACGGCGTGCGGCTGCGGTTTGTCGGGCGAGGTGGTGGGGCGGTGCTCCACGCGCCAGGGCAGGTGGCGGTCTACCTATTTGCTCGGCTGACCGATCTTGGGCTCGGGGAGTATGACGTGGCCGCCTATGTCGATCGCTTCGAGGGGGGGCTCGCTGCGGCGGTCGAGGCCATGAAGTGCCCAGCCAAGAGGATTCCTGGGATTCCGGGGGTGTTTGGGGCCCACGGCCAGCTCGCCGCGGTGGGCATCGCTGTTCGTCGAGGTGTGGTTTTGCACGGGGGCTTTGTGAATGTGTCTCCGCCGCTCACGCTCTATCGCCGGGTGCGGACCACCTCCGCCGGCGGGATGGGGTCGATTGAGGCGGGGCGCCGCCGGCGTGCGGCTCCCAGCGAAGCCCGCTCGCTGATCGTGCAGGCGATGGCGTCGGCCTTCAACGCTGAGGTGGTGAGCCTACAATCGGGTGTCCCAGGCGGCTTCGCGGGAGGCCGCCCATCGCATCCCCAACGGGCGAGACGTCATGTCGGCTGAACCTCTTTCCTCACTTCCGATTCTCTCGCTCGACGGCGTCACCGGCGAGGTTGCCGGGGGAGTGAGTTGCAGCAGCCCGGCCTTGCCCTCCACGCGGCGTCTGCCGCCGTGGCTTCGCCGCAATCTCGAGCCGGGTGGTGGGCACGGTGAAACGGCGCGGCTCGTGGAAGAACTTGGACTGGAGACGGTCTGTTCGTCGGCCAAGTGCCCCAACCGACTGGAGTGTTGGTCGTCGCGGACGGCGACCTTCATGATTTTAGGCAACGTCTGCACCCGCCCCTGTGGGTTCTGCTCGGTGCCCAAGGGGAAGACCGAAGAGCTTGAGGGGGATGAGCCCGAGCGGGTGGCTGAGGCTGCGAAGCGGCTCGGGCTCGCGCATGTGGTAATCACGAGTGTCACCCGCGACGACCTTCCCGATGGCGGAGCCGAGCACTTCGCCCGCACGATTCACGCGGTCCGCGAGGTTAGTGGTGCGGTGGTGGAGGTGCTCGTGCCAGACTTCCTCGACAAGCCCGGAGCGCTTGAGCAGGTGATGGCCGCTCGCCCGGATGTCTTCAATCACAACACCGAGACTGTGCCAAGGCTCTATCGACAGGTGCGTGGCCGCAAGAGCCGCTACGCTTGGACGCTCCAGTTGCTCTCAGATGCCAAACGGCTGATGCCCGAGGTGAAGACCAAGAGCGGGTTGATGCTCGGCCTTGGCGAGACACGCGATGAACTGCTCGAGGTGTTTGCCGACCTCCTGGCCAATCAGGTCGACTTCCTCACCCTCGGCCAGTACCTGCAGCCCACACTCGACTCACTGCCCGTTGAGAGGTACGTGCCGCCTGAGGAGTTTGACGACCTTGGCCGCCTCGCCCGTCAGATGGGATTTGCAAACGTCGCCTCGGGCCCGCTCGTTCGTTCGAGTTACCACGCTCGCGAGATGCACGAAGGGGAGTAGCCCGTATCCCAAACCGCTGCGACTGCAGTGGGAAGAGCGCTCTCCAAGAAGGGAACGACGATGACCAGCGACAGTGACACGTTTGGTGGGCGTCTGTACGCTGAGTTGCGACGTCTCACCGGATACAACCTCATCACAGGGATGTTGGACTACCAGGCGATCCAGCAACTGAAGGTGGCTGATCGCGAAGACGCGACGAAGCTCTTTCATGGCAGCGGTGTCGAAGCGATTCAGTTGCTCAAGACTGCCGAGCCAGAGGAAGTCGCGCAGTATTTCGTCGCCAAGGCAGAGGAGGTCAACGTGCACGGCGCGAGTCTTGGAGAGATCATCTTGGCATTGAGCAGCTTGGTCTCCGAGTAGGTCGTGTGGCAAAGAGCAATCTGCGGGAGCCAGTTGCACCACCGAATCCAATCCTCCAAGGAGGAGACGTTCCATGAAATCAAATCAGACGAAGCGACTTCACCGCCGAGGTGTGTGCAGATTGCTTGGTGCGCTCACCATCGTTCTGTTCGTCACGGCGGCATCAGCAGCGGAGAAGGACAACGGCCTGCCTGATCCGGATGGCCAACCGGCGGACCTGAGCAAGCCCGTTCAGGTTTTCCTGATCATGGGGCAGTCCAATACGCTCGAGATGGGCAAGGTCGCGGGCGACACGGACGGGACGCTCGAACATGCCGTCAAGTCCGCAGGTCTGTATCCCTTCATGGTCGACGATTCGGGGGAGTGGACCGTTCGGAAGGATGTGCGGAGCGTGCATTCCCAAGGCAGCGGCGGGCCCGGTGGCAAAGGCGGCATCAAACGTAACGACTGGCTCACCGTTTCCGGTGGCAAGATCGGCATCGAGCAGGGCATCGGACATCATCTCGGCACCGCGATCGATGCGCCGGTGCTGATCCTGAAGAGTTCGATCGGGAATCGCAGCCTGGGCTGGGATCTGCTCCCGCCCGGGTCGCCGTCCTACGAGTTCACCGATCCCAAGGACGGCAAGATTTATGTCTACGCGGGCTATGGCCAGAGCCCCGACCGATGGGAAAAGGGGACCGAGCCCATGCCCATCGCCTGGCAAGCCGGATTGCAGTACGACGGCGACGTCGCCCGCGCACAAGACGTGCTCAGCGCACTCGGTGATTATTATCCGGGCGCGGGCCAGTATGAGGTCGCCGGTTTCTTCTGGTGGCAGGGAGACAAGGACCGCTACAACCCTGGGCACGCCCACAAGTATGAGGAAAACCTTGTCACCTTGATCAAGGCACTCCGCAAAGAGTTCGACGCCCCCGAGGCAAAGTTTGTCTGTGCAACGCTCGGCCAAACCGATAAGGACACCGCCTCCGGCACCGAAAAAAACATCATCGATGCGCAGTTCGCTATCAGCGACCCAGGCACGCATCCGGAGTTTCTCGGAACCGTTGCCACGGTTTACACGCACCCACTTTCCAAAGGGGGCGCCTCCAACAGCCATTACAACGGGAACGCGGAAACCTACATGAATGTCGGCCTGAGCATGGGCAAGGCAATGGTCGAGTTGCTCAAGGGCGACGAGTGAGCCCGCACCACGAGCGGCGCAAGCGAGAGCGTTTTCAGATTACGTGTATTGCCGGCTCGGAGTCGGCAAAAGTCTCGTCGCAGGGCGAGGATACGCCCAAACGCTCCTCGAGCGTTCGCCAACCCCTCGCCTCGTTATCCGCTTCTGCCACATCATCGCCGCAGGGATCCCGAATGCGCTCTCGGCGTTCGTCGCTACTCGCCGTCTTCGAGGCCGTGCTCGGTGAGCTTCTTGCGGAGCGTGTTGCGGTTGATGCCGAGGCGAGCCGCGGCTTTGAGTTGCACGCCTCCGCAGGCCGCGAGCATCTGAGCGATCAGTTCGCGCTCAACACGGCTCACGATTCGTTCGAAGAGGTTGTCGTCGTCTTCGGCGACGGTGGTCATGCCCTGTTCGACGAGTTCCCTCGCCAGCGTGTCGAGGTCGCCACCGCGCCCAGGCATGCTTGGGGTGACGGTTTCGCCGCGGATGGTGGGCGGCAGCAGGGCGAGGTCGATTTCATCTCCCGTCGCCAGCACCACGCACCGTTCGATCACGTTTTGGAGTTCGCGAACGTTGCCCGGCCAGTGGTACTTCACCAACGCGTCGAGCGCCTCTGGGTGGATGTGCACCACAAACCGATCGTTTTCCTCGTTGTAGATCTCGAGAAAATGGCTGGCGAGTTGGGGAATGTCTTCGCGGCGGGCACGCAATGGCGGCAGATAGATGGGAACAACGTTGAGTCGGTAGTAGAGGTCTTCACGAAAACGCTCGCAGGCGACCTCGTCGAGCAGTTCGCGGTTGCTTGCGGCGATCACGCGGGTGTCGACGCGAATCGTCTCGGTGTCTCCCACGCGTTCAAACTCCCGCTCCTGCAAAACTCGCAGCAGCTTGACTTGCAGCTGGGGCGAGGTGGAGTTGATCTCGTCGAGGAAGATCGTGCCAGTGTGCGCGGCCTCAAAGCGTCCGGCTCGGTTCGTGACGGCGCCGGTGAAGGAACCGCGGACATGGCCGAAGAGTTCGCTTTCCAGCAGGCTCTCTGAAAGTGCGCCGCAGTTGACCCGCACAAACGGTCCACTCCCACGCGGTGACAACTCGTGAAGGGCCCGCGCGATCACTTCCTTGCCGGTGCCCGTTTCCCCGGTCAGCAGGACCGAGGCATTGGAAGCCGCCACCTGCCGGGTGAGGGCATACACCTCCTGCATCGCCTTCCCTGTACCAACGACCCCGCGGATCGGCAGTGGGGAGGCAGCATTGTCTGGGGAGTTGCGGAGCATCGAACGTGCCGTAACGGCTGCATTGGCAGCCCGTCGAGCATGGGGGCGTCGTTGGAACTAGCGACGTTGAGGGGCAGGGGAACTGCTCTTCGCATCACCAGGGGAGGTGGCGACGATCGGGTCGATCGAGGCAAGCACCTCCAGCACGGCCCGGCGAACCGGATCCGTGGCTCCATTGTAACGACGCAAAACACCTGCAACTGCGGCGTCGTCCAGAAGAATCCCAAACGCGTCGATGCTCGCATCCAGGCCGGTTGCTGCCGCCTTGCGAAGGGCGTCGGCTTCCACCGGCCGGCAGGCCGTTTCCACCAGGGCGAATTGGGCCGCCTTGGTGTCGGTGGCCGCGAGCATGGAAATGCAGGCGGCCGCATGCTGACGGCGGGCGAGTTGGCGGATCACGGTGGCCACCGCCTGCTCCACGTCGATCCCCCGCCGAGCCAACTCGGCGAGCTGCTGCACGGCCTTTTCGCCGCGAGCGAGCCGGGCGGCGGCGAGCTTGGACCGCCGGGGAGCCAGGAGGAGCGATTCCCGGTTGATCCGATCGAGCATGCTGCCGAGTCGGGCTTCTGCGAGTGGTTCGCCGGTGTCGGGTGAGATTTCTGCCTCAAAGAGCGTGGGCAGGCGATCGGTGAGCGTCACCCAGAAGAGTCCCTGGCCTTCGAAGCCATTCAGGCGGCTCTCCAGCTGGCGGCGGAACGTGGCGGCTCCCGCATCGTCGCCTGGATCGATCGCGATCAGCACGGCAATCGGCTCGTCGGCCGGGAGCTTGCGGATCAACTGAGCGACTTCCAGTGCCTCCGGATCACCAAGCCGAGCGGAGAGGAGCACGAGCTGCGTGTCGCAGTGGGCAGCAGCGGGTACGACATCGACGCCTCGAGCCGCGAGTTCTGCTCGAAAGCCATACTGGGCGAGGTACGACTCGAGGTGAACCGCAACCGCGTGTTGCGGATGGGCGATGACCACCCGATCGGCACCGGAGGAATCAGCGCAAAACGTGAGTGTTTCAACGACGCGGCTGGAGCCTGCAAAAGGTGCACGGGTCAGATCGACGAGGGCGTTCGCGGAGTGAAAGCGAAGTTCAAGGTCGGGCGCATCCAGCAGCCGCAGCAGGGCTTCGCGAAGCGGCTTCGGGAGTTCGGCCTCGGAGCCAGCACTCGCAGCAAAATGATCGGTGACACCGCGTATGGCTGTTGCGGCAGCGTTGTGCATGCCACGTTCGGCAGCCTCATCGAGCACCTCGGCGACGAGTTGGGCATCGAACCCATCTGGGCCAGCGAGGGATTCTTGAATCGCCGCCGAGGCTTGCGGGTGCTCGAGGCCAAGGGAGAGCGAGATCATCTCCAGTTGCGCGAGGGCGGCCAGACGCACCGCGAGCGGATCGTCGGTGGCGAGTGCCATCAGGTCACGGGAGAGGTGGGCTGCCCGCAGGCCACGGATGAAACGACGGCTCAGCCGGCTGCGGACGATGCTGTTGCCCTGTGGGTCAAACAGCGTGGCGGTATCGAGGAGGTTGGGGTCGCCCCCGCGTTCCGCTGGGGGGATCGACGCCACGACCACCGGATCGTCTGCGGTCAGGTCGGGCGAGCCGTCTCCATCAAGGCGTATTTCCACAGGCAGCAACGCCTGTGGCGTGAGTAGCGATGCGAGCCGTTCGGTCAGCCGGCCGACCGCTTGTGTCCGGCGGGGAAGCTGGTTGCTGCCCGTGAGTCGGCGGTATGCCTCCGTGGCGGCGTCTACCACCTCCGGTGGGCTGTCGATCACGAGCAACGGAGCGAGCACAAAGTCGGCTTCACGGCGCGAGCCGCACGCCGCCAGCCCGCGGAGGACGCCTGGCCAGCGGGCGACATCACTGCTCCCCAGCCAGTTGAGTAATGGTTCGCGTGCAGACTCGCCAAGTTCGTGAATCAACCGCCAGGCAAGTGCCCTGCCAAGGCGGCTTGGTTCGTCGGTCGGCTCTGGTTGGTTGAGGAGGTCGACCGCCGCGGGAATCGCGTAGATCCCTGCGCGGGAGAGGAGGTCGTAGCCTCGGCCTCGCTCGGCTGATGAGGGGCTTGAGAGCAAGGCTGCGGTGGTGGCGAGCCAGGCAGGATCCTGATAGCGACGCAGCGACGCCTGCTGGATCGCGTCGATCACTTGCACGGCCTCTGCATCGCGGGCTCCCAGGCGGCGCTGAGTGCGGAGGAGCCCGATCGGATCACGATCGGCAAGGTCGGCGAGTGTGGCGTCGCGCTCGTCACCGAGGGCTGCGACCACCTCAACAAACTGCGCCATGAACTCACTTGCGAGTTCGTAGGCATCGACGTCGCTCGCCAAGATCACCGCATCGAGCAGTTCTTCCGGCGTGTTGCGAGGCGTCGACTGGAGCGAGTCGATCACGGCCTGAGCCAGCGGGTCACGCGGCTCCTGGGCGTGGAGGCTGCCCGCACTGATCACGCCGCAGGCGAGTGCGGTGAGGAGCAGACGGCATGCGCGTGGTCGTCGGCCACGGCGATCGACACCGGTAACGTGAAGAGAAGGACAGGCATCCATGCGTTCGTCCGTCGTGAGAGGAGTGGGGGCTCAGCCGCTCGAGGCTCCTTCGTCCGCGAGCTTCTCTTTCCACCGAGTGAGCTGGTGGGCCACCTGAGCTGGAGCGGTCGAGCCGTAGCTCTGCATGCGTGCCACGGCCCGGTCAGGCCCGAGCGCTTCGCGGACCGCAGGGGTGAAAGCCGACGAGGCCGATGTGCACTCCTCGTCAGACAGATCGGAGAGAGACACACCTCGATCCATCGCGGTACGGACCAGCTTGCCGACCGTTTCGTGGGCAGTCCGCTGCGGCACACCTTCAGCGATCAAGGCTTCCATCAGGCTCGTGGCGTCGAGGTGGCCGCGGTTGATGCCGGCGGTGATCCGGTCGCGGTTGAACCGCGTGCCGGCCACGAGCGGCACGGCAATCCCAAGCACCGCCTCGAGCGTGTCGATGGAGTCGAAAATCGGTTCCTTGTCTTCCTGCAGATCGCGGTTGTAGGCGGTGGGCAGACCTTTGAGCAGGACGAGCAAAGCCTGCAGGTTCCCTACCAGTCGCGCCGACTTGCCGCGGGAGAGTTCGAGCGCATCGGGATTGATCTTCTGCGGCATGATCGAGCTGCCCGTGCAGAAGTTTTCCGGCAGGAGGAGGAAGCCAAACTCCTCGCTGCTATAGAGGATCCACTCCTCAGCCCACTGCGAGAGGTGCACGCCCGCGAGGGCAATCGCAAAGGCCAGTTCACAGACAAAGTCGCGGTCGCTGGCGGCGTCGAGGCTGTTGGCCATCACGCTGTCAAAGCCGAGGGCAGTCGCCACGTGTTGTCGGTCGATCGGGAGGCTGCTACCGGCGAGGGCGGCGGAGCCAAGCGGCAGTCGATTGACGCGTTTGCGGCAGTCGGCGAGCCGTTCGCGATCCCGATCAAACTTCTCACACCAGCCAAGGAGCTGGTGGGCGGCCAGCACCGGCTGCGCGCGGCGGAGGTGGGTGTAGGCTGGAATCACCAGGTCGCGTTCCCGCTCTGCCAGGTCGAGAAACGAACGCTGCAGCTCCGTGAGACCGGCGTCGAGGCGGTCGATCGCGCGGCGACAGAAGAGCCGCAGGTCGGTGGCGACCTGATCGTTGCGGCTGCGGGCGGTGTGCAGTTTGCGGCCTGCGTCGCCGATCCGTTCGGTGAGCACCGCCTCGATGTTGAGGTGGATGTCTTCCCTCGCGGTCGAGAAAGGGAAGCGGCCCTCGGCGATTTCGCGGCCGATTTCGGCAAGCGTGGCCACGATGCTTTCCGCTTCGGCCGCCGAAATGATCCCACATGCCGCAAGCATCTGGGCGTGTGCGGTGGAGCCGGCGATGTCGTCTTCGGCAAGCCGACAGTCGTAGGAAACGCTCTCAGAGAACGCTTCCATGCGTCGATCGGTGGGTACGGAAAACACGCCGCCCCACGCCTTGGCCGGTCCTGGGCCGTCGTGCACCGCTTGCCTCACTCTCTATCAAAGCCGACCAAAATCCACATTCTTCGCTAGTTTGTAATGTTCCCAAGGGGCTGAAAAAAGGTGAAAATCCCGGGAGATCCCGGGGATGGTCGCCCAACACGCCCCGCCGAGACGGGCCGGTGACGGCTTCCTCGGGAGAATCGGGCGCTCCCTGCCGCCGATCTCAGGCCTTTCATGCTCTCTCCCGACGATGTTCTGGCGGCCGATGGCCGGCTTGCCGCCCGTCTGCCGGGCTGGGAATCCCGCCCGGAGCAGCTCGCCATGGCGCGGGCGGTGGAAGCTGCGATCCGGGAGCGTCGGCACCTCCTCTGCGAAGCGGGCACGGGGGTGGGGAAGAGCCTCGCCTACCTCGTGCCGGCGGTTCTTGCGATCACGGCGGATCAGGAAGCCGAGCAGCCGCCGCAGCCTGCCACTGACGATGACGACCCGTTCGCTGAGCCGAAAGCGGGTGCAAGGCCGAGACGCGTTGTGATCTCGACGAACACGATTGCCCTCCAGGAGCAACTGGTGGGCAAGGATGTGCCGCTGCTGTCTGCCGTGATGCCGCGGGAGTTCTCGGCGGTGCTCGCGAAAGGGCGGGGCAACTATGTGAGCCTCAGGCGGCTGGAGATGGCGCAGCAGCGGGCCGGTAGTCTCTTCCGCGACGATGCCGAGGTGGCAGAACTGCTGGCGATTGCGGGCTGGGCCAAGTCCACGCTCGATGGGTCGCTTGCAGACCTGCCGACGGTGCCGATGCACGGTGTCTGGGAAGAAGTGCAGAGCGACTCTGCCAACTGCATGGGTCGCGCATGCCCGCATCATCAGCAGTGCCACTACATGACCGCTCGCCGCAGATTGGCGGGGGCGCATGTGGTGATTGTGAATCACGCCCTGTTCTTTTCCGACCTCGCCCTGCGTCGCAGCGGGGCGAGCCTCCTGCCGGCCTACGACATTGTGGTGCTCGATGAGGCTCACACCGTGGAGGCCGTGGCGAGTGAGCACCTTGGCATCGGGCTCTCCAACGTGGCTGTCGAGAGGGTGCTCGCCAAACTCTACAACGACCGCACCCATCGTGGTCTGCTCGTGCACTACAAACTCGAAGCGCTCGCGCATGAAGTGACGCGGTGCCGGATCGAGTCGGAGGCATTCTTTGATCAACTGCTGGCCGCCGCAGCGGAAGCAGAAAAAAACCAGCAGGCTGGAGGTCCGTGGCGAATCGAAAAGCCGGGCCTGATTCCGGACATCCTTGGTGAGGCGCTTGCGGCGCTTTCGAAAAAGATTCGCAACGCGGCCGACGGCATCTCGGCCGAGGCGGAGCGGCAGGACTTTCACGCGGCCGCCGATCGCTTGGCAGTGAGTGCCGGGGCAATTCAGACATGGCTCAAGCAGAGCGTGCCTGGGAGCGTGTGGTGGGTGGAGGCCACACGTGGTCGTCGCGGCCGGCGGCGGATTCGCATGGCGAGCGCGCCGATTGATGTGGGGGAGACGCTGCGGGAAGAACTCTTCGCTCGCGTAGGGAGTGTGATTCTCTCCAGTGCGACGCTCTCGACCGCCGGGCCTGCTGCGACGCAGGACCGCGCAGACGAGGTGGCGTTCGATCTCGACGGCAACCAGCTCACGCCGAATGAGGTGGCAGCTGGCAGCGACGCCTTCTCCTACGCCCGCAAAAGGCTTGGGCTTGAGAAGGCGGAAGGCGTGCAGTTTGGAAGTCCATTTGACTATCCGCGGCAGGTGGAGCTGGTGGTGGTTGAGGGGATGCCTGACCCGACGGAGAAGGCCGCCTTTGAGCGGAAGAGCCTGGAGATGATCCGTCGCTATCTCGCGGAGAGCGATGGCGCGGCGCTCGTGCTCTTCACCAGCCATGAGGCGCTCGCCCATGCCACCCGCGAACTGGCCGGCTGGTGCGGAAGCCAAGGCTACCGTCTGGTGAGCCAAGCCGAAGGCTTACCAAAGTCACGAATGCTGGAGCTGTTTCGTGAAGGCCCCAAGGGGGTGCTCTTTGGGGCCGACTCCTTCTGGCAAGGCATTGATCTGCCGGGCGAGCAGCTCGTCAACGTGATCATCACGCGGCTGCCATTTGCGGTGCCGGACCGTCCGCTGGTCGCAGCGCGAATCGAAGCGATCCGACGGGCGGGCGGCAACCCATTCTTCGATTTTCAACTGCCTGAGGCGATCATCAAACTCAAGCAGGGCTTTGGCCGGCTTGTGAGACGACGCGACGATCACGGCATCGTGGTTATCCTCGACCCTCGCGTGCGGACGAAGGCCTACGGCCGGCATGTGCTCGAGAGCCTGCCGCCGGCACGGATTCGCGTCGACGCTGTCGATCGCTCGCGGTCGCTGTTCGAACTGTAAGTGATCACTGGGGGATCGGATCGCTGCGCCGCACGGTCTCCCCTTCCCAGATCGCTTCATCGGTGGCGGGGTCGTAGGTCAGCACGCGGTGGGCACTGCCCGGTGCGGGTGGCCGGTCAACCTTGGGGAGCCAGCGGCGATGCTCGGCGATCACACCAGCAAGGTCGGGATTGCTCGCAAGGTTGGTCCACTCATTGGGGTCGGCCCGCATGTCGTAGAACTCTTCCGTGCCATCGGCGTAGTGGATGTATCGCCAGTCTTCACTCCGCACGGCATGGTTGCCCTGGTTGTGGCTGGTGATGGCTGGCCTCACGCGGGGCGTGGTGGCATCGGTGAGCTGCGGCCGGAGGCTCACGCCCTCGAGGTCGTCGCGGGAGGGAATGCCCGTGAGATCGATGAGGGTGGGATAGAGATCAAGCAGTTCGGCGGGCTGACGACATCGCTGGGCCTTCGTCACCCCGGGGCCTGCGAAGATCAGGGGCACTTTGGTGCCACGATCCCAGAGCGTGTTCTTGCCAGTGATCGCCTTCTCGCCGAGGTGCCAGCCGTGGTCGCCCCAGACCACCACGATGGTATTGTCGGAAAGCCCCTCTTCCTCAAGGGCAGTCAGGAGCCGCCCAATCTGCGCATCGACAAAACTCGTGCAGGCGAGGTAACTCCGCACGAGGTTCCGCCACTGGTTGTTCTCTTCGAGCCAGGCGAGACGCGGCTCGGGCAGGGACCAGTGGATGTACCAGGAGAAGCGTGGCGTGTCGTCGCGATCGCTCGCCAGAAACGGAGGCAGCACGGAGTCGTCGTCGGGGTAGAGATCAAACCACTGCTGCGTGGCGTAGCAGGGCACGTGTGGCAGGAAGAAACCCGCAGCCAGAAAGAATGGTTTGTCTTTGGGAGCGTTCTTGATCTGTTCGACGGTCCAGCTGGCGACTTGGTAGTCCCCCTTCTGCGTGTCGTCGTTGTCGGGTGGCCACACGCCCCAGTCCATCAGCGGATGGTTGCCCATCGGCGTGGGCGGGATCAGCTTCTCGGGCGGTTTGCTGCCCACGCCCCCAAACGGTGCGGTGAGCTGAAACTCAGGGGGGCGGTTGGCCGCAGGTGTGCCGGGCTTGGGGCGCGGGCCGGTGCCGCCGTGGTAGATCTTGCCCGTGGCCGCGGTGTGGTAGCCATGCGCGGCGAAGTGCTGTGGCAGGGCCACGCGATCCTCCCACTCCGGCAGTGTGCGAAACCAGGGGGCGAGGCCGTAGATCCCTGTGGTGGTCGGCCGCAGGCCGAGCAGCAGGCTCGTTCGCGAAGGGTTGCACAGGGGGGCCTGGCAGTGGGCGTTGAGAAAGGTGGTGCCGCGGGCGGCGAGCCCATCGAGATGGGGCGTTTTGGCCAGCGGGTGACCGCCGAGGTGGCCAATCCAGTCGTTTTGGTCATCGATGGCGATGAACAGCACGTTGGGACGAGGCACGACGGCATTGTCGAGCGGCCCCGCCATCGGAGGCGTTTCGTAGAACTCCCCAGCGTTCACGAGCCGCGGGTCGCCAGTCCTCTTGAGTTCGTCCATCAACTGTTGCTCGAGTTCCGCACGCAGCCCGGCTGACGCAGGCTCGTCGGCGAGGTTTCGCATCTCATCCGGATCGTTGGTCAGGTCGTACAGTTCGACCCGCGGACGCTTGCCGTAGACCTTCTGAAAATGCTGCTGCCATTGCTCGGTGTTCCGCGCGCCGACGAGCCAGGCCTTGGTGGGCCCGGCGTCTTCATCAGGCAGGGTCACGCGGGTGTTGTTTTCCAGTTCGTTCGGAGTTGGCTCGGGGCCGTCGGTCAGGCGGTAGGGATCGCCCAGCGGCCAGCGATCGGGCCTGAAGTTGTGAATAAGCACATGGCTGTGGGTGCGAATCGCTCGCTGCGGGTAGGGGGTGTAGTCGGCCCGCGCGTTTTCCACATGCCGCTCGCGGCCTGTGAAGAGGTGGTCGCGACTCGGGTCGACCCGGCCACTCTTCTCTGAGGCGAGGATCGGCCACAGCGAGCGGCCGGTCATCGTGGTTGGTGCGGTGAGGCCCGCAGCCTCGAGGAACGTGGGGGCCAGATCGATCAGGCTCACCATGTCATCAACCACGCGGCCCCCTTTCACACCGGGGCCCGTGATCGAGAGGCAGACGCCTGTGCCGAAGTCGTAGAGGTTGCACTTGCCGTGCGGGAAGCCCGGGGCCCCATGGTCGCCGCTGATCACGACGAGCGTGTTGTCGGCGAGGCCTTGGCTCTTGAGTTCGTCGATGAGCACCGCCACCGAGGCATCCCAGGCGGCGATCTCGCCGAAGTAATCGGCCAAGTCCTCGCGCACTTCCGGCACATCGGGCAGGAAGGCGGGCATCTTGCCCTTGAGGTCGTCGGGGTTGATGTCCCAGAGGTCCTTGCCGCTGCCTTTGATCCACTGGCGGTGCACGTTGGTGGGACCAAACCAGTAGCAAAACGGCGCCCCCTCGGGGCGGGCTGCGAGCATGTCTCGGAAGTTGCCCCGGACCTCCTCGAAAATCGCTGCCTTGGCGTCCTCGCGAGGTGTGTCGGCGGCCACCATTTTGGTCACCGCCTGCGAGAACTGATTGACGCGACCACCGCGGCGGTTAAACGCCTCCTCTTTGGTGAAGGGAGAGTTGGACGGTCGGCCCGGTCCCCAGACCTTGTGGGAGTAGCCCACGCCGTAGCCGGCATCGCGGAGGAGCACGGGGAAACTCGGGAGGGAGTCGTCCCACACCGCGCCTTGCAGAATCGAGCCGGTGCCGGTCTGCCAGAAGTGCCGGCCGGTCAGCAGGGCACTGCGGCAGGGCGTACAGGAAGGCGCGCTGACATGCGCGTTGCGAAAGAACACGCCCTGCTTGGCGATTCGATCAATCGTCGGCGTGCGGACGACATCGTGAATGCTGCCGGGCCCGTCGATCTCGGCAAGCAACGAGGCGTAGCGGCCCCAGTCGTCGGCGAAGAGAAAGAGAATGTTGGGCCGCGTGGTCGCGTTCGCGGCCTCAGCCGCGCGTGCTGAGCGAGGGGCGATTGCGGCTGGCGAGAAAAGCGACATCGCAGAGAGCATGATCGCGATCAGCGACGATGCGAAACCTCTCATGCGGCGGCTGCGGCCAACGCTGCTGCCGAGTCTGTCTGCCGCTGTGCCCCCTGAATACGCGCTCATCATCTGCTCCCCTCTCGTCTGCTCCACCGTCAACCCGAAGTCGACAAGTGTAGGCCACGTGCAGCAGCGACACCACGACGCTGGAGACTCCCTACCAGACGCGGGTGAGGTCGACGGTGGCGTGGGGGGCGACGTGCATGGTGATCGATTCCGTTTCGGTCGACTCGGTGTAGCGGCCGTCCTGCAGGATCAGCTGCGCGATCCGGTGCTCGTCCGGGCTCACGATCCAGTACTCGGGGATGCCCGCGTTCTCGTAGAGCCGGCGCTTGGTCTCAAGATCGTGACGGGGATTGGAGGGGGAGAGGATTTCTACCACCAGGTCGGGCACGCCTTTGATCTTGATCGGTGTCAGGATGTGTTTCCGCGATTTCGTCACGATCACGAGATCCGGTTGCACGATGTCGTGATCCGAGAGCTGTAGATCGACTGGCGCGTTCATCACCTTGCCAAGCTCGGCCAGTTCGATCTGCGTGTAGAGCTGAAACTGGATGTGCCTGGAGACTTCCTGGTGAGAGAGATTCGGCGCGGGGTTCGCACAATGTTCTCCATCGATGATCTCGTGCCGATTTCCGTCCGGCGGGATCGCCGCGTAGGCGGCATAGTCCCACCGCGATTTCACGCCCCTTTCGACGATCGACATGGTTTCACGTCCTCGGTGACAGAGTTGTCTCGACTGATGTTGCCCGGCCGGGGATGTTCAAGTGTATACTTAATGAGATGTCGTCGTCGATCAGGAGGTGATGTTTTCCGCCCAGTTCGGTGAGTTTCGTGAAGGCCAGACTGGTGCCTTCGCCGGGCTCACGAACCGGGCGACGACGTGCTGGTGAGTGGATTCCACACCTTTTGAAACCCGAACCGATCGAAGTCTTTCACGTTGGCCGTGGCGAACTCGGTGACACCGAAAGCCTGCAGGCAGAGGGCGGTGCGGCTGTCGTAAATCCGCCGGCGGGCGATCCCGGGCGTTGCGGCTTGCTGCCAGAGGTCGGCGTGGATTTCTCGGCTGCCTGGTGGAAAGCCAACGGTCTTCCAGACGGGATGCTGACGGTAGTGCTGAACGACCTGCACTGCGGCGGGAGCCGATAAAGGCTTCTCCACGACAGCCGGATTCCGGAGGAGAAGATAGAACTCGGCAAGCACAAACTCGCTGAGAGCCACATGCTCGTTGCGGGAATGCTGCGTGAGGAACTCAAGGCTGCGGAGATGTTCCGGAGCTGCCTCGCTGAAGGCGTAGAGCAGAATGTTTGCGTCGATCGAAAGCATCGAGGATGGCATTCACGGATCATGGGCAGGGGAGTTGCGGATCGGCATCGCTCCATGAGGCGTCACGCAACTGGGCGGCGGTGAGGCCTTTCCAGCCAACGCTGGGTGACGTGGGCGGCGTCCACGCATCCCGCGGAGTGCGGGGCGGCTCTGGATACACCTGGAGCAAGAGTTCGGCCCCGCGGCGGAAGGTCTCTGCAAGCGACCATTCCCGCTGCTTGGCGAAACGGCGGAGTTCGCGAAACAGTTCTTCCGGAACCTGAATCTGGGTCTTGTTCATGCTGGAGATTTTCAGTCTCCGACAATCCAATGTCAACGCTTCGGCCTGGCCTGGCGGGGTGCTGATGGCGACGGCGTATGATGGGGCGGCCGCGATGAGTGTTCGGCCGCCGTGAGTCTGCAAACGTTGTCTGTCCATGCCGCGATCCTCCCTCTACACCCGCGCTTCGCTCTTGCTGCGGCTGCACGACGCGCCCGACGACACGTCGGCGTGGGAGGAGTTTGTGCGGATCTACAGCCGGCATGTGGTGCGATGGTGCCGTCACTACGGGCTGCAGGAGAACGACGCGCAGGACGTGGCGCAGGATGTGCTCGTGCGGTTCTGGCAGCATGCCGCGGCCTTTGAGTACGACCCGCAGCAGCGATTTCGTGGATACCTACGGCGGATCGTGACGTCGGTCGTGTCAGACCGCACCAGGCGGCGAAAGGCTGAGACGCTCGGCCGCAGCGAGGAGGTGCAGCAGCTGCTCGATTCCGCCCCCGCTCGGGAAGACCTGATCGCACGGATCGAAGCGGCCTACGACACCGAACTGATGGCGGTCGCCATGCGGGAGGTGGAAGGCCGCGTGAAGCCCCACACCTGGCGGGCCTTCCAGATGCTCGCCCTCGAAGGGCATTCTGGGGCTGCCGTCGCCGAAGAACTCGGGATGGAGGTCAACACGGCCTACGTGGCCCGCAAGAAGGTGCAGCGGATGATCCGCGAGGCGGTCGTCAAACTCGGTGGCGACGACGGCGAAGGCTAATGGCACCTCCGGCGAGCGGGGCTCCGGAGCGTCGGCGATTCGTTGGATGAGTGACCCGTGTATGCTGAACAGAGTGGCTTCATCTGTCGGCGTTGCTGGAGACGCGACTCACGGGAGTGCGGAGAATCTCGATGTCGTGCCGTCGTCTTTTTGCCGATCTCGCGTTGGCGCCGCACGACCGGGCCGCCGTGCTCGAAGCCGCCGCGGTTCTCGCTGCGCATCTGCCGGTTGAGCGGGTGGTGCTCTACGGTTCAAAGGCCCGCGGCGATGACGATGCCGAGAGCGACATCGACCTGCTGATCCTCACAAGCCGGCCCATGGGAGTCATCGAAGGCTTTCAGGTGACCGATCTCCTGCAGCCCGTGCAGCATCGGCATCACTGCATCATCAGCCCCCTGCGACTCAGCACTGAGGAGTGGGAGCATGGTGTCTACCAGGTGCTTGGGATCCGTCACGAAATCGATCGCGACGGCGTTGATGTGCCGCTGGAAAACGGCATGCATCCGGTCGAGCCAACGGAGCCCTCTGCCGCATGAGCCCAGATGAAGCACGAAATGATGTGATCGCCTGGTCGCTCAAGCGAGCCTCGATCCGGCTCGATGCGGCAGAGCGGGAGCTTGCAGCGGGTGTGCCGCAACTTGCCGCAGACCACGCCTACTACGCTTGCTTTCACCTGGTTTCTGCGGTGTTTCTCCGGGACGGGCTCACGATGAAGAGGCACTCCGCCGTGCGGGCAGCACTGCACGAGAGACTGATCCAAACCGGACGGCTTGATCGGCAGTGGGGAAAGATCTTCGACCGCTTGGCTGAACTCCGAACCAAGTCGGTATATACCGCGCTGTTCGATCTGGATGCGGAGGCGGGGCGAACGATCGTTGACGATGCGTTGGGCCTTGCAGCGGAACTTCGCCGCATGCTTTCGGGCGAGTGATGGAGTGGATCGCACAGGCCGCGATTCTCCCTCCACGCCCGTGCTTCTCTCCTGCAGGAAGGTGCAGCGGATGATCCGTGTGGTGGTGGTCAAACTACTCGGCGGCGGCGACGGCGAAGGGTGATGGCACCTGCGGCGACCGCTCCGCAGCCGAGCAGGGCGAGGGTGGAGGGGTCGGTCAGGCCCGCTTGCGTCGCCGCCACATCGAGAAGCCACCGCAGGCCAGGCCGGCGAAGGCGATCAGCGAGGTCGGCGGCTCCGGCACGGTCTGGATGGAGACGTTGTCGATGTACACGCTCTGTGTTGCCGCTCCATCAAAACCGTTGAAGGCGAACGTGTCGCCCGCTACCGGGGTAAAGCCAGGGATGGGGAGGTTCGAAACCAACGAGGATCCCCCGTAGTTGACACTCAATCCGGTGCTGGCGTCCCAGGAGATGGTCGTCAGTTGATACTGACTTGAGTTAAGCAGCGAGGAGACAACGGGAGTGCCGATATTCGAACTGATCTGCGTGTTGTTGTACCACACCTGAATCTCTCGGGTCTCCGGTGGCGAGCGTCCAACTTGGTACGTTCTGAACGACACCGTCAGGAGGTTCACCGCTTTTCCCACCTCGTACATGCCACCGGTTCCGCCGTTGGTGTAGGCCGACGTGGTGTTGGTAATGGTGCCGAAGTTAAAGCCCAACGTATCGCCAGGCGTGATGGAGCCGCCGGAATTGTAATTCAGCCATTCGAACGAAGCGGTGAAACTCGTCACCGCTACGCCGGGATCCAAGTTCGGCAAGAACCAATTCCCAAAACTGCCGCCGCTTTGATCAATCAGCCGCAGCGCGTTTCCACTCGACGGGACACTTTGCACGGAAGTGATGCCCGTTACGGTG
>JAPOIM010000026.1 GCA_029978905.1 Planctomycetota bacterium
GACGCCCGCCTCGCGAAACTGCTGCTGCACAATCGGCGTCCAGTGACGCACCGCCTCCGCCTTTTCCTCTGCCACCTGGAGCTTCCGCCTCGCCTTTTCGAGGGCTTTCTTCTCCTCCGTGCAGGCCGGCGGACCATCTCCGGTGCTCTTGAACGTGCGGCAGCGTTCGAGGTCTCTCATCGCCTCGTTCACCTTCTCGCCACGACGGCGGACTTCAGCCTTCCAATGGCCGGCCTGGTCCACCGTGATCCAGTCGACACCGCGGCGGCCTTCCAACTCGACCTCCGCCAACGCCTGCCCACATTCGTAGGCAAAGGTGGCCAAGGCCGCTTTGACAAAAGCAAGGGTATCGGTCGAGCGGACTTCTGCCTGTCCTGACATGGAGGCGTCCTCGTGGGGCTATGCAAAGCACAGATGGAGAGCATCCCCGCGGCTCCCTCGCCACGGGCTTCCAGCCATCCGCCTATCTCTGCTGCATGTATTCCTCGACCCGCTCCGCTTTCCGAAGCAGGTAGGGCACATACTCGCCCGTCGATTCCACAAATCGTCCGAAGGTCGCAAGCTGCTGCTCAAACTCTTCGGCAAACTTCTGGTGCTCCTGATCTCGCCAGGTGGAGCCGAGATGCTGGAGCTGCCGCTGCACAGTTTGCATGTGCGTCATCACCTCGCCGCTGAAGTGCTTCAGACGCGCCGCGAATCGGCGAAGCTCATCCGGATCGACGATTGCTTGTCCCATCTCAAAACACTCCTTCTTTAGGCGATTGTGACCAGCGGCCGCACCGACCGGGCCACGCATTCACTGGCGGGGGTCGGAAGCGCGTTCCCTAGCCAACCCCTCTCTTCATGATATCGTGGGCAGTGTCGTCCTTGATACCCCAGCGTTCCTTACGGAGTGTTCCGCCATGGCCACTGCAGACACCTCGCCGTCACGGCCCACATCCGCCGCCGATTCCAAGGGACACGCTCACGCCCACGCCCCAGCCGCTGCGGTCGAAGTCTCCATCGAGCCTACCCAGGGCTGGCATGTCAGCCACTTTTTCTACCGCTTCGATCGCGATCGTTTGGCGGCGATGCCGGAAGCCGCGAGGCGGGCGGGCGGTGAAGCATTTGCCGCTGCCTTGGCGAATGAAGGGGAGGGGGCCATCCGAAGACTGCAGACGTGGATCGTGCCAGGACACAAAGCGGATTTTGCCGTGATGATGATGGACCCGTCTCCGCTGCGTGTGGAAGCCGTGCATCAGCGGCTGATGGCTGGTCCGCTCGGCGCCGCGTTGACCCCAACCTATTCCTTCATTGGGCTGACCGAGGTCAGCGAATATCTTCCCAACGCTGAGCAGTTTGGCGAGCGGCTCATCGAGGAAGGGGAAACCCGCGACAGCCCAACCTTCAAGGCCAAAGTGCAGGCCTACGCTGCTCGCGAGGCTGGTATGCGGAAAGCCCGCATCGAGCCCGACATTCCGCCATGGCCAAACGCGTGCTTCTACCCGATGAACAAGAAGCGCAAGGTCGGCGAAAACTGGTTCTCGTTGCCATTTTCAGAGCGTAGCCGCCTGATGGCTGAGCATGGCCGCAGTGGGATGAAGTTTGGCGGACGCGTGGCGCAGTTGATTACGGTGAGCGTGGGGCTCGACGACTGGGAGTGGGGCGTCACGCTGTGGGCCAGCCGACCGGACTATCTCAAGGAAATCGTCTACACGATGCGGTTTGACGAGGCGAGCGCCCGCTATGCGGAGTTCGGTCCGTTCTACACCGGCTACGTAGCCACCCCGGCAGAGATCCTCACGCACTGCGGCGTGTGAGCGCATCGAATACATGTAAGCGCTTCGCAAAGATGCCTTGCGGCTTCTGGGCTCACTCGTCGTCTTGAGAGGCAGAGAAGATGAGCTCTACTGGAGTGCCGCGCGGAGGCACACGGCTGTCGAAGACTTCGAACAGCAGCGCCTCGTTCGACTGCGAACTCGAAATCGTCAGATCGAGCGTGGCCGTGGGAAAGTTGGAAACGCACACCAAGTCGCCACCGTCGGCCTGGTAGTACTGCTCCCCCGTAGCCTCATCCTTCCAGAACGAACTCCCTGCGAAGACCCAGTCGGCGGCCATTGCCTTGCCGGTGCGGGTGTCACGGATCCATTCCTGGGCATCGATCCGCTGCGACGCTCCCTGCTCATCGGTCCAGCGGACTTCCACGCGAACCCGCGGCCCGCGAGCGGCGCGGTATTCCGGTGCAAACTGCACCGGAGTCCCAGCCTCGAGCCCGATCGCCAACAAGCCCGCATGGACCAACCGCGAGGAGGCATCCACCGCCACCACAGACTCGTGCTCCTTGGTTCGCCGCGGGCAGGCAAAGAACTCGATCTGCCCTCGCTGCAAGGCGATTGCCCCTCCCACCACAACCTGCTTTCCTTCGCGGTCAAGCCAGACTTGTTCCGTGGGAGAGAGACGCGTCAGGTCGGGATGCGGATCGGCAACGGCGGCCTCCGTCGCGGGGGGTGCAACTCCTTCGTCTCCCGAGGCCCGATCCACCTGGCCCAGGACCAGCCCGGCGAGCACAAGGAAGGCAAACTGGCGGACGAGGCCCCGAGCGCATGCCGGGCGGACAGAACCCGTCGTCGCGGCAGATGCAAGGCAGGTCGTCAGGTCGCTCATGCTGGCAGCCCCCAGAGGCGTTGCGGGGACCTCTCGGCTTCGCAGGAACCCTGCAATTTCTCCGCCGATCGGACCCTTGCTCCGTTGTTTCGTGTTGTACCATACGTCCCAGACAACCCCGCGAGGAGAGAAGGATGCCGTCTGTCACAACCAAGCCCTCAAAGCGGTCCACACCCGCGGCAGACGGAACGAACGAACCAACGAAAGCGCCTCGGAAGGAACGGAAGCCCAGCCCCCGTTGGCGGCCCACCAAGGCCATCGTGCATCGCCAACTCGGCCGCCTCGCCGAGCGTGCACCCGCGAAAGCAACGCGACAGGCCATCACCTCGCTCGCCAAGCGAATCAAAGCTGGACCAGAGGGTGCCGAATCAGTCGATGGACTCATCGAGCGCGTGCTGTCGACCGCGGACACGTCGTCTCCCGACGGCCTGCTCCTCGCCGAAGCCCTCACGTGGGCGGTGGCTTGGCGGCAGGGCTCGCGTGCCCCAGGGAACGCAGCCCACCTCGCCGCCGCCGTGCTTGAGCTCGCGTCGACCGCCTGCGCAGACCTCGCACAAGGAGAGACGGCCGCGGCCGCGTTTGTCCTCATCGCAAGCCGCCTGCTCTCCGGAGTGGCACAACAAAACGACGTCGAGCAGATCGCGTGGGATGCGTGCGAAACCGAGATCCAGCGGCTCGTCACCCCATCGGGCTGCGTGTCGCTTGAAGGGTCGGCCGCAATCGTGGCCCGCGTGGCCCGCTGGACGCACGTCCGCGCCGCAGCCGCCGCCACGGCTGAGGCGTGTCACAAGCCCAAGCAGACCTTCACCCGCAAGGCGGAGCAGCGGTGGAAGCAGTCGCTGGCGACCGCCATCACCTTGCTCGGGCCTGGTGGGCAGGCAATTGCGGTCAACTCGGCGCACACCCTGCCTAAGCGTGCGTGCGAAGACATCACCGACGCCGCCCTGGAGCACGGCAAGAAGTCTCTGCGAAAGGCCGTGCGACTGCTGCGTCAGCCACAGGGAACGAAGGGTGAGGACGATGCGCTTTCCCCAAACCTGGACGACCGCAATGCCGCCATGGCAATCCTACGGAGCAGGTGGCAAGGTCGCGCCACGCGTGTGCTGCTCGACTACCGCAGCGAACATCCCACCTTGGAAGTCAGTTCGGGGAAGCGGATGCTCCTGGCAGGGGTCTGGCGGTCGGAGGTCACCCTGAGCGGTGCCCCCCTTCCTGTGGAAAGTCCTTGGCAAGTCACGCATTTCGAGGAAATCGACGAGTCAACCACGCTCGTGATCTCGGCAGCCCTCGGCGAGGGCTTGCGGCTGGAGCGGCATGTGGTGCTTGCCCCGGAAGACCGCGTGCTGCTCCTGGCGGATGCGGTGGTCGACTCGTTGGCCAACAACACACCCATCGACCTTGGCTACCGCTGCAGCCTGCCGGTGGCGAACGACGTCGCGATTGCCTCAGACGAGCAAACGCGGGAACTGGAACTTCGTGACACGAAGCCGCTCGCGCTCGTGATGCCACTGGCCTTCAATGAGTGGCTCGCCGGCCATGCCAACGGCCGTTTTCAGTGGGACAGCGGCTCGCGGCAGCTGCACCTCGAGCAGCGATCGCCCGTGCGGCGGCTGTTTGCTCCGCTGTGGTTCGACCTCGAGCCACGTCGCTTCCGGTCCCAGGTCACCTGGCGACAGCTCACCGTTGCCGACACGCGTGTGAACGTGCGGCCAGAGCAAGCCGCCGGCTTCCGCATCCAATCGGGCCTGACCAACTGGGTCCTCTACCGCTCGCTCGATGAGCCACGCAACCGCACCGTCCTCGGCTTGAACCTGTCGAGCTACTTCCGTCTTGGCAAACTCGGTACCGACGGCCTCGTGTCGCAGATGGCGGAATGGTGAACGACGTCGACTCGGCTGATGGCAGTGCGTCAGACCCGCGGACCGTGCGGCTGCGGTCGAATCTCGCACGCGTGCGGGAGCGGATTGCGAATGCCTGCCACAGGGCAGGGCGGTCTCCGGACCGCGTGCTGCTGGTGGGGGTGACCAAGTACGTGTCGGCCGCGGACACCGTTCGCTTGCTCGACTGCGGGGTGGCCGACCTCGGCGAAAGCCGTCCACAGCTGCTTTGGGAAAAGGCGGCGACGATCGACGATCGCAAGCCCAACGCCCGTTGGCACCTGATTGGCCACCTCCAACGCAACAAACTGCGTCGGACCCTTCCGCTGGTGTCACTCGTCCACTCCCTCGACAGCCTCCGGCTGGCGAGAGCGATCAACGAAGAAGCGGCGAAACTCGGCACACCTTGCAAGGCACTGATCGAAGTGAACCTCGCGGGAGACGCCGGCCGCAGTGGCGTGAGTTTTGATGGTCTGCGTGAGCTCGCGGAAGCCGCTGCTGCAAGCGAGTGGATTCAGCTCTGCGGGCTGATGGGGATGGCCGACAAGCCCGACGCATCTGACGACACGCCCCGACAGCAGTTCGCTCGGCTTCGCGAGGCCCGCGACGCCCTCCAGGGTCTGTTTGTGGAGCGGGCCGGTGGTTCGTCTGGCGAGCCCAACGGCGAACTGTCGATCGGCATGAGTGGCGACTTCGAAGACGCGATCCTCGAAGGTGCCACGATCGTGCGGATCGGCTCCGTGCTCTGGGAAGGCCTCGACGACTAGCGCCGCCGCTCAGTCGTCAAACCGCACTTCGAGGATCTCGAAGCGACTCGTTCCCGCAGGCACCTCAATCTCCACCGTCTCGCCCACCTTGCGGCCGATCAGCCCTTGAGCAAGCGGGCTCGCCACGTTGATCTTGCCGGCATCGTAATCCTCTTCCCCGGCGCCCACGAGCACGAACTCTTCGTTGTCGCCAAAGTCGAGATCCTTCACGACGACCGTCGCCCCAAAAACAACCTCGCCCGACGCCTCCTTGGGGCGTTCCACGAGCACGGCACGGGCCAGCTTGTCTCGCAGCACATTGATCTTGGCCTGGAGCATGCCCTGGCTTTCTCGGGCACCGTGATACTCAGCATTTTCACTGAGATCGCCCTCGCTGCGGGCATCGGCAATGCGTTTGGCGACCAGGGGCATCTCGACGGTCTCCAACTGCTCGACCTCTGCCTTGAGTTTGTCGTAGCCCTTTTGCGTCATGGGAATGCGATCAGACATGTCTCTCTCCTCTGGTCGGTCTCTGAAGACCGCGTGAACTTCAACGATGACACCGCGGCAGCAACACGACTGCGCCGCGGACACAAGGACGCGATCTACGCTTCCTCGGCAGGCGTTCGTCCGTCGCCCGAATACAGCAACCTGCCGCAACTGCGACAGGCAACAAGCCGCCCCATGATCAACTCGGAAAGCATATTTCCGGTGATCTTCTGGTAGCAGCCCCCGCAGCTTTCGCCCTCGACCGCCGCGAGGCCATCCGCGCCTTTCCCCTTCACCACGCGGTCGTAACTCGTTCGCACGTCGTGGGGGAGTTCGGCCTCCACCTCCGCCAAACTTTTCGCCACACGTGCGAGCTCGCTTTCAATCTCTGACTTTTCACTGGCGACCACCCCCTCTTTTGCGGCGAGTCGCTCGCGGGCTGCCGCCACATGCTGCTCGCCAACGGGCACCTCCGCTTTTGCGGCGTCCGTCCGCTCGAGCAGTTCGAGGATTTCGTCCTCCAATACGCGGCAGGCCATCTGGTCGGCAGCGATCTGCTCGACCACCGTTTGAAACTCGCGGTTGGTTTTACACGTGTTTCGCTTGGTTTCGAGGTCGACGATCTTCTGCTCGGCCGAGCGAAGTTGCAGCTGCTTTTGATCAGCCTGCATCCGCAGCCCCTTCGCCCGTTCCTGCGTTTCAGCAAGGCTCGCTTCAGCGGTGGCCAACTGGGTTTTGCACGCTTTGAGCTGCCGCGGGCCAGCCTGGAGCCGATCATTGAGATCAGCCAGCTGGCGATGATGCCGATGAAGCGTGCGAAAGATGTCGGTGACCGAAGTCATGGCAGGGTTCCCCAGGAAAGGGCCACCGCGTGGGCGTCCCTGTGGAGAAAATCCTAGCAGATCACCTGCAGCGGTCCCATCGCCCCGCGCGAACGCCTCGGGCAATCGTGTCGGCCGCAGGGAGGGCCCACGTTCGTGTGCCGCGGAGTTGCATGGCAGCCTTCCCCAGACGGGAAGGCTGCCACACGAAGGTCTTTTTAGCTGGCACCTGAGGTCAGGAAGTTTTCCAGCTGCTTCGAACGGACGGGGTGCTGAAGTTTCTTGACGGCCTTCGCCTCAATCTGCCGCACCCGCTCGCGCGTTACGCGGAAAATACGCCCCACTTCTTCCAGCGTGTAGGTGTAGCCATCTCCCAGGCCGTACCGCAGCCGGATGATCTCCCGCTCGCGGTACGTGAGCGTCTTGAGCAGCGACTCAATCCGGTCTTTCAGCAACCCGTGCGTCGCCGACAAGGTCGGCGTGGGCGTCGACTCGTCCTGGACAAATTCGCTGAAACTTGCGTCCTCGCTCTCGCCGATCGGACGGTCGAGGCTCATCGGCTGGCGTCCCATGTCGAGCACCCGCCGGGCCTCCTCAAGCGGCACATCTGCAGCCTGCGAGATTTCCTCGTAGGTCGGCTCACGACCGAGATCGTGCAGCAGCTTCTTCGCCGTGGAACGCAGCTTCGACAACACATCGATCATGTGCACGGGGATGCGGATCGTACGGGCCTGATCTGCAATCGCCCGGGTGATCGCCTGACGAATCCACCACGTGGCATACGTGGAGAACTTAAAGCCGCGACGATACTCGTACTTATCGACCGCCCGCATCAGGCCGGTGTTGCCCTCCTGGATGAGATCCAAGAACGACAGCCCTCGATTGCGATACTTCTTGGCGATCGACACCACGAGACGCAGGTTCGCCGCCGAAAGATTCCGCTTGGCCGCCTCGAAGTCTTTCTGCAGCTGCTCAAGCGACGCCACTCGAGCACGCAACGACCGCGGGCTCTCCAGCGTGGCCATCATCAGATCTCGCAGTTCTTTCCGCATGTCGGCGATTTCATCACGCGACACACTCTCCGCGTCCGCGCCTTCCGAGCGGATGGTGCGCAGGTCTTGCTGGATCCGATCCATCCGACCGCTCATCCCGCGCAACAGACGCACCAGCGGCTGCACTCGCCGCATTCGCAGACTGAGCTCTTCGACGAGTTGCAGTGACTTTCCGCGATGCCGACGGAAGCGGCGCCTCGCGAGGGCGGCCTCCTCCTTGGACGTCTTCGTGCTGATCAGCATTCGGAAGTCCGCTTTGCTCTCTTCCAACAGCCGATCGAGCGTCGTGAGGTTGTGCGGCATCCGAGCCTGGATCTGCTCTTTCGTCAGCCGCTCGGTCAACGACACCTTGATCGTGCGGTCGAAGGGCAGGTTTCCCTCGTGCACCTTGTGCAACGTGTCCACGGTTGCCTGGAGCGAGTAGGCACAGCCCAAGATCGCGCGGCGGAATCGCTTCCGCGTGACCTCTATCCGCTTGGCGAGTGCGATTTCCTCATCGCGCGACAGCAGCGGAATCTCTGCCATCTGCGAAAGATACATGCGAATCGGGTCGTTGCCGGCATTCGACGGGGGCGTGGTAATCGCCTCGTCGCGCTTCGCTTTGGGCTTTGTCCGCTCAGCAGGTCGCGGCGGTGAAACAGCCTTCGACGATGCGACGGCACCATCGACGGGCGCAGCGTCCTGAGGAACGGAGTCGACGAGGTCGATCCCTCGCTCCTCAAGGGCCACCAACAGGGAATCGATCTTCTCGGGATCGACGGCCTCGTCCGGGAGGTACGTGTTGACCTGGTCGTACGTCAAATACCCCTGGGACGTGCCGGTCGCGATCAACGCCTGCAGGTCGGAATCGCTGCAGCCTGTTGAATGGTCGTGACTCATCGGCGTGTTCTCCTTCGCCATCATACCGTCACCCACAGCAATGCCACTCTGCGAGAGTGAACCGATTGCTGCGGGCCGGGCATCCTTCACCCCTCCTTGGGATCGGACATGCCCTGAGCAAGCCGCCGCTGGGCGACGATTTGCTCGAGTAATGCTGCCTCGGCGTCTGCGTCGAGGCTCTGTGTTTTGAGGATCCGGCTCGTGCGGGCCGTCTCGCGACGCGCCTGTCGTACCCGCAGCGCTTCTTGCAGCTGCTGCAGTCGGTCGGGCGGAGCGATTCCTGTCCGCGCCGCCGCCGACTCGTCGACGTCTACCAACAGACTCTGAATCTCAGGATCAGGCAAGAGATCAAAGAGGCCGGCGAGTTCCACTCGCCCACACTCATCGTAGAGCTGCCGAGCCGCTTCGAGTACGGTCTTGCCAAACTGAGACCCCAGGTCGTCCGCGGGCACCTCACGAATCACAAGTCCCGCCCCGTCCGGCACGCTCACCAGCACTTCGAGCACTTCGCGATCCCACGGCGGCAGGGGCTCCCGCTTCTTTGCCGGTCGGCTGCGAACTGCTTCGTCGTCGTCGCGATCACCTCCGGCCTGCGAGAGGTCGCGAATTCTCGCTCGCAGGACGCCGCGATCGAGCCCGAACCGGCGCACGAGGCGAGCGATCACCTGATCTTCGCGCAGGCGAAACTGCGACACATCGCCACCGTGACGCGAGACAGCCGCCGAAGCACGGGCCACGGCCATCAGCACGCTTTCAACAGCCGCCAGGCAGGCGTTGTCACCGGCATCCGGAGGCAGCTGCTCGACCGCTTCGTCCAAACGGTAGTCGAGCGGGTCCACCGCCGCATCGACCACGGCCCGAAAGGCCTCTGCGCCCTCACCCTGCAACAGGTCGAACGGGTCCATGCCGCTGGGCAGACGGGCAATTCTGAGGTCGATCGGCTCCGCGAGCAGGAGATCGAGGACCTCGTTGGCCCGCCGCCTGCCGGCCGCATCCCCGTCGAGCACAACCACCACACGATCCGCGTAGCGACGCAGGAGTTTGGCGTGCCGAGGGCCAAGGGCTGTTCCCAACACCGCCACCGTCTCAGCCACCCCCGCCTGCCAGGCAGCAAGGCAGTCGGTGTATCCCTCCACCACGATCGCTCGGCGCGACGCCGCCATCGCTTGTCGCGCCACATCGAGGCCGTAGAGCGTGCTGCTCTTGGAAAAAAGAGGCGTTTCCGGCGAGTTGATGTACTTCGCAGGCGGATCTCGGCGAGGAGCCTCCGCCGCGGATGGCAACACGCGTCCGCCGAAGGCGATGCAGCGGCCCATCGCATCGCGAATCGGAAAAATCACGCGACCACGAAAGCGGTCGTAGTGGCCGCGGCCATCTGAGCGTTCCACTGAGAGCCCGGCTCGGAAGAGATCCTGAGGTCCGAGCCCGGCCTTGGAAGCCTGCGAGATCAACCAATCCCAACTCTCAGGGGCAAAACCAAGACCGGCGGCCTGGATCGTCTCCTGTGAAAGATGGCGGTCTCCAAGGTACGCCCGCGCCTCAGCCGCCTCGCTCGAAGACTCGAGGCAGCGGCGAAAACAGTCAGCTGCGAAGGAGAGCGTGCGGAGGATGTGGGCCTTCTCTGAGGTTTGCCCACCGCCACGCCGGGCCCCCAAATCGATACCGGCTCGAGCGGCGAGTTGCTCCAGAGCCTCTGGAAACTCGAGTCGCTCCATCCGCATCAGAAAGCTAAAGACATCACCGCCGACGTTGCAGACCCAGCATCGAAACGTCTGCCGCTCCGCGTTGACCTGCAAACTTGGACGAGAATCTTCATGCCACGGGCAAAGACCGACGAGATTGCGTCCTTGACGCCGCAGCGTCAGGTAACTGCCAACCAGGTCGGCGATGTCGGTGGCGTCGCGGACCTGCTCTTTGTGATCGTCGCGGAGGCGAGGCCCGGCAGACACGCCGCTCTCGAAGCCGCCGGCAGAAGGCCGACCGCCGCGATGCTCAAACGTTGCTGCCCGATCAGCGGATGACATGAGGCCTCGGTACCGATCACACGCACGCGATCACAGTTCGAACGAGGCCCCACGCTGCGGCCCCACCTGCGTGGCGTGGAAATCTATGACCGTTACAAAAACAGGTCAATCTCAGGATTCTGGACAACACCCACGGGGCTTGCCCGTCCCCCACGAACCCCGCAGTGTCACGCGCGCTGCGTCAAATTCCAGACAAATCGGTGCCTCTTGACCGTTCAGTTTGCCAGCAGACGGTCGACACTCTCAATCAGGCGATCCATCGCGAACGGCTTGCGAATGTAGTCGTCCACCCCGAGCATTTCCGCATAGGCTTTGTGGCGGCTGCCCTCGTTGGCGGTGATCATGATCACCCGCACCGGGACAGGTCGCGTGCGACGAAGTTTCTCGAGCACGAGGAAACCACTTCGCTTAGGCATCATCATGTCGAGCACCACGAGGTCTGGGTCCTCGGACTCCGCCATCACGAGGCCCTGATTCCCGTCCCTGGCGACGAGGATCTCGTAGCCACGCGATTCCAGCACGGTCCGCATCGATTCAACGATCTCTGCGTCGTCATCGACGAGCAGAACTCGCTTGGTTGCGCGGGGGGCGGGTGCGGCGGCCTCAGCAGGTCCCACTGCCTCCGCAGGTCCCACTGCCACGACGGATTCTTCGCCGGCGGCATCATCGCTGCCTGTGGTGGCGGCCGCAGGATCTGCAGCCTTCGCGGACGTTTTTTTACCGGCGGCGCGTTTTCCTGCGGCCGTTGAACGCTTCGCTGTGGCCATGATCTCCTCACAAGTACAACTGCGGCCTTTTGCCGCCGGGCCTACCTTTTCACAGACTATCACACGACCGTCGGTTGTACGCATCCACCCCCTGCGGAATCGCTGTCAGCCTTGCACACGCCGTGGCCACCACGATCCCGATGGCCGCTCCGGTCGCGACATCGCTGGGGTAATGAGCCGACGCAGCGATCCGCTGGAAGCACGCCATCGCACCCACGCAGGCAAACAGCCATCGCCCGCGAGGGTACAAAGCCGCCAGCGTGCAGGCGAGCCCCGCCGCGACGGCGGAATGGCCTGAGGGAAAGCTGTGGAGATCCGACCCACCGAGCCCTGGCGGGGAGGCAAACGTGCCAAGCGTCGTCTGCACGGCCTCAAAATCCAGGGCCCGCGGCCGAACCCGGTCGACAAACAACTTGATGACGTCGGTCACGAGCCCGCCGCCGAAGCTGCCCGCCACAACGCCGGCGATCCGTCGCCACCCGTGCAACCGAGGATCAAGCAGCCAGGCCGCGACGAGGATGGTCGCCGCGCCGACGCCGTGGGCAAACGCCTCCGAGAGCATCACAGCCTTGCCGAGATCGCCCGGCAGCCGCGTGGTGGCAAACCACCGGGCGATCGCCACATCGAACGGGGCCACGGCGGCCCCGAGCAGCAGGAAACTCACCGCGAGCACCCAGGGAAACCAGGCGAGGCCTCCGCGCCCCCCTCCTGCCTCCGCACCGCTGTGCCCACGCTCAGCGCGCGGGGAGGGGCTCGGAGCGGGAGCCTGCCCCGCCGTGTGTTCGCCCCCGTCGGCGGTATCGCGCCGCTGCTGTGTGTCTGTCATAGACCGCATCCGTAGCATGCAAGCGTCCTGCTCGCCAACCCCGCCGTCACCAAGGCCCGCCCCTTTTCAGGCCCAGAGCGACCGATCGAGCAGGCGGTAGTTGATGGCTTCGCTGAGATGGGAAGGCCCGATTGGCGCGTCCACGTCGGCTTCGGCAGTGGCATCCAGGTCGGCCACCGTTCTGGCAACGCGGAGGATGCGGTCGTGGGCGCGGGCCGAGAGCCCAAGGTCGCTCACCGCAGCCCGCAGCAGTTCGCTGGCGGCCGGGGCAAGCCGGCAGAACTGTCGGATCTGCCGAGCGTTCATGCGGGCATTGCACCGCACCGGCACGTGCTCACCAAGCCCATCCGCCGGCACCGTGCTCCCGCCTCCAGACGACAGGGCTACCCCCTCGCCAGGCGCGTCGAGGCCAAAGCGGATCGCCTGCCGGGCCCTCGCTGCGAGCACTGCCTCACGCATCGCGGCACTCGACGTACCAGGTCTGCTTCCCGCAAGATCGCGATAAGAGACCGCTGGCACCTCAAGCTGGATGTCAATGCGATCAAGCAGCGGCCCCGAAATCTTTCCCATGTACTTTTCGACCTGCGGTGCCGTGCACTGGCACGCTCTCCGCGGGTCGCCCCGGTAGCCGCACGGGCATGGATTGAACGCGGCGACAAGCATGAAGTCCGCCGGGAAGCGACTGCTCGACTTCGCGCGGCAGATCGTGACAGCCCCTTCTTCAAGCGGCTGACGCAACACTTCCAGCGTCCGTCGATTGAACTCTGGCAGCTCATCCAAAAACAGGACGCCGTTGTGGGCGAGGCTGATCTCGCCCGGCATCGGCAAGGAACGCCCGCCCACGAGCCCGGGCTCGCTGATCGTGTGGTGCGGCGCCCGGAAGGGCCTCGTCGCCAGCAGTGGCTGCCCCGGTGAGAGCAGCCCCACCGCGCTGTAGATCCGCGTCGTTTCCACCGATTCGCCGGGCGAAAGCGGCGGAAGGATGGTCGGGAGTCGGCGGGCGAGCATCGTCTTCCCGCCACCGGGAGGCCCGAGCATGGCAACGTTGTGCCCACCCGCCGCTGCCACGAGCAGGGCCCGCTTCGCCGCCTCCTGACCACGCACATCGGCGAAGTCGACGTCGTAGTGCGCGAAGCGATCGAACCACTCGTCGAGTCGAGGCGGAGCAGGGGAGAGAGGAAGATCCCCAGAAAAAAAGCCGACCGCCTCGGCAAGCGTGGCCACCGGGATCACCTCCACGCCTTCCACCACCGCGGCCTCCACGGCACTCGCCGCCGGCATCACCACCCCCTTGAGTTGCCTCCGCTTCGCCGCAGCGATCGCCATCGAAAGAGCCCCTCGCGCCGGCCGTGTGCTCCCTTCCAGCGAAAGTTCACCCACCACGGCGTAATCGTCAAACCGCTGCGACTCAAACTGCCCGCTGCCAGCCAGGATTCCAAGGGTGATGGGCAGATCAAACGTCGCCGCCTGCTTCGGCAACTCGGCGGGAGCAAGATTGACCACCACACGATCCTGGGGCCGCTGAAACCCCGAGTTGATCATTGCCCGTGCCACCCGATGGGTGCTCTCACGGATCGCTGCGTCGGGCAGCCCCACAAGCACCGTGGCGGGCAACGCACCACGCGACACGTCGACCTCCACATCCACCGGTACGGCCTCGATCCCGAGCATCGAAAACGTCTGCAGTTTGGCAAGCATCGGTCGCCCTCCAGCGTGTGCAACCCGGACGTCCCTGCCGCAGCCGGCCTTCGCGGCCACGCTGCAGGTGGACTACATTGCGAGCGGCGAGCCACACACCGCTCGCGACGCCAGCACACCCGGGAAGTGTACGCATGTATACACGCCAGTCAAGCACAGGGTTCGGGGACGTCGTCCGCGCCCGTGTCCCCCTCTGCCTCGCCCTGCTGATGGGGCTCGCCATCGCAACGCGGGCCGCCGCCCCCGCCTCAGGAGAAGATCCGCCCATGCCCCCATCGCCCGCTGCCGCCCCCTCGTCCGAAGACCCGCACCTGTGGCTTGAAGACGTGCTCGGCGAGAACGCTTTGGCGTGGGTCCGCGAACGCAACGCGCGGACGCTTGGCGAACTGGCCGAGGCCGACGCGTTCACCGACCTTGAGGCGTCGCTGCTGAAGATTCTGGACGACGACCAGCGGATCCCGACGGTCGTGCAACGCGGAGACCACTTCTACAACTTCTGGCGTGACAAAGAGCACCCGCGCGGTCTGTGGCGACGCACCACCCTCGATGAGTACCGCCAGGAAAGCCCCGCGTGGGATGTGCTGCTCGATCTCGATGCCCTAGGAGTGGCCGAGGGAGAAAACTGGGTGTGGGCGGGCAGCATGGTGCTAAGGCCCGCCTACGAAAAAGCCCTCATCAAACTCTCCCGTGGCGGTGCGGACGCGTTTGTTGTGCGGGAGTTCGACCTCACGACGAGGCAGTTTGTGGAAGACGGCTTCCAGATCCCCGAGTCCAAAGGCTCCCTGAGCTGGATCGACGACGACCATCTGTTTGTCGCCTCTGACTTCGGCCCCGGTTCGATGACCGATTCCGGCTATCCCAGAACAGCCCGCCTGTGGAAGCGAGGAACGCCGCTGAGCGAGGCCCCGCAAGTCTTCGCAGGCAAGCCCGAAGACATGTCGGTGTCGGCCTTTCACGACGACTCGCCTGGCTATGAACGGAACTATGTTCGCCGGGCTCCGTCCTTTTATGCCGACGAGATCTTTGCCCGAGAAGACGATGGCAGCTTGAGAAAACTCGACGTACCCGACTCAGCCTCGAAGGGCATCTTCCGTGGCCTAGTCGCCCTGGAACTCCGCGAGCCCTGGGAGCATGGCGACCGCACGTACCCGGCGGGAAGTCTGCTCCTGGGAGACCTGGAGTCGTTCCTGATGCCACCTGATGACACAACGGTGCCGGCAGACCAACGGCCCGTCGCAGTGGCGTTTGAACCGGATGATCGGCAAGCGCTCGCGAGCGTTACCTTCACGAAAAACGCGCTCGCGCTGACGATCTTGGCCGACGTCAAGAACCGCGTCGAAGTGGTTGACCTCCGCGGTTGCGCCACAGGCTCGGTGGCGGATCGCATCGCCATGATCCGGGAGCGGTGCGCCGCCTCCCGCGTGCTGTCGGCCGGCCCCGACATCGGCACCGTCAGCCTGGCTGCGGTGGATGCCGATCTTTCCGATGAGGTGTTCGTGACCACCACCGGGTTTCTTGAGCCGACGACGCTCGCGCTCGGCTCCCTGGCGACCCCTGACGTTCCGGCAGAGCCACTCAAGCAACTTCCGAGTTTCTTTGAGACCGCTGGCCTCACCGTGCAGCAGCACTTCGCGATCAGCGACGATGGCACGCGTGTGCCCTATTTCCTCATCGGGCCAGCCGATCGCTTCACGAACACGTCGGCCGAGCACCCCCACCCCGGCCCGACCGTCCTCTACGGCTACGGCGGTTTTGAGATCTCGCTGGTGCCGCGGTACGACCCACTCGTGGGGAAAGCGTGGCTGGAGAAGGGTGGCGTGTATGCGATCGCCAACATCCGAGGCGGTGGTGAGTATGGCCCAAGGTGGCACCAAGCAGCCCTCAAAGCCAATCGACATCGCGCCTACGAAGACTGCGCTGCGGTGGCTCGCGACCTCGTCACGCGAGGCATCACCACGCCCAGCCAACTGGCCGTAAAGGGAGGCTCCAACGGCGGCCTCCTCGTGGGCAACATGCTCACCAGGTATCCAGACCTCTTCGCAGCAATCGTCTGCCAGGTGCCGTTGCTCGACATGCAGCGTTACAGCCAGTTGCTCGCAGGTGCTTCCTGGATGCAGGAGTATGGTGATCCCGACAAGCCGGAAGAGTGGGCATTTCTCAAAACCTTCTCGCCGTACCACAACGTGCAGCCGAAGGCGCCTAACGGTGGTGCCTACCCAATCACGCTCCTGCTCACCTCAACCCGTGACGATCGAGTCCATCCTGGCCACGCGCGGAAGATGATGGCTCGACTCGAATCGTTTGGCCACCCAGCGCTCTACTACGAGAACATCGAAGGGGGCCACGGCGGTGCGGCCACCAACGAGCAGCAAGCCTTCATGCAATCCCTTGCCTGGACCTTTCTCGCGTCGCGACTGGGGCTGGCTCCGTAGTCGGCCTACGATTCCGGATTGTGCCCATCGAGCGCGGCCTTGATCGCGAGCCTGGCCTCCCGCCACCGCGACTTGACCGTTCGCGTCGAGCAGCCAATTACAGTGGCCGCCGTTTCCTGACTCGCTCCCATGTACCACACGAGGTCAAACACTTCGCGTGCCTCGGGCGACAGGCTTTCGACCGCATCATGAAACGCCGACCACCGGTCCAACGGCTCCTGCCGCCCCGCAGCCTGATCAACGGCGTGCTGCATTCTCCCTGAGTCGTCTTCACCGATCACATTCGTGCCATGGTTGGCCTCGTAGGCCCCTTGGCTCGTGTAGCGGCGGGCGAGGTCAATCAGTTCCCGATGCATCTGCGTGCCCGCGAGGGCCAACAGCCCGCGTGCCGACTCCGGCTGCGTGTCGGCCAGTGCGCGATGAAGCCGCATTGCGGCCGCCTGAAAAAGATCGTCGGTGTCGTTCCAGCGGCGGACGCGGGGGTAGCGGGCAAGCATCCGGTGGGCGAGGTGGTGCAACCTGTCGCCAAGCAACTCAAACACCCACTCGCGGGCGTCGAGATTGCCGCTCGCGATCTCCTCCAAGCAGCTGGCGATATTCTCCGCGAGCACGGCGGAGTCGCTCTCCCGCCGTCGACTGCCGCTTCCCGTGGTTGAGTCGTCCTGTTTCATCACGTTGTGAATACGCGTTTCTTGCGGAAAAAACAACGCTTCGAAAAAACTTTCCCCTTCTCGCCCCTTTTTTCGCCTACCTCCTTAGGAGCCATCGAATTGGGGATTTGATCATGGGAAGCAACGCCTGGTCGCCGTGTGAAGTCTACGGCCCTCATCCGTCTCAGGACGTCGATGCGGGATCCTTCGGCAGTTGTGCTGCGTTCGATCCCTGCGACACCTTTGAGGCATCAGATCGCTCATGCGCGTGGCCGCCAGAATCGGCGACCGCGTTCGCGGCTCTCCTGGGGCTCTCTGGCCAAGAGCACGACGCCTCGCGGATCATCATGGCCGCACGCGTTCGCCTCCAGCTCATCCGTCGCGCGTATGGTCTGCGGGAGAGTCGCAGGCGGGCACAGCAAATCAAGCAAGCCCGCGACGCCCTCCTCATAACCGCCGTGGCAGCCTCTCCCGCGTCGCGGTTTGCCCGGTAAGCGTCGCTGAGGTGCGCTGGATTCGGCGATTGCGTCGGCAGGGAGCGTCATTGCCAGTCGGTGCTGCATCTCTCTACCTTCCCCTGCACGTTAGGGGAATCGTCTGCGTTCCAGGCAACGATCGGCTAGACAGCGGCCCCCTCTCTGCGGGAAACTCTCTGTGAGGTTTTCAGGCGCACGCGACTGTTCTTGCGACGAGGAAGGGGCCGGCATGCATGCCATCAACGTTCGGCGACGACAGGGGGCACAGCGCTCCGAGCACCGTCCATCACGTGGGCGTTGTGCCACACGGCGCGCCTTCCTGCTTTGCGTGGGAGCGTTGGTGATCACACTCGCCGCAAACCCACTCTTCCTCCCGTTGAGCCAGGCAGCTGAGCCTGCCGGCGCAGAGCAGACGAGCCCGCGTGAGCACGTCGACGGCTGGCTGCCCTTGTTTGATGGCACCACACTCGCTGGCTGGGAGTCGACACCGTTTGGTGGGGAGGGACAGGTCACCGTCGAGAAGGGCGTCATCCGGCTTGAACGCGGCTCCGAACTCAGCGGCATCACCTGGCAGAAAGACTTCCCCAAGGAAGGCTACGCGATCACCCTCGAAGCGAGCCGTGTCGACGGCTATGACTTCTTCTGCGGCCTCACATTCCCGATCGCCGAGGAGCCGTGCAGTTTTATCGTCGGCGGTTGGGGCGGCGGAGTCGTAGGGCTCTCCAGCATTGATGGCGCAGATGCCGCACACAACGACACCACCGAATGGAAAGAGTTTAAAACCGGGCAGTGGTATCGCATCACTGTCGAAGTCGGCAAAGAAAAGATTCGCTGCTGGATCGATGATGAGCTGCTGGTGGACCAGCCGCGCGGCGACCATGAGTTTTCCATCCGCCCTGAGGTCTTTCTCTCGAAGCCCCTGGGGCTTTCCTGCTACGGAACCGTTGCCGCGTTTCGGGATCTCCGCTATCGGCTGCTCGACGCCGACACCGCTGCCGACCAAACGCCGCAGTAAACCGCAGGCGTGACCGCGTCCCCGCGCCAACCACCGCATGACTGACAAACTCCGCCAGCAGGTGACGCAGGAAGCAGCCCGCCTCGTCAACGAGGGCTGCGACTTCACGACGGCGCGGTTTCGCGCCGCTCGGTTGATTTATCGTGAGTGGGTGCCCGAAGAAGAACTTCCGAGTGTCCAGGACATCCAGCAGGCGTTGGCTCCGTCGTGCGACCCTCGCGCTGACCGCTTCACGCTGATCACCGAAACGGTACGGCTGTTAGGCACCCTGCGCGGCCATCGCGCCATTGGGGTTTCTGCGGATGGTCTCGAACACACCCTGCAGCTGTTTTCCGCAATCTACGCAGAGCACCCCTACGACGAAGAACTGCTGACCGCAGCGCTCGTGCTCCATAGCGGGCTCGTGATCGACCGCTCGGACCCGCTGCCGGCCGTGATCCGAGTACTGGGAAAGAGTCTCACGCCTCGCACGATTTGGTTCGTGGAAACGTTTCCACTCGCCCAGGCCCATGTGGCGGGCACGATCGGACAGCGAGCACGGCGGCGTGTCGAGTCGCACCCGGACTTCGAGCAGGTGCTGCGTCTCGCCGAACTCGACCGCAAGGTGGGGCTTGCTCCGCTGCAGGCTACCCACGACCTCGTCGACCTCGAGGAAGCCGTTGGCATCCTTCAGGCTCTCGACGCAGAGGATGAAGACGACGCGTGGTAAGCAACCCGCCTACGCCCGGCCAAGAACCTGGCTGAGCGTTTCGCTGAGCACGGTGCCACTGCGTTTGAGACCTTGGAGTTCCTTGGGCCACAGGTCGATTTCCAGACACCGCTCGGCACCACCTCGGCCCACCACGGTGGGCACCGAGAGGGCAACATCCCGCAGGCCGTAACAACCGCGCTGCACGGTGGAGACCGGCAGGATGCGTTTGGAGTCGAGGGCGATCGCGTGAATCACCTCGGCAATCGACACGCCCACCGCAAACCCCGCGCCGGTCTTCTTTTTGATCATTTCTGCGCCCGAAGTCTTGGCTCGCAGAAACACCTCTTCGCCAAGTTTGGGGGTAAACCCGGGGAACTTTTCCAGCGGCAAGCCGCCAATGCAGGCACTCGACCAGATAGGCACCATGCTGTCGCCATGCTCGCCGAGAATCACCGCGGAGAGCTGCGTGGCTGGAGCCCCCAGCCGCATCGCGAGGAGACTGCGGAAGCGAAGCGTGTCGAGCAGCGTGCCCAGGCCGAGCACATGGCCTTGCGGGAGCGAGAGCTCCCGCTCCGCGAGCGCCGTGAGGATGTCGACCGGGTTGCTGACGACGAGCACAATGGCGTCGTTCCGCATCCCAGCCGAGGTCAGGCTGCCGAGGATCGTGCGAAACAATTCCACGTTGCGGTTGATCAATGCCAGGCGGCTCTCGTCAGGCTTCCGACGCAGGCCCGCAGTGATGCAGATCAGGTCGGCGTCCGCGAGGCTGTCGTACCCACCCGCATAAATCGCCTGGTCGGCGATTGCCGCGGTGCCGTGCAGCATGTCGAGCGCCTGGCCATCCGCCAGGTCTGCGTTCGCATCGACCAGCACGATCTCGTGGACAATTCCACCCAACTGCAGGGCAAACCCAGCAGACGAGCCGACGATGCCACCACCACCGATGATTCCAACCTTCATGTCCCGTGTTCCTGTGTCTGTGATCCGTTGCCTGTGTCGTAAACGCTCGGCCCGCTGGGCTCAGGTGCCAAGACCGAGTTGACGGCACACCTCTTCCGTCACGGCCCGCACGAGCGCCTCTTTGTCGACGCCCGCTGGCAGTGCGGGTGTCACCGCCGCCGCAGGCATGGCAGGTGGCGCCTCGAAGGCCTTGCGGTCAACGCCGGATTGGCCCCAGCTGGCACGGAACACATCGTTGGCGCAGATGTCGCAGTCGGCCAGTTCGTCGGTCAGGCGAGGGTCTTTGAAACCCCACTGCTTCTTCAGGTCGAGCAGCTCTTGGGTCTCGTCCTTGGTGAGGTAGGTCACGCGACCGAGGTCCTTGGCCATCATCAGGATGCGGCAGTACGCATCGAGAATCTCGGTCCACCAGTACGCCTTCTCAACGCTCTCCCCAAAGCTGACCGTTCCGTGGTTGGCCAGAATCACGACACTGCTCTTTTGCACAAACGGGATCACCGTATCGGCAAACTTCTGACCGCCAGGCGTTTCGTAACGCGTGATCGGCACGTCGCCGAGGAAGACTTCGACCTCAGGCAGCACGCACTGTGGGATCGGCTCCCGCGCCACCGCGAAGGCGGTCGCATGCGGGGGATGGCAGTGCACGACACTCTTCACATCAGGCCGCTCCTTCATGATCGTCAGATGGAGCAGAACCTCGCTCGATCGCTTGCGGTGACCGGCCAGCTGGTTGCCTTCCATATCCACGATGCAGAGATCTGAGGGCTTCATAAAACCCTTGCAGATTTGCGTGGGCGTGCAGAGCACCTCATTGGGGCCCAGACGATAGGAGATATTCCCGTCGTTCCCGGCAGCAAAGCCCTTGTTGTAGATCCGCCGGCCGATGTCGCAGATCTCTTCCTTGAGCTTGGAAAGCGGTTTTTCGGTGGCCTGACCAGCTGGCATTGCCATGACTGCGATACTCCTCGTGGAATCTCTGGGGGTTGTGTGTGATCTGGAGAGCGGCGTCTTCATCCGCCACATAACTCTGCACGACTCTTTCGGCTGCGGCCTCTGTAGCGGTCAGAAAAACGAACCTTGTCGCTCAGGGTGTACGGGTCATGCCGGCGGTGCCGACGGCGCGGGCGGTGCGGGCGGATCGCTGCAGTCCTGAGGCACATCAAGCCGATCCAGGATCGCAGCGACATACGCGTCGACAGGTCGCAGGTCGGGGCGGAATGGCTGAGCCGCTTCGCCCCCTTCGGAAAACGCGACGACCTGCCCTTCGCCGGCGCCGAGGCTGTCCCACGCGACGAGCGGTTCTGCAGGGCCATCGCCAGCGGCAAGGTCGGCGAGCGAGAGCGGTACGAGCAGACGCAGCATGCCGCCCCGCATCGATGCGTGACCGTCCGAGAGCGTGACCGATCCAATGACGCGGGCGAGTCTCACGGGGTCGCCTCCTTTGCCGCACGACTGCATCCACAAGGACGACTCGCCTCGGCGAGATCCTCAGGCATCTCGGCGTGGGCTTGCTTGGAAAACTCGATCGCCAGCCGCTGAAGTCCACCCGTGGCGAAACGACGCGGATCGACCACCACCAGCGTTGCCCGACACTCCGCAGCAACCGCCAAAGCCTCCGCCACGCTCGCGGCAGCGACCGCCCGTACGGCTCGCTTCCGATTGGCGATCAGGGCCGCGATGCGGGCAGGCAGGATCCCTCGTGAGCCGCTGTGCGAAGCGCCCTCGGCGAAGGCCTCAACGACGCCCGCCAGCCCCGTAGAAGGAAGGTGCTGGGCGCTCGGCACCGCTCGCACGATCGCTGCGGCCTGCGCGGCCGCTCGTACCGGGAGATCACATGCAGCCACGAGAAACGCGGGAGCCGTGGACGCCGCGTTCGCACTCGCGTCGGCCACGGCGGCACGGTGGACGGCCACCTTGTGATCGCGAAACCACTCACGAGCAGAGGGCGTGAGCACGGCGTCATGCCGGACGGTCACGTCACTCACGCCACCCGGCAGTTTGCTGAGAATCGCAAGCGACACCACTTTTTCGGCGAGCCGCGGTCCGCGTGTCGTGGGAACAGTGGGCGGTGCCGACGCCGCAACTGGCACGGCCGGCGAGCTCGGGGCGGCGGCCGAGGCGGCTGGCGCGAGCCGACGCACCACGTCCGCCGCGATCGCGGCGACAAGCTTGTCCAGCTCGGCGGGCTTTTCGGACGTCATGGCGGGGGCAGTCATGAAAATCAGTTCCGATGTGGAAGGGCGGGGGCGTCCACCAGCGCGACGGTGCTCCATCGTGCAGGCGTCGTGTCGCTCCCGAGCAGACCTCGCAGCATCGCTCCGTCGCTGGTGATCACCACCAGGTCGCCGTTCGCTGCGGCCACGGTGTCGATCGCCAACTGGGGATCGCCGTCGGCCGAGCGTCTGTCGGCCATGACCGGCTGCACCACGAGAAGCCGCCGCCCTTCGAGGGACGGGTGCTTCACCGTCGAGATTGCCGAACCAAGGACGCGGGCGAGTTGCATGGTGAAACGAGTGGGTGCTGCGGCGCGAAACGTGGAGAGAGAAAAAAACCGAAAAATGGTACGGCGGGAACCGATCAGGCGATGGCGTCGGCGCTCCCCAGGATGCGAAGGTCGTCGACCAGGGTGCATCGCCGCTGCCGCGTAAAGGTGAGCGGCGTGGTGACCCCTTCACCGGTTGGCGTGGCGATCGAGAAGGAGAGGTAACCTTCGCCCCCGAGCCCGAGGCCTGCGACGCTTGGGCCGTTCTTGACGAAGAGCGTGGTGTCGAGCAGCCGCCCCATGCGGGTCATCGTCCGCACATTTGTAGAATGCACGATCGCGGTGTGGCGGAATCCGTGCTCGCTTTCATGAGCCCGTTGAATCGCCTCGTCAACATTGCTGCACCGCACGAACGGCAAGAAGGGCATCATCTGCTCGGTTGGCACGAAGGGATTGTCGAGGTCTGTTTCGCCAAACACGAGCTCGAGTCCGTCGCGTGCTGTGGTCCCAGCCGCTTTCGCCAGCAGGGCGGCATCTTTGCCAAGCAGGTCTTTGCAAGGCACCGGATGGCGGTGCGCTCCCTCGCCAGCCATCACGATCGCACGGCTGGTGAGGGCATCGACCTGCGACGCATTCAACCGCAGGCCACCGGCTCGCTCCATGGCAGCCATCATCGCGTCGAACACGCTGGCCACCACAAACACCTGCTTCTCACCGATGCACAGGAGGTTGTTGTCGTAGGCCGCCCCTTGGATGATCGAGCGGGCAGCACGATCGAGGTCTGCGGTCTCGTCGACCACCACTGGCGGGTTGCCAGGGCCTGCCACGATCGCTCGCTTGGTTGACTGCAACGCCGCGCGGGCCACCGCAGGGCCGCCCGTCACGCAGATCAACTTCACGCCCCGGTGTGCGAAGAGTTCGCCCGCGGATTCAAGCGTGGGCTCCGCCACGAGCGTGACAAGGTTGTCGATCCCGATGTCTCGGTAGATCGCCTGATTGAAGCGACGGACCCCTTCGGCAGCGACCTGACGCCCGCTCGGATGCGGATTGACCACGACCGTGTTGCCACCCGCGATCATATTGACCGCGTTGCAGGCGATGGTCGGCAGCGAGTGGGTGACGGGGGTGATCGCACCGATGACGCCAAACGGGGCGTGTTCGATCACCGCAAGACCGTGGTCACCACTAAACACCTGGCTCTCAAGAAACTCCACGCCCGGCACCTTCTCGCCCAGCACGCCAAGTTTCTCGATCTTGTGGTCCAGACGGCCGATTTTTGTTTCGGCGAACTCCATGCGACCGAGCTCTTCGGCATCCTCGATCGCAATCCGACGAATGTGGGAGATCGCCTTCTTACGTCCCTCAATGCCGAGCCGCTCAAGCTGCTCGAACGCGTCGGTGGCGGCCTGTACGGCCTCATCCACACTCGAGAACACGCCATGGGCACCGGCGAGTGAGGTCGACGCCACGGGGCCGGCCACAGGCACCTGGCTGGGGGCCGGCGTGGCTTGGCCGATCTCGGCAATCACCTGACGGACGATGTTGGCGATGTTTTGTGGGTCGATGGTGGCTGTGGACATGGGTTAGGCGTTCCTTGAAAAGACATCGTTGCCGTCGACCGTCACCGTATCGACGAGGCCGATCACCACCGCATCGATCGGCAGCGTTTTTGTTTCCGGGGTCAGGCGTGCGCTCGACCCTTGCGTGACCAATACAAACTCTCCTTCACCTGCCCCCAACGCATCGACGGCGATGAAGGTCCGCCCGGTCGACACCAGCGCGTCACGACCGACGCCATTCGCGTCTCCAGCAGCGAGCCGATAGGGCTCCACCACCAGCAACTTGTGGCCGGTCATGGAGGCCGCCTTGTGCGTGGCGACGATCGATCCGGTGACACGTGCGATGAACATCAGAGGCCTCAAGGAAAAAGGATGGGTTATGTCGCTGCGAGCAGGTCTCGCGTCTGTCGAGCGACGACAATCTCTTCATTGGTAGGAACCACCCAGATGGCCACGCGGCTCTCCGGAGCATGGAGAGGCCGCTCACCGCCTGGGGCGTTGTTGGCTGCGGAATCGAGCACGATGCCGAGGTCTTCGAGCCCGCGACAGACTTCGGCGCGAACCCGAGGCGAGTTCTCACCGATGCCACCCGCGAATCCGATGCAGTCGAGGCCTCCCAGTTCCACGAGACCACCACCGAGCCAATGGCGAATGGCCGCCACGTAGACCGCAATCGCATCCGCAGCCCTCGTGCTGCCACCATCCGCGGCCGACTCGAGGTCACGCATGTCACCCGAGGTGCCAGACATGCCCGCCAGCCCACTCCGCGACGAGAGTTCATCGAGGAGATCATCGAACGATCGCCCCGTCGCCTTCGCCATGTGACGCAGCACAAACGGATCGACATCGCCAGCCCGATTGTTTTGCGGCAGGCCCGACTGCGGGCTCATGCCCATCGACGCGCCCACGCTCTGACCGCCTCGAAGCCAGCAGACACTACTCGACCCGCCGAGATGGCAGGAGACTGCTCGATGAGCTCGCCCGGCGACTCCCGGAGCGAGTTCTTGCAGCCGACCTGCCACGTAGCGATGACTCGCGCCGTGGAAGCCCCACCGACGCACGAGGTGCTCCTCCACCCATGCGGTCGGAACCGCGTAGAGGGCATTGTGCGTGGGGATGGTCGCGTGGAAGCCGGTTTCGAAGGCCGCCACGAGGGGCACCCCTGGCAGCCGCTGAGCCACCGTTCGCATTGCCTTCACGTAGGGCGGGTTGTGGGCCGGAGCAACCTCTGCCATTTCCTCCATGGCAGCGAGCACATCGGGAGAAACCCGCGTGACACCTCCGGCCCGACCACCATGCACCGCCTTGAAGCCGACGGCTGCCACCTCAGCCACATCCGTCAACGGTCCCCCGTCTCCCGTGAGCTGACTGAGCGCCGCCTCAAGGGCCACGCCGTGATCAGGCACAGGCTGAACTGCCTCGAGCACCGTCTCGCCAGCCGTGGCGTACACGCGGCTCTCAGCAGCCCCGATGCGTTCCACGCCGCCTCGCGCCAACTCTTTTTCCCCTGCCGTCGACGCGGCTGCGTCGGGCAGCTCAAAGAGCCGGTACTTGAAACTCGTGGAACCGAGGTTGGCAACCAGTATCTTCATGGGCAGTCTGCTCCTCCGTGACGGCACCTGTGCGACCGTGACTTCCTGGCCACGACTCTTAGGAAAAGAACGCCGCGGTCAGGCTCTCAGCCGGACGGGGAATCACATGCGTGGCAACGAGATCGCCCACCTGTGAGGCCGCGTTGGCACCTGCTTCGACAGCAGCCCGCACGCTTCCCACGTCTCCCTGCACCACGGTCGTCACAAACGCACCGCCGATGCTCACTCGCTTGAGAACCTTCACATTGGCCGCCTTGGCCATAGCGTCGGTCGCCTCGACCAGGCCAACGAGGCCCTTGGTTTCCACCAATCCGATAGCAGTATTCATGAGTTGATTCCTAAAAATAAAAACGTTCACAGATTCCAATGACGTGCCAACCGACCTCAGTCGCCGGCACCTGGGACAGCCACGGGCAGCACGACGGCAAGATCGTCATGCGGACGTGGGATGACCTGCACGCTCACCACATCGCCGATGCGGCCAGCAGCGGCAGCCCCCGCGTCGGTCGCTGCCTTGACGGCAGCCACGTCACCCGAAACAAACGCCGTGACCAGCGCGCTGCCGATCTTGTCCCAACCGAGGAACGTGACGTTTGCCGCCTTCATCATCGCGTCGACTGCCTCGATGAGCGTGACGAACCCCTTCGTCTCGATCATGCCGAGGGCTTCGATGTTCTTTGCCATCTGCTGCTCCTGAACTCCTCTTCCACCAAACTCCCGGGGATTCCCGGAGGCCGTGCCGGCACGCGCCGGCAGAACGACCTTTCATGATTCATGTCTGCCGAACGAGCTCGACGCTCTCCGCGTGATCCAGATCGGCGGCGTTTCCCTCGTCGGTGTCGATGTGCACCTCGAGCTTGCTCGTCGCGTCTGCCCGCACGAGCAGGTCACGAAACACCGTGCTGCACCCACCCTTGATCACCAGGCTCATGCGATCGCCGTCTTTCACACCGAAAAACGCCGCATCCGCATGGCACATGTGCACGTGTCGCTCGGCACGGATCACGCCTTCGGTGAGTTCGATCGCGCCAGCAGGCCCCACGAGCACGCACCCAGGCGTGCCGGCGATTTTCCCACTGGCCCGCACAGGGAGGGTGAGGCCAAGGGAGATCGCATCGGTGAAGGCGAGCTCCACCTGAGACGCCTTCCGTGTCGGGCCAAGCACGCGAACCGTCGGCAGCATCCGTCGCTTGGGGCCGACCACCATCACCGTCTCTTCGGCGGCGTAGAAGCCGTCTTGATAGAGGTTCTTTTGCGGCGTGAGGGTGCGGCCTGGCCCAAAGAGTTTTTCCACGTGCTCATCGGTGAGGTGGCAATGCCTCGCGGAGATGCTGACGACCAACTTCGGTTCACTCGCTGGGGGGAGCGAGGGAGGGGCGTCATGTGATCGGAGCACGATCTCGCGAACGATGCGTTCGACCTGAGACCGATCGAGACCGGCGGCGAGTGTTGGCATGGCAAGCGTCATGCGACGGGTTCCTCATCAAGAGAAGTGGCGTGGGGAGCGGCGGCGTCCTCGTCTTCGTCTTCGCGGACTGGCGTGGTCACGAGGCGGACTCCCGCATCGGCCACCTTGTCTCGCCAGGCGGCCGACAGACCGTCATCCACCACGAGGCAATCGATTTCACTCAGCCCGCAGACGAGCGTCAGGCTGCGGCGGCCAAACTTTGAGCTGTCCGCGACCACAATCACGCGGCCGGCGGCACGGAGCATGGCCTGCTCGGTTTCCGCAAGGAGCAGATGGGCGTTGAAGAGCCCTTCATCGGCGATTCCGGCCGCGGAGAGCACCGTCGTGGAGACGTGCAGGCGGCCGAGAAGTTCGTTGGCATAAGGGCCGAGGCAGACACCAGTCTTGGGTGAGACGTAGCCGCCAAGCAAAACCAACTCGGTCTGCGATTCAGAGACGAAGAGGTTGGCCACAGGCAGGCTGTTGGTCACCACCTGCAGCGGGCGTCCGACGAGTTGCCTGGCGACCTCGTAGGTGGTCGTGCCGCCGTCGAGCAGGACGGTTTCCCCATCCTCGATTTCCTCAGCAGCTGCCGCGGCGATCGCTCGTTTCGCGGCCCAATTGGCAGGCTGCCGCTGATCGAATTCTTCCAGCCGTGCTTTTCCGCCGCGATACACCGCTCCACCGTGCGTGCGGCGGGCAATGCCTTGCTCTTCGAGGGCGTCGAGATCTCGGCGGACCGTCGATTCCGACACACCCAACTCACGCACCAACTCCTCCAGCGACGCGAAACCGCGCACGCGGATGAGATCGGTCAGTCGGTGGCGTCGCTGCTGCGAGTGTGCTGGCATGGTGGGCTTCCGAACAGTCACATCATGATGCGGTACGATCATTTTTGCAACTGTTTCCAACCGTTTTTCGCTCGCGTTCTATCAAACCACCACAAAATACGTCACAAAACAGGCAGCAGCCTCCACTTTCATCAGGTTGAGGGTTCTGCGAAAGCTTTGCGGGGTCCGCGGCTCAGGAAATCTAGCCCACGTTTTCGGCACGTGACGACAACACAGCCGCGAAAGGGGGAGGGCTCGGTTTTGCCCGCAAAACAGCCGCCGCATGGAGGCAGAGCACCTACCGCGTTCAGGCCGCCTTGCAGCGGCGGCCTGTGGCGAACGATCTCGGACTGATTTTGGCCGAAAAGCCAAAAAACCGTTAGCCGCAGGAGCCGAGGGGCAGGGGGCCGTGCTGGCCGAGCGCGATCGCCTGAATGGCCGCAGGGAGCAGCCTGCACTCGGCCGCAAAGACGCGGGCGGCGAGGGTGTCTGGTGTATCTCCCGCCACCACCTTCACCGCCTCCTGAGCAAGGACACGGCCGTTGTCGTAGATCTCATCCACCAGGTGCACGGTGCATCCCGACACCGTGCATCCCCTCGCGAGCACCGCGCGGTGGACGGCCATTCCGTGATACCCCTTGCCACCAAAGGCAGGCAGGAGGGATGGATGAATGTTGACCACGCGACCGGCGAAGTCGTTTGGGACTTCCAACAAGTGGAGATAGCCACCCAGCACCACGAGATCGACCTGTCGCTCCCGGCAGGCGGCAAAGGCCTGCTCGCTCACGAGCGTGGCGCTGCTCTGCCGAGGGTTGAGCACGACAGTCGGCAAGCCAGCCTGCCGCGCAATGGCCGTGCCCCGCACGTCCTCCCGGCTGGAAACGACGAGCACCACTTCCGCATTCAGACTGCCAGCCGCAATCTTCTCAAGCAGATTCTCAAGCGTCCGGCCGCTGCCTGACACAAACACGGCGAGCCGCAGCGGCGTGTGCGCATCGCTCACGATGCCGCCTCCGCACGCCGGATCGTGATCGTGAGGGGGTGCCCATCCACCGTGATCTCTTCCCGAGCGCCGGCGGGCAGTTCGCCAAACGAGGCCGTGGTGGCGAGGGTCTCGGAGGCCACAAAGTCGAGGTGGCGTTCGAGCGCGGTCCGCAGCATCTCGGCGTCGGTCACAAAGCCAAGCTCAATGCGGTCGGTAAACTCCATGTCGAGGTCTTTTCGCTTCGACTGCACCGCGTGCACCACTTCCCGAACGAGGCCTTCGGCGATCAGCTCATCGGTCAACTCTGACGAGATCACGACCACTGCCCGCTCGCTCTCTGCAGCGGCCCAGCCGGGCTTCGCCGTCGTCCGCACCAGCAGTTCATCACGCGTGAGCGTCACCGTGTCGCCACTTGGGAGCGTCACCAACACACTGCCTGACGACGAGACCTCCGCGAGCAGGGCCGCGGCATCCGCGGCCGCCAGCGCATCCCGCACCTGCGGCAGGCTCTTGCCAAGCCGGGGCCCCAGCTTCTTCAGATCCGCCTGCACGCTTCTTGTGATGTACCGCTGCGGATCCTGGCAGACCTCGCAGGCCTTCACGTTGAGTTCGTCACAGACAATCGAGGCGTGCGACGCGAGCCAATCCGCATCGGTCGCCGGCGTTCCATCCGCGAGGATCACCTCCACCTTGCCGAGCGGCTGGCGGACCTTGAGTTTGGCAGACGCGCGTGCAGCCCGACCAAGCGAGGCGATGTCGCGGACGATCGCCATGCGGCGTGCCAGATCGGCATCCACGAGTTCCGGCCGCCCGGTGGGATAGTCGCACAGGTGCACGCTCTCCGCGACGCGTTTCCCAAAAGGAGCCACCGCGAGGTTCTGCCATATCGCCTCGGTCACGAAAGGCACAAAGGGCGCTGCGAGCCGGCAGATCTCCAGCAAACACTCGTAGAGCGTCCAGTAGGCATCGAGTTTGTCTGGGCATGCCGCCCCACCCGCGTCGGCCTTCCCGGCAGACCAAAACCGGCTGCGGCTTCGACGCACAAACCAGTTGCTCACGGCATCAACGAGACTATGCAGCCGACCGGCAGCCGCGAAGTGGTCAAAGCGATCGAGCTGTTCCACGACGGCCGCCGCGGTGTCGTGGAGTTCCGAGAGCATCCAGCGATCGAGTTCGCTGCGCTCCGCGGCCGGGCGAAAACCTCGCGCACCCGCAAGTGAGGCGTGGTCAAGGTTGCCGGGCTCCTCGATCAACTCCCCTGGATCAAACCCATCGATGCGGGCATAGATCACAAAGAACGAGTAGACGTTCCACAGCCGCAGGAGAAACTCGGGCACACTCTCGCGGATCGCCCGCTCGTTGTAGCGGATGCTCGTCCACGGAGGCTGGCCTGCCAGGAAGTACCAGCGGAGTGCATCCGCTCCGTAGGCGTTGAAGATGGCCGCCGGCTCTTTGTAGTTGCGGCGACTCTTGCTCATCTTCTGCCCATCCTCGCCGAGCATGTGCCCAAGCACGATGCAGGTGCGAAACGGGTGGGGGGCGTTGGCGTCGGGGCGGGCGGCCCCTTCCGGCAGCGGGCGAACCATGTCGGTCGTGCCGCGGCTTCCAAACAGCAGCGTGCTGGTGGCGAGTTGGCTGTAGAACCAACCTCGGGTTTGGTCGATCGCCTCGGAGATGAAATCAGCAGGAAACTGCGAGGCGAAGTCGTCGTGCCCCTGATGGGGCCAGCCCCACTGTGCAAACGGCATCGCACCAGAGTCAAACCAGCAGTCGATCACCTCGGGCACCCGCCGCATGCGACTCCCCTCGGCAAATGGGGAGTCGTAGGTGACGAAATCGATATACGGCTTGTGCACCCGCAGGTCGTCCGACAACTCCGGGTTCTCTTGCTTCGCCTGCTCAAACACCTCCATGCCGGCAGCGCCTGGCTTGGCGAGCAGTTCGTCGTAGGAGGCTACCGCTTCCGATTTTCCAGTCGCCTCGCACACCCAGATCGGCAGGGGCGTGCCCCAGTACCGCTCGCGTGAAAGCGCCCAGTCGACGTTCGTTGCGAGGAAGTTGCCGAACCGGCCGTCTCGAATGTGGTCGGGAAGCCAAGTGACTTCAGCATTGTTGGCGAGCATCTCATCGCGGAAGCTACTTGTACGGATGAACCAGCTCTCGCGGGGATACTGAATCAACGGGTCATTGTCGGCCCGCCAGCAGAACGGGTAGTCGTGGAGGTACTGCTCCTGATGCACCAGCAATCCACGGGCCCGCAGGTCGCGAGCGATGTCGCGGTCGCACTCTTTCACAAAGCGGCCCGAGCCCATCGGGAAGGCATCGGTGAAGCGACCATCCGAGGCAACGGGATTGAGGAGCGCCGGGCCCGCTCCTTCCGCAAACCGTGCCTGCTCTGCGATCAACACGCCAAAGTCAACCTCGCCAAAGGCAGGCGCCACGTGCACGATGCCCGTCCCCGCGTCGGTCGTGACAAAGTCCGCCGCGACCACTCGCCACGCGACCGCCTCGAGGCCTCCGTCGCAGAGTTCCGCGTGGGGACACCCCTCAGCGGGCCGGAAGGTGTCAAACGGTGGCAGGTAACTAGCCCCGATGAGCTCACTCCCACGAACACGGCCAACCTGCTGCAGCTCGTGGGGCACGCCCGCCGTCGCATCTTTTCCGAGTCGCTCGATCAGGCTCGCCGCGAGGGCCTCGGCGACCACATATTCCTGGCCAGAATCACTCGCCTGGAGGACGACGTAGTCAAGGTCTTCACGAACCGCCGCAAACTGATTGGCGGGGAGGGTCCACGGGGTGGTCGTCCAGGCCACGAGACTGCGGTTGGTCACCTCTCCACGCGGGTCGAGCAGAGGGAAGGCGACAAACACGCTCGGGTCGGCCACCTCGCGGTAGCCTTGCCCCACCTCTCCGGAGGAGAGCGCGGTACCGCCTTGGGCCCACCACCAGACGATCTTATGGCCGCGGTAGAGGAGCCCACGATCGTAGAGTTCGGCGAGCGCCCACCAGACACTCTCCACGTAGGAACGGTGGTACGTGACGTAGGCTTCCGAGAGGTCGATCCAAAAACCGATCCGCTCCGTCAGCGTCTCCCACTCTTTCATGTACCGCCAGACGCTCTGCTGGCAGCGATGAATGAACGGTTCAACCCCAAACGCCTCGATCTCTTCCTTCGAGTGGATGCCGAGCTCTTTGCAAACCTCGACTTCCACAGGCAACCCGTGCGTATCCCAGCCAGCCTTGCGACGGCAGAACTGCCCTCGCATGGTGCGATACCGCGGGTAGAGGTCCTTGATCGTGCGGGTCAGGCAGTGCCCTGGATGCGGCATGCCGTTGGCAGTGGGCGGCCCTTCGTAAAACACGAATGAGGGGGCACCTTCCCGCTGCGCGAGAGACTTTTCTGGAATCGACGCATTCCGCCAGAGGTCGGCGATCGACGCCTCAAGAGCAGGAAAGTCAGGCTTACCGCGAACCGGTTCGAACATCGCGTGTCTTACAACTCCACTCCAGCAGCATCGCGGACCACCGCCGTGATGATCGCTCGCAGTTTGGGCTCAGCCGATCGGGCAACCGCGAGAATTTTCTCCACGACGGCCACTTCCAAGGCATCTGGCAGACACATGTCGGTCACCACCGAAAGCCCCAGCACCTTGAGGCCAGCGTGCACCGCCACGATCACCTCCGGCACGGTTGACATGCCAACCACGTCGGCGCCGATCGTGCGCAAAAAGCGATACTCCGCCCGCGTCTCGAGATTGGGGCCGGTCACGGCGACATACGTGCCGCGGTGAGCGACGAAGTCTTCTCGCCTGGCCACCTCGAGCGCACGATCGATGAGTTCGGGCGTGTACGGAGCCGACATGTCGGGGAACCGCGGGCCGAGGCGATCATCGTTGATGCCGACCAATGGATTGTCGTTCATCAGATTGATGTGGTCATCAATCACCATCACGTCACCCGCGGCGTAGTGCGGGTTCATCCCGCCGCAAGCGTTGGTCACCACGAGAGTTGATCCCCCCAAACGCTTCAGCACCCGCACAGGCAGTGTGATCTGAGAGAGTGGATAACCCTCGTAGGCGTGCATCCGACCTTCGAGCACGATGACCGGCACGCCTTCGAGCATGCCGCAGACCAGCCGGCCTGCGTGCCCCGTGGCCGTTGACTTCGCGAAGTGAGGGATCTCCTCGTAGGGGATCACCACCGCATCGCTGACCTGTTCCGCGATGCCACCGAGGCCGCTGCCGAGAATGATCCCAACCGTGGGTTGGTGGGGCCAACGCGCGTGGATGGCTTGGGAAGCCTCTTCGATCTGATCGTGGAGATGCAACATACGGTCTGTCGACTCTTTGGTGGGGCGGCGTGTGAACTACTTCTTCTTTCCAGGAGGCATTTCAGGAGTCTCCTCGTCGGGGTGATCCCAATCAGGATCATCCGCCTCTTCTTCGAAATCGTCGTCGAAGTCGTCGTCGAAGTCGTCGAAGTCGCTCTCCTCACCCTCGAGGGGATCGTCGATGGGGGAATCGTCATCACTATCGTCGTCGTCGTCACCAGAACTGGCTCTGGGCACGACGAGCGGGAGCCGCGACGCGGGTCGGGAGAAGGCGGTTCTGCCGGCAGAAACACGCGACCGGGAGAAGAAAGCTGTGGTGCAAGGCATGTGGATTTCTCGTGACAAGCCACCGACCGGCACTCGCCCGCCGGTCATGAGAGACGCAGAGGAGCATTCTACGCCGTCTTCGTCAACCCGCTTTGGGCGGGCAGAGGAAGCGTAACTCAGGTGCGGTAATCAGCGTTGAGGTGGACGTATTCGGCGGTCAGGTCGCTGGAGTAGAACGTGATCGAACCCGGGCCATCTCCGACGACCAGCCGGATTTCCGTCTCCCGACTGCCTCGAATCGAGTCTGAGACCGCGGTTTCGTCACACGCCACGGGCGCCCCTTCGGCGAAGAGCAGGGTTCCGTTGACGTGCAGGACGAGCCGATTGGCGTCGAAGGGAACGCCGGCGTAGCCCGCCGCCGAGACGATTCGGCCCCAGTTGGGATCCGCCCCGGAAATCGCGGTTTTCACCAGCGGGCTGTCGGCCACGGCGCGAGCGATCGTCCGCGCATCATCGCGGGTTTGAGCGCCGGTGAGCTCGATGCGAATCACGTGCGTCGCCCCTTCACCATCGTCTGCGATTTCGCGGGCGAGAGTGCGGCAGGTGTCCATCAGCAGCCTGCCAAACTCCTCAAGATCCTCGCCCCCCAAGCAAGGGCCGCCCGCAGCGCCGTTGGCCAGCAGCAGCACGGTGTCGTTGGTGCTCGTGTGCCCATCGACACTGACGCAGTTAAAGGATTCTTCGCAGGCCTCCCCGAGCAGCCGCTGCGCGTCGGCCGCGGCCAGGGGTGCATCTGTGAGGATCACCCCGAGCATCGTGGCCATCCGCGGCCCCACCATCGCCGCACCCTTCGCAACTCCCGTGATGGAGATCGCTCGGCCGCCTGCGGTGAACGTTCGACCGTAGAGTTTTGGTCGGGTGTCGGTGGTCATCATCCCACGGGCTGCGGTGACGAGCGACTGCTGGCTTTCCCCGAGCACTGCAGCGGCCTGGGCAATCCCCGTGGTCAGGACGGGCATCGGCAGAAACTCACCGATGACCCCTGTGGAGAGCACGAGCACTTCCGAGCCTTGGACGCCCAGTTGTTCGGCCGCCGCCGCCGCCATCGCTTCGGCGTCTTGCAGCCCCCGCGAACCCGTGCAGGCGTTGGCGTTGCCGGAGTTGACCACGACCGCCCGAAAGCCCTCGCCCGGCGTCCTTGCCCGGTCGTACGCCACCGGAGCCGCGTAGACGAGATTCGTGGTGTACACGCCGGCCGCTGTGCACGGCTGTGTCGACACAAACAAGGCCACGTCTTCTCGCGTTGGGTTGCGTTTGAGTCCTGCATGCACCCCCGCCGCGCGGAAGCCTGCCGGCATGTGAGGGATGGGCAGTTGGAGAGGGGTCTCGGCGATCGGCATGGCAGTGTGCGGCCCGGCGTGGGCACTGTGGAGGGGAACAGGACGTCTCGAAGAGTGCACACGATGCACCTCCGAGCCAATTCAGAGCAAGCCCGTTGTTTCCGGGAGCCCGAAGACGCAGTTGAAGTTCTGCACCGCAGCCCCCGCAGCGCCTTTGACGAGGTTGTCGAGACAGCTGATCAGAAGGATTCGGCCCCGCACAATCCGCACCGTGATGTCACAGAAGTTCGTGTCGACGGTGTCTTTTGTGGCAGGCAAGTGGTCCACGATCCGCACAAACCGCTCACCGCGGTACGCTTCGCGAAGCACGGCTGCGACTTCCGCTTCCGTCACGGGCCGCGTCGGGCGGGCGTAGATCGTCGAGAGAATGCCGCGATCCATCGGGGCGAGTTGGGGAGTGAAGATCACCTCCGGCCGGGCGCCCGCATGCCGGGCGATGATCTGCTCGATTTCGGGCGTGTGCCGATGGCGTCCCACGTTGTAGGCCGACAGGCTTTCATTGCACTCCGGAAAGTGCGTCATGAGCTTCGGCGAACGGCCCGCACCACTGACACCGCTCTTGGAGTCGACGATGATGTCGTCGAGTTCGATCAGTCCAGCCTTGGCGAGCGGAGCCAACGGCAGGATGGCAGAGGTGGAATAGCACCCCGGATTGGCCACAAGCTTCGCCTGTGCCACGAGAGGCCGAAACAGTTCTGGCAGCCCGTAGGCCACCTGGCCCAGCCGGCTCGCGTCGCAGTGCTCAAGGCCGTACCACTCCAGATAGGTCGCGGCATCGTCGAGCCGGTAGTCGGCGCTAAAGTCGATCACGGTGGCCCCGGCCTCCAGCAGCGACGGAACGATCGACGCCGAGGCGGTGTGGGGCAGGCAGCTAAAGACACATTGGGCTCGGGCCGCCACCTGCTGCGGATCAAGATCCTCGAGGGGGATGTCGAGCCGATTCACGAGCGACGGGTGGACGGTCGAGATGGGGGGCTGACCGTCTTGGCGACTCGTCGCGACCACGACGTTCGCCTCAGGGTGCCGCAGGAGAATCTTGATCAGTTCAAGGGCCGTGTAGCCCGTCGCACCCAGTACCGCCACATCGATCATGTCGACTCTGCTCCTTCCAATATCGCGCCTCAGGGGCGCTGTGCCTCACGAGGCTCCATCATACGACTTTGCCTCCGTCTGCATGCAGGGGCTGCGGGCATGACGGCCACCCGAGACCTACGAGGCGCGGCCGCGGGGTTGCGTTATCGTCGGTGGTCGTCGTTCGCGGCCCCCCTGCCGGCCGCGCGGGTTGATCAGCCGTTTCTCAATCGTTTTGAGCAGCCGTCGAGCAACGGCGCCCTTCGTGCCCGTGGCTGCGGCCACCTCTCCCTGATGATCGAGCACGCACACCGCCGTGCGAGTTGCGTCAACGGCAGGAAGATCGTTCACCACGATCAGATCGCATTGCTTGCGACGCAGTTTTGCGATGGCCCGCGCATGGTCAGCCCCCACCTCAAGTGCAAACGCCACGAACCAGCGGCAAAGGTCGGCCCGCTCGCGGACCTGCTCGACGAGCGTCGCCACAATGTCGACCGTTGGCACGAGTCGCAACGTCAGGCCGCGACCCTGCCGAGCGATTTTCCCAGCCTGCCTCGCAGCAGGCTCAAAATCGCAGGGGGCTGCAGCCGCGATTACGCCATCCACGTCGGGGAGCACCGCGAGACACGCATCGAGCATCTCTCGCGTGGTCGTCACCGAGATCACACGGGCCCGAGCGGGGTAGGGCACTGACACTGGCCCGCTCACCACACTCACCCGATGCCCGGCCGCGATCGCGGCAGCCGCGAGGGCCGCCCCCATCCGCCCACTCGAGCCATTGCTCAGGAAGCGGACGTCGTCGAGATACGCCCGCGTCGGACCACTCGTGATCAGAATATGCGCCATTTCTCTTCCGCCTCGGAAGGAGCAGCCTGGCCGTCAGGTCGCCGTCGGCCGAGGCAGGGGTCCCCCCACCAACGCGTCGGTGATCGCCTGGAGGATGCTCTCGGGCTCCGCCATCCGCCCTGTGCCATCACGGCGACACGCCAGCCAGCCGCTGCTTGGCTCGATGATCCCAGCGCCATCGTCGACGAGCTGCCGAACGTTCCGCTGCACCGCAGGCTTGCTCCACATGGCCGCATTCATCGCAGGGGCATACAGCACGGGGCACTCCGCTGCGAGGAGCAGAGTGGAAAGAAGATCATCGGCAAGACCGCACGCGGCTTTGGCGAGCATATCTGCCGTGGCAGGCGCCACCACGACAAGATCCGCTTTGGTGACCAGCTCGATGTGGCCTCCCAGCGGATGATGCTGCGGCTCAAACAGTCGCGTTTTCACTGGGCGTCCGGTCAGGGCGGCGAACGTGGCCTCACCCACAAATCGCGTGGCCGCCTCCGTCAGCACCGCCGTCACGCCAACCGACTGTTTGGCAAGCAAACTCGCGAGCGCAGCCACTTTAAAGCAGGCCACACCCCCAGCCACGCCAAGGACAATTTCTCGGCCTGCCAACGCATGGCCTCCCGAATCTTGCCCTGCCCGTTGTTCTGCGTTCACTGCCTCACCCGCAGTCTGATCATCGCGCGACTCGCACGCCCCGCCGCTACAGGATCGAGGCGTCGAAGTCGAGCGGACCACCCGCTTCCGGCGACTCACCGGTGATCCGGAGGTTGTTGGAGGTGTCGAGGAAAATCTTGTCCTGACGAATCTCCTCGATCACGATCTGCATCTTGTCGTCGGATTTGATGTCGACGAGCGGCCGACCGCCGGCGTTCAGGGCCACCATTCGCTTTTGAATCAGCGTGGAAAGCTTGAAGCGGCCTCCGACCTTGTTGACGATCTCTTCTTCGCGCAACTCGTCGATCATGCGTGTGAACTCCAAATCCTAAGGGGTGAAAGACTGTCTTCGTTCTTGTTGTCGCTGTTCTTTTGCTGTTCCGCGGCCGCAGCATCCAGAAAACATCCGACCGCGAACCTTGTCAGCGGCCCGGCCGGCCTTCCGACATCGCCGCACGCTCCACGTTCTCTGAATCAAATCCCGCGTTGCCGAGAATGTTCACGATGCTCGCCACCGCATCCTCGACGTTTTCATTGACCACGCGGTGCTTGTACAGATGAGCCTGGCCGAGTTCCCGGCGGGCCACCTCGAGCCTCCGCTCGATCGCCTCGCTCGACTCCGTTCCGCGCCGCGTCAGCCGTTCGTCGAGTTGCTCCGGTCGGCTCGGCTCCACGAAGATCGTGACGGCCTCTGGATACCGCTTGAGTATCGAGAGTGTACCCTCCACATCGATCTCCAACACTACCCATCGGCCTGCTGCGAGCCGGGGGGCCACTTCGTCGATCAGCGTGCCGTACCACGAATCACGACCGTAGACCCGGCAGCACTCGAGAAAATCCCCCTTCTCGCGACGACGGGCGAACTCGTCGGAGGGCAAAAAGTGGTAATCCACGCCGTCGCGCTCGCCGGCGCGTGGCGGCCTGGTGGTGGCGGACACGCTGGGAATGAGATCGGGCAGACGATCCAACACCATCTTCAGGATCGTGGTTTTGCCCACGCCTGATGGCCCCGAAATCACAACAAGACTACCCTGGCTACTGCACATCTGTTCCCTGCTGCCGGGCTCGATTCTACGCACCGCGATCGAGCCTGTCACTCAATATTTTGAACGAGTTCCCGAATCTGTTCGATCGTCGACTTGAGGTCGACCGCGGTCTGAGAAACCACCACGTCGGACGATTTCGAGGCGATCGTGTTGACCTCGCGAGCCAGCTCCTGGGCGAGAAAATCGAGCGATCGCCCAGGGCTTTCCTCCGCCAGCAGCCGCTCGACCTGGTCGAGGTGGCTGGTCAGCCGCACGAGTTCCTCGGCGATGTCGGTCCGGTCGGCCACGATCGCCATCTCGCGAGCGAGGTCGGGGGAGGAAATCGTCTCCAGTTGGCCCTCCAAGGCCCGCGTCAGCCGATCTCGCAACTTCTGTCGGTGGGCGTCGAGCATCTCGGGCAGCCGCTCCCGGATCGCGGCCACGCGCTCCCGGATCTCACCACACCACCCGCAGATCGACGCGGCCATCGCGGCGCCCTCGGCAGCCCGCATCGCTTGCAGGTTTGCCACGGAGTCCACCAGCGTCGCCTCGATCAGTGGCCAGTGATGCTCAAGGGCCGTGGCGTCGGTTCGCTGCTCGACAACCACCCCTGGCAGCGAGAGCAGGCCCGCAGCCGAGGAGGGAATCTCAAGACCTCGAGCCTGCGAAAACGCCACCAGGTCGTTGAAGTAGTGGTCGAGTTGATCCGCGTCGATCTGCCGACGACCGGGGGCATTTCGCCCGGCGAGATCGATGGAAACGTGCACGCTTCCCCGACGGATCGTCTGCCGCAAAACGGCTTCGATGCGGGGCTCGAACATCGCGAGCCCCTCACGCGATCGGGTTGTCAACTTGAAAAAGCGGTTGTTGACAGTTCGCACTTCAGCCCGGCAGGTCGTGCCCTCGCGCGTGCACGTCGCCTCACCGCAGCCGCTCATGCTCGTTGCCATGCGCCCCCTCAGCACTCAACCTGCAAGAATAAAGGACGTCACTCGCCCGCAGCCGCAGGCTCGCCGGACGTCTCAGCGGACTCCGACGTCGCCGCCTCACCCGACGAAGTCTCATCGGAGGCCGCTGGCTCGCTGGCAGCGCCACCGTCGCCTTCAACCACGGCCTCGGCGCCTTCCGAGGCTTGATCGCCCGCCGCGGCGTCGTCCCCCTCCGTGGTCCCGTCGAGCGAGATGGGGGCCGAGCCACCGAGTTCCCCACTGAGGAGCGACTGCTGTCGGCCGAGCACGTTCACCGAAATGATGCACAGCACGATCCAGAACGCCGCAACGCCGATCGTGATCTTGGTGAAGACGTCACCAGCTTTGGCGCCGAAGGCACTCTGGCCACCCATTCCGCCCAGTGCACCAGCCAAACCACCCCCACGCCCGCGCTGGATCAGCACCAGGAGGATGAGAAACAGCGAGGTGAAGACGAGCATGAAGCCCAGCAGAAAGCGGACGAAGATGATCATGAGGGAAACCGCGAGGAAGGAAACTCCGTGAGAACAGTGTTCACGGGATCACGAATGGCCGAAGCGTATCGAATCGCAGCCGGAAGCGTCCACCGCGATCAGCGAAATGCCGCCGCGATGGCCAGAAAACCTTCGGCCTCGAGGCTCGCGCCGCCGACGAGAGCACCGTCGATGTCGGGCTGAGCCGCGAGTTCGGCGGCATTTCCGGCCTTCACACTGCCGCCGTACTGGATGCGGATGCCAGCGGCCACTTCGGGCGAAGCGAGCTCGGCCAGCAGGGAACGGATCAGAGCGTGCACATCCTGAGCCTGCTCAGGCGTGGCAACTTTGCCGGTGCCAATCGCCCACACCGGCTCGTAGGCGACCACGACCTTTGCGAGCTGGTCGGCCGAAAGCCCGGCGAGCGACCCGCGAACCTGGGTCGACACCACCTGGTGCGTCTGGCCAGCCTCGCGCTCCGCGAGCTGCTCACCGACGCAGACGATCGGAGTGAGCCCTGCGGCCAGGGCCGCCTTGACCTTCGAGGCAACCAGGTCGTCGGTTTCGCCGAGAAGCACGCGACGCTCGGAGTGGCCGAGGATCACGTAGCCACAGCCCATGTCAACAAGCATTGCCGCCGACACCTCGCCGGTGAAGGCACCGGAGGGCTGGTCCCACATGTTTTGCGCACCCAAGCCGACGCTCGCGGGCTGCGAAGGATCCCGGCTGCCAATCGCAGTGCCGACGGCCTCGACATACACGCTGGGGGGGCAGAGGACGACATCCACGCCTTCGGCCTGACCGCGCCCGGCGTCCACCGCCTTGGCGAGGGCGATCGCAGCCTCCCGGTCGAGGTTCATTTTCCAGTTTCCGGCGACGATCGACGTCCGTGGCATTGAGGGGCTCCTAAGGGGTTGGATCGCCATCGTAGAGGCGAACGCTGAAACTCGAAAGGCGGCGGCGGAAGTCCCGCACGATTCAGCCAACCGCCGATGCCTTCGCGTAGGACCCGAGCACCACGACGCGTCGGCAACGCCGCTCCAACGCCGCGATCGCCCTCCGCACACGGAGGTCGCTGCGATGCCCCTCGAGCTCCACAAAAAACACATAGCCGCGTTCTTCACCCGCCATCGGAAATGACTCGATCCAGGTGAGATTCAGTTTTTGTTTCTTCGGCACCGCGAGCGCATCGGCCAGACCACCTGGCTTGTGCTCGATTTCGAACATCAGCGAGGTTTTGTCGTGGCCCGTACGCCCGGAGTCGGCATGCCCGATCACGGCAAATCGGGTGGAATTCCCCGGAATGTCTTCGATCTCCTCCGCCAAGAGGTCGAGCCCGTGGTGCACAGCAGCTTGGCGGCTGGCAATCGCAGCCGCGCGAGGGGTGGCGGCCGCCATCTCAGCCGCCGCGCTTGTGCTCGTGACCTCCACGAGCCGCGCCGTAGGAAGATGCCGGGCCAACCAATTGCGGCACTGCGAGAGTGCCTGGGGGCGACTGAAGACCTGCTCGATCTCGGTGCGATCGCAGTTCGCAAGGAGGTTGTGATGAATCCGCAGCGGCACTTCGGCACAGATCTTGACGGTTAAGCGAGCAAAGTTATCGAGCGTGTCGGCAATCCGCCCGTCCGTGGAGTTTTCCAGCGGCACCACCCCGTAGTGCGAGTGGCCTGACTGGACCTCCTCGAACACCGCGGAAATGCTCGCCACGGGGACAAACTCCACAGAGTTGCCAAAGCGGTGAATGGCGGCGAGATGGCTGTAGGTGTACGCCGGTCCGAGGTAGGCCACACGGAGGTGCTGTTCGATCGCTCGCGACCCACTGATGATCTCGCGAAACACCGCCTTCACACTCTCATCCGAGAGCGGGCCCGCGTTGGCCTTCGCCACGCGGCCGAGGACAAGTTCCTCGCGGGCCGGGTCGTAGGTCTGCTGGTTGTGGGACTGCTTGATGTGCCCGATCTGTTGCGCACACTCAGCTCTACGGTTCATCAACGCCACCAACTCGCGGTCGAGTTGATCGATCTCCTGACGCAGGCTTCCCAGCGGTCCGTCGTGCTCCGCTGATCCCGCCTTCGGTTTGGCCGTCTTTTTGCGAGGTGTTTTAGCCATCAGACCCGCGCTCCCATGCCAACGCGCGTCGTCCCGGGACGGCCAAAATGGCAGTCTCCCTGCGGGGGCCCATGAACGGGCAACACGAGGCCCTTCAACTGTAACCAGCCATCGGAGCCCGTAAATACGGCCGTTCTCCCCCCGCGTAGAATGTTTCCGAGTGGAGAACTCGGAGAAATCACGTTCCTGGCACGGGCTTTGCTCTTTCCCCCAGCACCGTTCTGGGCCAGCCACGCGACGCCGCCGCCAGCGAACAGGCCCAGGAGCCAACCGCAAGCACACACCAACCGACGAGGGAGCATCTCATGGCCAATCCGAAGGGCGAGAAGATCATTGGTATCGACCTGGGAACCACCAACTCCGTGGTGGCTGTCATGGAGGGCAGCGAACCGAAGGTGATCGCCAACAAGGACGGTGACCGTCTGACCCCGAGCGTCGTGGCCTTCAACGACAAAGGCGAAACGCTCGTTGGTGTGCAGGCCCGTCGGCAGGCTGTCACCAACCCCAAGCGGACCATCTCGTCGATCAAGCGGTTCATGGGACGCCGCCACAACGAGGTCGCTTCCGAAGAAAAGATTGTTCCTTACGAGGTGGTGGGCGGGCCCGCCGACTACGTGAAGGTGCAGGCTGGCGACCAGGAGTTCACCCCGCCGGAAATCTCCGCCAAGGTGCTGCGGGCGCTGAAGGAAGCTGCCGAAAGCTATCTCGGCCACAAGGTCAACAAGGCGGTGATCACCGTCCCTGCGTACTTCAACGACGCACAGCGTCAGGCCACCAAAGACGCTGGCCAGATCGCTGGTCTTGAGGTATCGCGTATCGTCAACGAGCCAACCGCCGCCGCGCTTGCCTATGGCCTCGACAAGAAGAAGGACGAAAAGATTGTCGTCTTCGACCTTGGTGGCGGTACGTTCGACGTGTCGGTGCTCGACGTGTCGAAGGACGGCGTCTTTCAGGTGATCAGCACCAACGGCGACACCCATCTCGGCGGTGACGACTTTGACCAGAAGCTGATCAATCATGTGGCCGACGGATTCCAGAAGGAGCAGGGGATCGACCTGCGGAAAGACACGATGGCCCTGCAGCGTCTGCAGGAAGCCTGCGAGAAGGCCAAGAAGGAACTCTCGAGTGCGCAAAGCACCGACATCAACCTGCCGTTCATCACGGCGGACGCCTCAGGCCCGAAGCACCTTCAGCAGACAATCACCCGCGCTCAGTTTGAACAACTCACTGACGACCTGATCGAGCGGTGCCGTGGTCCGGTGCTGAAGGCACTCGAAGACGCCAAGCTTTCGCCATCGGCCATCGATGAGGTCGTGCTCGTCGGCGGGTCAACCCGCATCCCGAAGGTGCAGGAACTCGTCAAGAAGATCTTCGGTAAGGAACCTCACAAGGGTGTGAATCCCGACGAAGTCGTCGCCCTCGGGGCCGCGATCCAGGGTGGTGTCCTCGGCGGCGATGTGCAGGACGTGCTCCTGCTCGACGTGACGCCGCTCTCGCTCGGCATCGAAACCGAAGGGGGCATCTTCACGAAGCTCGTGGAGCGGAACACCACGATTCCGACCGACAAGAAAAACACCTTCAGCACGGCCGCCGACAATCAGACGGCCGTGACAGTGAGCGTCTACCAGGGCGAGCGTCCGATGGCCCGCGACAACCGGCTCCTCGGTCAGTTCAACCTCGAAGGCATCCCGCCGGCCCCGCGAGGCACGCCGCAGATCGAGGTCAAGTTTGACATCGACGCCAACGGCATCCTCAACGTCAGCGCCAAGGATCTCAGCAGCAACAAGGAGCAGACCGTTCGCATCGAACAGTCGAGCGGCCTCACCGAGGACGAGATCGAACGGATGCGAAAAGACGCAGACGACCACGCTGAAGAAGACAAGCAGAAGCAAAAGCTCGCGGAAGCCAAGAACAAGGCCGAGAGTCTCTGCTTCCAAACCGAGAAGTTGATCAAGGAAAACGAAGACAAGCTCTCCGCCTCCGACAAGGCACCGCTGGAGTCGGCGATCACCAAGTGTCGAGAGCTGGCAAAGGGCACGGATGCAGACGCCCTCATCTCCGCCCATGACCAGCTGGAGCAGGCCACGCACGCCCTCTCGAAGGTGCTCTACGAAGCAGCCGCCCAACGCGGAAGCGACGCACCTCCGGCGAGTGGCGACGAGGCCAAGCCAGGCGACGACGCGATCGACGCCGAGTTTGAGGTGAAGTCAGACGAATAGGTTTGGAGATCAGCAAGAGCCGCCGTGGGCTGGAGCTGGTCTCCGCCTGCGGCGGCTTTTTTTACGGACCTACGAGTGTTCAGCAGCATGGAGGTGAACGATGGCATTCCGCTTCGACAAGTTCACGATCAAGGCCCAGGAGGCCGTGCAGCGAGCGATTGACCTCGCCGCAAACCGCGGGAATCCGCAGGCCACGGCGGTCCACCTGCTGCAGGCTCTCGTCGCCGAGCACGAAGGGATCGTGCGTCCCCTGCTTGAGAAGATCGGCGTGGACCGCGGGCACCTCGAACGGATCGTGGAAGCCGAACTGTCGCACCTCCCCAAGGTCTCTGGCGGAGCTCAGCCTCAACCCGACCAGGACCTGATCAAAGTTTTTGAGCAGGCGGCGGGCGAAGCGAGTGTGATGAAGGACGAGTTTGTCTCGACCGACCACCTCCTCCTCGCGCTCGTGAAAACGGCGTCAAAGGCCAAGAACGTGATGAAGCTTGGGGGGATCGAGGAGAAGCAGCTCCTCGCAGGCCTGCAGGCGGTGCGTGGCAGTTCTCGCGTCACCGACCAAAGCCCGGAAGAGAAGTTTCAGGCCCTCGAGAAGTACGGCATCGACCTCGTGCAGCGAGCGAACCAAGGGAAGCTCGATCCGGTCATTGGCCGTGACGCCGAGATCCGTCGTGTGATCCAGGTGCTTTCGCGGCGCACGAAAAACAATCCCGTCCTCATCGGCGAGCCGGGTGTGGGGAAGACGGCCATTGCCGAAGGGCTCGCCCTGCGGATCGTCCAGTCAGATGTTCCGGAAACACTTCGCAACAAGCGTGTGATCGCCCTTGATCTTGGCGCCCTGATCGCGGGCACGAAGTACCGCGGGGAGTTCGAGGACCGGCTCAAGGCGATTCTCCGCGAGGTGGAAGCGGCCGAAGGGGGCGTGATTCTCTTCATTGACGAACTCCACACGATGATTGGCGCAGGCGCTGCCGAAGGTGGGTCGGATGCCGCCAATCTTCTCAAGCCTGCCCTCGCTCGCGGCGAGCTGCGGTGCATCGGCGCCACCACGCTCGACGAATATCGCAAGCACATCGAGAAAGATGCGGCTCTCGAGCGCCGCTTCCAGCCAGTGATGGTGGGTGAGCCAAGCGTGGAAGACACGATCGCCATCCTGCGAGGCCTGAAGCCACGCTACGAGGCCCACCACAAGGGCGTGAAGATCAAAGACTCCGCGCTCGTCGCCGCAGCCGAACTATCGCACCGCTACATCGCCGACCGGTTTCTGCCGGACAAAGCCATCGACTTGATGGACGAGGCGACCAGCCGCATCGCGATGGAACTGCAGAGCGTTCCTGCCGAGATTGATGAGGTGCAACGACGGCTCGTGCAACTCGAACTCGCGGCCCGGCAGCTCGCGGAAGAAACCGAAGAGCACGCCAAGGACCGGCTTGCTGAAATCGAGAAAGAGTCGGAGGAGCTGCGGCGCACGCTCGCCAGCCTGCGAGAACAATGGGAGGCCGAGAAGAGCGGGGTGGGCAGCGCCGACGAGCTTCGCAAGCAGATCGACGAAGTCGAACTCGCTTTTGAAAAAGCGAGCGTCGAGATCAAAGACCGCCAGGCCTCAGGCCAACCGGTGGGCGAAGACCTCTTCCAGCGGCTCTACGAACTCGATCAGAAGCGGAAGACCCTCGCGGCCCGCGCCGATGAGCAGGAGGAGCAGCAGCCAGCAAAGGCCGACAAACCAGAGCGGACCAAGCGGCTCCTCAGGAGAGAAGTCGGCCCCGAGGAAATTGCCGAGGTGGTCAGCGCGTGGACCGGCATTCCCGTCACCCGCCTGGTGGAAGCAGAGCGTGCCAAACTCCTCGTGCTTGAGGACCGACTGCACGAACGCGTGGTCGGGCAGGAGGAAGCTGTTGAAGCGGTGAGCAATGCGGTGCGCCGGAGCCGTTCAGGCCTGCAAGACCCGAACCGTCCCATTGGGTCGTTCATCTTCCTCGGCCCTACGGGCGTGGGCAAAACCGAACTCTGCAAAGCACTCGCCGAAGTGCTCTTCGACGACGAGAACGCGATGGTGCGTCTCGACATGAGCGAGTTTATGGAGCGGCACACCGTGGCTCGCCTGATCGGTGCCCCTCCGGGCTACGTCGGCTACGAAGAAGGGGGGAGACTCACCGAAGCCGTGCGCCGACGGCCCTACAGTGTCGTGTTGCTCGATGAGATTGAGAAAGCGCACCGCGATGTGTTTAACGTGCTCTTGCAGGTGCTCGACGACGGCCGACTCACCGACAGTCTCGGTCACACCGTCGACTTCACCAACACGATCGTAGTGATGACGAGCAACGTCGGCAGCCAAGCGATTCAAGAAATCACCCGCGAGGGAGGCAGCGAAGCCGAAGTTCGCAACGCCGTGAAGGAGTCGCTGCAGGCCCGCTTCCTCCCCGAGTTTCTCAACCGGATCGACGAGACGATCATCTTCCATCCGCTCGACGAGCGACATCTGGAAAAGATCGTTTCGATTCAGGTGAGCAACCTCAAGAAGCAGGCCGCACGGGCGGGCATCGCTGTGGAGTGCACACCAGCAGCGGTCGCGGAGATTGCACGACTTGGATACGACCCCACCTATGGAGCGAGGCCGCTCAAGCGAGTAATCCAGCAACAGCTGCAAAACCCGCTGGCGTCGGAACTGCTCTCAGGCCGCTTCCCCGAGGGAAGCCGCGTGGTGATCGATTTCGTCCAGGACGGCTTTCTGTTCTCGCCGGCAAACTAAGGTTGCCGGCGAGAAAGAACCGTGGCTGCGAGGCCTACTTCGATTCGAGCGCCATTGCTTCGATGAGCGTATCGCAGCCTTCGGTGAGCTTGCGGAGCTTGTCAGCGATGACCTGCTTCTCCGATGGCGTCGCCTTGGCGAGCTTGGAGCGGAAGTGTGCGACCTTCTGCCGACGATGCCGACGTCGCTTGATTTCCTTCATGCGGTTGCTGATGCCGCCCATACTCAACAGTCCTTTCCAAAGATGACCGGCGCCACCAAACCGGTCGGCGCGAGCCTCAGACTCTACGACACACGGCAAAACGCGTCAAAGGCGACTCCGCGATCCCGCGTGATTTTTTCGCGGACTAGGGTTCGGGGGCGACGGCAGGCTCCGCGGCTGGCGGAGCGGAGGCAGGCTGCGGCAGCACGGCCAGGGGCCGGCCGTTCGCGTCGTTGAGCTGAAGAAAAGGCTCTCCCTCTCTCCGCAGCCCGAGCGAGAGCCGAGGGAGCACGCCCCCGCCGTCCTGCCCCTCCGGAGCGAGGCAGACGATGCTCGGCCCGCCACCCGATTCGTTGCCAGACTGCAGCTGCAGCGAGTGCTCCCGCCCTGGCTGCCGAATCGCGAGCGTGCCCTGCTGATCACTCGACGTCATCGCAATCACCGGTTGTCCAGTCGCTGTATGCAGGGCGATTTTCCGCGACCCGTCCTCCCCCGCGGTAATTTCCACCGACGGCGGCCCCGCTTGCCCGTGTTGGCTCACCCCCAGGAGCGGGAAGTTGCCGTTGATCAGTTTCATTACCAGCCGCTGCCCATCGTCCGCGTCCACGATCGACACCCCCGATGCCGTGGCCGCGGTCGTCGCGGCCTTGCCTGCAACCTCGACACGACTCCCTTCAGGCCTGCCATCAGCCCGCAGCAGCACCCCCTGACGTTCCCCATCCGCGACCAGCGTGACTTCTGCGCCATCCTCTTGCTGTGTGAGCGTGAGCCGTGCCGTGCCGTCGGCGTCGTAAAGGGTGAGCACGGCTCGGTCACCTTCTACCGCCAGGCGGCCGCGGATCCGCTGCTTGGTATCCCGCAGCACAAATGCCTCCGCCTCGAGCACGCCGCCCTTCTGTTCTGGCTGCGGGCCGACGTCGTCCCCGACGCCTTTTTTTCCGGGCGATCGCGCCTGCTGAGACGATTGCCGTGGCGACTGCTGTGATGGCGATGAGGTCTGCTGCGAGTCCGGCGGGCTGGTCGCAGCCACCGACGCCAGCGCCACGATCCCGAGGAGGAGGGCCGTGTTGCGGCGGGCCAGTCGGCGAGAACGAACCTCAAGCAGGGCCAGCCGCTGCTCCACTGATGCTGCCATGTTTTTCCTTTGAGCGTTTGAGAGCCAACCCGTACGCGGACGCAGACCTCACCCTACGCCAGTGGACAAAATCCCGTCAAAGTTGCCGCCAAACCGATGCCGGGGATGCCGACCGCCAAACACTCGGTACACTACAGCGGTACGGATGGGTGGCAGAGTGGTCGAATGCACCGGTCTTGAAAACCGGCAAGGATGCAAGTCCTTCCAGGGTTCGAATCCCTGTCTCTCCGCCACTATCCAGAAGCCCCAGAATCTCTACTCTTTAGAAGCCTAGTTTTGTAATTTTACCCCCCAAGATTACCCCCCATAAAAAATAGATAATTTTTCGTAGTTATGATTAAATAAGATTCATGAAAAAAATTGTTAT
>JAPOIM010000027.1 GCA_029978905.1 Planctomycetota bacterium
CAAAAGCTTCTTCTTCCTCCGTTGGAGGACGTGAATATGCAAGCACGTAGAGGTCTCGAATGCCATCACGAATCGACCGTGTTTCGTCGGCCGCGAGCATTGCAACGATCCCGTCGCCTTGCTGCACACGGCCTTGCACATCGTTTGAGTTGAGAAGATGCAGTGATTGGGACAGATTTGCTTCCTCGATCCGTTCGCATTCACAGGCGCTCTCTGCCTCGGGTCGTCCAAAGACCTGCAAGAAGTAGTTGTTGAAGCCAGAGTCTGGCAGTTGCACTGCGGTCGTTCCGCGTGGGATCCCCCCAAAGTTGGAGGATGATCCAGAAACGACGTCAACGGCGTCATAGAGCACTTCTGCTGAGAGCCTGCGAGGGTAGAAGCTCGAAAAGTTCTGCTGGTCGTTTTCGTTGAGTGGAGATGGGTTCGAACTCAGCTGATATGTGGACGATGTGCAGATTGTCCGAACCAAATGCTTCAGGTCGTAGCCGCTTTGCACAAAATCTGCTGCCAGTGCGTTGAGAAGCTCCGGGTTGGTGGGAGGATTGGTCGTCCGCAGGTCGTCTTCAGGGGCGACGATGCCGCGGCCGAAGAAGTGCTTCCAATAACGATTGACGAGCGCCTTCGCAAAGTAGGGATTGTCTTGCTGGGTCATCCAGTTTGCGAGGTCTTGGCGAGCATCTTGGTACGCCGGAATCTCCAGCGGGGCGTCGCCAAGGCCTGTTGGAGGCACATCGAGTCCCGTGCGCGGGTTGCGGCTAGCTGGCACCTTTGCCTGCACGACGACAACATCGCGATCATTTTGCTGAGGGTTGTACCTGCTGGTCTTCGTGGCCACCTGTGTGAAGAAGGCTTCAAAACCGTAGTAATCTTGTTGACTCCACCGTTCAAACGGATGGTGGTGGCATTTGGCGCATGCCATTCGCATCCCCAGAAACAGCTGCGCAGTGTCTTCCATCTGCTCCGTGGAAGATTTGACTTCGCGGAACCAGGCCACCGGCGGGTGAGTTTCGACATCGCCAGCGGCGGTGAGGATGCTCCGCACAAACTGATCAAAGGGCATGTTTTCCTGCAGGGCACGCCGGATCCATGCATGGAAGCGATACGTGTACGGGCGGTCGTTGTCGTTTCGCCGTTTGTTGCGTAGCAGCGCTGACCATTTGTTGGCGAAGTAGTCGGCGTAGGCGTCGCTTGCTATCAGTCGGTCGATGAGTTGTGTTCGTTTGTCGCTCGACGTGTTTGCCAAAAAGGTCTCTGTTTCAGCAGGCGTGGGAAGCCGACCGGCGATGTCGATCGTGGCGCGGCGGAGGAACGTGGCGTCGTCACTCAAATCTGAAGGCGGAATTCCCAACTGCTTGAGTTTTGCAAACACCGCGTCGTCAACGAATCCGCGGCTCGGTGGCAATGACGCGACCGGGAGTCCTTGAGGGAGGACGGCTCGGAACACGGTCACCTCTCCCTGAAAGCGGGCCATCACCGCAACTTCGCCAGGAGTCGTTCCTACGGTGACACGCCCGGTGGCGTCGGTTTCTGCCATCTCGGGGACGTTGGCTTCATAGGAGGCGAGGCGAGTGACATCGCGTCTCGAACCATCGCTGTAGTGCGCGACTACCGAAAGTTGCTGAGCGGTTCCGAAGTTCATTTCACGAACAGGCGGCAGAACCTCGATCCTCTTTAGGGTAGGATCCTCTGGTGTTGTGTAGGGCATGCCCTGTCGGATCCATGTCGCCATCAACTGCCATTCGTACGTGCCCGGCTCCATCCGCTTGCCGCCGCCATGAGGCAGTAGGTTCGCCGGCTTGAGCAGCAGCAGACTGAAATCCGGATCCGTGGGAAACAGTCGTCGCCCTCGCTCCTCATGCACGAGATACTCGTAGTCGTCTTCTGGGTAGAACCCGAGAAGAGAGAGTTTGAAACCGTTCTGACCATCGGCTTTGCCATGACATCCACCGGCATTGCAACCGAGCTTTGTAAATATGGGGACCACTTCTTCAACAAAGTTCACGCGGAGTTCCTCTTCGCAACGATCTGTCGTCACCTGCAGCGTGCTCGCGAGGCCTTCAGCGGTACGCGCTGTGACGGTGGTCGTTCCATTGGCGAGAGGCCTCACAAGGCCTGAAGAGGCGATCGCGACGATCCCTTCTGGGTTGCTTGAGTAGGTCACTCCAGAGGTCAGATCGTGCGCTTGGCCGCTGTCATAGTGGCCGGTGACCAAAAGTTGCAGGCGCGCGTTGGCCCCAGGAAGCACGAGGGTGGTCTCGTTCTCAAACGCGATGCGCTGCAGGCTGCCTTTCGGCCCAAGTCCCGGGAACTCCGCTGCTTGTGCGATAGACACGCACGATGCGACGAGGAGACTCCCGAGAAAAATGAAGTGCCGTCCGACGCTCATGGTTTTGCTTCTCCCATGCGAAAACGTCCCCGAGTGATTCCCAGACGCGCTATTTGGCATGGTCTGGGACCATCACGACCCGGGCCTTGCGATCGCCACCTGCCACCACAAGTCTCAAGCCGTCTGATGAATACGCGATTTGATTCCCTGCATTTCCAACACGTGTTTCCCACAGCAATGTACCGCCGGCGGCGTCCCACAGCCGCAGCTCCCCGGCGTAGCCATAGGAAGCGATGCGACGGCCATCTGGTGAGTAGGTCACGCTGTGGATAAAGTCGCTGTGACCCTCCATCGAAAGGACTTCAGCCCCCGAATCCACAGCAATGACATGGAGGCGGCGATCCGACCCGGCCCCCACAACCCGCTGCGCTGAGGGGTCGAAAGCGATGTCGAACATCGTGACGTCGCTACGGAAGAGTTGTTTGAGTGAACGGCCGCCGATGACGTCCCATAGCCGCAGGGTTCCGTCAGAGCCGCAGGAAATCGCGCGGGTGGCGTCCGCCGAGAGGTCAAGACCAAGAACAGCTCCTTGGTGGCCTTGAAGTTGAGCACGTTGCTGGCCTGTCGTCACGTCCCAAATCCGCACCGTTTGGTCAGTCGAGCAACTCACGACCGTGTTGCCATCGTGGCTTACGGCGACGTCGAGAGCCGGTCCTCCATGATTGAACTGACGTAGAGGAGTGGGCGGTGAATAGGCCCACTCTGCAACACCTTCTTCACCAGCGCACCAGACCGACTGGCCGTCACGGTTCCACAGCAGCGATGTGGCTGCGGCGAAGGTTCGAGTTGCCTGATGCTCGATACGATCCGCTTGGTTGGCCGGCGGCGGAGGAGGGCCGAAGATACGCAGCAGGCCATCCGCCTGAAGCATGGCCATCCGCTGGTTGTCTGGGCTGAAGGCAAGTGCGACAACAGGGCCCGCTGACGCGATCTGAAGCACGGCCGCTCCATCGCCAAGGTTCCAAATCGTGGTCATTCCGGAAGCGTCAGCGACCGCAAGTTGCTGGTTGTCTTCACGTACTGCCATCGCAGTGATGTGATTTGCGTGGAGCTCTATTGCGCTCTTGGCCGCGTCTTGACCGTTGATTGGAATCGTTGGCACATCGGTCCCTCCTTCAGGTTGCTCCAACACCCGGATCGTGTTGCCAGAGTTGAGGTCAACGAGCTGCACATGCCCGTCGGCGGTTGCGACTGCCGCCTGCGAGGCGTTGTTGAGCGTGGTAAATGCCACGATCAATGGGGCCGGCGACGACTCGGCGGCCGCCACTGGCTGACGCGTCGGGAGAACGCATTGAAGAGAACGCTCGATTGATACTGCCATTGCTGCAGGGCCATTCGCGCCCGCTGACACACAGACTCGAGCGTCATTTGTCGCCATGACCCCGCGGGATTCTGTCAGCGGTTGAAGCGACTGCAGCCAAGTGCCATCAACGAGCGAAAACACTCGGATCTGGTTGCCTGTGTCGACGAAGAGGAACTGTGAGTTGCTGCTGCTGCACGGCTGAGCCACGACGGGAGCGCTTCGTGATTGCCACAGCAGCGAGCCATCGCCGATACGTGACGCACGGATTGCGCCGGTCGAACTGGTGGTCACGAAGCTCTGTCCGTCTCTCGACATCGTGAGCCAATCGGCACGCTCACCGTTGCCAGGTATCCATGTTTCAAGATTCCCGTCGGTGAGCACGACGCGAACGACCGCGCCATCATCCGTGCCAACGGCCACGCGGCTGCCGTCTGCGAGTGGCATCACACTGAGCGCGGGATGTTCTGTGTTCCAGACGGCTTCACACGGAGGATCAATCGTGTGCAGCGTGTTACCTGAGGAACGCACCAGCCGGCCTGTGGACCCAAGCCAACAGGCCGCTGATGGTGCGGTACCTGGAAGTGAACATCTTTCGCCGCCGGAAGTGGTGGAACTGAGCAGAAGGTTGTTACCGACAGTCCACGCGATTTGCAGACCATCTGGAGAGAGTGACCAGTGGCTCGAAGATGGTGGACGCGGTCGTTCCGCGGGGGAAGCAGTTGCACCGTCGGCCCACACCACCACCCCGCCCGCTGTCGTCGTGGAAACGAGATGCTTTCCATCTTTTGAGATTTCAAACTTCTCGATTGGGGCAGATGCTCCTTCCCAGCGTCCGTTTGGCGTGAAATCTGCCGACCAGCGGTCGACAGTGGTCGCTTCTCGGGTCAGCACGGCCCACTCACCGGTGGCTTGTGCGACGGCAACTTGAATCCCCACTCGCGATGGCTCAAAGGCGTGTGTCCATACGGCAGATGGTGGGGGCGTGTCCGGGCTCTCTGAGTTTGGAAGTGGAAGGCTCCAGCGGGAGATCGTGCCATCTTCGCCGCACGAGATCAGACTGTTGCTCGACGCGTGAAAACAGGCCGCGGTGACACGCGACGAATGTGCCTGAAACGAACCATGCTGTTCTGGAGCAGCTGGATTCCACCAATTGATCCAGCCGTTGGCGGCGCCAATGACCGCGAGTGATACCGCGGGATGCAATGCATCGCACGTGGCCTCTGAGGGTGGAGAAAAGGTGGGACGCGATTGATTGTCGCTGACAGACCGCAGAGTCCGCCCACCAGAGGCATCGCTGATCCAGATCCATTGACCGTCGTCGCTGGTGACCATGCGAGACACAGCGGCTGAGTGGTCTGGGAGTGGGGTGACGGGAAGAGGTTGCTTCCAAATCCGCACGCACCCATCGTCGGAAACCGTCACGACCTTGTTGCCATCACCGGAAAAAGAAAGGTCGAGGAACGATGAGCCCGTCGTGTTGAAGGCACCTTTATCGTTGCCGTCAGCCAGATCAGTGAGGTTGATCCGATTGCCGTCGAGAATCGCCGCAGCGGTCTTCGTGCCATCGTGCACGGCAGCTCTGTGAAGGACACCTGCCGCGACCCCTGCATCTCGTGGAGGCGATGCTGTCGCACAGTTCCATACGCGCCAACGACCATCGCGACTCAGGCCTGCGGCAGAGGCGCCGTTGTCAATCGCGGCGATGAAGACTAGGTCGTACGTGGCGGGGTCGAGGGATAACGCTGCGGCTGGTGTTGCTCGCCAAAATCTTACAACCCCCGAACTGTCGGCCGAGACGACTTGCTGACCGTTCGCAGCGAAACCCAGTCCTAGAACGGGGTGCTCGTGTCCAAGCCACATTGCCTGACCGCTGTCGAGAAAAGGACTGCCGAGATGGACGGCATGGTCACGATCAGCAGCGGCAAACCACGCTCCATCAGACCGGAGCGTTACCTGCTCAAACGCCACATCGCCAAAGTTGAGTTTTGTCGTGAGTGGAGTGGAGCCCGCGTCAAAATCGTGGACATGCACGCCAGCGATTTCGCCCACACTCACGAGGAAGTCACCGCGAGAGGATGAAGCCATCCCGCGGATGGTGTCCGGCGGAAGGGAGAGCCGAGACTTCGGCGCGATCTGCGGAAGTCGCCACACGCGAACGGTGTTGTCCTGACTCGCGGAAACGAACGTGGTTTCATCACCACTTACAGCAAGTGCGTGGACAGGACCTGTGTGGAGCGTGTATTCCCGTTCGAGATTGGCTTGCGGTGCGCTCCAGTAGCGAATTGATTGATCGAGACTTCCGGTCAGCGCGCGTTGCCCATCCCCACTAACCCACGCAGAAGTGACGCCATCGAGGTGGCCCTCGAAAGTGGTCTCGACGTTTGAAGTTTGCGCGAAACTTTCCCCGGAAGAAGAAAGGACGAGGACCACACATCCCAAGCAAAGCAACCGTGGGAACGGCTGCCGTAACGAGACGTCGACAGTGCGGAAAACTTTCACGTTGAAGTCCTTCGACTGAACTCAACGAATCGAGATGTAGTACGCAGACTGAGTGTAGTCGAAAGACTGCGGAAACGCGCGGATCCCGCGATCGTCCCTCGGTTGGGTGGCATTCCTAGAGTGGGACATTTGCTGCTTATGAGGCCGTAGAAATCGCATGTCTTGAATACGATCGCCCAATCGTGCGCGAAACGCCGTAATCCGAAGAAGCGGCGATCAGCAGCAGCCCGTGCCGTCCACACCGCACTTATCTGGGGCCAGGCAGGCGGTGTGCTTGGTGCCGAGATAGAAGAGAAGCCCTGAGGGCGTCAGTTCCATGCCGCCAAGCGGATACTGCGAGAGCACGCCCTCTTCGTACTCCACTTCGACCGGGAGCTCATCGGAGCCCAGCAGCGGAGTGGCCACATCAAGAATGCCCGCCAGTTTCGTGGACTCCAGGCGGTGGTCGGTGTCGTTGGCCACCCACACCTGCAGAACACACGACTGCGAGGACCGCATAGTGCCACCGCAGTCGATGAAGTCCTTCTGCACGCGTCCCACCTCGGTGATGTGGTAGTGGGCCGGCACGAACGACTGGTCTGGCAGCATCCAGTGCATCTTCACGCCAGGGTGGGCGGCGAGGGCGGCACGCAGGTCTTTGAGCAGCATGATGAGATTCTCCTAACGTCGTTCCACAATCCATTGTCGGTGCGGTTCACTGCCGGTGGCTGGTCTGATCAGCCAGCCAGGTCGGGCATGAAAGGCATCGACGACGGTCGCGATTGTTGCCTCGGCAGCGGTGCCGCGGTGGGCGTAGAGTAGGTACCGCAGGGTGAGGGGAGCGTCGCTCGTGATCTCGTAGGGGGCATCGAAGCACAACGACGCGCCCATCCAACCATCCGAGCGGACATGCCACCGCGTGGGGTAGTGCGGGTTGTCGGGATGGTCGATGGAGGTGATGCCCGCGGGCTTCGCATGCCGCGTTGCACCGTGACCAACCGCGACCGACCCGGAGTAGTCGACCCAGGTGGCTCGCTCGCCGAAGATCGCGGGTTCGCCTACCAGACCTTCGCTGTTGGTGATCGTGCCGTTTCCAAAGAAGGCGGAGAGCGATGCGGCCACGCGGACCGCGAGAAAGCCAAAGTTGGTTTTTCCGAGTGTGACGCGGTCGCGACCCGTGGCTGGCCGGAAGGTGGACTGCAACTCCAGTGCGTGTTCGCCGTCGCCGGCTGGCCGAAGGGCAGCCACCAGATCGTGTTCGAGCAAGGCCGCGCCGGTTGGATCGAGCCAGGCGAGGCGGACGGCCAGCACGCCTTCCTCGTCGCTGCTGTTTTGCACCATCCAAAACTGTTGCCGGATGGTGCAGCCACTCTCATCCTGCCAGAAGCTGTGGCCGTCGACATCGTGGTGGGCAAACCAGATCGAGAGGTGATGGTCGTGGTTTTCTGCTCCCGGGTGGCCCATGCGGGTGAGCAGCCCGCCCTCGGGGCTCGTGAACGGAAAGAAGAATGGCCGCGGTGTGTCGCTGGCAAAGTGCCATGCTGCCCGCGGCTCTCCGTCGATCGCCATTTCGATCGTCTGGCCCGGAAGGGGTGTGATCTCGAAGCGGGGAAGTTCTTCGGCGACCGTTGATGCTGCAGTGATGCAGGTTGCTGCGAAGAAAAAACTGTGTCGCAGCGACGTGGAACCAGGTGTCATCATGCGCGCCGGGGAGGGGGTGATTGAGGTGTGCCATCAATCCGTATCATAGGTGACCGGGCGTGTGGGATGCTCGACGCGTTGCGTGTGAGGAGGCGGTATGGCGATACGTGGATCGTGGAAGCAGCTCAGCTGGGGGCTGGTGGCCGTGCGAGCGAGCGTGGCCGTTTTTTTCTTGGTGGTGCCGGATGCAGGCTGGGGAAGTGAGGATGTGCTTCGCGGGCCGCACGGCGATGGAACGGTCACGCTCTCGGGAGTGCTGCAGCAGTGGCACACCGTCACGCTTGATCTCTCGGGACCATTCGCCACCGAGCAGGACGCGTCTCCCAATCCGTTTACCGACTACCGGATGACTGTTCGGTTTGAGCATGCACTGACCGGCAAGTCGTTTCTTGTTCCGGGGTACTTTGCCGCGAATGGCCAGGCGGCCGAAACCAGCGCGGAGAGCGGCACGGTTTGGCGGACGCTGTTTGTGCCCAACGCCACAGGACGGTGGACCTACGAGGTACTCTTTCACGCCGGGGCCGATGTGGCGATCACGGACGGGGCTGGGGCGCGCGAAGTGGCCCCCTTTCATGGCGGGCGTGGCACCTTCGAGGTCGCTCCATCGACTGCCACCGGTCGCGACCTGCGGGCGCATGGCTTCTTGCAATACGTCGGCCAGCGGTATCTGCGTTTCGCAGGCAGTGGGGAGTATTTTCTCAAGGCGGGAGCCGACGCCCCGGAAACGTTGCTCGGCTACGCGGACTTTGACAACACCATCGCAGGAAAACCCGAGGCAGTGCCTTTGAAAACGTGGAGCCCGCACCTGCGCGACTGGCAGGAAGGGGATCCCGTATGGCAGGGGACCAAGGGGCGTGGACTGATCGGTGCGATCAACTACCTCTCAGGGAAGGGGTGCAACGCGTTTAGTTTCCTGACCTACAACGCGGGGGGTGACGGCGACAACGTGTGGCCGTTTGTAGAGCGGAATGACAAACTGCATTACGACTGCTCGAAGCTGGACCAGTGGGGGATTGTGTTTGACCACGGGACGCGGCGCGGCATGTATCTCCACTTCAAGTTGCAGGAGACCGAGAACGACGACAATCGCCGCGGAAAGCGGAAGCAGGTGGCAGAGTCACTCGATGGTGGCGATCTTGGACGGGAGAGAAAACTCTACTGTCGCGAATTGATCGCGCGGTTTGGGCACAACCTCGCCCTTAACTGGAACCTTGGGGAAGAAAACTCCCAATCAACTCAGCAGCAGCGGGCGATGCTCGACTTCATCGCCGCCCTCGATCCCTACGATCACCTGCGGGTCGTGCACACGTTCCCGGACCAACAGGACCAGGTCTACCTGCCGCTGCTTGGCGACGGCAGTCGTTTGACCGGAGCGTCGCTTCAGAACAGCTCCTTGGGGACGACTCATGCTCAAACGGTGAAGTGGGTCGAGGCGTCGACGAAAGCGGGGAAGCCGTGGGTGGTCGCTTTTGATGAGTCGGGGTCGGCTGCGCATGCCCAGTGCCCGGATCTCGGGTACCGGGGCTTTGATGGCCACGACCGACAAGGTGTGTATGCACACACGCAACACGACGTCCGTAAGCAGACGCTATGGGGCACGCTCATGGGCGGCGGCGCAGGCAACGAGTACTACTTTGGGTACCAGTTCGTGGAGAACGACCTTGTCTGCGAAGACTGGCGAAGCCGCGACCAGAGTTGGGACTATTGCCGTATTGCCCTGTCCTTTTTTAAGGAACACGCCATTCCGTTCTGGGAAATGGTGCCGTCCGACGCGCTCGCGGTCGTCGCCAACGAGGATCCAGCGACGTGGTGTTTGGCGAAACCAAACGACGTCTACGTGGTCTACACGCACGAAATCGGCAATCGGGCATCAGGACCACAACTCGATCTTTCCGACGCTGACGGTCGGTTCGACGTGTGGTGGTTTGACCCGCAACTGGGGGATCGCCTGCACGCGGGCGGTTCCGTTGAGGGCGGGAGGGTGGTGGCACTTGGCATGCCTCCCAGCGACGCTGGCCCGGGCGACGACTGGGTGATCCTTTTGCGGAGGCATGTCGACTGAGGTCGAGGCCGCTGAGCGCACGACGCTTTTAGCGTGCGCGGTTGGTGTAGTTGAGCATGCTGTCGGCGGTGCCCACGAGACCGTCGGGCGTCTCCAGGCCTGCAAACACGAGCGAGGCAAACGCGGCTGGGCTTTCCCGCAGGGCCCACGCCATGCACCGCACCATCAACACGCGGTAGCGAGGGTCGTGAAAGGTGTAGGTGTAGTGACCGGTCGTCGTGCCAATCACGCGGCCTCTCCCTTGTTCGTACGTCCAGAAGGCGTCTCCACGGGTGTCGGGTGCTGCGAGGACATCGGCAAAGCTGGTCGAGGCTAACGCGGGGGAGGCAGGTGCGGCGGGGTGTCGGAGCGTGCTGGGGGACCACCGCGGCGATCACGTCGACCCCAGGCCGTTTCTGGAGATGCCAGTACGACTCGTCGTTGAACGGCAGCGACTCGGGCAGACCGTGGAAGACCGGATGCTCGGTGTTGAGGCGAAGCAGGTGATGCTCCCCAAACTTGCTCCACTGCGAGACGCCGTCGCCGTCCCACGCGCAGCCAAGGCACTCCGCGAGGTGGGCTGCTCTGTCTGCAGGTCGCATGATGCACGACTCGTGGATCGAAAACACCGCGCCCCCCTGGCGAACGTAGCTGCTGTACCGCGCGAACTGCTCGTCTGTCAGTTCGGGAAAATGCAGGTACTGAATCAGCAGGTCTGCCCGATCGAACTGTTCCTTCGTTGGGAATCCATACGCGGCCTCAACGGTGATCTTGGGGATGCGAGCGAGGAGTGGAAGGAAGGTTTCCTGGATGCGGATGTAGTCATGCTCACCGCCACCGTGGTCTTCCGGACCGGCGAGCCACAGGATGTGGAGTGGGCGACCGAGGTGTGCTGTTCCGTCCTGGGGCAGGAGGGCCGTGACGACTTCGCGAGGGCACAGCGGCAGGGGGTGGGGCACGAGCGATGCGCCATGATCGTTCTCGGCAGACCTGGCTGCGAGGGGGAAGCCCGCAAGCCACATGACGGCGGCGACGTGGAAGAAAAAAGGCACAACACGGCGTTGCATGACAGTGGAACCCCCGGGCATGAGCGGGCCGTGTACCGCACGGCCTCTGCTGCGAGCGTGCAGAATACCGCACACGGTGACCAAGAGCCTGCGAGAATGCTTGGGGTGGGCCACGCTGTCAAAAGAGGCTCACGGAGGCAACTGACTCGTGATGGCTTGCCCAAATTGCCGGCCGGTTTCGGAGCCATCGATCATCGCCGCCGCACGCCGCTCGTTTGCGGGGCGTGAGGTGTCGCCCATTTCGCTGAGGCCGCCGTAGATCATGTTGCCAAGTGTGGCCGTCACAAGATCGGTGCCATGCTTGCAGCCAGCCGCGGTCGTAAGGCATGCAGCGGCTAGCACGATCGTCAGAGGGCGTCGCATCTCGATGCTCCCATCGCGAACTTCGGGATGCGAAGACCGTAGACTCGCACCGTTTTTTCGAGCAAGAGCATCTTGTGACGTCCGCTCTGAGATCTCCGCGGCTGAGTCGAGCGCCGCGAGCGAGGTCCTGGATGGGCTGGTAGACTGCCGTTTCAAGGGAACTGGGACTGATGACGTGCGTGCGGAACGCACGTTGCTGGCCAAGCCACGTTTCTTCGGTGGGGCTGCATTATGCGACGAGTCGTTCTGGGGCTGCTGCTTTGTTGTGTGGGCCCGGTTGCGGCAGAGGCGGCCTTGAGCCTGCCTGCCTTCTTCAGTGACTCGATGGTGCTGCAGCGCGATAGCGAGGTGGCGATCTGGGGAACGGCTGATCCTGGGGCCAGCGTGCGAGTGGAGTTTAAGGGGGCGTCTGAGACGGTCACCGCGGATGCAGCGGGGCGTTGGCACGCGGCCCTTGCCTCTGGAGCAGCGGATGCGTCTGGGCAGACGCTGACGGTAAGCAGCGGAGCTGACCGGAAAACGATCCGGGATGTGCTCGTTGGGGAAGTCTGGTTGGCCTCTGGGCAGTCGAACATGGTGTTCACGATGAACCGGGTGCCTGCGTATGCCGAGATTCTGGCGGAGGCAGACTCTCCACTGATCCGCATGTTCAACGCGCCGACGGTGACGGCGGTCGAGCCCCAGGACGACATCGATGGGGCATGGGCGGTGTGTAGCCCGGAGACCGCGCCACAGTTTTCCGCAGTCGCCTTCTTCTTCGCGCGGAAACTTCATCAGGACCTCGGCGTGCCGGTGGGAGTGATCAAGACGGCATGGGGAGGCAAGCCGGTGGAAACGTTCACCAGCCGCGAAGCGCTCCGATCCCTTCCTGCGACTGCCGAACTTGTCGAGCGGGCGGTGGCGGCCGATGACGGGTACGAGCCTGCAGCCGCTCGGCAGCAGCACGAACGTCGGCTCGCTGCGTGGGAGGAGGCGGATACGGCCTGGAAGGCAAAGCCAGAGGCGAGCCGGGGAAATCGCCCCAGGCGGCCGGCGGCTCCGAAGCGGCCCCTCGACACCGAAGGGCAGCCGGGCGTGCTTTTTAACAGCATGATTCACCCGTTCGTCGGCTACACGATCCGCGGTGCGATCTGGTACCAGGGGGAAGCCAATGCGAAGGCAGGGGCCGTGCCGTATGACCAGACGTTGCCACTGATGATCCGTGACTGGCGCACCCGCTGGAACGACGACTTCTCTTTCTACTTCGTGCAGCTGGCCAACTTCCGAAAGCCCACGCTCGAACCTGGTGACAACGACCCCTGGCCGCTGTTGCAAGATCGCATGCGACGAATCCTAGAGACGACGCCCAAGACCGGCATGGCAGTGACCAACGACGTTGGCGAAGCCGGCGACATCCATCCTAAGAACAAACACGACGTCGGAGAGCGGCTAGCGCTGTGGGCCCTGGCCCACGACTACGGGCGCGATCTCATCGCTTCGGGGCCGCTGCTCCGGTCGCACGAGGTTAAGGGGAATCGCATGGAGGTGAGCTTTGACCATGTGGGCACGGGGCTCCGCACACGCGACGGGGTGGTGCTTGGCCGTTTTGAGATCGCAGGGGCAGACCGTGTTTGGCGCTGGGCCGACGCAAAGATTACGGGAAGCGACACGGTGTCTGTGAGTCACCCTGAGGTGCCAAAGCCGGTCGCGGTTCGCTATGCATGGGCTGCGAATCCTGAGGGTGCGAATCTTGTGAACAGTGCTGGCTTGCCTGCATCGGTGTTTCGCACCGACGACTGGGATGACGTGGAGGCAAAGTAGGCAGCATGCATGCGCGATCACCTGGGCTGGTCTTCGTGATGGTTGCCACGAGTGCACTGATGGCATGTGCGGCGATGGGGGTCGCTGAGGATGGGGGTGACGCCGGCCAACTCGTGCTCTCCAGCGGTGACCGACCGATTGCGGTCTACAACACGGCGTACGTGCCGTCGCCTGATCCCGCGCAGCCGTGGTTTGGCCGGAGCGGGTTTTTGCATCCGGTCATGACGCCGCAGGGCCGCGTGGTCACCGACGGCTTCCCCGCGGATCATCTCCATCAGCATGGTCTGATGTTTGCATGGACACGCAGCACGTTCGGAGGAAAACCGGTCGATTTTTGGAACAGCGCGAAGCAGGAAGGTCGGGTGGAGCATGTCGAGACACTCCACCACACGGCCGACCACATCGAAGTGCGGCTGCAGCACGTGGTGACAAATGGGGATCAAGCTGTGGTGGCGCTGCGTGAGACCTGGAAGATCGATCGTGTACCCCATCCCACCATGCATGTGTTCGATCTTGAGTCGACGCAGGTGTGCGCGGGCGAGCGACCGCTGCTGCTGCCTGAATATCACTACGGCGGCATGTGCGTGCGGGGGCCGCTGCACTGGAACTCTGGAAACGTGATGCTGACGAGTGAAGGAAAAGGTCAGCAGGAGGGCAACCACTCGAGGCCGAACTGGGTGGCCATCTCAGGGAGCGTGGATGGGCAACCGTGCGGGCTCGCAGCGTTTTCGCACCCCAACAACTTCCGCAGTCCGCAGCCGGTGCGGCTGCATCCTCAGATGCCGTACTTTTGCTTCGCCCCCATGGTGCTCGGGGAGTTTAAGATCACGCCGGCAGCGCCGTATGTGTCCCGTTTTCGTTTTGCGGCCTTCGACGGCGCGGTCGATGCCGTCGGCCTCGATGAGGTCTGGAGAGCGTTCGCAGACGCGCCCAGCCGTTGAGTCGAGGCGGGCCGACTTCTTCGTTAGGGTGTCCCCTGATCTGGCGAAGTACTGGGCGGTATGGAACTGTCGAACCGCTCAGCGATCTGCTGGACGGAGAACCGGTGCTCCTCCAGTGCCGCCACGCATGCGGTGTCGAGTTTGCCGTCCGCTGCCATCTCTCGAAGTTTGTCGTAGGCCAAGTCAGCATCCCAGGCTTTTTTGTAGGGCCTGCTGCTCGTGAGCGCGTCGAAGATATCCGCCACGGTCACGATCCTCGCTTCCAGTGGGATCTCGTTCCCCTGCAGTTTGCGAGGGTAGCCGCTGCCATCAAGAAACTCGTGGTGGGCAGTCACGATGTTCCGCAACATCCGGATGCCGGAGAACTGACCGAGTTCAAACTCGTCGATCAGCATCTCGACAATTCGCGCACCGAGGTCCACGTGCGTCGCCATCATGGCTTTCTCGGAAACGTTCAAGACGTCTGGTTTTTGAAGCACCGAGTTGGCGACGCCAAGTTTCCCGATGTCGTGGAAGGGGGCGAATAAAAACGTCAGATCCACGAAATCATCCGGGAGCGATTGCTGCGCAGCCAACTCCGCGGCGATGACCTTCGCGTAGCGGGCCATTCGCTGGAGGTGAGACCCTGTTTCAGCGTCGCGGTAGTGGGCCACGTGGCTCACGGCATGTGCCGTGCCGTGGAGAGCCCTGACCGCAAACACCTCCTGGCAGATCAGCATCTGGATCATGTTGATTTGCACAGCAATTCTCGCGAGTACCTCGTCGGTGAACGCACGGGGATGTTGCGAATCGAAGAAAAGAAAGCCGATGAAGTCGCCGTGTACGAAGATCGGCACAGTGTACGAGGAGCGGTACTGCATCAGCTGCAGGAGCTGCGAGTGAGGAGTGTGCCGCGAAGTCTCTTTGCGAAGGTCGTGGATGACCCTGGCGGATCGGGTGGCGATGAGGTTTGTCAGACTAGGAACGTCAGCGAGGACCGCTGAGTAGTCCGAAAGCAACCCCCCGTCGTCGGTTGCTTGGATCGCCATCGTGAGCCGGCCTGTCGCACGGGTATAGGTCGCAAACGAAATTTGATCCACGATCGGCGCGATGCGATTGAGTTGCTTTCGCATCAGCTGAAGTTGATCGTGGAGAGACGGTGAAAGTGGAAGCGTCTGCAGGGGGGCATCCGCCCGCGGTTCATTGCGGTTGTGGACACTCTCCATCGCATCGCCGCAGTTCGAGCGATCCTTGCCCCGCAGCTTTGCTGCGTACAGTCTTCTGTCAGCCGTTTCGACGAGGTCTCGCCAGGAAGCTGTCGGTTTTGGAGTGAGCTCGATTGCTCCGCCGACAGAGATGGTGTGAGGTGGATGTGGACTGCTGGTCGACGATTCTCGCGTCAGTCGCACCATGCTCTCGGCAATGAAGGTCAATCCATCGGCCGTGATTCCTGGAACGATCGCCAGGAACTCGTCTCCTCCCCAGCGGCCGACCGTATCGCCGCCTCGTCCGCAGAGTTTGCGGAAAAGCGTTCCCGCACGATTCAGACAGGCATCGCCTGCCGTGTGACCGTAGGTGTCGTTGATCGATTTGAAGTTGTCGATGTCGATCATGAGGATCGCAATCGCGGTCCTCTTGTTCGCCGCGTCGCCCCACATCCTCTCGAGCAGTCGTTCAAGGCCGCGGCGGTTGGCGAGTCCGGTTACGGGGTCCGTGAGCGCGAGCTCGGTAAGGTCAATGCGATCCTGGGTTTCGGTGCGATGGCGATGGAGTGCCAGGTCGAGAGTTGCCTTAAGGTCTTCTGGGCGAAAGGGCTTGATGAGGTAACCGATGGGAGAGATGTCGAGTGCCCGAGTAAACGTTTCGTCGTCGTAGCGTGCCGTAACAAACACAACGGGGATCGAATGCCTCTCGTAGATCGATTTGGCTGCGAGGATGCCGTCTTCTCCATCCGTGAGAGTGACGTCCATCAAGAGCAGTGCCGGCTGCCAATCGTCTGCGGCTTCGATCGCTGCTGTCACGGAATCCACAATCCCGCAGACTTCGTATCCAAATCCCGTGAGGTGGTTGGCAATGATGCGACTGGTCGCGTCGTCAGCGTCTGCGATGAGAACTCGAGTGCGATCAGAGGGCGTTGTGGTCATGGGGACACGGGGGCGGAGCGGCAGCTCACATCCTGTGAGTTCCTGTCTCGGTGTGCGGTGAAGGCGTAGGGAGCGGATTCATGGTGGCGACGGGCGAAAACACTCGTCTTTTTCTCTGGCGGCGCGAGACACCATTGGCAGCGATGATGCCCATGATGGAGCATGCGCCGACAAGGAGAAGGAGCATCGCCTGTGCTGTGGAGCTGCCATCCCACGCCCTGACGAAGAGACTCAGTACGAAGCGGACAGCGATGTTGGGGTCGTCGCCTGGGGGAGGCTCGGTATCCATCACGACCTCCGTCGCGTGAACGTGATGAAGGTGCGCTCAACGAAAAAGAAAGCGTACCAACTCTCTGTCGAACGGGAATGTGTCGAGTGCCTGTTCCGGTGAGCAGCACGAGCGACTCTCGGATCACTGTTCATCGAGCGTCAGCCCGTGCTGTAAGATGGGTCGGCGGGATCGAAGGTGGCCATCGAGGTGGCACGGTATTGCCTGGATGGAACCGTGTGTGGAGGACTCAGAAATGGTGCGACGTGTCTTCGGCATGAACCGAATGGTGGTGCGGGGGTGGCTCTGCACGGGCGTTCTCGCCCTGGCGACTTTGCTTGTGCCGAGGTGGGAGTTGTGGGCTGCGGATGGCGTGATCCCCGAGCCAGCCACAGATGTTCCCGAGACCAGCGAGAGCTGGGCGACTCCCTCGTTCGTTGATCTGTTTAACGGGCGTGACCTGACCGGCTGGAAGAACGTCAACACGGCCGACGACACGTGGAGCGTGAAAGACGGACTGCTCGTGTGTCGCGGCCAGCCGATTGGGGTGATGCGGTCGGAGAAGCAGTACGAGAACTTCCTGCTCCATATTGAGTGGCGACACATGCAACCGGGTGGCAACTCCGGTGTGTTTGTGTGGAGCGAGGGACGCGTGCCGGAGGGAACGCGTCTGCCGAAGGGCATGGAAGTGCAGATGCTCGAGCTTGATTGGGTCAATCAGCATCCACTCAAGGATGGCTCGCCAAACCACATTGGCTACATCTCAGGGGAACTGTTTGGAGCAGGCGGGCTTGTGGCCACGCCCGACAATCCGCGCGGCAGTCGCAGCATGGCCTACGAACTGCGATGCAAAGGGCACGGAGAGTGGAACGTGTACGACGTGGTGTGCGTGGACGGCACGGTGAAACTCTCGATCAATGGGAAGTTCGTGAACTCAATCCGTAGTTCGTCGGTGCGCAAGGGGTATCTTTGCCTGGAATCGGAGGGAGCGGAGATCCATTTCCGCAACATTCGCATCCTTGAGCTGCCCCCAGGGATCACCTCGGCCGCGGAAACTGCCGATGTGGTGGAGTAGGCTCGGGATGATGTGCTGAGAAAAGGAGAACCGACATGCTCAATCGACGAAGCCTTTTGCGGGGGATGACTGCTGGGGCTGCCATCGCCTGTGGCGGTCCGGCCAATCTGGGCGTGCCGTCGCTCCTGGCTGGGGCGAGTGACAGCAGTGGCGGTCCGAAGCGTGTCATCTTCTTCCTCCAGAACCAGGGGTTTGATCCCGCGACCTGCATTCCCGTCGGCATGAGCGGGAGTGGTTCCCTTGCCAAGGCCACGCTGCCTGAGCCGATCCGTCCTCTCGAACCGTTCAAAGAGCGGCTGCATATCATCAGTGGCTTGCATGGCCGCCACACGAGCCCTTCGCACAGCGCCTTCTTCGGCGCCTTGGGTGGCTACCGCGGCGGTGATGGTGTTCCGCCGAGTGCCGCCACGATCGACGACTGCGTGAGCCGAGCGCTGCCTGAGACGCTCCTGCCCCACCTCTGCATCGGAATGGACTCACTGGAGAACATGCGGACGAAGCCGACCTTGGCCACGCTATCGGCAAGTGGTGCGGGCCAGCCGATCTTCATGCATTCCAATCCCAACCACCTCCATCAGATGCTCTACGGCGGGATCGCCGACGGTGATATTCGTCGACAGCACCTGGCCCAGTCGCAGGTGATGGATCGCGTTGAGCAGCTGGCCACGACCAAGGGGCACGGACTCCCGACCGCCGACCAGCACCGATACGGGCAGTATCTGCAGGGCTTTCAGGAGAGCAACGGCTTGCGCCAACGGCTCGACGCGGTGGCCGATCGGCTTCGCACCTTCGCGCCGGCGGTCGACGAGCGCTACACCCAGCCGCAGTTTGAGACAGACTGGCACGACTGCCTGCTGGACCTGGGGATTTCCGCGGTCACCTCCGGAATCACGAGCACGCTCACCATCGGCTCCGGGCGGGGCGAGATTTTTGGCTCCTGGAAAGGCTTGGGGGTCACGGAGCAGGGGCACAACCTCGGCCACATGGAGCAGCCCGACAACCCGATCTGGGTGAAAATCCGTCAGTACAACAGCCGCATGCTCGTGCGAATCATGGAGGCCCTTGAGCGGATTCCGGAAGGCAGCGGCACGATGATGGATCACACGCTCATCGTGTACACGAGCAACAACGCCGACAAACAGCACACCAGTGGCGCCAACTGGCCGGTGATGCTCCTCGGCAACTGTGGTGGCATTTTCAAGACCGGCCACTTCACGCAACTGGATGGCACTCGGCCGATCAACGCGCTCTACACCTCCATCCTGCGTGCTGTTGGCCAGAACGTCGATCGCTTCAATTTGAGCGAGAGCATGGCGAAGAAGTTCGACTCGGCGTCGGGGCCGCTGCGGGAAGTTTTCGTCTGAGGGTGCCCTGCGCCGTGGTGGGGAGTCGTCTGATGATGTTGCGGTTTCTCACAGCCAGTGGACTCGCGTGGGCCTTGGTTGCGGGGATGGCCGCGCCAGCGTCGGCCTACACGCCAGCAGAGGTGACCGAAGCCACCTACGCCGAGGTTGCCCAGCCGTTTCTTACGCAGCACTGCGTGGACTGCCATGCGGCTGAGGATCCGGCTGCGGGCCTGTCGCTGGTCGATCTTGGTGCGGTTGACGAAGTCAATGCAGATGTCTGGAAAGCGGTGTGGGCACAGGTGACGCTGCGGCAGATGCCTCCACCCGCCGTCGAGGCTCCGGAGGTGGTCGAACGGCTTCGCTTTTCCGACTGGATCGTGGCGCAGCTGCAGAGGGCCTTGAAAGCCGAAGGCGGTTTTCGGGATCACCTCGATCCAAGCAAGGGCAACTTCGTGGACCACGATCTGCTCTTTGGCCCACTTCCTGATGGCCTTGAACTGAGGCCGACGTCGTCGCCTGCACGGCTTTGGCGGGTGACTCGGGAGGAGCACCTCACGCGGCTCAATGAGCTCATCAACTCCGAGCCCGCGTATGATCCGAGCACGCCGGGGCTGCGGAGCCACGGTGATGCCGTGCCCACGAATCATGGCGGTGAGCTCAAACTCTACTTTGGGACTGATCGCATTTTGAAGTGGCAGGGTGGCACGGTGGCCTACGCCACGGCCGTGAAGAGCGTGCCCGCCATCCTCTCGCCGCCTCGAGATCATGGGCTCAAGAACTACCCTGATCTGGTGAGCGTGAATGGGGCCGAGGCCACGCAGATTATGTCTGCTGCGGGCGACATCCTCCGCTATATGGCGTATGGGCCGCTGAGCATCGCCACGCCTGAGCAGATCACAGACGAGCCCAACTCGTATGTGTTTGAAGGGGATATCCGCGGCCTGCCTACGTCGATTGTCTACAGCACGAAGGTGGTGCGGCCGCTGACGCCGGTCTGCGATCTGCTGGAAGCCGAGGAGGTGACGGAGTCGCATGCGCGGGCCGCCGTCGATTTCCTGTTTGAGGCGTTGACCTTCCGGCCACCGTCAGCGCGGGAGTCGGATGACTATCTGGCGGTGGTGCTGCAGGCCATCGATTCGCTCGGCAAAGATCAGGGAGTGGTGCTTGGACTCTCAGCGATCTTTCTTGATCGCGATGCCCTCTTTCGACCTGAGCTCGTGGAGCAGGGCGTGCCCGACCGCTACGGGCGGGTGATGCTCCAGGACTGGGAACTCGCGCTCGCGGTGAACCATGCCTTGCGCTACATCCAGCCGGATGCGCTGCTGCGGCAGGCGGTGCAGGATGGGCGCATGCGGTCGCGCGAGGATGTGCGGCGCGAGGTCGAGCGGATGCTTGCCGACGACGCGATTCGCAAGCCGCGGGTGCTGCAGTTTTTCCGCGACTATTTCGACTACGACCACGCTTGCTTCATCTGCAAAGATAACAAGGCTCTTGCCGACACGGGGGTGAGCAACAAAGGGGAGGCTCACTACAGGGCGATGTTTGACGCCACCGCCAGCACGGAGCGGCTGATTGAAGAGGTTCTCGCCAGCGACCGCGATGTGCTGCGGCAGCTGTTGACCACGGACAAGGTTGTGGTGACTCCAGGCGACCGCGTCTATTACGGGCGGCTGAGCGACGCTCGCAGCCGGGAGGTTGAGCCAGCCGATCTGCAGGGGCCGACGGTCTACGCCCGCGTGAGTCGGCCGAGTTTCGGAAGTGGGTCGATGAAGCCAGAGCGGCGGCTCGCGACCGTGCCTGCGAGCGAGCGGCTCGGGATTCTTACGCAACCAAGTTGGCTCGTGTCGCACTCCGACGCCATGGACAACCACGCGATTCGCCGGGGACGGTGGGTCCGCGAACGGTTGCTCGGCGGGGGCATCCCAGACGTGCCGATCACGGTCAACGCAATGTTGCCTGATGAGCCATCGAGCACGCTTCGGGAGCGAATGCGGGTTACGCGGGAGGCGTCGTGCTGGACCTGCCACCGGAAAATGGATCCGCTTGGTCTTCCGTTTGAGATGTACAACCACGCCGGGCTGCTCCGCACGGAGGAACAGGGAGCCCCTGTCGATACGTCCGGCGAGATTCTCGATTCAGGCGATCCCAGCCTCGACGGGCCAGTTGAGAATGCGCTCGAGATGATCACGCGGATTGCCGCAAGCAGGCGAGCGGAAGAGGTCTTTGTGCGGTATGCGTTCCGCTTCTGGATGGGGCGGAACGAAACGGTGCATGACCGGCCGGTGTTGCAAGACGCCCACCGGGCCTACGCCGAGAGTGGCGGGAGCATGAAGGCCTTGCTCGTGTCGCTGCTGACCTCCGACGCGTTTCTCTATCGGACTCGCGAAGCTGGCGATTCCACGCTCGAGGCTGACGCCGCCACGCTCGAGGCTGGTGGCCAAGCGAAGGAGGAGCGATGAGGGTCTCTCCGTGATCACGTTTGGGAGCCAATTCGTGCCGAGGTGCGTGGGGGCGCTCGTCTTCCTGATCGTTGCAGGAGTTGGGCTCGCGGACTCCAGTGCCGCCGAAGCGACTGAACCGCTGCGAGTGGAGCCGTTTGAGCAGCACGTCCACACGGCATATGACACTGACGACGGGCTCCCTGCGAACGATGTGCTGGAAATCGCCCTCGGGCCGAGTGGGCAGTGCTACGCGCGGACGTTGAGCGGGCTCGTTCGCTTCTCTGAGGGGTGCTGGGTTCGCGTTTCGGACGACGAAGCAGCTCAGCCTGCAGGCCGCGTTTTTGGAGGCCGTGAGCGATTGAAGAGCAGCCTTCCGTCGCCTCTCACCGACGCGTTGACGATTCGAGATGTGGCAGTCCACCAGGGTGAAACGGTGGTGGCTGCCGAAGAAGGGTTGTTCGTGTTGCGGGGCGAGGCGTGGGAGCCAGTGCTTCCGCAGATGGGAAACCGGCGATGGGCCCCTGTCGACGTGCGGGCGGTCGTGTACGACGGTGAGGGCTGTCTGTGGTTTGCCGCGCCACAGGGTGTGGGCGTGCGCCGACAGGATGGACGGTGGCAACTTTTCACGGGCGCTGACGGGCTGCCATTTAACGACTTCACGTGTGCCGCGAGCGGGCAGCGTGGAGTGTGGTTTGGCACAACCAACGGTGCGATGTACTACCGCGACGGCGAGTGGCACTTCCGGCAAGGAGGTCGGTGGCTGATCGACAACCATGTGCGGGACATCGTGGTGGATCCCGACGGCACGGCCTGGATGGCCACTGCTGGGGGCGTGTCAATAATCGAGTCTCGTCGGATGACGTTGGCTGAAAAAGCAGCGTTCTACGAGGCGGAAATCGAGAAGCATCACCGGCGGACATCCTTTGGCTACGTCAATCCAGCCGATCTCCGCGTGGCCGGTGACAGGGGAACTGCAGTTCCAACCTATTCCGACAACGATGGGTTCAACACGGGGCTGTATCTCGCGGCCATGAGCCACGCGTATGCGGCCACCAATGACGTGCGATACCGGACGTCTGCCGACAGGGCTTTTCGGGCGCTCGCATTTCTCAGCGAGGTGACGCAAGGGGGAGAGCATCCGGCGCCCCCGGGATTCATCGCACGCAACGTCGTGCCCACGTCAGAAGCCGACCCAAATGCGATTTATGACTTGGCCTACGACCTCCGGCGGCAGCAGGCCGACACGCTCTGGAAGGTGATCCAGCCGCGATGTCCTGTCGACGCCACCGGCGAGTGGTATTGGAAGTGCGATTCGAGTTCCGACGAGCTTGACGGCCACTTCTTCGGCTATGCCACGTATTTTGATCTCGTGTGCCGTAGCGATGAACAGAAGGAAGCCGTGCGGGTGGTGGTGAAGCCCATCATTGATCACCTTCTGGCACACGGCTTCACCCTCGTTGATCACGACGGCACGCCCACCCGCTGGGCCCGGTTTGCACCAGACGATCTCAATCGCAATCCAGCCTGGAGCGAAGAACGCGGCCTCAACTCCTACAGCATGCTCACCTATTTGAGCATTGCGCATCACGTCACAGGTGAGGAACGGTATCACGAGGTGTATCGCAAGCTGGCCTTCGAGGAGGGCTACGCGATGAACGGCATGACACAGCCAAAGGCGTTGTCAGGGCCGCAGTCCGTCGGGCATCAGCCCGACGACAACATGGCGTTCCTCAACTACTACCACCTCATCCGCTACGAACACGATCCAGTCCTGCTCAGCATGTATCAGGAAGCGATTCGCAGGCACTGGCAGTATGAGCGTCTCGAGCGAAACCCCTTTACGAACTTCATTTACGCGGCCTGCTCGATGGGGAAGACGCGTCGCGATCAGTGGGGGGAAGACGATCTCTCGCCGCCCCCCGAGTGCTTCGGCGATGCGGTGGAAACGCTCCGTCGCTACCCGCTCGATCTGATTGAATGGCCAATGTCGAATGCCCACCGAACCGATCTCGTGGTGGTGGGAGAGCCCTCGGAAGGCCGAGGGGGGCGGACCGACGGCTATGCGTTTCAGATCGATGAACGGCACGAAACCTACTGGGACTGGGATCCCTGGAAACTCACGTCCTCTGCCAACGGGACGCGCCTGCGTTCAGGGTTCCACTACCTTCTCGCCTACTACCTCGGCCGTTCGCACGGGTTCGTGAGCGAGAGCCAAGAAACCGCTGACGCAGGTGGACCGCCCCGTCGCTGACGCGCCCCGGTGGCGATTGGCAGCCGCAGATCACTCTGGCGTGGCCTTGAGGAACACGAACGGAGTGGCTGGTTGCAGAGACCTCGTTGCGTCGCCGTTGTAGGTTTCGCCCGCTTGCAGCGGCAGGTGTGTGACTGCAGCATCTGCGGCGAAGTCGACCTTCTCGAGCGGAATCCAGAAGACCGTGGGGCTTGTTGCGGAATCAAAGTAGAGCACGCGGGCCTTTTGGTCGTGCACCGTGCGCCAGATCGTGCTCGACACGTTTGGCTTGCCTGGCGTGTGAATGCCAAGCGGCGTCGACACATTGCGAATCACGCTGAAGACGGAAGCCAAAGCCGTCGGGCCTTCGAGGCTGCTCGGGATCGCATCCACGTAGAACCGCGCCCGCACGAAGCGATCGCTCGCGCGGATCGTTCCAGGCAGCATCACGTCGCCGCCGATTTCCTGCCAGTAGGCGTCGAGGGCAAGCTGCTGGTCGAACGGAGGAGAGTTGGTCATCACGGTGTAGTCGCGTCCGTGGTGGATCACGAGCTTCCCGTCGAGGTATTCCAGGATCGCGGAGTCGCCGCTGGGGTCCGAAATCGCCAGATGCCCGGACCCTGGCACGCCGTTGGGAAGGATGGGAGCCACAATCGTGAAGGGCTCTTTCGCGAGGGCCTCCACTGCCTCTGCGACCGAGGCATACGAATCGAGCACGAACTGGGCCCATCCGCCAATCGAGAGGGTAGGGCGTCCGGTGACGGCTTTGCCGTAGTTGCTCTCGGCAAGGTAGAGCGTGTTGGCGACCAGCCCTTTCTCATTCATGCCGTCGACACTGGCGGCGTCGTAAAAGCTCACCGCCACCGAGCCGTAGCGACTGGTCCAGGTGAGGCTCGTGGCCCCTGCATTGCCATGCCGCTTCAGGCCTCGCGGATACACCCAGACTTCGGAACCAGGGTCTTCGACCCAGTCCATGGAACGCCCCACGATCACACCGCCGTTGTCAAAGCGATGCATGCATCGGGTGCACGCCTGGACGCTCGTCGGCGCACACCATGACAGAACTGCTGCGACGAGGGAGAGCGAGGCGACGAGCCGAGGGCGATGCATTTAAGGTGTTTCCGTGAGAGGGAGGGATCGACAGGCGATCTCAGGCATGCGATTTCAGAGCGACTCGTTTCGATCCGGGAGGGAGAGCCTATCACTGAGCCAACGGCGCGTCTCCTGTCGGGCGGGAGAGGGACGCAGGGCCCAATCGTCGTCGTGATTCACGAAGCCAGTTTCAATGAAGGTAAACGCCCCGTTGGCACCTGCCTCGTCTAGGAAGCGGCGGGTGGCCACGAGCGCGGGATGGGGGGCATCTGCGGGCTTGTTGGCAATCGACTCCGCGAGGATCAGCTGGCTGCGGCCGTGGAGACGCCCCAGCCGATCTCGTGCCGCGTCAGCAGCGCTCTGGGGAAATGGCCAGGTCCGGAGCCCGTCGTAGTGGCTAAAGCAGATGGCGCCCTTCCAGAGGGAGCTGATCTCGTCATCGGCGAGGCCTAAGGCGTTGCAGGCAATCGAGCCACGCGAGAAGCCGACGAGGATCACCTGCTCGGGATCGCCACCAAATCGCTCGCAAACGTCTCGTAGGGCGAGTTTGGCGTAGGCCACGCTCGGGGTGTGGTCGTAGGTGGGAGGAGTGCCCCACCACTGGGTCACGTTGTGGTGCCCAGCGTCGTCGAGGAAGGGCAGGCCGAGCACGATCATGCCGTCGGTGCCCGCGAGCCCTTGGGCGAGGGTGGCGTCTTCCACGCGGCCGGAGTTGGTGTCGCCATTCGCGTCACGATACGGCCCGTTGCCCGCCCACTCGGCGAGGACTGGGTAGCGACGACCGGGTTGCCAGTCCGTGGGAAGGCTGAGGGTGTGGTAGCAGGCATTTGCCTCGGGGTGTGGAAGATGCACCACGACGCGACGCCCCGCCGCGGGTGGTAGTGACGAGAGTGGCGGGAGCAGCACATCGGGATCACGCTGCCGCACGGAGAGTGGCTCAAGGCTCTTCACACGCGAGGGCACCAGGCGGATCTGCCGGATGTCCATCACGGCGTTCTTTTGTTTTTCAATGCAGGCTACCTGCAGCCGGTGGTGCTCCGACGCCGGGAGCGCGAGGCTGCCCAGGTGCCGCCAGCGAAAGTTTTGGAAATGCCCGGTTTCCACCACAGTGTGGTCGAGGCTTTCGGTGTCGACGGTGACGCGAATCTGGCTTCCGCCTTGGCCGCCACCGCAGCCCTGCAGCACGTGCACCTCCCAGGTGTCGGCGGTCGGGGTGGCAAACGACCACTCCACGAAGTCGTCGGCATTCACCCAGTAGCCAATCGTGTTTTTGTGGGGGAGCGGTTCGAACTGCAACTTCTCACCGGTGACGATTCCATGCCGGGCCGGCAGGGTGATCGTGCCATCCTCTGAGGCCGTGCAGATGTGGCCGTCAGGGCTGAACTGCGGCGGCGAGTCGCACTGCAGATGAATGGTCGCGGGATACCGAAGCGTGTCGGGCAGACGGATTGTCCACTCCTGCGGAGTTTGGGTCAGTGAGAGCAGCTGCGGCTCGCTTGGCAGCGGCGGAGCGACGTATCGATGCTCCGTGAGTGGTGGGGCGGCATGCGGCTCCGAGTCCGTGGCTTGGTGGCTCGTCCAGAACACGCCGAGCACCACATTGTTGAGCCGTGGGAAGGTCAACGTGCCCTCAGGGGGCGCGGCATCGAGATGGAAGCGCAGGCTCGTGCCCTCCACGGCGCACGGTGCGTGTGCGGAGTTGGGAAAGGGCAACTCGTGAGGGGCTGCTGCAAAACTTGCAGCAGCAGTCACGAAGACCGCGCAGTGGGCTGCAGTGGCGACGAGCGAGCGAGAGGCCATGACTCTGGTCCTGTAGCGAACGATGGTTTCAAAGCCGTACGATACACGACGAACGTTCACGAGATGCGAAGGGGGAACACATGCGGCGGTGGACTGTGGCGGTGCTGTTGGGGGCGTCGGTGTTGGTGTTGGGGTCGGTGGGCACGATGGCGCACGCGGCAGAGCCGAGCCGTCCCAACATTGTGCTCGTGATCGCAGACGATCAGGGCTACGGCGACCTCGGGCACACGGGAAACCCGATCATCCAGACGCCTCATCTGGATGCCCTTGCCGCTGAGTCCACCAGCCTGACCGACTATCACGTGGCTCCCACCTGCTCCCCGACCCGGGCGGCGCTGATGACCGGGCACTGGACCGACCGCACCGGGGTGTGGCACACGATCAATGGTCGTTCGATGCTGCGGGAAAACGAGATCACGCTCGGTCGACTGCTTGCCGACGCGGGCTACGCCACGGGGATGTTTGGCAAGTGGCACCTCGGCGACAACTTTCCCTACCGTCCGGAGGATCGCGGCTTTCAAGAGGTCTACCGGCACGGCGGCGGCGGTGTCGGCCAGACGCCCGACCTCTGGGACAACGCCTACTTTGACGGCCACTACTTCCACAACGGCGAGGTTGAGGCGGCCGAGGGCTTTTGCACCGATGTGTTTTTCGAGGCCGCGGCCAACTTCATCCAAACGTCGGTTGAGGCCGAGCAGCCGTTCTTCGCCTACATCGCCACCAACGCGCCGCATGGCCCATTGCACTGCCCGCAGAAGTACCTCGACCAGTACGCGGATCAGCCCGCGGCGATCGCAGCCTTCTTTGGCATGATTACCAATATCGACGACAACGTGGGAAGACTGCGGGCGATGCTCGCGGACCTTGGCGTGGCGGACAACACGCTCTTCATCTTCACCACCGACAATGGCACCGCAAGCGGCGCGAGCGTTTTTAACGCCGGTATGCGAGGCCAGAAGGGGAGTGAGTATGAAGGAGGGCATCGCGTACCGTTCCTCGCGCACTGGCCGGCCGCGGGCTGGAATCGCCGGCATACCTCAGGCGAGCTTTGCCACGCGATCGATGTGGTGCCAACGCTCGTGGAGATCGCGGGGGCGACGGCACCGGCGTCGCTCAAGTGGGATGGAGTCTCCATCCGACCGCTGCTCGATCCGGCCGTCGATGCTGATTGGGCCGGCCGCATGCTGGTAACCGACTCACAGCGGGTGCGCGATCCCGTGAAGTGGAAGCAGACTGCGGTGATGTCCCAGCAGTGGCGGCTGGTGAACGGCAAGGAGCTCTACCACCTTGCGTCGGACCCGGGGCAGCAGCGTGACGTGGCGAGTGAGCATCCGCAGCAGGTTGCGGAGATGCGGGCCTTCTACGACCGCTGGTGGGAAGAACTCGAACCGACCTTCGAGCAGACCACGGAGATTTACGTGGGCCATCCGCAGGCCGAGCTGGTGAGCCTGACCTGCCACGACTGGATCACCGAGGGCATGTCCCCCTGGAATCAGCGATTTGTGCGGGAGGGGCAGGGCTATGTTGCCGCCGACGTAAAACGGAAAAATGCCCGCCCGAGCGTGCAACGGCATCAGGGGGCGTGGGCGATTCGTGTGGTTACGTCAGGGCAGTACCGCATTGCGGTGCGGCGGTGGCCCTCCGAGGCGGATGCCGCGATCACTGCGGCGTTGCCGGCAGGCGACGATGTGCCGGGCGCTACAAAGGCGTTTCGTGCCGTAGAAGGGCGGGGTATTCCCGTGGTGGCAGCTGTGCTCCGTGTGGATGACCACGACGTGGCGATGACCACCGTTGCCGACGAAGCGGCTGCCCTCTTCACGGCAACCCTGACTGCGGGTTCGCACACGCTCGCCCCTGTCTTCACGACCGCGGATGGGCAGGAGGTGGGCTGCTACTACTGCGAGGTGAGCCTGCTGGAAAAGGATGCCACTGCGGGGGCGGTGATGCCGCTTGCTGCCGCAGGAGAGGTGCTCTTCACCGATGACTTCGAGCGGCCTGATCTTGGGGCATGGCAGGTGGCGATTCCTGCCTTTGACGTGGTCGATGGGGTGCTGCGATCGCATCAGGGGCGAGACGATCACGGGGCGGTGGGTCGGGTGGCTCTGGAGCCGTGCGGCGACCTGATCATGGAGTTCCGCTTCCGTTTTGCCGGGTCGCCATCGTTCAACGTGGTGTTTGACGACAAAGGGTTTCCCGGCACGCACGCTGGGCATATCTGTCGGGTCGCCATCACGCCCACACAGGTCCGTTTGGGAGACGACCGTGAGGGGATCATGCGAAACGACATCTTCGCACTTCGTCGAGATGCGGCCCTGAAGGATGTTGGTGACTTGATGGCCTCTGGCCGAGGCGTGGCGGTGCCCATCAAAATCACTTTGGACGCCTGGCACACCGGGCGGATTGAGATCGTCGGTGGCCAGATGCGGGTGGCCGTTGACGACACGCCGGTCGGCCTGCTGACGTCGCCAGGCCTTGCGCACCCCACAAAATCGAGCGTGCATTTCACGGTGCCTGGAAGCGGGATGGAGTTTGACGATGTGCGGCTGTGGCGGGCGGAACGCTAGGCCACTGGTGCGGAAAACCGTTCTCGCAAAGAATGCCCGCGAAGGTCTCGTTCATCGGGCAAGGAAAGGATTGATCGATGCGTTATGCCGTTTTGCTCTGTGCGTTTGCCGTGGCCGCGCCCTTGGTGTGTGCGAATGCCGCAGACACGCTTGCGATCCGCGAGGCGGTGTATGGCGACCTTCCCGACGGGCCGAAGACTGATGTCACGAAGGTCGTGGCGGCTTTTGTGCGCGAGGGGGTGCTGAGAATCGAGGCCGGCAACAATCTCTTTGGCGATCCCGCCGAGCAGGTTGGCAAGCAGCTGAAGGTTGGCTACGAGCTCAATGGGACGCCCGGCGAGGCGGTTGTTCGCGAAGGGGAGACACTCCTCGTTCCTATGCCCGTGCTCAAAGGAGAGTTGAAGATCCTTGCCGCCGAATATGGAGATCTGCCGGGTGGGCCGAGCGAAGATGTCCTCGGCACTGTGAAGCTCTACCTCAAAGACAATCGCTTTGAGATTGACGTGGAGAACTACCTGCTGGGTGACCCCGCCTCGGGTGTGTTCAAGCGGCTCCGCGTGGAGTATTCGATCGGCGATGTCAAACTCGCGAAGTCTGCCTACGAAGGGGGCACACTGGTGATCGAGGTGCCCGGCGAAGAGAAGCCGGAAGCGAACAAGGCTGAGTAATGAAGCCTCGACGGTGGCCAGACTAGGCAGCGCGCCGCCGCCACTGGTCGTTGGCTGCGCGGACCGAGAGCCGTAGGATCGGACGGCAAAGTTCGCGGTAGGCTCGGTCCATCACACCGCGGTGTTTGTTTTGGAGCACGCTCCCGCCGAGACGGTGGTCGACGTGCTCGACGATGAACGGCCGCATGGAGAGCACCCGCGCTCCGTGGAGCCACTGCATCTGAAGGTAGGAATCAACCGGACGGTCGAAGTGGTGGCTTGCCGCCAATAGACGCTGGGCTGCGATCGGACCAACGGCCTGCATCAGCATGCCCCGCCCCGGAAGCCAAGGCTCGATGGTGGTGGCGAGGCCACTCGTCCGCACCGCCGGGCCACTCTCGCCGCGTTGGGCATGTGGGAAACGTATCCATTCATCAGGCTCAACTCCGGCGATTGCGGCGGTGATCACGTCGCTCGCGGTGTCCGCGTGAAGGTCGACGTCGTCTTCAAGAATGATGGCCGCGTCGAGCTTTTCGGAGAGCACACGCTGCCATGCGAGGCGATGCGAGAGGAAGCAGCCGGCTTCCCCCTTCGACAGCGGAAAAGGATAGGAAGGGGTGTGGAGGCGGCGGCGCACGACCTGCTCGTAGCGAGCGGTGCTCAGGCTTTTCCCATCGACGGCCGCGATCACCTCACTCGGTATCGGCAGTTGCGACTGCAGCCGCTGCACCTGCGGCCAGCGGGCTGTCGAGCGAGCCAGATGAATGATGAAGGCCTTCACATGCATAGTACGACTGTTATCGCTCTCGGGAGTCCGGTGGCTCTAGGCAAACCTGCCTGACGACGGGTTCGACGCGTGGTGCCCTGCAAAACTCCTCTGGCTGGGCTTCTCTAGCCGGCCTATCCTCCCCGGCTTGGTGGCAGGCCACCACAATCGGCGACGCGCACGAGGAGTCTTCCTTGACGATCAGTGTTTCAGGTCTCTCAACCGAGAGCGACGGCGATTTTTTCGACGTGTCCGCGAACGTCCGCTGCGATGGTCGCGATCGACGGATGACCTTCCGCCGGTACGGCAACCACCCCTCTCTCCGGTTGAGGACCGACACGTACGATCCCTTTGCGGCGGCCTTGATCATGCCCGCCATGATGCGAGGAGAGCGTCTTGAGATCGAGGGGGCCGTCGACGACGTGTTGCTTGTGTCGCTCCGCGGTCCGATTCAAGAAACGCTGCGGCTCCTCCAGCCACGCTGGGCCAAAGTGCCGGTGAACGCGGAACCGCGGCCTTCGGTCGACGTGGCGAACCTAACGCTCGGGGCCGCGACCGCCATGAGTGGCGGCGTGGACAGCATGCACATGATTCGTCAGCGATTTCTCAAAGCAGGCGTGCCCCAGGCTCTCCGCGTGCAGACGCTGCTCCATCATCATGTGGGGGCCCACGGCGATGATGCGGAATTCCAAGAACAACGCACGCACTGCCAACGCATCGCCGATCGGCTCGGCTTGCCATTGGTGGGCACGATCTGCCCGATGGGCGACCTCTATCAAGAGAAGCCTTTTGTGCAAAACGCCGCAGTTCGCAACGTCGCCGCCGCCATGGCGCTCGACCATCTTTTTTCATCCTGCCACTACGCGTCGAGCGAGCCGATTGGTGGTCGCCCCTCGATTGGGCGACTTTCGGGCATCGCCTCGATCGAGCCAATTCTGTTGCCATATTTCAATACCCCGCGTGTGTCGTGGCACCTGTTTGGCGGAGCCACCACCAGGCTGCAAAAAACCGCTGAGGTGATCAGCGATGAGGCAACCTGTCGCGACGTGCTGGTCTGTATCCGTGGGTCGCGACGTGATCGACGGGCGCTGAACTGTGGCCGCTGCTACAAGTGTGCCCGGCTGTTGTTGCAGGCCGAAGTGACCGGCCGACTCGACGTGGTGTCGGGACTGTTTGATATGGACGAGTTTCGAGCAGGCAGGAATCACGCCATCGGAAGGCTGCTGCGTTTTGCCCTGGGGCCAAGCCGCAATCCAGTCGATGCCGATCTGATCGTGTTTCTTGTCCAGCAGAAGTTCGCGTTTCCCTGGTGGGCGCGGCCCTGGGTGGAACTCGTACTCCTTTCCTATGGACGCCAGCACAGTCTTGAGGATCCGGGCTATGCGGTCAGCGTCTGAGTGACTGGCATGCGGCAGCCAGAGACGCTCGCAGGACATCCTTTGAGTGGCGGTAGGTGCCCACACTCGGCGCGAACACGCCTGGAGCTGAGAAGAGTTCTGGGCGAAGAGGAACGCATACCTTTGGCTGGTCGAGGGTGGAGAAGTAGTCGTCGAACTTAAATCGCCCGCCAACCATCCTGTCGCTTGGGGCAATCCAGACATTTGGCACACCGAGTGCGTCGGCGACGATCAGGCCGTGGAGCGATTGGCTGAAGATCACGTCGCAGGCAGCGATCTCCTGGACCACTCGCCACGGATCGTGGGCTGGATCAATGACGTGCACGTCGCCGGTGGCCTTCGCCTTCCAGTGAGGCACTGAGAGGACGTGGGGAACGAGGCCAAAACGATGCTTTTTTGTCACTTGGCCGATCATCGCGTCGACGAGCACGACGGGATCGCCAAGGGCGACGTCGGCCCTGCAGCCCAGGGACGCGAGCGACCTTTCCCCGCGCACGGCAATCACGCGTGCCGGCGACGGAAGGCCGCGTCCTGGTGGCGCGAGAAACCCGGATCCGCACACCACGGAACTGGTGGTCGCCTTCGCCAAGATGCTCCCCGCACCCAACAGATGCGGCCGACGACGGTCGACGTGCAGCCGGATCGGGGTGGTGCTCAGCCGTTGAAACAGGCTGGGATTGATGTCGTCGCCGAAGTTTGGACGACCGACATGCCACCACAAGGGAACCCCTCGGCGAAGTCGCCAGCGAAGGCTGCGGCGAAGTTTCTCGAGTCGTCTGAAGAACGCCATGTGGAGGGCACGCGGTGGAGTTCGGTCGATGGTGGGGCTGAGTGATCTATCCACACGCTGTCGGTGAGGTCTATTTTGGCGACCTCGGCGATCCCGCGGAATCTCAGTTGAGCAGACATGCCACCTTTTCTTGGCAACACGTTTCGGCGGGTGCGAGGTGCGCTGCGGACGCTGCGTTACCGGCGGCGGGAGCGGGCTGCCCGGGTGCTCCGAAATCGTCTTGGGGCCATGCCAGTCATCGCGGTGACGGGAAGTGCTGCAAAAACGACCACCGTCAAGCTCCTCGCGCATCTGCTTGGAGGAGCCCCGCGTGTCGGTGTCTCGATGTATGCCAACACGGCTCAGGATGTGCTCAGTGAGTTTTGCGCGTGTGGTTCTGCCACCGACGCGGTGGTGCTGGAGGCAAGCGAGTTTCCGGTGGGCACGCTGCAGCAGATTGCGTCGCAGCTTGCTCCCACTGCTGCTGTGGTGACGGTCGCAGGCCTCGATCATTACACGGTCTTTCGCGGGGCCGCCGGGGCGGCTCGCGAGATGGCCACGCTCTTGCAAGCGCTCCCAGGAAACGGCTTTGCCGTGCTCAATGCTGATGACGCGGCGCTGGTGTCGTGTGCGACGGATCTGCCGTGCCGCGTGATCACGTTTGGGACGCAGGAACACGCGGACTACCGGGCTGTTGAGTATGGCGTGGGGCCAGCACATGGGCTTTCGGTCGTCTGCGAGCACCTTGGTGCGCGGCACGATCTGTCCACGCCCTTTCTGGGGACACACTTTTCCGTTGCTACTCTTGCCGCGGTGGCGGCCGCACACGAACTCGGGGTGGACTGGTCGGTGATTCGCGAGCGGCTTGCCACGTTTGAGCCGGTGTTTGGGAGGTGCTCCTTGGTGGCGATTCCTGGGGGACCGCTGTTCATCTGCGACACGGTGAAGTCGCCAGCTTGGTCGGTCTCTTTCGCCTGCGACACGCTCAAACAGTTCGATACCGCGCCGCGGCGAACGCTCGTTTTGGGCACACTTGCCGATTATCCAGGGTCGTCACGGGGGGCGTATCGCAAGGCATGGCGGGCAGCGAGGCCGCACGTGGATCGCACGATCTTCCTGCGGCACTCTCCCTCGCACGTCGGCGCTCGCGAGGAAGACCTTGCGAGCGGCGAGGCGGTGTTCTTGGATTCGGTTCAGGCGATCACGGCATTTCTCCAACAGTGGTCCGTTCCCGGCGAAGCGATCCTGCTCAAGGGGTCGTACAAATGCGACCATCTTGACCGTGTCGCCCATCACTTCATGGAGCCTGTGACGTGCTGGCAAGAGAAGTGCGGCCGCGGGATGAACTGCATCAACTGCGAATGGATGCGAGACCACACGCCGCCGCTGCTGCGGCCGCTGACCAAAGCGCGGCGCAAGCTCTTTGGTCCCAAGCGTATCTATGGCTGAGACAGGCTGGGCTGGAGGTCGGCTGCCCGCTCAGTTGCCCGCGTCGCTCGCATCCACTGGCAGGCAGCGGTGCAGGGTCATCAGCGCGAAGGCGGTGCCGTAGGGCTGGTGGTAGTCGTAGAGCGGATAGTCCCACCACGAGCCATCTTTCTCTTGGCGGTCGAGCATCAGCGTGGCAAGCAGGGGCTGATACGGCGCCCGTTCGTGCTCCGGCAGCATTTCGAGGCAGAGCCCGGCGTAGTAGTGGCCAAAGAAGTAGAAGTAGCCAGCCACCTGCATCCACGACTCATGCGGGATCGGCCGTTTGCGCCCGATGTCGAGCCAGCCGTTGCGAACATAGAGCCGGTAGAGCCAGTTCTTGATCACGTTGTCGGTGATCGTGTCGCTCCCCCAGAGCCTCAGTGCACAGTTGCAGCACTGCGTGCGGCCAAGACTTCCGCCGGGCCGGTTGATACCCCGCATCGGCTGATACTGAAGGTATTCGCCATAGAGGTAGCTGAAGTCGGGCTTCTGCTGGCGAGTGGTGGCGTCGACTGCGCGGCGCACCATTCGCTGCGGGGGTTCGATGCCGATGTCGCGTGCTTCGGCGAGGGCGACGAGGACTGCCCCGTTGACGAAACTGATCGAACTGCTCGTTGGCTGATTGGCTTGGTAGCGGAAGTCGTAGTAGCCCCATCCGCCATCGACCGACTCATACCGTTCGAGCATCTCAAACTGCAAGCGAATCAGATCTTCGATCTCTGTTCTCATGGCTGCGTCGTCGGCATGCCGAGCGTGCATCCGTACGAGCGCCTGAATCGAGTACCCATGGCCCCACACGTTGTAGATCGCATCGCCGGTGGCCCGGCGGAGGTTGCGAAGGTGCTCGAGGAGCCACGTTTCCGACTTCTGCACGGCCGCCTGCACCTCGTCCGACGAGCCGCCAGTTTCAATCAAGGCAGAGATGCAGAGGGAGGTGGTGGCAGCCTCGAAAGCGTGGTGGGCACCCGGCACAGGAGCGTAGATGTTGAGCCCCTTGGTCCGTGTGGGTGATCCCCACGAGCCATCCTCGTTTTGGCTTTCCAGCAGGAACGTCACCCCTCGTTGCATCGCAGACTCGATGTCGCCCGTGGTGGGGGCGTCGATTTCAACCCGGGGGGGCTCCGAACTGAAATCGAGCGGGTCGTCGAGGACGACAGCGCGCGGAGCGACCACGGCCTCGGTCGGCGATTCACCGTGGGTTGGCACGGCGATCGTCGAGCAGAGCCAAGTGAGAACCAGCATCAGACGGGGCGTGAAACGCATCGGAAGCGATCCTGGGGAAGGCGGTGACCAGGGAACAACGTGATTGCGGAAGCTATTCCGCGGTTTTTTCTTCGTCGTCCGCCTGCGGTGCCTGGTCGCTTTCCTGCGTGAAGGTGAGCGTGCAGGTCATCAGTGGCTTCGCCTCGCCCGACCGCTTCAGCCCGTCGAGTTTGACGACGCAGTCGTATTTTGAACTGGCATAGGGGACGGCTCCGAGGCTCACGATTTTCCCGGTGGCCTTGAGGCCAGGGGCTCCGGCAATCGCCACGGTGCAGGTGTCGCCTACGTTCAGCAAGGCGGCCTGTTTCTCGTCAAGATCGACGCGTGCCTGCAGGCGGCTGGGGTCGACGATCGTCATCGCGACTTGGGTGGCTGCCAGGGTCGACCCGGCGGTCAACTGACTTGGCTTGTCGCCCAGCCGGCCACGGGTGAGTTGGCCGTGCAGGGCGATGCCGTCGATGGGGGAGGTGAGGACGAGGCGGCGACGTTCCTCCTTCAGCTCGGTGAGTTTCTTCTCCTCATCGTGGAAGGCCTCGCGGGTTTTTTGCAGTTCAATCTCTCGCTGCTCGCGGCTCACGGCCAGATCACGCATCGCCTTGTGGTGCGCCAGTTCTGCGAGGGCGAGGGTGTCTTCCTGGTCGGCGAGCGCGTTTGGAATCGTCTGGGTGATTGATCGTTCGCTGGTGATTTCGACGCCCTCAAGTCGAAAGCGGGCGCTGTCGACTGCCTGCTTGGCACGCTTCAAGACGATCTCTTCAGACTCCTCGGTGAGGTCGTCTTCCTTATACATCTGCTCGAGTTGTTCGAGTTCTTCGGTGGCGTTCTCCAGAGAGGCGCGGGCATTGACTACGTCAAACTCCGCTCCCGCGAGCTGTCGTTCGCGATCGACAGTCACATAATTGTCGAAGGTTTGCCTGGCTTGAGCGAGCGCTCGCTCAGCCTTGCCGCGTTCGATGCCTTCCTTGGCTGCGGCCTGCTCGTGGGAGAACTCAGCACCCTCGAGCGTTAAACGCGAAAGGTGTAGGGCGGTTTCCGCAGCCTTGATCTTCTTGTCGACGTCTTCGGTTTCAAACCAGATCAGGCTTTGTCCCTTCGACACGTCCACGCCGTGTTCGATGAGTTTCTTGATCTTCAAGGCGCCGAGGTGCTCGGTGTCGGTGGTGATCTCGACGGAGCGAACTGCCTCCAGCACGCCCGACACCTCGATCTTCGCTGGGGCAGCGTCCCCCTCGTCGGCGGTCGCAACGGCCATCAGTTGGGAGGCGAGAAGGGCAGATCCGATCAGGAAAGGGGCTGACGCAGAAGAAAAGGAAAAACGCATAGGAGGGGCACCTGAACTGTGGCGGATAACCAGAACAACCGTCATCTCTTTAGCATAGTTCGCAGACTGCCTGGTGCACGGTCGGATTTGGGATCCCGCTGCGGCGAGAGGGTCGCTTTGTGGCGGTCATGCGGGCATTTCGGGAGCGGAGGGGGGGCGGTGGAGTCGGCACATCTGCCCGTCCCCGCACACGTCGCACGCGATGGCGGTCGTGGAGGTCGCGGCGTGGAGGCAGGCGTCGATGCGGTCGTTGATCACCCGCTGCATCAACGGGTGCAGACCAAACGGGGCGGTGACCAGCCATTCGGTGTGCGGGTGTGGTCTGGCTGCGTCTGCCACGAGCGACGGGATGTCGTGCTGCCAGTGCTTGCCGGGAGAGAGGAAGTAGGGAAACACAATCACGCGGGTGGCGCCCTGGGAAACGCAGCGGTCGTAGGCAACGCGGATATCTGGCTGCGCGATCTCCATGTGGGCCGGCTCCACGATCGCGTAGCCTGAGGCCGCCTTGAAGGCGCTCGTGGCGGCAAGCAGCATCTCGTTGCTCGCCTCGCGGCGCGATCCATGGTCGACGATGATCACCGCAGTCGTCTTGGGATACTCTGGCATGGTGACCCTATTCAGTGCGTTCGGACTGGAGGACGTTGTTGCGGAGGGTAAGCTCTGAGCCTCCGGTGGTGCGGAGGGAGAGGCTCGTGCCGTTTTCGCGGTCATCGCGGATGAAGAGGTCGTGCACGTAGCTCTCTGACACGTTCTTGAGCCAGACGCCGCAGGTGTCGCAGTCGAAGATTGTGCTGTCGCTGAGGTGGATACGGCGGCAATTTTCCAGCAGCAGTCCGGCAGGATCCCGCCACACGTTGGTGATGTGGAGGCCCGAGATCGTGCAGTCTTCGCAGTCGCGAATCACCACGCTGTTGTTGGCGTCGGCGGTGTTGCCGTAATCGTAGCGAGGATTCCGGTCGAGGTTGTTGGCCGCCAGCACGAGGCTCGAACAGCCTTCGAAGAGCAGGTTGTGGCGATACCCCTGCCAGATCGTGTTGCCGGTCAGGGTGACGCCGCGGCAGTCTTTGAGGTGAACGTTGACCTGCACATCGCTGAGCACGTTGCCGGTGATTGTGACATTGCCTTCGCGAACCAGCGGTTGCTTCGTGGTGGGCGTGCTCTTGCCGACGATGCGGATGTTGGCGGAATCGGGAGATGGATTGTTGTGTTGGATCGTGCACCCGGTGATGGCGACCTCGCCTGTGCCATGGCTGCTGTCCGAGCAGTCGATCAGCACGTTGGCTGTGGCGGGCCGGTTTGGAGCCATGTTGCTCTCAATGTCGCACCCGGTGATGTGAATGTTTCGCACATTCCCTTGCCGGCAGACGATGCCGCCGCCGTCGTTGTAGCTGATGTGGCAGCCGGTGATGTTGGACTGGTGGAGGTTGACGTTGTCGTAGAAGACACCGCATCCGGTGTTTTCGTAGAGATGGCACTCGGAGAGGATCACATTGCGGTTGTTTTCAATCAGTCGGATCGCGTGTCGGCACTGTCGGATGTGGATTCGTGTGATCGTGAGCTGCATCGTGCCGGCCGCTTCGATGCCGTCGGCTTCGGGATGGGTGGCGGTGATCGCGATTCCTTCGATGCGGGGCATCCGCTCATGCTGCCACACGCGCGACGCAACGTTTTGGGGATCGGCCGACTTGAAGTGCGTGCCGCGAATCTGAATCGCCGGTCCGGGGGCGCTCATTACGAGCGTGGCGTTGTCGCCGATCAGCGAAAATGGCCCGTGGTCCGCGAGTGGCACCACAATTGGCGAGGTGAGCCTATAGCGGCCCGCGGGGAGACGCAGCGTCTGGCCTGCTGCAAGGCTCGCATCGAGGCGTGTTTGTAGGGCGGTGGTGTCGTCGGCAACGCCATCGCCCACCAGGGGCGGGAGGTCTTGCGAGGAAGCCACCAGCAGCTGCGTGAGGCAGGTGATGAGGGTCGCCAAGAAGACTTGGCGGCGGGTCGTGGAGCCAAAGCAGCAGCGTTTCATCGGCGTGTTCCGGAATGATCTCAGCTGGTCGATGGAGGACGAGGCACGATGCCGGGGGTGAGCACTGCTCTCCGTTGTAACGCGTCTGACGCGTCGCGGGGTGGGAAGGAGGCCCTAAGGGGGAGAGCCGCTTCGCTCTTGCTACACTTCGCCCTCGGAGTGACAGGCATACGGTTCCCCGTGATGGCCCTTTTCAGCAGGTCGCGAGTCTATGGCACACGACTTTATCGAGGTTTACGACAACGCTCTGGATGCCGACCTGTGCGGAACCATTCTCGCTCGGTTTGAGCAGTCGCAACAGAAACGCCCAGGCGTGACAGGTGGCGGCGTGAATCGGGCCTTGAAAGACAGCCTCGACGTCAACATCACGCAGTCGCCTGAGTGGCAAGATCTCCACCGCCGCGTCATGTCGAGCGTGACGTCGTTCATGTTTCAGTACGTGACGACGTATCCCCAGCTGCTCGTTGGAGCGATGGCCAGCGGACGGCGCGATCCTGCCACTGGCGAGGAACGCATCCTCCGCGCGGAGGACCTCGACGACGCCACGACTGCGGCCATCATGGCCAAGCTCTACCGCCCGGGTGAGATCATCGCGCAGCGATATGCCCAGGGCGTGGGGGGCTACCACCATTGGCACTCCGAGATCTATCCGCGCGAGGCCAACTGCGAAACCCTCCATCGGGTGCTCCTTTTCATGTACTACCTCAACACGGTCGACGAGGGGGGCGAGACCGAGTTTTTCTTTCAGGAGAGAAAGATCGCACCCGTGGCCGGACGGATGGTCATTGCGCCAGCGGGGTTTACCCACACCCACAAGGGGCATGTGCCCGTCTCTGGCGATAAGGCGATCCTCACCTCATGGGTCATGTTTCAGCGCGCGGAGCAGATTTACGGCGCGGCGAGCTGACCAGAGCTTCGGAAGAGGCGTCTCATCGCAGGCCTCAATCCAGTAGACTGCGTCGTTGGCGCGGGGGCTCCGACGCTTTGGGGAGAAGAAGGATGAGGAATCGTTCGGCCTCGTGTCGCTTTGGTCGCTGCTTGGTGCTCGGATGCGTCGCGGTTGTGGTGATGGTGTGCTTCGCCGGTCGTGCGGACGCGCAGCGGCCAGGTCAGAAGGCTGGGCAGAAGAAGCCGCCGAAGAGCAACCTGCCGGCGGCCGTCATCGCTCGTCCCACAAAACCTGCGATGAAAGTGGCTCCGCTGGCCGGCACCAGCCGGGCTGATGTCGACAAGGCGGCGGCGGCGATCGATCGGCTGCTGGAGGCGCACTGGAAAGAGCACGACGTTGCTACCTCGCCGCGTCTCAACGACCAGCAGTTCTTGCGGAGAGTGTTTCTCGATCTCGCCGGTCGGATTCCGTCGCTGGTGGAGGCACAGCTCTTTCTCGACCCGGCCACGCGAGACCGGGCAGCGCTCGTGGACGCGCTCCTGCAGAGCCCCGACTACGTCAGTCATTTCTACAACTACTGGGCCGACATCCTGCGCCTTGTGGACCGGCCGCAACCGCAGCTGGTCTTCGAGCCTTACCTTTTCTACGTGAAGGAGGCGATCCGCACCAACAAACCCTACGACGAGTGGGTGTTTGAAATGCTGTCGGCCGACGGCGTGCTTTGGGAAAACCCGGCCGTTGGCTTTCAGCTGCGTGATGCGGGAATGCCTCTGCCGTATGTGGATAACACAGTGCGGGTGTTGCTCGGCACGCAGATTGGGTGTGCGCAGTGCCACGACCATCCCTTTGATGACTGGACGCAGCACCAGTTCTACGAACTTGCTGCCTTTACCTCAGGCACGAAGAACCGAGGCGGAGGCCCAAAGGAGATTGGAAAGTCGCCTCAGAAACTGATCCAAGAAGCCAGGAAGGAGCTCGAGCGACCGACTGCGTTCCTGCGCTACATCAACGCCAACACCACACGGGTGACGTACAAAGACACCCCACTTAGGCTGCCGCACGACTACCAGTACGACGACGATTCGCCCAAAGCGGTGGTCACGCCGAAGGTGTTGTGGGGAGACGTGCCCACGAGTGCACGCGATGCGGACTTGCGGCAGCAGTTCGCGGCCTGGGTCGTTTCGCACGACAACCGGCAGTTTGCCCGGACGATTGCGAACCGGATGTGGAAGAAGGTGATGGGGCGAGGCCTTGTGGAGCCTGTTGATGACTTTCAAAGCGGCAATCCCGCGGCGATCCCAGAACTGCTTGAGCACCTCACGGATGAGATGCAACGGCTGAACTTTGACCTGCGGGAATTTGTGAGGATCCTTGTCGCAACCGAGGCGTATCAGCGTCGGGCGGTGGCGGAAGATCCCGCCTCCGGTGTTCCCTATCGGTTTCCGGCTCCGACACTACGGCGGATGACGGCTGAGCAGCTGTGGGATTCCATCGTCACGCTGGTCGCGTACAACGCCTGGGCGGTGCAGCGGCCAACGACCGCGGAGGTGGCCACGCTTGCCAGCGTCGACTTTCAGACGGCGACGTTTGCGACCGCCTACAAGCAGTTCGAAAAGTTCAATGAGGAGTTTGGTCCTGGGCGCCACATGCGGAGTTTGCAAAAGACGGTTGGCTACAAGGGCCAGCTCCTCGTCCGCGCGAGCGAGTTGCCGTCGCCCTTACCACTCGGGCATTTTCTCCGGCAGTTTGGGCAGAGCGACCGCGAGTCGATCGAGGGAGGACGCACGGTGGCCACGGTTCCGCAGATCCTCACCATGTTCAACGGCCCGATCACACACAGCATGCTGGAGCGGGGGTCGGTCATTTACGACAACGTGCTGGCTGCGATTCCGCGTGGGCCAGACCAGGTGACCACCGTGATTTTCGTCTCGCTGCTGTCGCGGCCCCCATCGCTCAGCGAGCGGAAACTCGCTCGCGAGGAGATCGCAACAGCGGCGACTCCAGCGGCTGGCTACGGCAATCTGATTTGGGCACTGCTCAACACCCGCGAGTTCATCTTCATCCAATAGGCTCCTCGCTCAACACCACGGAAGGCTTCCGATGTTTCCTTTCAGATCTGCTGATGACGCTGTTTCCCGCCGCGACATCCTCCGTCGCTTAGCTGGCGTGGCGTTTGGCGTGAGCGTCCATAGCCACTTTGGCGACATTGCCCGGGCCGCCTCTGCCGCGTCCAGTCGCGACGTGAGTGTGATCTTGCTGCAGATGCGCGGTGCGATGAGCCATCTCGACACGTTTGACCCAAAGCCGGGGCGTGAGGAGCAGGGGAGTACCAAGGCGATCAAGACGAAGACCCCGGGCGTGCTCTTCAGCGAGCATGTGCCGCAGCTGGCTGCGATCTCGGATCGCCTTGCGATTGTCCGCGCCATGACGACTGAGACAGGCGCGCATGAACAGGCGACGTACCTCATGCGGACAAGTTATCCAACGATCAACAGCATCGTGCATCCGTCGATGGGTTCATGGATCCTGCAGGCCAAAGGCACGCAGGCGAAGGAACTGCCAGGCTTTGTGCTCGTTGGAAATGGCAGTGAGCATCCAGGCGCTGGCTTTCTCGACGCGTCGTACACGCCGGTGCCCGTCGCCGATCCGGAGCGCGGGCTCGAAAACACCACGCAGCCGGCCTATCTCTCCGAGGCCCAGTTTCGCAGGCGTTTGTCCCTCGCAGACCGGATCGACACGGCCTTTAAGAAAGCCCACAAAGGACCGCAGATCGCGGCCTACGACCAGATGTATCAAGACGCCACGAAGCTTCTGGGGGGAAGTGGGCTTGAGGCTTTCGATATCTCAAAGGAGTCGGAGAAAACCCTGGCACAGTATGGCGACTCCACCTTTGGCAAAGGCTGTTTGCTCGCGAGGCGGCTGGTGGAGGCGGGGGTTCGGTGCGTCGAAGTGGAACTCGGCGGCTGGGATATGCACCGCGACATCTTCGCGGACATGGGAGCGAAGGCCGCCGAACTCGACACGGGAATGAGCCAACTTTTGGCAGATCTCTCCGCGCGAGGGATGCTGGAGAAGACGCTTGTGGTGTTGGCAACGGAGTTTGGCCGCACGCCGACCGTCAATCAAAACGCAGGCCGCGACCACCACCCGGCCGTCTTCTCGTGCGTGCTCGCGGGGGCGGGAATCAAGGGCGGGGCCGTGTTGGGTGCGTCTGATGAGCGCGGCTTTCGTCCCGACGATGATGCGGTGACCGTGGAAGAGTTTAACACCACGATCGCCCACGCAGCCGGGCTGCCCTACACCAAGGAGTTTTCCGCTCCCAACGGACGCCCCTTCAAGATTGGTGGGGGCGGCAAGCCGATCGCGAAGATTCTCGAGTCGTAGCGGGAATGCCCTAGCGGATGGACTTCTCCGGGAGCGCGGTGCCGATGCCTTCGTCGAGGGGCATGGCATCTTTCGCCGGATCGATCCCCACATGCGTGAGGGCACGCTCCAGCCGCGCCTGCATATCGGCAATCGTGGCGGCGTGTGCTGGGTCGGCAATCAGGTTACGACTTTCACCCGGGTCTGCCTGGATGTCGTAGAGTTCGGCCATGTGCCGGTCGTCGCTGCCGTCGCCGTGGGGGTAGCGAATGTACTTGAAGCGGTCTCCACGCACGGCTCGAACGTTGGGCGTGTAGGGAAACTGCTTCTCGTAGTTGTATTCGTAGAGCCACTCGGTGCGCCATGCGGGTGGCGTTTTCGAGACGAGCGGCCGGATCGACCGTCCGTGGATGTCTTCCATCGGCTCCGCTCCGGCCGCGTCGAGGATCGTCGGTGCAACGTCGGTGGTGAGCACCTGCTGAGGCACGCGAATCGGGCCGGTGTCGCGGGTCCATGTGGGGTAACGGATCAGCATTGGCACGCGGATGCTCGCCTCGTGGGCCGTTCGCTTATCCACCATTCCATGTTCCCCTTCAAGCAGTCCGTTGTCGCCGAGAAACACAAACATCGTGTTGTCGAGTTCGCCGGTTTCGGCCAGCCAGTCGAGCAGCCGGCCCACGCTGTCATCGACCGAGAGGATCGTGCCCCAGTACGCCCGCACCATGCGAGCGAAGTCGACCACGCCGCTCGCCTTGTCGTTGGGGAACTCTTTTCGCCACTCAAAGATTGGCCCGTAGATGCCATGCCAGGTGGAGAGCCGCTGCGTGATCCAATCAGGCTTGTCAGCAAGATTGAACGAGGAGTGCGGGTAGTTGACTTCCACGTCGTCGAAGGTGTGGGCGTATTTCTCTTCCGGGAAGTAGAAGCTGTGCGGCGCCTTCTGGCCGATCATCAACATGAAGGGCTTGCTGTCGTCGGACTTCTGATGGTCTGCCATCCACGACAGCGACATGTCGGTAACGACTGTGGTGTAGTAGCCGGGCACGACTCTGCGATCTTTGCCGTTGAAGTTGAACTCGGTGTCGAAGTACTTGCCCTGGCCTTTGTGTGTCACGAAGTAGTTGAAGCCTGGGCGTGGTGCGTCGCTTTCCTCGCCCATGTGCCACTTGCCGATGTAGGCCGTTTCGTAGCCCGCCTGCTGCAGCCGCCTCGGGAAGCTGTCGAGGTCCACTGGGTAGTCGGTAAAGTTGCTGGTCACCCCGTGGGTGTGGGCGTAGAGGCCACTGAGAATTGTGGCACGGCTCGGCGAGCAGAGGCTCGTCGTGCAAAACATGTTTTCAAAGTAGATCCCCTCGCTGGCGAGGCGGTCGATGTTCGGGGTTTTTAGGTGTGGATGGCCGGCGCAGGAGAGGGCGTTCCAGCGGATGTCGTCGCAGAGCATCACGATGATGTTTGGCTGGCGGGCGATGGCCGGAGCCGACGAGGCCACCAGCAGGCAAAACGCCGAAAAAACGGTGATCCAGAGCGAGGCGAGGCGTGGGTGCGTCATCGAGCCAGTGACCTTCTGTGCAGAGAAAGCGAAATAAGCGTCGTGGAACGCAGGGTACCACTGATCATGCGAGCACGCGAGCAGCGCATTGCCTCCAGGCAGCCTCTTGAAACGCGTTTCTTTTCTGGCGGAGGCGCGCAGTCGGTCTGAGTGCGTTTGGAGGGACCGTTAGACTGATGGCGTTGGCGGAGTTGACTCTGAAGCCGAAGGGGGCGTGGTGGTGATGTGGCGAGCGATGATGTGGTGTGCCGCAGGGTTGCTGAGCCTCATTGCGATGTGGTCTTCCGGAGCCGCTGCCTCCGGGCCGCCGAACATCGTGCTGATCGTGTCTGACGATCAGGGCTACAACGACCTCGGGCTGCTCGGCAATGGCATTCAAACGCCCGCCCTCGATCGACTGGCCCGCGAAGGCATACGGTTGACGAACTTCTATGTGGCCTGGCCCGCCTGCACGCCGTCGCGAGGCGCCTTGCTCACGGGGCGTTATCCGCAGCGAAACGGTCTCTACGACATGATTCGCAACGAAGCCCCCGACTATGGCAAGAAATACGAGCCTGCCGAGTATGAGGTGACGCTCGAGCGGATCATCGGCATGGACACGCGGGAGGTGATGATTCCGCAGCTGCTGAAGCAGGCGGGGTATCGCACGGCGGTGTTCGGCAAGTGGGATGGTGGCTCCCTCCAGCGTTTTCTGCCAACCTCGCGCGGGTTCGATGAGTTTTACGGATTTGTGAACACCGGCATCGACTATTACACGCACGAGCGGTATGGCGTGCCGAGCATGTACCGCAACGAGGCTCCCACCGAAAAAGACAAAGGCACCTACTGCACGTATCTGTTTGAGCGGGAGGCGGTGCGATTTGCGAATGACTGCCTGAACGAGCCCTCGCGGCCGTTCTTTCTCTACCTCCCTTTTAACGCTCCGCACGGCTCGTCGGCGCTCGATCCGAGCATCCGCTCCACCGTGCAGGCCCCCGAGGCGTTCCAGACGCTCTATCCACCGGTAACGCCGGAAACACGTGAAGTGGAGAACTACCGCTACGGTGGACCTGCGACCGTGGTCACGCCTGAGGCCCGCAAGCGCGACTACCGTGCGGCGGTGACGTGCATGGATGCCGCGATCGGCAGCGTGCTCACGTTGCTCGAAGAACGCGGTGTGCTTGATGACACGATCGTTGTTTTTTTCTCCGACAACGGCGGTTCCGGCGGGGCTGATAACACGCCGCTCCGCGGACGGAAGGGGCAGCTGTGGGAGGGGGGCGTCCGCGTGCCATGTTTGGTGCGGTGGCCCCATGGCAACGTGCCCGCGGGCCGCGTCAGCGATGCGTTTCTCACGTCGCTTGAAGTGTTGCCCAGCCTCCTGGCGGCTGCGGCGGTGACGGCCCCGGCCGATCTGGTGCTCGATGGTTACGACTGGTGGCCGACGCTGCGAGGAGAAACGTCGTCGCCCCGGCAGGCGATGTTTTGGCAGCGGCAGGACGACGTCGCCGCCCGCGTGGGGAGTTGGAAGCTCGTGCGGCAAGGGGCGGAGAAGCCGCGGCTCTACAATCTCGAAATCGATGTCGGCGAACGCACCGACCTCGCGGCCGAACGTCCTGCTCAGCTTCACGAGATGAACCAAGCAGTGATACGGTGGCAGTCAGAAATGGCCGAGTCTCCGGTACGGGGGCCTTTTCGAAATTACTAGGCGGAACCCAGCTTTGCGTCTCACGCCGCGGGACACGTACGATCTCTGTCATGCAACTTGACGAAAACCTCACCGCAACACACCAATCTTTCGTGAGCCATCTTGAGTGCGGTCTGGATCGAGATTCGTATCCTGCCGACCAGATTCACGGGCTCTCCAAGGCGGGGCGGCCGCTGCTCGTGCGGTACGACCTCGAGGCGATCAGCGCGGCGCTCACGAAAGAAATGCTCGCCCGCCGGCCGGCCGGACTGTGGCGGTATCGCGAGTTTTTGCCAGTCCGCTCCCCGCAGAACATCGTCAGCCTCGGTGAGTGTGAAACGCCGCTGATTCGCTTGCCAACGCTTGAGCGAGGGGCCGGGCAGCTGATCGTGAAAGATGAGAGCCGGCTGCCCACGGGATCGTTTAAGGCGCGGGGCCTGTGCATGGCAGTCTCGATGGCCCGCGAACTCGGGATCACGCGGGTTGCGATGCCCACCAATGGCAATGCGGGGGCGGCCTTGGCCGCCTACGCCAGCCGAGCGGGCCTCGAGGCGTTCGTGTTCTGCCCTGAAGACACGCCTGAGATCAACGTACGTGAAATCGCCGCGCAAGGCGCAAAGGTGTGGCGAGTCAACGGTTTGATCAACGATTGCGGGCGGATCGTCGGGGAAGGCAAAGAGTCGTGCGGCTGGTTTGACTTCTCGACGCTGAAGGAGCCCTATCGCATTGAAGGCAAGAAGACGATGGGCCTCGAACTCGCCGACCAACTCGGCTGGACCGTGCCCGACGTGATCTTCTATCCCACCGGTGGGGGCACCGGTCTGATCGGGATGTGGAAAGCCTTTCGAGAGTTGCAGACGATTGGCTGGCTGGGGGAGAAGTTGCCACGGATGGTGGCCGTGCAGGCGGAAGGGTGTGCCCCGATCGTGAAGGCCTTCGAGGCGGGCACGCGCCATGCGGAGCTGTGGCCCAACGCCCACACAATCGCTGCCGGGATTCGCGTGCCCGTGGCGGTGGGAGATTTTCTGATTCTCGATGCGGTGCGGGAGAGTGGTGGCTTTGCTGTTTCGGTGAGCGATGAGGCGATTTCGCACGCGCTCGCTGAGGTGGCCAACCGCGAAGGGCTGCTGCTCTGTCCGGAAGGGGCGGCGACTTATGCCGCATGGCAGCAGGCGCTTGAGGCCGGGCAGGTTCGCCCGGAGGAGACATGCGTGCTCTTTAATTGTGCCAGTGGGCTGAAGTACGCGTTGCCGCCCGCCAATGCACACATCGATTGCAACGACCCGACCGCGGTGGCCGAGTTGGCTGCGCGGCTGAAGTAAGGAGGGGAGATGAAACAGATGCTGGTGGGAGCCGTCATTGCGGCGGTGGTCTTGTGCGGCGTGATGCGGGCTGAGGCCGCGGAGAACACTCGGCCGAACGTCGTCTACATCATGGCCGACGAACTGGGGTATTACGAACTCTCCTGCCTTGGGAACCCACATCTGAAAACCCCACGGCTCGATCAGATGGCTGCCGAAGGCATGCGGTTCACCTCAGCGCTCGCCGGCTCGTCGGTCTGTGCGCCCACGCGGTGCTGCTTCCTCACCGGAAAGCACAGCGGCCACACGTCGGTGCGGTCCAACGGCGGAGGGACGCCGCTGCGTGCGGACGAAGCCACGATCGGTTCGCTGTTGAAAACGGCCGGCTACGCAACCGGCGGGTTTGGGAAATGGGGCTGTGGGGGTCGTGGCTCGACCGGCGTGCCGGAACAGCATGGCTTCGACGTGTTTCTCGGCTACTACGATCAGGTGCATGCTCACAGCTACTACCCGCCCTACATCGTGCGAAACAGCGAAGAGATGCCGCTCGCGAACAACCGTGGCGGCAGCGACGGGGAAACCTATTCTCACTATGTGATCGTCGATGCCGCGAAGCAGTTCATTCGCGACCACCAGGACGAGCCCTTCTTCTGCTACATGCCGATCACGCCTCCGCATGGGATTTTCGACATTCCCGATGACGATCCTGCTTGGGCGCTCTTTCGCGACGAGCCGTGGCCTGAGCAGGCGAGGCGGTATGCAGCCATGGTGAACATGGTCGATCGCCAGGTGGGGGAGGTGCTCGACCTGCTGAAGGAGCTTGGGCTGGAAGAGAACACGCTCGTGTTTTTCAGTGGCGACAATGGCGGGGCGGATTACTTCTCGAGCAAGGAGCATCCGCGTGGCATCCACGGAGCCAACGTCGATCCGATGACGGGCGTGGAGTACCGCGGTAAGAAAGGAAACCTCTACGAGGGGGGCCTGCGGGTGCCGATGATCGCTCGCTGGCCAGGGCGGATCGCGCCCGGGCAGGTGAGCGACCTGCTCTGGTATTTCCCGGATGTTCTGCCGACCGTACTCGAGGTGGCGGGGGTGGAGGTGCCGGCGGATGTCGATGGAATGTCGATTGTGCCGGAGCTCGTTGGGGCGCAAGCGGCCGGTCGGGAGCAGCCGACCCACGACTATCTCTACTGGGAACTCAGCGGGCAGACGGCGATTCGTGAGGGAGACCTGAAGGCGATCCAGCCTGGCGAGAAACGCGCCTGGGAACTGTATGACCTGCGCGTCGATCCCAGCGAG
>JAPOIM010000028.1:0-22879 GCA_029978905.1 Planctomycetota bacterium
AGACCTGTGAGTACAAGGTCTGCAAGATGGTGCCCGAGCAGCGCGTGCGGACCTATCAGGTCTGCAAGATGGTGCCCGAGCAGCGGGTGAAGACCTGCACCTACAAGGTGTGCAAGATGGTCAAGGAGACCCACGTGGACACATGCGAGTACAAGGTGTGCCGCATGGTGCCCGAGCAGCGGGTGAAGACCTGCACCTACAAGGTGTGCAACATGGTCAAGGAAGAGTGCTCGAAGGAAGTGCCCTACAAGGTCTGCAAGATGGTGCAGGAAACCCGCACCAAGCAGGTTCCTGTGTGCACGACCAAGCCTGTGCACTACACCAAGACCGTTGAGGTCTGCAAGATGGTGCCCAAGAAGGTTGCCTACACGGTGACCCGTTGCGTGCCCCGCGTCGTCTACCGCGAGGTGGGCTGCTGCGGCGAAGTGATTGAAGAAACTCCCGAGGTCGCTGACGAAGCTGCCACGGAAGAGAACGCTGGTGAGGCTGCCGCCGAGTGATCCTCGGCTGCTCCTCAGCACAACGGTTCACGCGGAGAGCATCCGACGCTGAACAAAACGATTGGGAAACGGGATGGCCCGGCTCAGAAGAGCCGGGCCATCTTCGTTTTGCGAGCACCGGTCTCCTCACGCCGGGGCGGCTTGGCACCCCAGGGGGGTAGCGAAGTTTGGCGAAGCAACCATTTGATAGGCGGCCGCAGACTCAACATCCCTGCAGTGACTTGCCGATATCTAGGGCAACACTTGAGGGAGAATCTGGCGGATGGCCACCAAGAAAAAATCGAAAAAATCCACCACCCAGCAACTCATGGGTGTCGCCACGATGGGGCTGCCTGCCCCAATACAGCAGGTGGCTACGTCCAAGTGGGGATCCAAGATCCTGCTGCTTGTACTCCCCGCCTTGATCGCCAGCGGCGTGCTCACCGTCTCGTTTGCCGGCGGCAAGCCCTCGGTCAGCATTGACCAACAGCGGGCCGAAGTCGTTGGTGAAGAACTTCGAGCCGACGCCATCCGCGCCGCCGAACGCGTCCGCCAACCAGAGCCACTCCGCCTCCGCTAACACCCCAACTGCTGCCGCCGTCCGACGCCGCAGGCGACGGACAAGCAGCCCCCTTGCCCCCGCACCTCCACGAGCGAGGGTCGAGCCCCATGCTGACCCACCGGCGTAGAGGAGCGAGCGACGCCCGGAGGGCCAAAGCGAAGCGGATCTTCGAGTGAGCGAGGGGCCTGGAGGGCCCGCAGCAAACGTCCGGTGGGGCAGCTTGAGGCTCGCCCCGACCGGCCCTACCGCTCCGCCTCAATGGTCGCCGACATCGACCCCTTGCAGCGTGCAATCAGCCGGTCCGCCCCAAACGCATGGATTTGATCCCGCTTCAGCTCGGCATGCTCGAGCGTCGTGGTCAACACGATCGCTTTGCCTCGTCGATCGACTTCCTTCGCAAGCTGATAGCCCCGCTCCACCGGATGTGCAAACAACTTCTGCAGCATGATGATCACGTACTCGTAGGTGTGATCGTTGTCGTTCCAGAGCACGACGTGATAGCGAGGCTGCCGCTTCCGCTTGGGATCGGGCTTGGCGGCTGGTTTTGCGGGAGCCGCCTCGACGGGGGGCTCTTCGACGGCCGCACTGGAAGAGTCGCTCATGGCTTGGCACACTCTGCAGACCGTTGTTCGGACGCACGTCCCACGTTGACGGTGGGCGAAAGGCGCGTCCTCATTTCTCCCGCCTTAACTTGAGTATACCGCGTAGAGTTGCCGGCCCCTCGTGTCGAGGGACTACAAACATGCCTGCTGCCGAGGAGTCGCCGTGCTAGACCGCCGCTGGGTTGCCGACCACACCGAAGAGGTCATCGAAAACTGTCGCCGCCGCGGGATGCCGGAGAGCCTCCTCGAGGAAATCGCCCGTTTTTCGTCTCTCGACGCCGATCGTCGCCGCCTGAAGGGGGAGATCGACGGCCTGAATCAGCAGGCAGGGCTGGTCAGCCGCTCGATTGGCAAGGCGGCAAGCGACGAGGAACGCGAGGCCCGAAAGGCCGAAGGCCGGCAGCTCCGCGAGCAGATTTCAGCCCTGGAAGTGACCATCAACGAGGTGGTGGCGGCCGGTGACGTCATCCTGCGGTCGATCCCAAATCTCACCCATCCCGACGCACCCGCAGGGGGCGAAGACGCATCGGTTGAGGTGCGTCGCGGCAGCACACCCTTGCCAACGTTTGACTTTAAGCCCCTCGACCACGTGTCGCTCGGCGAAAAACACGACCTGTTCGACTTTGAGGCTGGCTCCAAGGTGGCGGGGCACGGGTTTCTCTTCTCCAAGAACGATGCGGTGCTCCTCGAGTTAGCGATGCAGCGGTACGCGGTCGAGATCCTCGCCCGCCGCGGCTTCACCCTGACAACGACACCCGACCTCGCCCGCGACTCGATTCTTGAAGGCACGGGTTTCATGCCACGCGGGCCGGAAACACAGATCTACTCGATCACCGACAGTGACCTCTCCCTTGTCGCCACTGCCGAGATCACGCTCGGCGGGGCCATGCAGGACCACGTCTTCGACGCGGATGAGCTCCCACTGAAGATCTGCGGCATCAGCCACTGCTTCCGCACTGAAGCCGGAGCCCATGGTCGCGCCACGCGTGGCCTCTATCGGGTCCACCAGTTCACCAAGGTCGAGATGTTTGCCTTCACCAAGCCTGAAGAGAGCGAGGCGATGCACGCCGAACTGCTCGACATTGAATGCGAACTCTTTGACGGGCTCGGCATTCCTTATCGGGTGCTCGACATTGCCTCAGGCGACCTCGGCGGCCCGGCATATCGCAAGTACGACCTCGAGGCCTGGATGCCCGGCCGCGGCGAGGCCGGCGACTGGGGCGAGGTGACGAGCACGTCAAACTGCACCGACTACCAGTCACGCCGGCTCGGCATCCGTTTCCGAACGCCCGGCGCCAAGGGCACCACTCTTGTGCACACCCTCAACGGGACGGCCCTCGCGATCGGCCGCGCGATGATCGCCCTGCTTGAGAACCATCAGCAAGCCGACGGTTCGATCACCATCCCACAGCCACTCGTGGCCTGGATGGGGAAGGATCGCATCACCACTTAAGGCCGAACCGTTCGCCAGTCGAACCGCTTCCAAGCCCGCCCTTGAGAGGCTTATTGGACTTCGGACGCGGCGGTGGTGGCGGCTCGTCGGCGGCTGCAGCCTCGGCCTCAGCTTCTGCTGCAGCGGCTTGCTCAGCCTCAGTGAGGGGAGCGGGTATCGTGGCCTTCAGCGAAAGCGACATCCGCTGCTCCGCAGGGTCGACCGAAATCACCTTGCACTCGACCTGCTCGCCTTCCTTGACGACGTCGCCGACACGGTGGACATGCCGGTGGGCAAGTTCCGAGACGTGCACGAGGCCTTCCACACCCGGCTCAAGCTTCACAAACGCCCCGAACTGAGCGATGCGGCTAACGGTGCCTCGCTGCGTAGAACCGATCGGATATTTCTCGTCAGCGCCCGTCCACGGGTTCTCGATCAGATCGCGAGCGGAGAGCGAGATCTTGCCGGTCTCCTCGTCGATGCTGCGAACGACGACCTTCACCTTCTGGCCCAGTTCGAGCACATCCTCGGGCTTCTCGATACGGTCCCAGGACAGTTGGCTGACGTGCACGAGACCATCGACGCCGTGGCCGAGGTCGACGAACGCCCCGAAGTCGCGGATGTTGCGAACGATCCCTTCGAGCGTCTGCCCGATTTCGAGCGTCTCGAGGAGTTTCTGACGAGCCTCGGCCGCCTGTCGCTCAAGCACGGCCCGACGCGACAGCACGAGGCGACGGGCAGCTGGCACGAGTTCCGTGACCAGGCATTCGAGCGTCTGCCCCACAAACTCCGAGAAGTCTTCCCCCCGGTAGGTGCTCACGCTGCCAGCCGGCATGAAGCCCCGCAGCCCGCCCACGTCTACTTCCAGGCCACCTTTGTTGGTCCCGGTAACCTTCCCCTCGACGATCATGCCAGCTTCCAACTGCGACCAGTCTTCCACTGCCACGGCATGATTGGCGAGCGCCACGTCGTAGAGCCCGTCTTCTTCGTTGCGAGCGCCAACTGAGACTTCAATCTCGGCGCCCACCTCAGGCATCTCTTCGGGATCAAGTCCGAGCAGGCCGAGGGCCCCCTGACGCCGACCGCCGAGATCGAGAAACGCAATTTCGTCAGCGAGGCTCACGACCTTGGCCGTCACCCGCGAACCGGCAGCCAAGGGTGCGTCGACCTTTTCCATGGCGGCCGAATCGAGCAGCGCATCGACCTCGAGGTCGCCGAGAGCAGCCGCCAACTCATCCTCGAGATCGTCCCCCAAGGGCTGTCGCAGGCTGGGCACCGCGACCAGTTTGGATGGGATCGGCACCGCAAACGGCGAAGGCCCTGAGTCGCCACGGCGACGATCGCGCGACCGCTTTCCGCGGCGTGGACTGCCACCTTCGCCAGGGCGCCCGACGGGCCCTGCGGCGGTGGTTGGCTCAGCTGGTGCGCCAGCAGCGGCCCCGGCGTCTGCCGCTGCTTCGGCAGCCGACGCTGCCTCTTCAGCAGCTGAGGGCGGTGCCTCGTGCGCTGCGGGAGCGGCAGCAGCCTCGCTCGCGGCTGGTGGAGCGGACGGCGCGGCGGGCGTGCTGCCAACAAGGACGTGTCGCGACACCAGTCGCGGAGGAATCACGCCTTCGCGTTGGGTGCCAATCGCGATCCGACGCCGCGGCTGGTCTGCGTCAGACGCGCCAGGCGACTCCGGAGCCGAAGCCCCTTCAGGGACTGCGGGTGTGGCAGGGGCTTCGAGAGCTTCAGGGGCCGTCGGCACGCCCCCAACTTCATTTTCAGGGTCGGCCGTCACGCCAGTAGTCCCGTTGCGAGCGAACAGAAGAGGGGCGATGAGCGATGTGAAGAGGCCGCCCGCCCGATGCGACCATCATTGAGAAACAAATGCGGGAAACAGGACTTGAACCTGCACGGTATTACTACCACTAGGCCCTCAACCTAGCGCGTCTGCCAATTCCGCCATTCCCGCGGCGTTGATCTGTATTCTCGGTGCCGCACGCCGGCCGTCAAGAACCTTGAGACTTGCTCCTCTTTCAGAGCAACTTTCGCCAGGCGAGGCCCCCAGCGACACCTGCGTCTCACCCTCCAGCCGTGTTGCCCTCTGAGTTCTGGACAACACCTTCGCCAGCGGCCATTCGCAAGGCGAGCGACACGCCAGCGGCGAGGGCGACTGCCCAGACCACATCACCCATGGGCATCCAACGATAAAACGGGAGAGCCGCCACATAGCAGGCAACGAGCCCGTCCACCGTCCTTGCGTAGCCGTCGTAGAGCAGCCAGCAGGCGAAATTGGTGGTGAGATAAAAAACGAGCGAGTGGGCGAGAGCGCCACCGCACAGGGCCACGACACGCCCCTTCCGCACGAGGGGTCCGAGCAGCACGGGCCAGATCGTGGCGGCATAGACCACCAAACCCAGCATCACACTACCGTAACCGGGTAGCAGCAGGTTTCCGATGGCCAGGGAAACCAGCGGCACACTTGCAGCCATGAGCGGGTTTCCCAAGGTGGCACCCGCCACGAGGGCGATTCCAGCCATGGGAGTGACGTTCCAGGTTGGCTGCCAGAGGCGACCAGCCACGCCCAGCGTCACCAAAGCCACCCACAGGACGGCAGCGACACGGGCATCTCGAACCTTGGTCAGCGTAAACATGACGAATCCAAAGGTGCAGAAAACCCGAGAAAACAACGGCCTCCGCAGGCCGACCCTCGACCGATACACTAGCGGTTTTCTTCGCTCCGGCAAGCCCGCGTTCAACCGATGCCCCCATTTGAAACCCTCACGCGCACCCGTGGCGACGATGCCATCGACTGGATCTCCTTCCGCGTGCCGGGCCACCGCCTGAACGTGCTCACGCCGCAGGCCGTTGCTGATCTCGCCGCCGTTCTCGACGAAATCGATGCAGAAGCGGCCGCCGGCGCTCCTCCGAGGGCGATCGTGCTGACCGCCGACGCAGGCTGCGGCTTTTTCGCCGGAGCCGATCTCGACCGGCTCGGAGGGCTGCTCGCCGCCGCCGCCACCGATCGAGGAAGCGTGCTCGAGGCGACCACCGCCGGCAGGACCGTCTTCAACCGACTGAGCAGCCGCCCGTGGGCCAGCGTGGCCGTGGTGGATGGGGTCTGCCTGGGAGGCGGGCTCGAGTTGGCGCTCGCCTGCGATCTGCGACTCGCCGTGGATGGCCCGCAGACTTCTTTTGGCGCCCCCGAGGTGAAGCTCGGCCTGATTCCAGGCTGGGGAGGCACCGTGCGGCTGCCCCGCCTGATCGGCCCTGGCCCAACGATGGAGTTTGCGGGATCAGGTGAGAGCGTGTCGGCCACCCGCGCCGCCAGCCTCGGCATCGTCGACGCCTGCGTCAGCCGCGAGCAGATCCACGCGTCGCTTCATTCTGTGCTCGAGTCCGCCGCACGGGATGGCCTGATTGGCACCCGGCGAGCTCAAATGGCCGGCACCGTCGCAATGGATTCTGCGGAACGTGGGTTTCTCGAGGCGACCGCCACGGCCTTGATCCTCAGTCGGACGGCGGGGCTTCTCCCGGCTCCCCTGAAACTGCTCGAAACCGTGCTCGCAGGCTCCGCTCTGCCAGCGGCTGATGCGGCGATGCTGGAGAGCGCGGCCTTCGCCGAATTGGCAGCGGGCCCCCAGCCCAGGGCCCTGCTTCATGTCTTTCAGGTCGCCGAACGCAACAAACGAGACGACGGCCTGACGGCAGCTGCCTCAGGCGACACCGCAGAAGCCCCAGTGGTGGTGACCCACGCGGGTGTGGTCGGCGCGGGAATCATGGGAGCCGGCATCGTTGCCAGGCACCTGCGATCACAGATCCCCGTCACGGTCGTCGATGCCTCTGCCGAGGCACTTTCGCGACAGCTCCCCGCGATCCTGGAGGAAGCCTCCTGGAATCGGGAGCAACGGCAAAGCGACCCCCAAGCCGCGATGCTCCTTGCGGGCCACCTTCGTTCCAGCACCTCCCTCGCCGCCCTCGCCTCAGCTCAACTGGTGATCGAGAGTGTGGTGGAGCGACTCGACGCCAAGCGGGCGGTCCTCTGCGAACTCGAACGGGTGGTGGCGAGCGACGCGATCCTGGCCACCAACACCTCCACCAACCCCATCGCTCGGCTCGCCGAACCGCTGCAAGATCCCACACGCTTCTGTGGCTTCCACTTCTTCAACCCCGTGAAGCGGATGAAACTCGTGGAGATTGTCCGCGGGCCGAAGTCGAGCGACCGCGCCATCGCCACCGCCGTCGCCCACGGCAAACGGTTGGGCAAGCTTCCCATCGTCGTGCGTGACAGCCCTGGTTTTCTCGTAAACCGCGTGCTGATGCCCTACCTGCACGAGTCGATTGAGTTGCTCCGTGAGGGAGTGTCGATGCGCCGCATTGATGCGGCTGCCCGCCGATTTGGGATGCCGCTGGGGCCGATTGAGCTCTACGACATGATCGGCCTCGACACGGCGTTCTACGCGGGGCTCGTCTTGCACGAAGCCTACGGCGATCGCCTGGAGGCGGCCCCCGTACTGCCCGCGATGGTCAAGGCAGGTCGGCTGGGCTGCAAGAGCGGCGGAGGCTTCTATCGCTACGCGGCCAATGGCCGGGTACTGGAACCCGACCCGGCGTCAGAAAAGCTCGTGAGCACCTACGCCGAAGAGCCCCTCGGCGGCGAACCCCTCCGCGATCTTGAGGCGATTGCCAACAGGCTCGTCCTGCCAATGGTGCTTGAGGCCTGCCGCGCCCTCGATGAAGAGCTCGTCCGTGATCCGTGTGACATCGACCTCGGCGTGATCTTTGGACTTGGCTTCCCTGCGTTCCGTGGCGGCCTCCTCGCCTGGGCAGACAGCCTCGGCGCCGACGAGATCCTCCGCCGCCTTGAACCGCTCGCCCCGCTTGGGCCGCGGATGCTCCCCACGGAGCGGCTGACGAAGCTCGCCCGTGATGGAGCCACGTTTCACCATCGCCCCTCCTCTGCTGTCGTCTCCCACTGAACCGAGCCCTCACACGCTTCTATGACTCACCAGCCCGTCCTTGTCGCCTGCTGCCGCACCGCCATCGGCCGCTCCCACGCAACCCGTGGCTGCTTCCGCAATGTTCGCGGCGATGAACTCGCCGCGCGGGTGCTCGCGGAGGCGGTCCGCCGCAGTGGTGTCGATCCAGCAGCGATCGACGACGTGCTCCTCGGCGCAACGAAACAACATGGCGAACTCGGCGGCAACGTGGCCCGCAATGCCGCGCTCCTCGCGGGGCTTCCCTTCACGGCGGCCGCCAGCACCATGAACCGCCTGTGCGGGTCAGGCCTCGAGGCCATCATGCGAGCCTGCCAGGCTATTCGCTGCGGCGAGGCCGACATCCAACTTGCAGGTGGCGTGGAGCACATGCATCACCTGCCTATGGAATCGCAGTTGGAGATGCATCCGCAGGTGTTTGGCCGCTCGAGCCGCGGCGTGCTCTCGATGGGCCTTACCGCCGAACACCTCGCGTCCGAATCCGCCATCTCGCGTGCCGAACAGGAACAGTACGCCCTCGAGAGCCATCGTAAAGCAGCCGCAGTCGCAGACTCCGGTGGGTTCGCCGATGAGATCGTGCCGGTCCTCGGCCACGACGAAGCCGGCGGCCTGGTGGAGGTCTGCCGGGATCAGGCGATTCGCGGTGACACGTCGCTCGAGGCGATGGCGGCCTTGGAACCCGCGTTCTTGCCAAAGGTAGGCACAATCACCGCGGCCACGAGTTCACCGCTGAGCGACGGGGCGGCGGCTGTGACGCTCATGGCAGAGACCACCGCGGCACAGCTCGGCATCGAGCCACTCGCCCGCGTGCTCGGCGCCGCTGCCGTGGGAGTTTCGCCGGCATTGATGGGCACCGGGCCAGTGGTCGCGACAGAGAAACTGCTCGCCCGCACGGGCGCCCGTTTGAGCGACATTGATCTCGTCGAGATCAACGAGGCCTTCGCGGCCCAGGCGATCCACAACATCCGCGCCCTCGGCCTCGCCCCTGATCGGGTCAATGTGCATGGTGGCAGCCTGGCGATTGGCCATCCGCTGGGTGCGACCGGCGCCCGTATGGTGACCACGCTCGTGCACGCACTGCGACGCCGCAACGGCGGGCTGGGATTGGCCGCGATGTGCGTGGGGCTCGGGCAGGGCGTGGCCGTCCTTCTGGAGGTCGCCTCCGGCCCGCAGAGGTGACGCATGCACCCTCCCCCATCGTGTGAAGCCGTGCCGTCTTCCGCGCCCGACATCGGCAGCCAGGCCCACTCGCTCGTGGCCCTCCTGCACGAGCGTGTGGCGGCGCATCCCCACCGCCCTGCCCTGACCACACCGCGCGCGGCCCGGTTGTCACCACACGCTCCAACTGTGTCCACGTGGAGTTGGAGCGCCGTCGCCCAATCCGCCGTTGCGCTCGCGAAGCAGCTGGAGGCCGAGGGGCTCGCACGCGGTGACCGCCTGGCACACCTCGGCCCGCTGACAGCCAACTGGGTCGTGGCCGACTTGGCCTGCCTTCTCGCCGGGATCGTGCCTGTGTCGTTGCACACGGAGATGTCCTCGACACTCGTGCGTGAGTGGTGTAGCAGTCTCGGTGTGAAGGCGTTCCTGGCCACAGGCACGCTCGGCGAGCCCTTGGCTGCCATGCCATGCCCCGTGCTAGATCTTCGCCACGCGTCCACCGACAGCCTGCTCGCCGAACATGGATCATGTGAAGCGGGGGACCTCCTGAGCGACCTCGCCATTCGGGTGGCCGCATGTGATCCTGACGAAGAGGCGGTGATCCTCTTTTCCTCGGGAACCACGGGCCGCGGTCGCGGCGTGGTGCACTCCCAGCGGTCGCTCTCCTCCAATGCCATCGCCGCTGCGAGCGTGTTTCTCGAGGAGCCCGAGGACGTGCGGCTGGCATGGCTTCCGATGAGCCATTCGCTCGCGCGAACGGGAGACCTCGGCACAGCCCTGGTGCGTGGCGCGTGCCTCGCGATCGTCGAAGAGCGGACGCGGGTGATGGACGCCGCGAGGGAAGTTTCTCCAACGGTGATCCTTGGCGTGCCCGCCTTCTACGAACGGATTGAGCGGGCACTCGCAGCCGGCACGATCCGCGACCTCCCCGCGAGCCTTGGCGGAAGGGTGCGAGTGTGCATCTCTGGCGGGGCTGCCCTCCGCCGACGCACCGCCGAGGCCTTTGCCAAGGCCGGGGTGCCGCTGGTGGAAGGCTATGGCCTTGCCGAAGCAGGCCCTGTGATCAGCCTGGCAAGCCCTCGCAACAGTCGCCCGGGCTACGTCGGCCCCCCCATCGCAGGCGTCCAGGTCCGCTGCAGCAACGACGGCGTGCTTGAGGTGCAGAGCGCAGGGCTCGCGCTGGGAGTGATTGAGGCCGAGGCACCAACACGTCGTCCGCTCACCCAAGATGGCTGGCTCTCGACCGGTGACCGCGGAACCATCGACACCGATGGCCAGTTGCAGATTGCGGGTCGGGCGGTCGACGCACTCGTGCTGTCAGGAGGTGAAAAACTCCCCCCAGCCGATGTGGAAGCAGCCCTCGCCGAAGATCCGGCCATCGCCCAGGTGTGCGTGATCGGCGACGGACTGCGGAAGCCTTTGGCGATCATCGTGCCTGAGCCCGAGGTGCTCCGCGCTGCAGTGCGTTCCCTGCGGCTCGCCGTCACGAGCCGCCGACAGGCTCTCAAGCACCCCCGCCTGCTCACATGGCTTGCCCACCGCGTGGCTTTTCGGCAACAGCACCTCCCGAAAAGCTGGCAGGCTGGCCACCTGCTCCTGCTCGGCCGTAGTTTCGACCCGCACACCGGAGAGATGACGCCTTCCATGAAAGTCCGCCGTCACGTTGTCGCCGATCACTTTCGCGAACACACCGAGGCCTTGGCCGAGGGCACCTCGCCACTCCTGCCAGGCATGACCTTCATCGAGCCGGCAAAGCCCACCGCGACCTCACCTCATCCGGCGGCCGCATGCCTCTGGCAGTCTTCGTCTGCGGGTGGTTTTGCTGCCGCCGCCGAAGCAGCAGCGGCTGCACTTCCTCCCCCTGTCGCCACCGTGGAGAACGACGCCGTCGCGCTCGCGCACCAGCTGCGCGACGAGGGCACCCTTTTTGACAACGAGGGGCGGCTGTCGACGTCAGCGGAGCACGCGCTCGCGAGCACGGGGCTCTTTGGCCTGGCCGTGCCCCGCACGCATGGCGGGTGCGGCGGTGGTATGCACGACCTGTGCCGCGTGGTCTCCAACCTTGGGAAGGTGTCGCCCACCTCGGCGGGCATGCTCTCTGTGCACTCCACAATCGGTGCAGTGTGGGCCCTCCGCGATTTTGGCACTGCCGAGCAGCAGCAGCGACATCTTCCAGGGCTCGCGCGCGGCACGCCTTTGTCGATCTTCGCCGCCACCGAGCCCGACGCAGGCTGCGATCTCGGGCGAGTGGCCACCACCCTGGAACGCCGCGATGGCCGGCTCTTCGTGAGCGGTCACAAACTGTTTATCACCGGTGCCACCCACGGGCGGTTGGTGAAACTGCTCGCCCGCGATGCCGACAACGAGCACAAACCCGTGGTCCTGCTCGTGCAGCTTCCGTCGCACGACAGCGACAGCCTGCGGCTCGAGCGATGCCTGCTGCACCCGCTCAAGCATGCCCACAACCAGGCGATCCTGCTGCGGCAGTTTGAAGTGCAGGCCAACGACATCCTCACGCCCCAGCCGAAACCTGGTCGTGAACCCGATGCGATGCAGATCGTCTGGCATGGCCTCAACCGCGGCCGAGTCACGCTCGCCGCCCAGGCCGTGGGCACACTCTCGTTGATGCTCAGTGAAGCCACCACCTACGCCCGCTCGCGCGAAACCTGGGGCCAGCCCATCGCCACGCGTGAGCTGATCCAAGGCCGCGTGGGTCGAATCGCGGCGGCACGGGTCGCCTGTGAAGCCGTCACGAGTTGGGCCGCTGCGGCGATTGATGCCGGCGGCACGGGTGAACTTGAAGCTGTGGTGGCGAAGGTCACCGCCAGTGGTCTCGTGCGCGATGCCGCGACCGATGCCTACGGCATTCATGGCGGCCGGGCCTTTCTCCTCGGACACCCGCTCGGGGATTCTCTCCACGACCACTTCGCGGTGAACACCTACGAGGGAGAAAGCGGGCTCCTCGAACTCGCACTCTTCAAAGGCTTACTCAAACGGCATCCTCTCCACGCGCGCGGACGCCAATCCCCTCTGCGTCTACTGGGGCCGCTGCTGCGGCTGGCGATCAGCCGACGCTCCTCCGCCGCTGAAGATCGGTCCATTCTCCAGGCACGCTTCCGCTCATTCGCGTCCACCGCCCGACGTGGCTTATCGGCAGCGGCCCGCGCGAGTGAACGGGCGCTGCGACGGCACGGCCGCGACCTCGCCGATCGGCAGCTGCTCGTCGGCGGCCTCGCGGCACGCGTGCGCGAAAACCTCGTCGTGCTGGCAGTCGCCCATCACGCCGACCGCGTCCTCGCGGCCCGCAATGACCTCGCGGGTCTCTCCGCCGCAGAGACCTTTTGCCGACTCACCCTTGCTCGCAGCCAAGGCCGCCTGCTGAGCTCAAGCGACTTCTCCTGCCTCGCCGAAACAGGCAAACTTCACCTGATGCCGACGTAGCGACGCGGTGTTCGCGACTCCGAGCCGGCGATGCGCACACGCCAACACTTCGCTACAGCAGGCTTTCGAGCAGCAGCCGCATCTTTCGAAGTTCGCCCGTCTGATCAACGCCGTCGAGTGGTGGCATGTGGGCACACAGGGCCCGGTTGAAGTTAAAACGCTGCAACTGGTTCACCAGCTTCCCATACTCCACGCTACCCTGACCGATGCGAACCTGAAACGCGTCAGGCTTCGTGTCGCGCAGGTGCACGTGGCAGACATACTGCAGGATGGGATCCCAGTTGGCAGGCTTCTTCCCACGACTGTAGATGAAGTAGCTCGGATCGAGCGTGACCCCCAAGCCTGGCACGTTGCGGCAGAGCGACGCCGTCGTCTCAGCGTCTTGGGTCATCCGATCGCTCTGGGTTTTAACACCCACCACCTGCCCAGCACCGGAGGCGATCGCGACCAGCTTTCGCAGCCGTTCGATCTCGCCATTGAACGGCGTACCGAGTTCCGACGACTCCACGACCAGCGTCACGACGCCGATCGCCTTCGCGAGTTTGCAGCAGGCCTGGAATCGCTCGTAGACGTCAGGCGTCTCGGGCGAGGAAAAAGACACGGCCACCGGCCGCAGTCGCTGGAGATCGGTGCACTGCACGAGAGCCGACTCGCCATCAGCCAATACCTTGGCCGGCTCCAGGTGCCCTCCTTCGTGCACGTCGATCTCGACGGCGGTGAACTCCAGCTCAGCCAGTCGCTCGATCGCCTCATACAGAGGCAGGTCGGGAAAACACTCCGTGCTCACCGAAACGATCACCGCCACACTCCTTCCTCACGTGCTCTCGCTGTGGTCTGCACAGCACCCGGAGGGTAGCGATGGTTTGAACTCCCTGGCAACACGACAAACCGGGAGGATTCCACTCGTGTCTCTGGGCAGCGTTAAACTGCTGTTTTGGACGGCCGTCTCCCGGCGGCACCAGGATTTCCCCACCCGCGAGGCACACTTATGGCAGCCGATGTCACCCCCTCTAGCCTGCGTCCGAGAGGCGAGGAGGCGCCCACACGAGTCATCCTCGAACCACCGCGTCGTGGCTGGGGCGGCCGCCTCGCCTGGATCATCACGGCGATCGCGGTGATGGTGGCCGTGGCGAGCGCTGGAGCGAATGCGACCTATTTCCAGACCGATTCCAAGGTAGTGGAAACGTTCCACTCGCGGTCGTCGTCGGCCACCCCGAAGGTCGCGATCGTGACAATTTCTGGCGCGATCCTGGGAGGCGATGGCTTCGCCAGTCGGCAAATCGACCGACTCGAGTCCGACGACACGATCCGGGCGATCGTCCTGCGAATCGATTCCCCTGGCGGCACGGTCAGCGGTTCGGATGAGATCCACCACCGCCTCACCACGCTCGCTGCCAAGCGAGAGCTTCCCATCGTCGTCAGCATGGGCGGGATTGCCGCGAGTGGCGGCTACTACATCGCCATGGCAACTGGCGGCGAGGAGGACGTGATCTTTGCCGAACCGGCAACCCTCACGGGTTCCGTTGGCGTGTTGATTCCCAACTACGACTTTTCCCAGCTGCTCGAACGGTTTGATATCAGCGACACCACGGTCTCCAGCGGCCCGATGAAAGAGATGCTCAGCCCGACCAAATCGCGCGGGCCAGAACTGGAAGAGCAGCAGCGAGCGGTCCTGCAAACCCTCGTGGATGAAATGTTTGAGCGATTCGCGTCAATCGTACGAACAGGCCGCCCCAAGATCACGGACGAGCAGTTCGAAGAGATTGGCACGGGCCGCATCTTCACCGCACAGCAAGCGATCGACGTGGGGCTTGTCGACAAGATGGGCTTCTTGGAGGACGCCGTGGCCCGCGCGGTCGAACTCACTGGCCTGACCGATGAGAACGTGCGGGTGGTGCGGTATGCCAAGCCTGTTGGCCTGCTCGACGAGGTGCTCGGAACGGCGGGCACGGCATCCGCCCGCATCGAAGCCTCTGGCATCACCCTCTCGCTCGACGCACTTGCAGAGTGGACGGCCCCGCGGTGCTGGTACCTCTGCAGCTGGCTGCCACCGGTCGTCGGGCGGTAAAAACGAGAGCGGGGCAGGCAACCGTCGTCGCCTGCCCCGCTGTTCGTATTACACGACCTGATGGGCTACTGGCGAGTCCCCGTGGCCTCAGCGCGGCTTGCCATCTCGGCATACATCTCGGAGCGTTCGGCGTCGCCCTGCTCGGCATACATCGTCGAGAGGTTGCCGTACCCAACCGCGAGAGCCTGCTCTTGCATCTCGTTGGCGTCCACGGCTGTCACCATCATGTCGACGCCGGTGCTGCACAGGTCGACGGCTTCCGCACGACGGTCCACCTGCCAGTAGGAGATCGCCATGCTCACGTAGGCTTCTCCAAGTCGGCCGACTTCGCCACGGTAGACGAACGAGTCATTTCGCTCCCACAGCGGCAGAGTCTTGTCAAACCAGGTGACCGCAGTTTCGTGATCGCCCTTCTGCAGGCTGTAGAGGATGCCGATCCGGAACAAGAGATCCCCAAACTCCTTGCGTTCGTCGGGGGTCAGGTCACGCTGCTGACTTCCACGCTCGAGGTATGCCGCGGTGAGCGTGGCGTTGTCGAGCATGTCGGTGGTGTCGCCACGGAGCTGAGCTGCCGTGAGGGCGTCGGCCAAGGCTTGACCAACTTCCCAGTCGACCTTCCGCCGCCTCCATGGGTCGGTGACTTCACTGCCGATCGCCGACCGGACCGTCAGCAGCCGCTTGATCCATGGCATGGGGCTGTCGCCATCGACTGATGCCGCGGAAACGGCAAGCGCTCCCTGGCAAAGTCGCAGTTCGAGCGTCGGGTTGCCATCTTCCTCTTCGGCAAGCTTCCGGGCGAATCCTTCGGCACGAGCGATCCACTTCGGCAGCACGCGATCCTTCTGCTGCCACGTGCCGCTGGCGATCGCCAGAGCCGTGCCGAGGTGGCTATCCAACTCGATATCGAGAGCTGCACGCCGCAGCGGAGCCGCAGGGTTTTCCGCCAGCGGAGCTGCCAGCTTGATTGCCGAGGTGAAGTGGTTGAGTGCCTTCTGATAATCGGGCGAAGGCAGTGCGAGTTCGATCTGCCCCATCTGCCGCTCAGCCTGAGCCATCACCAGCGGAGGCACATCCTGCCCTTCAATCACCTGCTGTGTCTTGGCAATCGCCTCGTCGTAGCGACCGAGTTCCAGCATCACCGAGGCATGCTTCAGCAGCGTCCACGAGTCGTTTGGTGCAAGCGTCTCAGTCGCCGCCGCCACGTCAGCGGCCTGCAGCCAGCGACCTTGGTCGCACAGCAGGACCAACAGCAGCCGATGAGCTCGTTGATACTCAGGGTCAACCTCCACCGCGTACTGCAAGTCCGTGACTGCATTGGCCACACTGGTGTTGAACTCACCTTCGGCCCGCAGCACGAACGCCTCGGGATCAAGCGGCTCAAGCATCAAGGCCGTGGCGGTCGTTGTGCCAGGGTCCAGGCTGAAGATCACGCCCCGTTCAGGGAACACTTCACCGACTGCGACGCCATCGGCATCGAGCACGGAGACGGTGCGGAGGTCGTCGATCTCCAGCTGCTTGGCCAGTGCGTCCACGGAGGAGGGCTCGGCAAGGCGAATGTAGATCGACTGCACAACATCATCGCCAAGCACCACTTCCACGCGCTCAAACGGAGGCATTTCCCAGAAGAGGCCTTCGCTGCCGTCTTCGCGAACAAACGCCTCGCCGTCACCCCACGACTCCAGCAGTTCTTCTCGGGTGGTGGTGCCAGGCAGCACACCACGGAAGCTCGCCGGATCAATCGCCAACGTGGGAGCGGTCTCGCTGGCTGCAGGCTGCGGCGGTAGAGCGCTCGCATCCTCGCTCACGAGAGCCTCGCTTTCAGCGGCCGTGGGATCGAGTGAGTCGACCACGGCATCCTCGCCGGCATCACCTGCGTCTTCAGTCGCAGCAAACGCAAGAGGATCGCTCTCCGTCGCCGCAGGCACCTCTTCGATGGCCGCAGTTTGGAGCACGCTCTCATCGGAGCCGAGCGACTCCGCGGTCGCGGCCTCGACCGGGCTGGCCCCTTCCTCCTCTTCAGAGATTTCCGTCCAGCCGCTGGTCAGCGTGGCGAATGACTGAGGCTTGGGCTGATGACTTCGCAACAACCGTCCACCAGGTGACACAGGCAAGCGAGCAGGCTCTTCCTGCGTGGCCGAAAAACTACTCTCCGCCGGAGGCAGATCGGTCGCCGACGCGTTCTCGAGCGCGACCGGTTCGGTGACACGAGGAAACTGCTTGGCGAGTTGCAAAGGCTGGCTCACGCCAGCCGCCTCTCGAGTCCCAATGGACTCAATCCATGGCGCCACCCGCATCAACGCCCTTGGAGCGGCACCTGCTTCAGCCGCGACCACCACGGGATCAGGCTCCGCGGCAACCACCGCGTGCTGATCGACCAGCGGGGCGAGGCCCAGCGTCAGAATGCCCATCGATGCCAGTGCGGTCGCGGTGGGCTTACTGTGCGCCCCGCACATTTTGCGATCAAAGCGAGTCGCCACGTCAGGATCCCTCCACGATCGGTGTCACGATTCCCTTCCGTGCATGTCCGCTGGGAATCTTTATCACGGTGGACACTAGGTATCCCGAGGGATCGGGTCCAGAGCAGATTCCGTGGCTTCGCGAGCCTACCCAAGGACCGACGCCCACCTGGAGCATCCGGCCGTCAACCTGGCCACATCGGGTAAAATAGAGCGTTTCGCAAAGGAGTTGGACTGCTCATGACGTCGCCAGAATCGTCGAAGCGTTGCCGGTGTGTCGTCATCGGATCGGGTCTCGCGGGCCTTGCCGCGGCAGACGTGATGGTCAACGCCGGCTGGCAGACAACTCTCATCGATGCCGCAGGCCGAGCAGGCGGAGTGATCGAAACCATCCGTGAAGATGGCTGGCTGATCGAGCGATCGGCCGACAGCTTTCTCACCACACGGCCTGAAGCTTTGGAAACGGCCGTGCAGCTCGGACTTGAGGATCAGATTCTCCCTCTGCAAGCCACGGCCCGACGTGCGCTCGTGCTGGGGAGAGGTCAGCTGCACGCCGTGCCCGCAGGCTTTCGCCTGATGGTGCCCGGACAGCTTACGAGCCTGCTGCGATCGCCGCTGCTTTCTCCGCTCGGGAAACTGCGGGTGGCCTGTGAGCGGTTCGTGCCGGCCTCGAAGGCGAGCGACGAAAGCCTGGAGGCGTTTGCCGTCCGCCGACTGGGGCGCGAAGCCTTCGAGCGACTCGTGCAACCGCTCTGTTCCGGGATCTGGACCGCCAACCCCGCAAAACTCAGCATGGCTGCGGCGCTGCCCGACTTCCTGGCGATGGAAAAGCAGTTTGGCAGCCTGCGAGCCGGCGAGAAGAAACGCCTCGTCACCGCCGACCGTCGCGAAGCGGCGGCAGGAGCTCGGTATGGTCACTTTGTCACCCTCGCCACGGGCCTCGACACGCTCGCCACCCGCTGGATCACGAGCCTGCGCGCCCGTGGCGTCAGCACCCTCCAAAGCCGCGTCTTGGAAATCGAGCGTCGGGATGGCTTTCGTGTTGAGCTCTCGCCCTCCCCCCCCACACACGCAGCCCCTGACCCCGACTTCGCGCAGCCGCTCACCCAAACGCTCGAAGCCGAGGCGGTGATCATCACCGCCCCTGCACCACGAGCTGCGGGCATCGTGCGTCCACTTTCGCCGGCGCTCGCCGCCGAGTTGGCGAGCATCGAGTACGCGGGTTCCGCGATTGTGTCCCTGGGCTACCCGCGTGAGGCCATTTCGCACCCGCTCGACGCCGCCGGGCTCGTGATTCCGAGGCAGGAACGTCGCCAGATTCTGGCGGTGAGTTTCTCCAGTTCGAAGTTTGCCCACCGCGCCCCCGCGGGGCATTTGCTCATGCGGGTGTTTCTCGGTGGAGCCCTGGATCCGGCCGCGGCGTCGCTCGACGACGACACGCTGGTGCAGCGAGCCACTCAGGAGGTGGGGCAGCTGCTCGGGGCCCATGGCCGCCCGAGCCTGGTGCGGGTGGCACGCTGGGAGGGGGCCATGCCCCAGTACCATCTTGGGCATGTGGAGCGGGTCAGCCGCATCAAGCAACTTGTCGCCGAAGTGCCTGGATGTGGAATCGCAGGAGCAGCCCTTGAGGGCGTCGGAATTCCACAGGTCATCGCGTCGGGGCGAGCAGCCGCCGAGCAGGCGATGACTACTTCTTCTTCTTGCCGCCCGTCTCGGGAGCCGCGTCTTCCTTCGTCTTCTTCTTCTTCTTGAGGACGACCTTGTAGACACGGACCTTGGGCAGACCGAGCGGCCGCTGGCCGTCCTTCCAGGTGCCGAGTTCCTCGAGCTTCGCAACGCGTTCGGCACGGGTGAGAACGCCACGGGCCCGCGAAGAACCCTTACGAACGCGGAGACTCTTGTCCATCGTCATGGCGAAACCTCAAAACCCTTGAAAACCTGGAACGGAAAAAGCCTGAAATCGAAAACCGAGAACCCCGCGCACCGCTGCCGCACGAATTCTCGTGAGCCTCGTATCCTAAAGCCCACCGAAACCGGCTTCAAGGCCCGCTCGAAGCAGCCGAGAAGTCGCGTTTTGGCGGGTTTTTCTCAGCCGACAGCCACCTCAACCCGCTCTAAACGGGTCAGGATATCTTCCATCGTCGCCGGCCGCTTGTCGGGATCACTCTCAACGCACGCCATCACGAGTTTTGCCAGCGATTCCGGGATTTCCGGCCAGTAGTCGCGAATGTCCGTCGGTTCGGTCGACCGCATGGCGGCGTGGCCACTCCCGCCACGGGGCCAGGGCAGTTCGCAGGTGAGAATCTCGTAGGCCGTGACGCCAAACGAAAAAATATCGAGCCGATGATCGGCCTGGCGGCGACGCACCACCTCGGGAGCCATGTAACTCGGCGTGCCCACGCGATTTCCCGGCTGCATGAAGGCGGGCTTGTCGGGCACGGTCAGCCCGAAATCGATCAGCACCAGCCGCCCGCCTGGCTCCAGCAGGAAGTTTCGCGGGCAGATATCGCGGTGGACATAGCCTGCCGCGTGCACCGCAGCCAACGCCTTCGCAGCCTGCCGCACGAGGTCGATTCGCGTGGCGGGGTCCATTTCCGCACGCCGACCGAGAATCGAGTGCAGCCCTGAGCCCTCGATGTACTCCTGCACGACAAACTTCGTGCCATCGCGGGCAACGCCCCACTCGAGCGTCTTGACGATGTGCTCGCCGTGAATCTGCGAGCCAATCTCGCCTTCAGTCGGCTTATTCAAGCCTTTGTAACGGGCCTCGATCGGATCGAGCTTCTTAGAGTCGAGGAGTTTTAAGCCCACAACACTCCCGTCCTTGAGGTCGCGCGACTTGTAAAACTTCGACATTGTCCCGGCGACCGCTTCCTTCAACCGCTCAAAGCGGGTGGAGAGGTCGACACGAGGATTGCCCGCGAAGGCTTTCTTGAGCGAGTCGAGTAGGCCCATGATTCCAAGATTCCCAGCAGTGCCCCGGCATCCCAATCATACCCTCAGGCAACACGCAGGAGCGGCCACCCGGCATGACAGGCCACCCTACGACTGCTTGAGTTTGGTGAGCTCCTCGTGCAAAGCGGCCAGCTCTCCCTCAATTCGCGGAATCTCCGCGGGGTCGTCAGGCTGCTTTTTCGCCGCAGCCAGCAACTGCTGCAACTTTTGGATCTTCTGTTGGACCACGTCGATTCGTTTCTTTTGCTTCTTGTCCACTGAAGACCTCCTTCAGACCTCGTTGCCCACACGCCAACCGCTCACATCACTCTGTGTCGGCGGCGGACTCTGGAGCCTCCTCGGCCGGTTCCGTGGCTGCCGCGGATTCCGTGGTCTCTGTTGCCTCGACAACTTCCAGCTGCACGCCATCGGCGCTCTCGTCGAGCACACGGTTCGGCCCCACATGCAGTCCCCGCATCCAGCCTGAGAGCATGACAATCGCCACGGCGAGCAGGATCGTAACGGAGAGCCACTTGCCACGGTTGGCCCGCATCCAGGCGGTCCCCTCGCCGCGGCCGACAAGCCCACTGGCGAAGTAAAACACTCCAAGGGCCAACAAGAACTTCACGCCGAAGAGGGCGTGGTAGCTCGTCTCCTTCATCCACGTGCCATCCTCCCAAGCCTTGGCGGCTTCGTTAAACAGGAGGAAGTTTGACAGCCCGCTTACCAAGAGCAGGGTGATCGAACCAATTACCCAGGGCAGCCATCGCTTGCGGATTCCGTCGTGAAGCTTCTCACGACTCTCCTCGTCGAGCACCTGCATGGCGGGGAGCAGGCCGAAGCGGGCGTAGAAAAGCCCACCGACCGCGACCATCGCCGCGAGAATATGGGCCCACCGCAGGCCTGCCAGGTAGAGTTGCGAGAGAAATTCCGGCTGCATAGTGCGGTCCTTTTCGGTAGGCGGCGCTGCCGCAGTCTCGGCGACCATTCCCAAGGCCGTCGCCTTGTGCCGACATGCTACTGTACCCCATCCTGGCCCTCGGTTTGGCGAGTATCAAAACCCCGCGATTTCCTCCCGGAACGGTCCCCTCACAATGCCCCGCGACATCCTCGACATCGGCACCCCACCAGGCGAGCTGTTCGCCGACAGTCAGCACGAGCGATGGATGCGGCTGGCCCTCGACGAAGCGAGGATCGCCGCCTCAGAAGACGAAGTTCCCGTGGGGGCCGTTGTGGTGGCCGGAGGGCGGGTGATCGCCGCCGGCCACAACCAGCGTGAGCAGCTTCAAGACCCGACCGCCCACGCAGAAATGATCGCCCTCACACAGGCCGCCTCGAGCCTCGGTAGCTGGCGGCTGGAGGGCTGCACGCTCTACGTCACCCTCGAGCCTTGCCCGATGTGTGCGGGAGGGATTCTTCAGGCGCGGGTGCCCGCGGTGGTCTGGGGCGCAGCTGACCCGAAGGCAGGCGCCGTGCGATCTCTCTACACGCTCTTTGAAGACACGCGGCTCAATCACCGCGTGGAGCACCTCGGCGGCGTCTTGGCCGACGAGTGCGGCCATATCCTCAGCGACTTCTTCCGCCGCAAGCGGTGAGCCGACGGGCGACTCGCACAATGCGATCGGGGCAGCGAACGCTCCAGACTAGCGCTCGTTGATCGCGGGAAACTCGCGGAGGTTCTCTCCCGTGTAGATCTGCCGTGGCCGGCAAATCTTCTTCGTGGGGGAGTGGTGCATCTCGACCCAGTGCGCGATCCAGCCAGGCAGGCGTCCCATCGCAAAGAGCACGGGAAACATCTGCACCGGAATCCCCATCGCTCGGTAGATCACGCCGGAATAGAAGTCGACGTTTGGATAGAGCTTCCGCTCGATGAAGTACTCGTCGGCGAGCGCCACTTCTTCTAACTTCTGGGCGATGTCGAAAATCGGATCGCTGAGGGAAAGTTTGGCCAGCAGCCGATCGCAGAAGGCCTTGATAAGTTTCGCTCGCGGGTCGTAGTTCTTGTAGACACGGTGACCAAAGCCCATCAGGCGGAAGCCCGAGTTCTTGTTCTTGGCCATGTCGACGTACTTCTTTACATCGCCGCCGTCAGCCACGATCTGCTCAAGCATCTCAACACAGGCCTGATTGGCACCGCCGTGCAGCGGTCCCCAGAGAGCCGAGATTCCTGCCGAAATGCTGGCAAACAGATTGGCATCACTCGACCCGACCATCCGCACCGTGGAGGTGGAACAGTTCTGCTCGTGATCGGCATGCACGATCAGCAGCATGTCGAGGGCATCTGCGAAATCAGGGTCGCAGTGGTATTCCTCACACGGCACCGCGAACATCATCTGCAGAAAGTTTTCGCAGTAGGAGAGGTCGTTCCGCGGATAGATCAGCGGCTGGCCGATCGACTTCTTGTAGCTGTAAGCGGCGATCGTGGGCAGTTTCGCCAGCAAACGGTGCACGCTCACTTCGACCTGGTGTGGATCGCGCACGTCGAGCGAATCTTGATAGAAGGTCGACAACGCCCCCACCACACTCCCCACGATGGCCATGGGGTGAGCGTCGCGGGGAAACCCGTTGTAGAAGCTCCGCATGTCCTCGTGGATCATCGAGTGATGCGAGAGCGACTTCCGAAAGGCGTTGAGCTCATCCGTGGTCGGCAGCTTTCCGTAGATCAGCAGATAGCTAACCTCAATGAAGTCGCACTTCTCCGCCACCCCCCCGGGAAGCCCCCGGGAAGCTCAACCCCCCGTTTCGGGAATCTCAAACAAGCATCTTCA
>JAPOIM010000028.1:22886-48355 GCA_029978905.1 Planctomycetota bacterium
GATCGCGCTCGTCGTGGAGCCCGTGTTCACGTAGCCCTCGTCGAGGGTCACGACGCCCGTTTTGGCCCGCAACTTCGACGTGTCGATTGCCCGCTCCCCTTCACTCCCCTCAAGCAGCGGAAGGTCGATCGTCACGCCATCGAGTGAAAGCTGTGCCGTTCCTGCGTCCGTCGTCGGGGGTGCCGGGGGGGATGCCGGAGGAGCGGGGGCCACGGATGCAGATCGAGGAGCAGCAGCAGACAGTGGGGGCATGGGGGCATCGCCTCTGAAGTGAACAACTTCGGCAGGATCAAAGCCTCCGACCCACCGACTGCGGCAGTTTATCGGTGTGGAGAAAGGTCGGCAACGAGGTTGCGTCAGCGCCCTGCTGAACCACTGCCTGCGATCGAGGCGGCCTGCTGGGGGTCCTCTTCATCGTCGAAGATGGTCCACACCGGGGTCCGCTCGCGAAGTTTGGAGAGATACTCTTCGACGGTCTTGGCGTGCTTTTCAGCACGAATCTTGTCTCGAATCTCCACCTGAGCCTCGAGAAACGACGTCCGGCCGGCGTCGGTCCGCTCCACCACCCGCACAATGTGGAGGCCCATGTCGTCTTCGAGAATCGTGCTGAGTTTTCCGACAGGAAGGCTGAAAATCGCTTCATCGATGACTTTTGACCGCAGGCTCCCCTGGGTCGTCCAGTCAAACCCACCCCCGCTTGAGGCCGTGGGCCCCTCGGAATCTTGCCGAGCCACCTCGGCCAAATCCTCACCGGAAAGCACCCGATTCCCCATCGCGGCCAGCATGCCCCACGCCTGTTCGCGGGTGCGTTCACGACCAAACCGCACGGAGAGTTCTTCAAACTTCGAGCGTGCCGGATATTCGTACTCGGCAAGGTGCTTCTGGTAGTAGGCGATCAACTCGGCGTGCGGAATCTCACCGCCGGCGCCTGCTTCAAGAGCCTGCTGCAACCACTGCTGCGCGATGGCTCGCTCAAAAAATGCCTTCTTGAGGCGATCAAGCGACTGGCCTCGCGAGCGGAGGATCTGTTCATATTCCAAGGAGTTGGCCACATTCGCAGCTTCCATCAACCTGGGAAGCTGCTCGGCGTCAAACGCTTCATTGACTTTGCTTTCGATCTCCGGAATCGCCTCTTCCGGAATCGTGCGACGGGCATCGACGTAGACGATCAACGCCTCGATGTGCTGCGTGAGCAGGTGCCGATACACCTGCATCTTCAACTCGCGAACCTGTTCCGGCTGGAGCCCGGGGGTCACCTTCTCGAGCCATTCTGCCACGCTCGGCGTGATGAGATCACTCTCCAGCACCACCTCCGGCCCCACCCGTGCGATCACCATCGCGGTCTGGAGGGACTGAGCCTGCTCGAGGAGCGGATCGGCGGGTTTTTCTGCAGCCGGCGAAAAGCCATCCGCCATACGCGAAGGGGTGGGTTCCAGCAGAGCCTGCTGATCGGCAGGCAGCGTCTGGGGCAGGACGGCGGCAGACGCGCCTGTCGAGGGATAGGAGGAGACGGCCGTGGCGGGCTCGACATACTGCGTCTGCACCACACCCGCTTCCGGCACCGCTGCGGAGGATGTCAGCGGCACCTCGGCCAGGGCCTGCACGACGGCTGAGGCGACAGGAGAAGGGCCGTCGATCGGCACCAGTGGACTGCCGGGATTGGCTCGAATGCTTGAAACCACGCTCCCTTGAGGCGTCTTGCGCGCGGTCGGCCACGACGACGGCCGCGTGTTTTCCTTGGGAATGAACGGCCGGGCAACAGCCGTGTCCACACCCTGCTGCTCAAACCCCGTCGAAGCCCCATACGTCGAGCCAGCCGCCTGCTGGTCAAACTGGTTCGCGATTCGCTGGGCAGCCGCGTTGTTCCCCGCGAGAGTGAACGACACCAGGCCTATCGCCAGGAGACAACGCAACCCACTGCGAACAGGCAGGGCGGTCAGGCTGGCCTCGAAAGGTTGTCGAGATCGGGCCACGGGGGGCTCCTTGAGAAGTCGTTGGGGCGGGGACTATAGAAACCCGCCATCGCCCGTCGCAACAGCGTTTCTGGGGCAAAAAGCCCTCGAATTGCGGCATCTGCGTGTTAATCAGGGGCTGGCGCCCCTGCCCTTGCCGCTTAACGACGGATCACCCTGCTTCGCTCCGCGGCTTCCGACGGCGGCGACGTTTTCCCGGCCGGGGCATCGCGTGCGCAGCGGCTGGGGAAGTGCCTCCGTCTTCCAGCAGGATTCGCAGAATCTTTAAAAGACCGTCGGGAGACTCGATCTCCGCCCGTGGGTGCTGCTCAGCCAAGGGATAGGCGGCGGTGCGCTCGTCCACGATCCGCAAGAGCCCTCCCAGGGCCTCTTTGAGCAACCGCCGGCGGGAGATGTCGTAGAAGTTGAAGACGAGCAGGCCATCCTGCCGAGAGATCGCGTCAATCCCCCAAGACGCCGCCGCCACTCGCACACGGGCCGCCGAGCAGAGGCGTTTGGCTTCGTCTGGCAGCGGGCCAAACCGGTCGACCAACTCGGCTTGGATGTCCTCCACGTGCGCCGCCTCGCCCGCTCGCGAGAGGCGACGGTAGACGTCGATCTTGCTGCGAATGTCAGGGATGTAGTCGCGGGGGAGAAAGGCTCGACCAGGGAGGTCAATCGCCACCGCCGGCGGCTCAGCCGGCGGCAGATGCTTCAAACCACGGACGGCCTGCTCCAGCAGTTTGCAGTAGAGGTCGTAGCCCACCGCGGCGATGTGGCCGCTCTGCTGCGTTCCCAGCAGGTTGCCCGCACCACGAATCTCGAGGTCGCGCATGGAGAGGGAGAAACCTGCTCCCATGCTGGAGAACTCTTGGATCGCACGCAGTCGCCGGGCGGCCGTTTCGGTGAGGTGGGTGCCCTGGTCAATCAGCATGTAGCAGTAGGCACGGTGATGGCTTCGCCCAACGCGGCCACGGAGTTGGTGCAGATCGGCGAGGCCATAGTGGTCGGCCTCGTCAATGAAGATGGTGTTGGCACGCGGGATGTCGAGGCCGCTCTCGATGATCGTGGTGGCCAGAAGGATGTCGGCATCGCCGCGCACAAACGCCAGCATCACATCTTCCAGTTCGTGCTCGCCAAGCCGGCCATGCGCGATCACCACCCGAGCGTCGGGCACAATCCGCGCGAGCTTCTCGCGCACGCGATGGATGTCTTTGATGCGGTTGTGGACAAAGAACACCTGACCGCCGCGGGCCAACTCTCGTTCGATCGCGTGTCGCACAAGCCCATCATCCCAGCGGGCCACGCGAGTCTCGACAGGCTGTCGATTGGCGGGTGGGGTGGCGAGGCTGGAGATGTCGCGAATGCCCAGCATCGCCATGTGGAGCGTGCGGGGGATTGGCGTCGCCGTCATGGTGAGCACGTCCACGCTCGCCCGCACGGCCTTCAGACGCTCCTTCACCTCCACGCCAAAACGCTGTTCCTCGTCGATGACCACGAGCCCCAGCCTGGCGAAGTGCACATCCGCTCCTGCCAGCCGATGCGTCCCGATCACGATATCGATCGTGCCAGCGGCTAGGCCCTCAAGCGTTTCGCGTGTCTCCGCGGTGCTGGCGAGCCGCGAGAGCGATCGGATCTCAAAGGGATACTCCGCGAATCGATTGGCAAAGCTCCTGCGGTGTTGCTCTGCCAGCACGGTGGTGGGAACGAGCACGGCCACCTGATGGCCCGCATCGGCGGCTTTGAACGCCGAACGCATCGCCAGTTCGGTCTTCCCGAAGCCCACATCCCCACACAGCAGCCGATCCATCGGCTGCGGCTTCTCCATGTCTTCTCGTATGGCCTTGATCGCGGTGAGCTGATCGGGAGTCTCGTCGTACGGGAAAGCCGCCTCGAAGTCCTGTTGCCACTGCGTATCGGGGGGGAAGGCCACACCTGGCCGACTCTCACGACGCGCCTGAAGCCGCAGCATGTCTGCGGCCATGTCGGCCACCGCCTCGCGCACGGCCTGCTTCTGCTTCTCCCAGGCCCGCCCACCGATCTTGGCGAGCTTCGGCGCGAGTTTCGTGCCACCGACATACTTCTGCACGAGGTCGATGCAGGCGGCAGGCACATACACACGCGTGCCTTCCGCAAACTCCACGTCGAGAAACTCTTCGGTGCGATCCTGCTTCTCAAGCAGTTTCAGACCGCGGTAGCGACCGATCCCGTGCGACACGTGCACCACATAGTCGCCATCCTGGAGATCCAGAAAGGTATCGATGGCGCGCGAGAGCCGATGTTTGGGCGTGCGACGCACCACATCCTCGCGGCGAAAAAGCTCGGCCGCACTGATCAACACCAGCTTTTCAGGAACCAGCCGGAAACCTGCCGACAAATGCCCCACGGCAAAATGCAACCGGCCCTGCTTTGCGGGGCGACTCTCCGCGAGCAGTTCGCCAAGCCTGTGGGTTTCCGCCTCGGTGGGGCAGACAATCCACACCTCTTGGTCGCGGCCCACATTTTCAAGCTCTTCCCGGACGCGATCGAGCACACCCGTAAACCGCTCGACGCTTTCGATCGCTAGCTGCGCCACCGCCTCGAGGCTGGCCGTGGCCACACACGAGAGCGTGACGGATGGCCAACGATAGAGGCGGGCAAACATCTCTTCGGGATCGGAGAGGTTGCCAATGCTGTCGTGCAAGCGGGCATGACAGCGTCGTGCCTCTTCGGCAAGTTCCATCGGCTCGACGAGGGCGAACGCAGAACCCGTGGGCAGAATCTCCGTCAGCTGCGTGGAGCCGTGGCTACGAGCGAGCGCGGTCACCTCAATCTGATCAAGGTCTTCCACACTCCGCTGGCTGACGATGTCGAAGGTGCGAAGCGATTCGATTTCATCGCCGTAGAGTTCCACGCGCACCGGCCGATCCCAGTCGGGCGCGAAGAGATCCATGATGCCGCCACGGCGGGCGAAGGATCCGGGCATCTCAATCGCATCGTAGCCTTGCCAGCCACGGGCCACGAGCCAGTCGGCAAGATCTGAGGGATCGAGTTTCCCACCGACCTCAAACAGCCGGGTGCTCGCCGAGATTTCGCGAGGGTCATCAAGAGGCGAAAGCAGGGCCTGCACGCTCGTGACGATGATCTCGGGCCGCACCGCCGCGTCGGGCTGCGTCAACCGCTTCACGAGGGCCAAACGCGCGGCCGCATCCGGGCTGCCTGCGAGTTCTTCGTCATCGACCGTTTCCACAGCAGGCAGCACGGCCACATCCGCCGTGGTGAAAATCGCCAAGTCATCGGCGAAGGCCTCAACGTCGGCCGCGTGCGGAAGCACAGCCACAACCACGCCACCTTCTCCCGCCGCCGGCCGCTTGGACGAAGCCCGTGCAGACACACGCTTCCGTCCGGTGCTCTCCTTGGTCGTGTGCAGATGCCTCGCGAGGGCCGCGGTCGCCAGTGCGCAGCCGGCTCCCCAGGTTCCGCCGATTGTCGCGCCATGCCCCGCATGCAGGCTGGCGACAACATCCTCGAACCCACTGTGCGATCCAATCGAGCCCGCAAGCTCAAGAATGCGTGCCGGAGGCGACACGCTGCGGGCGGCTTCGCTTTCTACAGGAGATGCCACGATGCCTTCATCGTAGCCGATGGACCGCGAAACGACGCTGACTTCGCTCAGCCACGACGACCACCGCCACGGCGGCCGCCAAAGCCACCCATGCGGCCAAGCTCAACACCCTTCTCTTCCGCGCGGGCTCGTAGAGCGGTCATGTACTCTTCAGCCTGCTCACGATCGAATTCTGGTGTTTCCGGGCGCGGCCGCTGCTCCTCGCGAGGTTGCTCACGCCCTTCTTCACGGGCCTGGCGGCGTTCCTCCCAGCGAGCCCGCTCGGCCTCGGTTGGCAGCCGCATGCTCCCTGGATTCACCGCGTCGAACAGCGTTCCGAGCAACTGAATGCGGGCAATATCCGCGTCGAGCACAGCCTCCCGTTCCGACTCAGAAGCCTCAAAGTAGCGCGCCATGTTCCGCTGCTGCATGCCTCGCAGGTCGCCAAACAGCGCTTCGCGCACACGAGAGACATCATCTGCGCCAAGCTGATCGACCATCTTCGTGATCGCCACGATCTGCTCCTTGCTGGCATCGGGGCCGAGGCCGCTTTCGAGCAAGTCGCGTTGCATGGCAATCGTTGAGTCTGCTAGATCCGGCCAGGCAAAGTACCACAGCCCCACCATCGCAACTGCCACCAGGGCTGCCGCAACGACGGCTGTTTTTGAGAACCCGCTCCGCAAACCGAGCGACGTGGACATGTTTTCGAAATCTCCAGGCATGTGGTGAGAGGCCGCTTGAGAAAGTTGGGGCAGAGGAAAATGAGCAGAGAAAAATGCAATCAGTAGTCGACATCGACGCCATCTGGAGGCGCTGTGGGGTCGTTGCCGTCTCCGACGGCACAGTACCACCGCAGGATGTCGAGGCCAGTGTCGTTGGAAATCGCTTCCACATGCCCGTCAAGGAACACAAACTGCGTGATCTGTGGATGCATGCTGCCGAACTTGCGGTTGTTCATGTCGCGGTAGGTCTGCGCAAGCCCGCGGTAGGTATCCCGGAAGAGCGTGTGTGGGGTGTCTGAAGAGAAAAACGAGGTGTCCCCCATGATGTAGTGCTGCATCTCCGCACCGTAGGAGCTGTCTTCCGGCGGAATATGCCTCTCCCCAATCGCGAAGGTTTTGCTGAGGCCGTCTGTCACCTGCGCGATCGACACACTGGAGAAGGTGTGGATCGGTCCGCCCCGCTTGGGATCAAACGGTGCGTTCGGAGTGACCGCGTAGTTGAAGTAGGTGCCTGGGTTGGCGGCATAGTCACCCCCGGCAGCTGCCGCGAGGACGACAGGCGTGTTGTTGTTGTTGTCGAAGTTGCGGTCGGCCGACGGAGGACGCCGACTCGAGCAAAAGTAGGTGGCGACAGGCGACCGAAACGCCAACGCGTTGCTCTGATCCCAGCACGGCACGGTGGGGTCGGGGTTCCGCGCGTCGTAGATCGCCTGTTCCTCCATGAAGGGCAGCAAGCGAAACGCCCAGGACACATCAAACGGATCCCGTGTCTCGCGACCACAGGGAAACTTGTTTCTGATGTCGTGAGCCATCGTTACCGCGAGGCCAATCTGCTTGAGATTGTTGCTGCACTGCATCCGCCTTCCCGCCTCACGCGCCGACTGCACAGCCGGCAGCAGCAGACCGACGAGCACGCCGATGATCGCGATCACGACCAGCAATTCCACCAAGGTGAACGCTTTGCGGCATCGGCGGGCTGGCGTACGCATCTCCGCAGTCAAACGAGAACCCATGTCGAACCTCATGTGGGAAAAACGAACGGCGGGCGGGTTTCCTCACGCTCCCGGTACCAAACACGTGAAAAACACGGGTGTGGCTGCCACGGATGCCGCGAAAACTCGAGTTTTGACGGTGACGGGCCCGCAGGCGGGTATCGCGGGCCCAGAACTTCAACGAGGCAAACGCCACGAGGTTGCGGTGAAAAGCCGCAAACGCCACCCTGAAGAGGGGGCGATTGACCTCGTCGGCCGGTCGGCGGCGAGCCGACGAGCAGAGTATAGCCACCGCCCCGGAGGGCAACCATCACGGGGAGGGAACGGGCCAGTCGAGGTGCTCGTGGAGAAACGCGTAGGTGCCCTCACCATGGATGGCATGCGGCCCAACAAACCACTCAATCGCCGCCGTTTTTGCGAGCCCCAGCCGCGCCTCATAGAGAAACCGTACTTTGGCGAACTCCAACGCCACGCGTTCATCCGACCCCACCGTGTCGAAGTGGCCTCGCTCCACCATGAAAGGCCGCGGCGCGATGAGCGCGGCCATTTCGGCGTAGTTAAAGGTGCTCCCCAGGTCAAACTCGAAGATCTCGTACTCGCCCGTCCAGACATAACTGTAGGGGGCTGACGTCGAGGCATTCTTCCAGACCCAGTCGTTGAAGTCGGCGGAGCAGATCGAGAGGCAGTATTCGTCGACGAGGGCCGGAATCCGCATCGCCGACTTGCCGCCGTAGCTCAACCCATAAAAGCCGATCCGCTCGGGATCGACCCAAGGCAGCGTGGCAAGCCAACGGGCAATCTGACGGTGCTGCGGAACGATGACCGAAAAAAGCGTCTTCCCCAGAGGATTCGCCTTTCGCTGAAGCGTGCGAAAGCGATCGCCAAACAGGTAGAGGTTCTGCGGCGCAAAGGTGATGAAGCCGCGCTGGGCGAGGCGTGTGGCCATCCCCTTATAGATAGACTCCTTCTCCGCACCGGCGAGCAGATCATCGGGGCGGCCCTCGAGGCCGTGCTGACACACGACGACCGGCCGCCGCTCTCCGTCGTGAAGATCCTCAGGCAACACGAGAAGGCCTGTCGCCATCACATCCGGAAAGACATCGAGCACCACACGGTAGATCGCCACGCCGTCCTCACGTGCCACCAACTGCGAGCGAGGGCGGGCGGGCAACAGGGGCTGCTGAAAGCGACCGATCACCTCGGTGGCAAAGTGTTCGCGAAACGGGGCGATCGAGTCCTCGTAGGCCTCCGGTGATGAAAAGTCGAGCGGCTGCTGTGGTGCCCTGCCAAGCTGGTCCGCGATCGGCAAGAAAGCGAGCCTCGTGTCAGCACATCCTTCGAGCACCCGCTGCGTGAAGCGGTCGATCTCGCGCATCTGCTCGCGCTGACGCGACTCGTCGCTGATGCCAGGTCCGCTAAGCTCAGGCGGGCGGTTGGCTGCGGGAACGGCCCCGCCAAGCGCCATCGCGATCGCCTCCAGGCAGCGACCATGCTCCACCCTGGAACCTGAGTCACCCACCACGGTGAGGTTCTCCGCAAGCACACCCGCATACTCGCGAAGACGCTCCAGTTCTTCAGCGACGCCCTCTGGCGACCGCAGCACGGATGGCGCGCCACCTTCGCCAGGAATCGCTCCCTGTGGCCCCTCGCTGTTCTCGATCACCAACCGACGCGGCAACACCATCGCGGCGAGTTCCGCGTCGCCGAAGTGCGTGAGGAGACCAAACACGTTGCGGTCGAGGGGCTGCTCCCAGAGGCGATCGCGGTCGCCAAAGAAACCGCACACCCCCACAACATCGATCCGCGGATCAAGGGCACCAGCGTAGGCGGCGAGCATGCCTCCTTCGCCATACCCCACCACCGCAACAGCATGCGACGGCGCACTCCGCTCAAACCAATCGACCGCAGCAAACACCTTTTGCAGTTCGTAGCCGATGAGATGTCGGCCAAGCTCAAACGCGCTGCGATACAGGTATTCACGTGACGTAAGCGTGGCGCGGCCGTTTCGCTGCTCCCGATCGCGATTGATCAGCGACGGCACCAACACGCGACACCCGCTTTCGGCAAGCCGGCGCGGCAGCTGCGCCGCAAGCGGCACGCCTTCCACAAGCCCCACATACTCCTCCGGCGAAACCTCCGCATCGGGCAGCACGACGGCGCTCGCCACACACGTTGCCGTCGGCAGGAGCAAGAGCCCCTCGCCGTGCACGCCATCCAGGGCGGGCCAGCGAACCGCGTGGATCACATAGCCCTCACCTCGCCCCACCTCGGCTGTTCGGTCAGTGGACGCAAGGAGCATGGGGGCATCGAAGGAAACGCGGTCGTCGCGCAGCCCAAGGATGTGCCGGAGCTTTGCACGTCGTGTTTCATCGGCGCCCGTCGCCTGCTCCGCGGTCGCGTGGTCCTGAAGCCACGCCTCGCGCCGCGCCGCGCGGGCCGCCGTGATCTCGTTGAGTAGAAAACGGTCCACGCCATCGACCAAAGCCGAGGCCAACGCATCGGCCGAGAGGTCCGCGTCCTGCGGAAACGCATCGGTTCCAGGCAGCTGCGCGGCAGGCTCAAGTGCCACCGCACAGACCGTCATGCCAAACCACACAGCCACCGAGGCGGCCACCCATTTTTCCGTCATCGCCATGCCTCCCGTGCGTCCCCACGCTCCACCCTGACACGCCACTCCCACACGCCAGCTGCCGACGTTGCCCGAGGCGGCGGCCTTACCGGCAGCCAAGATCGCGCATGATGCTCGCCGTGGCGTCGTACGCCTCGGTGACCCACTCCACGATCATGTCTGGCTCGGGCGAATACTCCAGTTCGAGACTGACCACGCCGTCGTAGCCGGTCTCTCGGATCGCCGCGAGATACTCGGCAATTGGCGTCACCCCACGCCCCGGCGGGAGGTCACCATGCACCTTTCCATCGCAGTCGGAGAGGTGCACATGTTCAATCATGCCGGCGAGCCGAGCGACATCAGCAGGGGGCGTCTGCACGAGATGCAGGTGCGAGATATCGCAGTTGGCTCGCACCACCTCCGGCTGCCCAACATCGCTGAGAAACTGGAGCATCGTGTCGATCGAGTTCACCAGCGACATGTGGAACGGCTCGAGTTCGATCGCGATCTTGAGGCCACGCCGGTCGGCATGCTCTCCGAGCACCTGGACCGACTCCACCGCCGCCCGCCACTGCTCCCCCGGCGGAATGACCTCCTTTTGCCACACGTACTCGCCCAGCACGAGCAACAGATTCGTCCCCCCCAGTTCCGCAGTGAGATCCAAAAAACGACGGCAGCGGTCGATGTGAAACCGCCGCACCGACGGATTGAAGTCGATCAGCCCAAGGGCCACACAGCAGAGACTCACGATCGGCAGCTGCAGCTCGCTGCAGGTGTCGCGCAGAAGGCGTCGCTCCACGTCATCGATATCGAGTGGATCGGTGAAGATGTCGACGGTGTCGAAGCCGATCCGCTTGGTCATTTCCAGACCGTAGCGGGTCTCGCGACCGGCCTGTGCGAAGGCCGAGTTGATCAGTCCAAGCCGCACGTCCGCGTTCCTTTCCGAGAGGCACTCAAGCCCCGCCCCCAGCAATGCGAGCCACCACGAAACGAGGTAGGATACCAGAGTTGATGGGTGGGAGAATGTCGCCGGCGCCGTCGAGGTGTCGGTCCCTAGCGCCACGCAGCCACGTCGGAGTTGCCGATGTTTACGTTTCAGTCTCCCGGACGGGGAGCCGTCCTCTGCGGCCGAGCAGCAACACGCCGTGACTTCCTGCATGTCGGTGCGCTGTCAGCCGTCGGTCTCTCTCTCCCTCAGTATGCGCGGGCATCGGCCGAAGGGGCTGTGCGACCGGGGCACGAAAACCGCTCCTGCATCATGATCTTCAACCTCGGTGGTCCAAGCCACATCGACCTCTGGGACATGAAGCCTGAGGCAGTCTCGGAAGTTCGCGGACCCTTCAAGCCGATCCGCACCGCAAGCGATGCCTTTGAAGTTTCCGAACTGCTGCCAAGGCATGCCGCCATCGCCGACCGCTTCTCGCTCGTGCGGAGTTGCCACCACAGCGGTGCCGCAGTGCACGATGCCGGGTGGCAGATGCTGCAGACTGGGCGGCGGTTCTCCGGAGGAATTCAGACCCCGCATGCCGGCAGCGTGGCGTCACACCTCCTTGGCCGACGCACCGACCTCCCTCCGTTCGTGGTCTTACCTGAGTTGATGGGCCGAGGAGGTGGCAATCTCCCAAACGGCCAAGCAGGCGGCTTTCTCGGAAAGGCGTACGACCCGTTCGCCCTCATGGCCGATCCCTCCAAGCCTGACTTCCGGGTGCCAGACCTCCTGCCGCCCGATCAGATTGGGACCGCGCGCCTCCAGCGCCGCAGGTCGATGCGGCAGATCGTGGAGCAGGCCGCCGACGAGTTTGAAGCGAGCGAAGACGCCCGACTGCTCGACGAGAACTTTCAAACCGCATACCGCCTGATGACAAGCACGCAGGCCCGCGAGGCGTTTGACCTTTCCAAGGAACCGCAGAGCGTACGCGAGCGGTACGGCATGAATCGCTTCGGACAGTGCTGCCTGCTCGCGCGACGCCTCGTGGAAAATGGTGTGCGGTTTGTGACCATCAACACCTTCCTTACCGTCTTCGATGAAATCACCTGGGACATTCATGGCTCGAAGCCGTTCACCTCGATCGAAGGTATGAAAGACATCGTCTGCCCAATGTACGACCAGGCCTACTCCGCGCTGGTCGAAGACCTCGTGGACCGTGGCATGCTCGACGAGACGCTGGTGACCACGCTCTGCGAGTTTGGACGCACTCCCAAGGTCAACCCGGCCGGCGGTCGCGACCACTGGCCGCAGTGCTTTACCTGCAGTTTCGCAGGGGGTGGTGTCGCAGGAGGGCGTGTGGTGGGCGCAAGCGACACGGTCGGTGGCTTCCCCGCCGAACGTCCGGTTGGTCCTGGCGACATCGTGGCCACCATTTTTGAGAGCCTCGGGCTTGACCACACGTCTCACCTGCCCGGCCCCGCTGGTCGACCGTTCGCGCTCACCGACTTCGGCACAGAGCCGATTCGCGAACTGTTCGCCTAACGCCACCCCATCGCTTCTTCGACGGAGGTTTTGATGCACTGCCTTTTCGGTGACCCTTGCCGATCGATTGCCGCAGCACTCTCGATGCTGCTGGTGGTCATCGCCAGCACCACCAGCATGGGCAACGACGCCTTCAACGAAGTCAGCTTCACCAACGACATCGTGCCGATCCTGTCGAAAGCTGGCTGCAATGGGGGCGGATGCCACGGCGCTCTCGCGGGCAAGGCAGGCTTCCGGCTGTCGCTGTTTGGCTACGACCCCGCCAGCGACCACCTGGCAATCACGCGAGAGTCGCTCGGCCGGCGGGTTGATCTGGCAGAACCTGCCACCAGCCTGCTGCTGATCAAGCCCACGATGGCCGTGCCCCACAAGGGAGGCCGGCGACTTGAGGTGGGTGGTGAGGATTATCAGTTGCTTGCAGCCTGGATCGCTGCCGGCTGCCCTGGTCCTACCCCTCATGAACGGCAGCTCTCGTCGCTCGCCATCGAGCCGGAGGAGGCTCTCCTCACGCCTGGCGAACAGGCGGCCTTCCGGGTGACCGCCCAGTACGACGACGGCTCGACCCGCGATGTGACCCGCTGGGCTCGTTTCACGGCGACTGACGCAACCGTGGCGACCGTCGACGGCAACGGGATGGCCACCGCGATCGGGCACGGGAGCGGCGCCATCACGGCCTGGTTCTCCTCGCAGATCGCCGTGGGGCGTGTGACCGCACCGTTCCCAAATGAGATCCCGCAGAGCACATTTGACGACGCGCCCCGCGCGAACCTGATCGACGACCTCGTGCTGGAGCAACTCTCTCGGCTCCGCTTGGCGCCTTCTCTTGCATGCGACGACGCCACGTTCTTACGACGAGCCTACCTCGACACGATCGGACGCCTCCCGACCACTGACGAAGTGCGCGACTACCTCGCTGACAGCAGCCCCAAAAAACGCGAACGGCTGGTCGACCTCCTCCTCGCGCGGCCAGAGTTTGTCGACTACTGGAGCTACAAGTGGGCGGACATTTTTCTCGTCACCGGCTCAGCGCTCCGCCCTGCAGCTGTGAAGGCGTACGCGTCGTGGATACGTGACCGCGTGGCGGAAAACACCCCCTGGGACGAACTCGTCAGCGACGTGGTGACCGCGTCCGGATCCAGCATCGACAACGGTGCGACCAACTTCTTCGCGGTCCATCAAGATCCGGAGACGATGGCCGAGAACACGAGCCAGGCGTTCCTTTCCCTCTCGATTGGCTGCGCAAAGTGCCATAACCATCCGCTCGAGAAATGGACCAACGACCAGTACTACGCCTTTGCCAATCTCTTTGCGCGGGTCCGCGCCAAGGGTTGGGGCGGCGACGCGCGAAACGGCGATGGCATCCGCACGCTCTACGTGGAACCTCGCGGGGATCTGCTCCAACCACGCACGGGGCGACCGCTTCCTCCCGCGCCGCTCGATGGCGATCCACTCGACGCCGACAGTGAGGCCGATCGCCGCGACGCCCTCGCAGCCTGGCTGACCGCGCCCGATAACCCCTACTTCACACGTGCCATCGTGAACCGGGTGTGGGCCAACTTCTTTGGGATCGGCCTCGTGAATCCGATCGATGACCTCCGCGCCACCAATCCCGCCAGCAATGAAAAACTCCTGGGAGCGCTCGCGGACTACACCATCGCCCACGACTACGACCTCAAAGCCCTCATGCGGCTGATCCTGCTCTCCGAAACCTATGGGCGAGGCAGCCAGGTGCTCCCCGAAAATGCGGGTGATCGCCTCTGGTTCGCGCGTGCGTATCCCACCCGGCTGATGGCCGAAGTGCTCAGCGATGCGATCTCCGATGTCACCGACGTCCGCGACGCCTACACCGAAATCGCCCTCAACGATGGTTCCACACAGAAAGTCGATGCGTACACGGCCGACACCCGTGCGCTCGAACTGACTGACTCGGCCGTGAAGAACTATTTCCTCGAGACATTTGGTCGCAACGACCGTGAGATCACCTGCGAGTGCGAGCGATCCAACCAGCCGAGCCTCGTGCAGGTGCTCCATCTCTCCAACGGCTCCACACTCAACGACAAACTCAGTTCCAAAGCGGGCTACCTCACGCAACTGCTCGCCACCGAACCGAGCGACGAAGCCCTCATCGAGGATGCCTGGCTCCGCGTCCTTTCTCGATTCCCCAGCGACGAGGAACGGTCGGCTTTTTTGGAAACACTCAAGGATACGGCCGCGGATGAAAAACGGGCCGTGGTGGAAGACCTCTACTGGTCGCTGCTGACGAGCCGCGAGTTTCTTTTCAGACATTAGCGCCCCACACGCGAACGGACCTGCGAGAACCGATCATGCGAACACTGCTCACGGCCTTTGTGGTCGCGCTCGTTGCCTGCGGAGCGACCGCCGCACCGACCTACGAAGAGGCGGTGGTGCCGCTGCTCCGCAACGCCTGTGTGGGTTGCCACAACGATGCGGATCCGGAGAGTGGCTTCTCGGTGGAAACCTTTGCGAGTGTCCGTCGCGGCGGAGAGTCGCACGGCGACGCGATCGTGCCTGGCAACCCGGAAGCGTCGGTGCTCCTGCAGCGGCTCGAGAGCACGGGTGAGGATCACATGCCACCGCCGGAGCATCCCCAACCAACCTCGGCCGAGGTGCAGGCACTGCGGGAATGGATCGCTGCGGGGGCCATCGCCCCCGAGGAAGACCGCCCTCTCTCGATGGGGCTTGAGGTGCCCGAGCTCCCTGGATTTCACGGACGCATGCCCGTCACGGCCCTGACCTTCACCACCGACCGCAGTCGCCTCGCGGTGGCTCGCGGCCGTACGGTCGAGATCCTGCCCACCGGACCAGACGGTCTGCCCGAAGGCCACGATCCTGCCGCGGTGATGCTGCTGCACAACCTTCCCGGAAAGATCACCTCGCTGCACTTCAGCAGCGACAACAATTGGCTTGTGATTGCGGGAGGCATCCCTGGCGTGCGTGGGCAGGCCGAGATCAGGGATGCATCGACGGGTGAACGACGGATCGCCTTTCCGGCACATCGCGACCTTCTCTACGACGCAGAGCTCTCCCCCGACGGACGTCTTCTGGCCACAGCCGGCTACGACGGTGTGATCCGGATCTGGAACGCCGAAGATGCAGCAATGCTTCGTGAAATCGCAGTGCACAACGCTGCCGTGTTTGATCTCGCCTGGCATCCCGGCGGGGAGTTGCTCGCGTCTGCCAGCGGTGACGAGACCGTCAAACTCTGGCGAACATCCGATGGCCAACGCCTCGACACACTCAGCCAACCTCAGGGGGAAGTTCGGCAGGTGCTGTTTACTCCGGATGGCGAGCACGTGATCGCAGCCGGCCGTGACAAACGGATTCATGTGTGGCAGTTGGCCTCGCGAACCGAGCCCACCATCAACCCCCAGCTCCATGCCCGCTTCGCCCACGAGAGCCCGATCACCGCGCTCGCCCTGTCTGACGACGGATCACAACTCGCTTCCGCGGCCGAAGATGGATCGCTCACGCTGTGGCAGCTTCCCACCTTAGAACCACTCGCGACCGACACCACACAACCCGATCTCGTTTCGGTGATCGTCCCCTCGCGAGCCAACCGCTTCCTTGTGGGGCGAATGGATGGGTCGCTCGACATCACCAACGTCTCGCTCTCGGACAAGCCGACCATGCTCGGCCAGCCAACGGAACAGCGCACTTCGCCCACCGATGCGTTGTCGGGAGAAGCCGTGCCGCATGCGGAGACAGAGCCGAACGACACCTTCGACCACGCGGAGGGGATCACCCTCCCTGCCCTTGTGAGCGGTGCGATGAACCGCGAGGAAGACGCCGACTGCTTCCGCTTTCAGGCTAAGGCCGGCCAACGCCTCCTCTTCGAGGTGAATGCGGCCCGCTCGAAATCGCAACTCGACTCGCGGATCGAACTCCTCGACACCAACGGCCTGCCGGTACCGCAGGTGCGACTCCAAGCCGTCCGTGACTCCTGGTTCACCTTTCGTGGCAAAGACTCCACCCAGTCGGGTGACTTCCGCCTGCACAACTGGCGTGAAATGGAACTCGACGAATACCTCTACGCCGGTGGCGAAGTGACGCGGCTGTGGCTCTACCCACGCGGCCCGGACTCGGGCTTCCTCGTCTATCCAGGGTTTGGAACTCGGCAGACCTTCTTCCACACGACCGCCGTGACGCATGCCCTCGGCGAACCCGCCTGGATCGTGAAGCCGCTTCCTCCTTCGGCCCCTGCAGAAGCCAACGGCCTCCCCGTCTTCGACATTCCCTACGAGAACGACGATGACCCACTCGGACGGTTGGGGAGTGATTCGCAGCTGATTGCCGAGATCCCACGCGACGGCACCTATCTCGTCCGCGTCCGGGACACCCGTGGATTTGGCTCGTCCACCACCCCCGAGACCTTCCGTTACACGCTTGAGATTCGCAGTCCTCGCCCCTCCTTTACGGTCGCAGTGGGTGGCAAGAACGCACAAGTCAGCCCCGGCAGTGGCCGCGAGCTCTCCTTCACCGCCACACGTCTTGAAGGCTTTGACGGGCCCATCGAAGTCGACGTGCAGAACCTCCCCGCAGGCTTCACCTTCCACGGACCAATCGTGATCGAAGCCGACCAACAGCGGGCGTTTGGCGTGCTCTCTGCCGCCGCAGACGCCGCCGACCCCGACGAGCAGGCCGACAACGCCGTGAGGGTGGTCGCGCGAGCTGTCGATCCAACCGAGCCCTACGACAGTGAAGGAGCGGCCTCGGCCGAACCCGAGTCGATCGAACTCGGCACGCTAGGGAACTTGCAACGTGGCCCTGCGGCAAAGGTGACGGTGGCGATCACTCACGTCACCACTGCCGACGACACCACAGGTGTCGTTGAGAATGGCATCCCCCATTTCACCATTCACCCCGGTGAAACCATCACCGCTCGGGTGGTGGCCGTGCGACATGACTTTGCGCCCCGCATTTCATTCGGCAATGAAGACTCGGGCCGCAATCTTCCGTACGCGGTCTTCGTTGACAACATCGGTCTCAACGGACTGATGATTGTCGAGGGTCAAACAGAGCGAGAGTTTTTCATCACTGCTTCCCCGGTCGCTCGCCCCGGTCGCCGTCAATTCCATCTGCGGGCCACCGACGATGGAGGGCAGTGTTCGCTGCCCGCCGTGCTCGAGGTGCTGCCTTAGCCAACGCTGACGAGCGCGTCCCGCAGGCCTCGGACCAACCGCTCGACATCTTCCTCGGTGTTGTAGCCGTGGATCGCCACGCGGAGCCGGCCGGCATGGGCCATGATGTGGATGTCGCGTTCGTGGAGGAGGCGATGAATCGCTTCGGCGTGTGGATGCCGAAAGGCGAGAATCCCCGCCAGATGCTCCGGCTCCCGGGGTGTGAGCAGTTCGACGTCCTCCGCAGCCACTGCCTCCAAACAGGCCTCGGTCAGGGGCTGCGCGTGGGCATGAATCGCCTCGACACCAATCGCCCGTACAAACCGCACCGCAGCGTTCACGGCATACACCGCGGGATAGTTCGGCATGCCCACGGAAAAGCTCGCCGCACCGGGCTTGGTGACCGCCTTCTCGAAGCGGTCCGCATCAAATGCGTTTGCCAAATGAAACCAGCCACCGGCAGGCACGGTCCACTCGGCCGCACGCCGCGACGGCACGCCCACCAGTCCACCCCCATGGCTTCCCAAGAGCCACTTGTGGGTGCTACTGACCACGAGGTCGACGCCCTCGAGGTGCAGCGGCACGCGCCCGGCAGCCTGGGTCACATCGACCGCCACGAGGGCGTCGCTGTGCCGCCGCACCGCGTCGACAACCTCGCGTAGCGGGAGCATAAATCCGTTGTAAAAGCTCACGAGTGACACCGTCACCAGACGGGTTCGTGGGCCAAGCAGCGGCACGAGATCGTCGACCCGCAGCCCTCCCTCGCGTGCCTTCCAGAGCCGTGCTTTCGCTGCAGAGGATTCCTGAATCCACGGCGTCGCCCCCGCGGGAAAGTCGAGGTCGCTGATCACCACCTCATCGCGGTCTCCCAACTGCAACGCGAGGGCTGCGAGGTTGAATGCCTCCGAGGCACAGGAACAGATTCCAATCTCGCTTGCCTCAAGGCCGAAGAGGCCACCGGCTGCCTCCCGCAAGGCATTCCACTGGCGCTCGTGCAACACGCGGCCATCCATGCCGAGCTGCTTGTCCGCGGCATACGTGGCGAGCGCCTCAGCCACACAGGCGGGCGGGATCCCTTCCGCCGCCGTGTTGAGATACGTACGCCTCGCAAGGCTGGGATACTGAACCGCACGCTCCGCTGCATCGATCATTCGGCAGACCTCCGTTCCACGAGACTGCCGTCAGGATACCGTGCCGAGCTCCGCACCAGGCATTGCACACTCCCTTCAAACAAGAAGGGCCACCGACGCTGTGCGCCGGTGGCCCTCATCACTTTTCTCTCTTGTCAACGCTTCAAGCCGCGTCAACCCGCCCCGGGAGGAGCGTTCTGCTTCATCTGATCGGGGATCGTGATGTCGCTGGGATTGGTTGTGGGCGTGAAATTTGGATCCGCTTCAGGCTGCTTCGGGCCTGAGCAACCAACCGCCAGCACCGCCGAAAGCATGCAGGCACAGAGAACGAAACGCATGAAGAAAACTCCTCAAAGGTGGAAGACTCGCGATGAAAGCTCACCGATTAATACTCTGGACGCTGCTTGTCGTTGAGGCCGTTGAGAGCGCACCAGTCTTGGTAGGTGATCTGGGTGTTCACGAAGGTAACCGAGCCGTCTGCCATCAAACAGCCTTCCAGCCCCGGGTGAATGCTTCCTGGACCAGGCCACTCGCTGTTGAGCCCCCACGCGTTGATGTAACTCGGCATGTAGGAGTGCGGGCCAGCTCGGAACCAGTTCCAAGCTGCCTTCACACCGCCGTCGTCGACCTCGTAGTACTGACCAGATTCGCAGCAACGGCCACCCATGCCCGTAAAGACGAACGCCGAATGGAACACGCCTTCGCCGTTCTTGAGACGGGGAACGCCAACGTTGTTCTTCATCCAGGGATCGGAGAGCGGCTTGTAGCCCGTTGAGTTGCCCTCGGCGATGATGATTGTCTTGGACGTGCCGTCCTTGAAGTCACGCATGTTCAAGGCATCGCCACCGGGGAAGGCGCCCATGTAGTCCACGCCGGCCGGCAGCACACCACCTGGAGCCACAGCCCCTTCCCACCAGTGCCAGCCACCGTTGGCGAGGTAGTGTGTCACGGCGATGCCGTGGGTTTCGGTCGGTTTCCGGAAGCCTCCGTCGGAAGGACACAGAAACCCTTCAAGGGCCTGCCCAACAATCGCTTGCCCCCACGCCGGTCGCTTGAGATCCGTCTGATCAAACGTGGCGATCTCTTCCATATACGGCAGAATGTACGTGCACCACGTGTGGTGACTGGCCCGCTGCGGATACGGTCCGGGCTGTCCGAACGTCGCGACCGGAGGGAAAGCCCCCTTCACATCATGATGGTTCTGCAATGCCAACCCAAGTTGCTTGAGGTTGTTCATGCATTGTGAGCGGCGAGCAGCCTCACGAGCCGACTGGACGGCAGGCAGCAACAACCCAACCAACACGCCGATAATGGCGATCACCACGAGCAACTCAACGAGCGTAAAGCCGCGTCGAGAGTGGCCCTTGGATGACGAGAAACTAAGTGACATGGACACAAACCTTTCCCCGCAACGTAGGCAGAAGAGATGAAGAAGTGATTCTGAAGTCAGATCGCGTGTGGTAGCCCTAGGGCAGCGCGTAGAGCCGCACGCTTTTGCCAAAACGTAAGAACCCCCGTTCCCAGACGAAAACCGAATAGTTCGCCAGCCGGATCCCAAAAACTCCTGAGAAGTTGTGCGTGTGCTGAAAAACGGCTGAACTCCCAACAGGGAGCAAACGGATATCTGCCGCCAAGGTTTCGCCTACCGATTCCTAATGAGTTTTCTTTGTGCCCATCGTTCACGCTCTCCCCTAGAAGCTCCGCTCCTCGTATGCATTTCTCCGCCAGTTCGCCACGATCCCTCGCCGCGCGAAATCACTCGAGCGATTGGTGGAAACCTGTCTGCCGCGTTCTCTCTTTCTCCATCCTCCTCTTGCCGACGCCATGGCTGCCAGCTGCTGCCGCAGCAGAGCCTGCAGAAGATCCCACCGGGTGCCTGCTCTGGCTCGATGCCACACACCTTGCCACGCACGCACCTCTCACCCCACCCAAAGGAGAGGTTCCGTTGGCCGTCGCCAATGAGCATGAAGGCGTGCCGATTGAGACCTGGCCTGATGCGTCGGGGCTTCACCACGATGCCGTGCAAGTCAACCCAGACGCGCAACCTCATCTGATTGGGCGAGGCTCTGCCGCTGCCGTGCGATTCGATGGCGTCGCAGCCCACCTCACCGCCAGCATCCAGGCCTCACTGCTCACCGACTGGACCTTGATGGCCGCCATCCGCCCGCGTGGCAACGGTGGCGGCTTCCGCGCAATCGCCTCGGGCTCTGCTCTCGGAGAGAACGACTACACGTCGGGCTTCAACGTCGACTTTGGCAGTCCACGGTCGTGGCAACTCGACCTCATGAATGTCGAAGGACCAGGCTTTGGAGGAATGGCCGACCTGTGCGAGACCTCGCTCGATTTTGGGCGGAGTCACCTGCTGACCGTCACCGCCACCCCTGGCGACGCCGGCGTCCGCGTCTTCATCGACGGCCACCTCGTTGGCAGCCGGCCACACAGCGGTGCGGCAGCCCAGGTCGACACGCTGTTCGTCGCCGCTCGCTCGTACGACAACGCAGGCCAGTCACCCTACGCCAGCGGGTTTTTCCAAGGCGATCTGGCCGCCCTGAGGTTCTACGACCATGCCCTGTCCGACGAAGAGCGGCTGTCGCTCGAGTCCACCCTCCGCGAAACCCACGCCGACTTTCTCGCGGAAGAGGTGACGGTCGTGGGCGGTCCACAGATACCGCGGATCTCCCTCGAAACCGGCCGACTTTTCGTGCCTGGCTTTGAGATCGACCGATTGCCGCTCGACCTGCCAAACCTCAATGCGCTCTGCTATCGCCACGACGGCACCCTCGTCGCTGGCGGTTACGACGGCACGATCTGGCTTCTCAGCGACACCGACGGGGACGGACTGGAAGACACGGCCCACGAATACTTCCGCAGCCCAACCATCAAGGCCGTGATGGGGATGGCCGTCACGCCACCTCACGACCCGCGCGGACCGGGCGTGTTTGTGGTCACGGTGGGGCGTGTAGTCTTCATCCCTGACGCCGATGGCGATGGGCAAGGTGACCGTGAACAGATGATTGCAGAAGGCTGGCCAGAGCCCGAGGTGTCGGCCGGCGGTGTGTCGGACGCCATGGGCGCTGCCCTCGGTCCTGACGGCAGCCTCTTCTTCAGCCTCGGCACTCCCAACTTCACCAATGCCTATCTCGTAGACGCGCAGGGGAAGGCTCACTACGACGTGGCTGGCGAGCGAGGCACGATCCAGCGGATCCCCCCCGACTTCGCATCGCGAGAAACGGTCTGCACCGGCATCCGGTTTGCCTTCGGCATCGCCTTCGACGCATCCGGCCAACTTTTTTGCACCGACCAGGAGGGGGCCACCTGGCTCCCCAACGGCAATCCGTACGACGAACTCCATGCGATTCAGCCAGGCCGACACTACGGCTTTCCGCCGCAGCATCCTGAGCATCTCCCAAACGTGATCGATGAGCCGAGCCTGTTTGACTTCCAGCCGCAGCACCAAAGCACCTGTGGCCTGCTCTTCAACGAACCGGCGGGCCCCTCCAAGCACGTGTTCGGCCCGGCGTGGTGGCAAGGCAACGCCTTGGTCTGCGGAGAATCGCGAGGGCGGCTGTTTCGCATCGAAGTGGTCAAAGTCCCGTCGCCCGAAGGCTCCCCCGCGAGTTTCATCGCGCGTGGGCATCCGCTTGGAACCCTGGCGATGATGCCCATCGATGCGGCGGTGTCACCACGCGGTGAACTCCTCGTGGCCTGCCACAGCGGGGCCCCGGATTGGGGCTCCGGACCCGCCGGACGCGGCACGATCTTTCGGATCCGGCAGGTGGCCCCCGAGCTGCCGCAACCACGCTTCGCCTACACGTCGTCGTCTCAGGAGGTGCGGGTTGTATTCGACCGCCCCGTGCCCCCCGCATGGCTGGCACGCACGATCCGTGAGAGCCGGATTGACTGGGGTCGCTCCGTGTCGGCGGGAGATCGTTTCGAGCAGTTTCGCCCGGGCTACTCGGTGGTCACTCTTCAAGAGGAGGACGCCCGCGAACCGCTCGCCATCGAGGGCGTTCAACTCTCCCCAGATGGTCAGACAGTGATCCTGGCCACGACCCCACATCGCGCAAATGCCCCGCACGGTTTGAGCCTCGCGCTCGGAGCTCCGGCCGACGACGACGCCAACGCGGAGCCCACCACGACGGAACTCGTGTATCACCCGCACGGAGTGCTGGCGGAATGGCGTGATGCCTCAGGCGCTGTGCGTTGGTCGGGCTGGCTCCCCACTGCTGATACTTCGTGTGCCCGTCCGCTGACGGCGGGAAGTCCGCACCACGAGCAACTCTGGGCTCTCACCGAACGGACGGGCACGCTCTCCCTCACCATGACACTCGCACTCAGCAGCATGCTCCAGCCGGAGAAGCAGCGGGATCATGTTGGCCACCCCGCACCGAGCGAGGAAGCGGTTCGTGTTGCTTTCACTGGCCACCTCCCGCTGCAGATCGACGACAGCGGGAGGTGGCAGCACACCGTTTCGATCACCTCCCACGACGAAGCTGGGCCTGTCTCGTTGACTGCTGCAACAGGCCCAGGGTTTGCAGTGACCTGCCGCTGGCACACCGCAACCGACACTCGCCCCCGCGTCATGCCGCTGCACCGGTTTCTCCTCCCGTGGGCAGCTCCAGTCGACGCTACGCCGCAGCTCACGGCTCCCTCGGCCGACCTCGCTGGTGGAGATTGGGAACGCGGCCAGGCCCTCTTCTACGGTGACGAGGCGACTTGCAGCCGTTGCCACCGCATGGACGGGAAAGGCGGGTGGATCGGGCCCGACCTTTCCAACCTGCACCATCGCGACCCGCACGCGGTCCGTCGCGACATCTCCGACCCAAACGCCACCCTCAATCCAGAGCACCTTGCTCACGTACTGACCCTCAACGATGGCCGTGTGCTCTCTGGCATCGTTCGCCCCGAAGGAGATCGGCTGACGCTCGGCCTGATCGATGGGAGCGTGCTTTCCATCGACCCAAGCACGGTGGACGAGATGCAGCCTTCAGCCGTGTCGATCATGCCCACTGGCCTTGCTGAAAAACTCGGTGAAGCCCGCCTGCGAGACCTCCTTGTGTTCCTCACCACGCCCTCGCCAGGGCTCCCCACCGCTCAACCGGAACCTCCGGAGACGGCCAAAGAGCGCGATCCGCGTGTCGAGAGCGTAGAGTAGGAGCAGGGAGCACACGCGTCATGGGTCAACTTGCTCGGCAATTTCTGGCAACCTTGCTGGTGGTTGCGGCTGCGTCTGCCACAGCCTGTGCGGACGACGCACTCAACGCCGATGCATGGGGTTCGGCTCGGCAGCTGCTCACCGCGCGGTGTGTGGAGTGCCACGGTCCCGATGCGCAGGAGTCAAACCTACGACTCGACTCGCCGGCGGGGCTGCAGGCAGGCGGTGAGTTTGGGCCCGTGGTGATCAGCGGGAATGGGCAAGCGAGTGAACTGATCCGCCGCGTGCGTTCGCGGAACCCGGAAGAGCAGATGCCTCCGGACGGTCCCCCGCTCACCACTGACGAGGCAAACCAGTTGCAGGCCTGGATCGATGCAGGAACGCCATGGCCTGGCGGCGCGATGGAGGCGGAGGCCAGCCGTGACGAGCGGCTTGATCACTGGGCCTGGCAACCGATCGCGCACGAGGCCATTCCTGAAGTGTCTCACGCCTTCGACGATCTCCCGGGCGTGGAGGCGGATCGAAATCCAATCGATGCCTTCATCCGTGCCTCGCTCAGCACCAACGCTCTGACCCCCTCTCCAGTCGCCGACCGTCGCACGCTGATTCGTCGACTGACGTTTGACCTTACCGGCCTGCCGCCATCGCCTGAGGAGATCGAGTCGTTCGTGCATGACCCGGCAGACGATGCCTACGAACAGCTCGTCGATCGTCTGCTGGCATCTCCGCGGTATGGCGAGCGATGGGCCCGCCACTGGCTCGATGTCGTGCACTACGGCGACACCCACGGCTACGACAAAGACAAGCCGCGTCCAAACGCCTGGCCCTACCGCGACTACGTGATCCGCAGCTTCAACGAAGACAAACCGTACCCGCGGTTCGTTGAAGAACAGATCGCCGGCGACGTGCTCTACGGCGAGACCCGTGATGGACACGAAGCGATCGGCTTCATCGCCGCCGGTCCTTGGGACTTTATCGGCCATCGCGAAGTGCCAGAGACGAAGACCGATGGCAAGATCGCTCGTCACCTCGATCGCGACGACATGGTCGCCAACACGATCGGCACGTTTGCCAGCGTGACCGTGCAGTGCGCCCAGTGCCACGCCCACAAGTTCGATCCGGTTTCCCAGGAAGACTACTACTCCCTCCAGGCAGTCTTCGCTGCGATTGACCGTGACGATCTTCGCTTTGATGCCGACCCAGCTGTGGCCGCGAAGCGTCAGCACCTGACTGCCCTCCGGGAAGAACAGGCCGCCGTGATGCGTGGCATCGACGACGCGGTGGCAGTCGCAGCTGGGCAACAACTCGTGGATCTCGACGCCGCGATCGCCGCGATTCCCGCAGGGGATGCAAATCCGGGCCCCGCCTACGGATGGCACAGCGCGATCTCCCCCACCCCCGACACGGAGAAGTGGGTGCAGGTCGACCTCGGCCAGTCCCTGCCCCTCACCGAGATCGTGCTGCGGCCCTGCCACGACACGTTCAACAACATTGGGGCAGGCTTCGGCTTTCCGCTGCGGTATCGGCTGGAAGTGAGTGACGACCAAGACTTTCGTGAAGGCGTCACATTGATCGCCTCGCAGGAAGCCGACGACCTGGCAAACCCTGGTGTGTCAGCGGTGCGACATGCGGCAGGCGTGACGGCCCGCTACATCCGTGTCACCGCCACTCGTTTAGCAAAACGGGCCAACGACTACATTTTCGCCCTCGCCTAACTCG
>JAPOIM010000029.1 GCA_029978905.1 Planctomycetota bacterium
ATGGTGGCGCGGGAAGCCTTGGCGAAACCCTGGATTTTCGCTCAGATCGCGGCGCTCCTGCGAGGCGAGGAGCCGCTGCCCGACCCATCGCTCGATGAGCAGCGAGAACTCGTGCTGCATCACTACGACCTTGTCTGCCAGCGATTTGGCGTGGAACGCGGCACGCTGCTGATGAGGAAGTTCGCCTGTTCGTATGCGCAAGGGATTCCGGGGGCTCGCGACTTTCGGGCTGCGGTGTCGCGCACGCTCTCTCGGGAGGAGTTTCTCGAGATCGTGCACACCAAGTTTCCTCGCGGTTAAACGGCCGGCCAATATTTTTCGCAAGTTGGCTTGTCAAAAATCCGAAGCGTCCTATCGTGGGACGTATGCCAAAAGCAGCTGTGACAACAAATCCGCGCCAGGCTGCGTCTCATCCCGCCAGGGACAACGACGACGTGAGTGGTCACCTGCCGACACTCCACGGTGCTGATGAGGCGTTGGTGGAGTTGCTGCGAGGGGACGTTGCGCTCGGTGTGCCGGCACTGTCCGAGGCCTTAGGGGTCACGGCGACGGCGGTGCGTCAGCGTTTGCGGCGGCTGATGGTTTCTGGCGTCGTGGTCCGGCAGCCCGCGGCCGCGTCCGGGCCCGCCTCTCGTGGTCGCCCATCACACGTCTACATGCTGTCCCCGCGAGGTCGCCGCATCGGCGGGGACAACTTCCGCGATTTGGCGATGGTGCTCTGGCAAGAAGTTCGCAGCATCGAGTCGCCAGCGGTGCGACGAGGGTTGCTTTCACGCATCGGCCGCTCGCTCGCAGAAACGTGTCGCAGCCGGACCGGGAGTGCTGCGTTTGAGGGAGGGCCTACGTCGCGTCTGCAGTCGGTTGCGGCCGCCCTGCACGATCGGAAGATTGCCTGTGAGTGCAGTCACGCTGGCGATGGTGGGCAACTCGCGGTGCTCACGACCCACACCTGCCCCTACCCCCATCTCGCGGAGACCGATCGCGGCATCTGTGCCGCGGAACGCGTGATGCTCGAGGAACTCGTGGCGGCGCCCGTGCGGCTGACGGAGTGTCGCCTTGACGGCGATGCCTGCTGCCGTTTCACCGTCGACACGGGCCCCAATCCGCGGCAGCAGCGACAGAAAACGGAGCGGACATGAACACTCCAGCGAGGAATCCGGTCGACGCGGCGGCGCATGGGGCACAGGCCCGTGTGCCGCAAAAATTGCGTCGATTCGCGTTCTCCTGCTCCCCCCCTGTCCTGCCGCGGTCAGGTGTTGCACAATTGCCGATGGTGCGGTTGAAGTTTTGTTTCCCCGGCTCAGTGGAGCGCTCGGCATGACACGCCCATGGATTGAAGGCAGATTCGAAGAGAACATGATCGTCACGACGGTCGAGCAGGCGATCAACTGGGCTCGGCAGTCGAGTATCTGGCCGATGACCTTCGGTCTGGCCTGCTGTGCCATTGAGATGATGGCTGCGGGAGCGAGCCGCTACGACCTCGACCGTTTCGGCGCCGGCGCCTTCCGCGCCACGCCGCGACAGGCCGACCTGATGATCGTCGCCGGCACGGTTACCTACAAAATGGCCAGCCGCGTGCGGCGTCTTTACAACCTGATGCCCGATCCGAAGTACGTGATCGCGATGGGTGCCTGCACCACCGGCGGTGGGCCGTACTTCAAGTGGGGTTACCACGTTGTCAAAGGTGTGGACCTCGTCGTGCCGGTTGACGTCTATGTGCCTGGGTGCCCACCACGTCCCGAGAGCTTGCTCGAGGGGCTGATGCGAATCCAAGACAAGATCCTTGGTCAGAAGCTGGCCAAGCAGGCTGGGTCCGACCTCAAGATCCCTGACGAACTGCCGATCCCTCACCACAGTGGCTATGTGGCTTCCCCCGTGGGCGAAGGCGAACTTGTCTTCGACCATCAGAAGGTCACTGCCTGATACCGTCCGACCATGCGGCAGCCCTCCCCGGTCTCGCCGCCTCCCGCCAGTGTCTTCCCGCCTCGAGAGTTTCATGACGAGCCAACACCCGGAAAAGCTGATCATTCAGGACCTGCACGTCGCCGTTGAGGAGCGTGAGATTCTCAAAGGTGTCAACCTGGAGATTGGCCGTGGTGAAGTGCACGCGCTGATGGGTCCCAACGGGTCTGGGAAGAGCACGCTTGGCTACGCGATCATGGGCCACCCGTCGTATGAGGTGACTAGCGGGTCGATCGAGATCGTGGAGGCGGATGGCAACCGTCGCGACATTCTCGCGATGGAACCGGACGAGCGTGCCCGTGCTGGCCTGTTTCTGGCGTTTCAACGGCCGATGGCGATTCCCGGCGTTCGGGTGGCCGACTTCCTGCGACACGCCGTCAGCAACGTCCGCAATCCGGAGCGGAAGGAAGGGCAAGAACTCGTTCCCATGAAGGAGTTCCGCGGCGAGCTGAAGGCGAAGATGGCCGAGCTCCAGATGGATACCGACTTTGCCCGCCGCTACGTCAACGACGGTTTCTCGGGTGGCGAGATGAAGCGAGCCGAGATTCTGCAACTCGCCATGCTCGCGCCTCGGTTTGCCGTGCTCGACGAAACCGACAGTGGCCTCGATGCCGATGCCGTGCGGCTCGCGAGCGAGAGCATCGCCCGCATCGGCGGGGCCGACATGGGGATTCTGATCATCACCCACCACGAGCAGCTCCTTGAGCACAACATCCCCCTCAAGACGCACGTGATGCTCGGTGGCCGGATCGTGGAGTCGGGCGGGCCCGAACTTGCGGCTGAGCTTCACAAGCGGGGTTACGAGCGGATTCGTGCCTCCTATCCCGAGGCCGCGGCTGCAGAAGAAGCGATGGCTGCCGAAGCGGCGGCCACGGCCTGAAGAGCGACCCGCGTTTCGAGAACACAAGCAGAAGCGTGCCAGCGTTGGTGTGGCAGGCACGCGGACCAATCCAATATCACCATCGAGAGGATTCAGCCATGGCTACCGACACGCATGAGACGAGCACGCTCGCGGCCGTTCCCGGCAATGGAGCCGGTGTGTCCAAGCCGGTCTTTGGTGAGATCAACAAGTACGACTTCCGCACCGAGTCCCCAGCCATCTTCAAGGCTCGACGGGGGCTCTCCCGTGACATCGTCAATCAGATTTCGGAAATGAAAAAGGAACCCGCGTGGATGCGGGATTTTCGTCTGAAGTCACTCGAGATCTTCGAGAGCAAGCCGATGCCTCACTGGGGTGGGCGGATCGGTGTCAACTTCGAAGACATCTACTACTACCTGAAGCCAACCGAGCAGCAGGGCAAGACGTGGGACGATGTTCCGGATGAGATCAAGAAGACCTTCGATCGCCTCGGCATCCCAGAAGCAGAACGGAAGTTTCTCGCGGGCGTGAAGGCCCAGTTTGAGAGCGAAGTGGTCTACGGGTCGCTGCAGGAGGATCTCGCCAAGAAGGGTGTGATCTTCACCGATACCGACACGGCGGTCCGCGAGCATCCCGATCTGCTCCGCGAGTACTTCGGCAAGATTATCCCCCCCTCCGACAACAAGTTCGCGGCCCTCAACTCTGCCGTGTGGTCGGGTGGATCGTTCATCTACGTGCCCAAAGGCGTGTCGATTGAGTTCCCCCTGCAGGCCTATTTCCGTATCAATGCGGAAAACATGGGGCAGTTTGAGCGTACGCTGATCGTGGTCGACGAAGGGGCCCACGTGCACTACGTCGAGGGCTGCACCGCCCCGATGTACTCCACCGAAAGTCTGCACTCCGCCGTGGTCGAGATCGTGGTCAAGAAGCACGGACGTTGCCGCTACACCACGATCCAGAACTGGGCCAACAACATCTACAACCTCGTCACCAAGCGGGCCATGGCCTATGAGGGGGCGTTGATGGAGTGGATCGACGGCAATCTCGGAAGTCAGCTGACAATGAAGTATCCGGCCGTCTACATGATGGAGCCGGGAGCTCGGGGCGAGATCCTTTCGATCGCGTTCGCTTCTGCCGGTCAGCACCAGGACGCTGGGGCGAAACTCGTGCATGCGGCCCCGCATACGAGCGGCCGGATTGTTTCCAAGAGCATTTCGAAGAATGGCGGCCGGTCGAGTTATCGCGGGTTGGTGAAAGTCGAGCCTGGGGCTCGCAAGAGCAAGTCGAGCGTGGTGTGCGACGCGCTGATTCTCGACGACAAGAGCCGCAGCGATACCTACCCCTACATCGAAATCGAAGAGCAGGATGTCTCGATCGGACACGAGGCGAGCGTCTCCAAGATTGGTGAGGAACAGCTGTTCTATCTCACCAGCCGAGGGCTCTCTGAGGCGGAAGCCAGTGCGATGATCGTGGGTGGGTTTATTGAGCCGCTCGTGAAAGAACTCCCGATGGAGTACGCGGTCGAGATGAACAAGTTGATCGAACTGCAGATGGAAGGTTCGGTTGGGTAGTCGCTGGTGTGGATTGGTCGGTACGAGCATGTTCAGAGGAGAGATGAGGTTTGATGTCCGTATCCGCCCCCACGACGGCTTTTGATGTCGCCACGCTCGATCGCATGCTGGCCGATGCAGCCTTCCCCGAGTGGGAACGCGAACGCCGCCGCCAAGCCTTTGACCTGCTCAATGGGCTCTCCCTCCCCGATCGCCGCGACGAAAACTGGATGCGAACCGATCTGCGGGCGTTTAAGCCCTCTGCCTGGAAACTCGGCGGGGTGGCAGCGGGGTCGCATGAGATCCCCTCGGGGTTGCTCGAAGCGGCGATTCAGTCAGCCGGGGGCGGTGCAGAGGCCTTCGACGAGTCGCTCCGTGAAACCCGCTGCAGCCGGCTTGCCGGTCGGATCGTCTCGATCGACGGCGTCGTGCAGACCGAAGAACTCGACGAGGCCCTGCGGCAGCAAGGGGTGGTTTTCGGGAGCCCCGAGCGGGTGCTTGCCGAGCATGGCGACCTCGTGCGGGACCTGTGGTTTGGCGTGATCGAGAGCGGATGCGACTGGTTTGCCGCCGCGCATGCCGCCTTTGCACAAGCAGGCTGTGTGCTCATCGTTCCGGCGGGTGTGAAAATCGCAGACCCGCTGCACCTGCTCTCGGCGATTTCGCCTGGCGGTGTTGATTTCGGCCATGTGCTGGTCGTCCTGGGAGACGACGCCGAAGCGACGGTGCTCACCGAGACCGCGGGCGGTGGCCCCGCGGGTACGGCGGGCGGATTTCACTGCGGCGGCACGGAGATTGTCGTTGGCAAGCGGGCCTTCCTGCGGATGGTCAATCTCCAAAACTGGAACACCGGCGTGTGGCATGTGGCTCGCCAGAAGGCGCGCGTGGATGCAGACGGCAATCTGCAGTGGACCCTCGGGGCGCTGGGGAGCCGTTTGTCGCAGGTCGCTCAGGATGTGGCGCTCGCCGGCCGACGAGCCCACGCACAAGTCAACGGCGTGATGTTTACCGAAGGGCGGCAGCAGCTGGTCTACAACACGCTCCAGCATCACGAGGCTCCCGACTGCAGAAGCGACCTTCTCTATAAGGGTGGCCTGCAGGACCGCTCGCGGCTGGTGTGGCGAGGCATGATCAAAGTCGATCAGGTGGCTCAAAAGACTGACGGCTATCAGCGAAACGACGTGCTCATGCTCTCGGAGCAGGCCCGGGCCGATTCGATCCCCGGGCTGGAAATCGAGGCCGACGATGTGCGGTGCACCCACGGTGCCACGAGCGGTCGGGTCGATGCCGAGCAGATCTTCTATGCCCAGGCCCGCGGCCTGACGGCTGACGAGGCGGCGCGGCTTGTCGTCGCGGGCTTCTTTCAGCAGGTCTTTGACCGCATCACGATTCCATCGGTGCGTGAGGCGCTCGCTGGGGCGATCGGTCAGCGGATTCGCAGGATTGGCTAAGGCGGCTCGGCGGCGGGCTTTGTGAGCCGGTCGTGGGCCGGCCTGACTCTGGTGAGGAGTGGTATGCAAGCGTTTCAGCGTGTCCTCGAGGTCGGTGAACTCGCCGATCCGGGCAAGACTCTGGTGGAAGTTGATGGGGAGATGCTGGCCCTCTTCCACGTCGGCGGCACGTACTACGCCCTCGATGATGTGTGCACGCACGACGGTGGGCCGCTGGCCGACGGAGAGCTGGCGGACCACACGATCGCCTGCCCGCGGCACGGTGCGAAGTTTGACATCCGCACCGGCGGTGCCCTGACGATGCCTGCGGTGCGGGCAACGCGAGCCCACCGGGTGAAGGTTGAGGATGGTGGAGTCTGGGTGGCGCTCGGCGAACCTCCGGCCTCTGCCGCAATCGGCGGTGGTCCCGCGCTTTCGTCGTCGGCTTTGCCGATCGCCTCCGCCACACCTGCCGCGACCGCCCAGCCCGCGCCCACCCCAGTCGCAGGCAACGGAGCTGCCACCGAAGCCGCGCTCGCCCAGGGGCCTTTGAGTGAGGATCGTGTTCGCGAGATGCTCAAAGAGGTCAAGGATCCTGAACTCTTCGTGAACATTGTCGACCTTGGGTTGATCTACGGCGTGTCGTTCTCTGAGGCTGAGGAAGCTGGGAAGCAGTGTGTGTCGGTCGACATGACGATGACCAGCCCCGCCTGCCCTGCCGGCCCGCAGTTGATTGCGGATACCAAGCGGGTGGTGAGCACCCATCCGGATGTCGCAGCCGTGGAAGTCCGCATCGTGATGGATCCTCCCTGGACCCCAGAGCGCATGACGGATGACGCTCGGGATCAGCTTGGGATTTTCTAAGCACAGCGATCGGTCGATCCTGCGTGGAACGCCTCTGCCTTTACGAGTGGGCGGCTGCTGGAGGGCTTGAGGGGCCTGATGGCAACCGTGTGGCTACCGAGCCCGCGCTGGCCGACGTGGTTCGTCGAGAAGGCGTGGCGATGCTGGCAACGCTTGCGCGACTGGCGGCGTCGCTGCCACGCTGCACCACGCGAGTGCTCGTGGGGGATGGTGTGTCATGGGAGCCGCCAGCGGGCGTGGAGCTCGTGCGGGTGCCGCGTGGACGAGAACGCGACGCCTTGGCGGTGGCCGCTGCCACGACGGACTGGCTGCTGGTGGTGGCCCCCGAGACCGCAGGCATCCTCGAGCAGCGGTTGTGCCTCGCGCACGCCTCGACCTGTCGGGTGGTGGGCCCCACGGCGGCCTTCGCAGCGCTCGCCGCCGACAAGCACGCCACCATCCAGGCCCTCGCCGCTGCGGGTGTCCCCGTGCCCGCAGGGCGGTTGCTGCGTGCAGGTGAAACCCCGCCGGCGGGCTTTCACCTGCCCATGGTGCGGAAGGCGCGAGGGAGCGTGGGGTGTGATGGCGTGCGCGTGATCCATGACCGCGACCAGGACGGCGGGCCGGCCCTCGGCGAGGAACGCCTCGAAGCGTTTGCCCAGGGCCTCCCGATCTCGGTGTCGCTCCTCTGCGGTCCGGCCGGCGCGGTGCCCCTTCCTGCCACCATGCAGCGATTGAGCAGCGGCGCCTCCCCGCACTATCTCGGGGGGCGGCTGCCCGTGCCGGCGCGCGTGGCTGCCCGAGCGGAGCGGCTCGCAGGGCGGGCTGTCTTCGCCCTCGCACGCTACGTGCCTGAGCCGCCCGACGGGCCACGGTCGCTTGTGGGCTGGATGGGCGTCGACATGATCCTCGGAGATCGCGAGGATGGGAGAGAGGATCGTGTGCTGGAGGTAAATCCGCGGGTCACGACATCCCTCGTGGGCTTGGCGGCCTTCTGCCGTGAGAATCTGCTGGGGGCGCTGCTCAAGGTGGCGGGGGGGGAGATCCCCGAACTTGCGTTCGATTTGCCACCAGCCGACGCTCCCCGCGACTTTGCAGCAAGCCCCTGCCCTGCGTGACAGTGCCCTGGCTTTCAACTGAGGATGATGCGTGGCAGGCAACGTGTTGGCACTCGACATCGGTGGGGCAAACCTCAAGGCTGCTGATGGCCGAGGCTGGTGCCACGCGGAGCCGTTCCCGATGTGGCAGGCCCATCGGTCACTCTCAGACGCGATTCATCGGATCGTCGGTGTGCGCGACGACTGGGAGCGGATCGTGGTTACGATGACAGGCGAGATCGCCGACTGCTTCACCTCGCGGCGAGACGGTGTCGCACAGATCACGCAGGCGGTGGAGGCTGCGTGCCGGGGCTTTGACGTTGGCGTGTACCTCGTGGATGGCTCGATTGTGTCGCCCGCGGAAGCGATTGGCCGATCGGCTGAGGTGGCTGCCTCCAACTGGCACGCCATCGCGACCTTCGCTGCTCAGTTGGTGGCACCCGCGCGAGGGCTGCTCATGGACGTGGGGTCCACGACGGTCGACATCGTCTGGATTGAGGAGGGCACCGCACGACCGTTGGGGCGGACCGATGTGAGCCGGATGGCCTCTGGTGAGCTTGTCTACACCGGGATCGAACGCACGCCCATTGCCAGCATCGTGCATGAGTTGCCCTGGCGGGGGCGTTTGCATCCCGTGGCTCGAGAGCGGTTTGCCGACGCACAGGATGCGTGGATCCTGCTTGGGCTTGAGCTTGAGGGATCGGGTGGCACTGCGGATGGCCGGCCGCTCGACCAGGCCTCGGCGGCCGCTCGGCTGGGGCGAATGCTGCTGCTTGATTCAGAGGACTTCACGCGTGCCGAGGCGGTGGCTGCGGCCGAGTTTGTGGCCCTTGCCCAGTCCAGGCTCGTGGCACGCTGCCTGCGGCAGGTGGTGTCGGCGATCGGCCGCACGCCGGAGGTGGTTGTGCTCTCTGGGCATGGCGAGGCGCTCGCCACGCGGAGCCTGCGGCACCTCCCGTGGAAAGACTGTCGCGTGACGTCCCTGCACGACGAGGCGGGGGCGGAGGCGTCTCGGGTGGGGCCAGCGTATGCGTTGGCCCGGATTGCGGCGGGGAGACATGGCTGATGACGGCCTCCACTCGCTTTGATCCCGCCTGCTTGCAGGGCACGGCCTGGCAGGGCGGCTGGGGGCGGGCTCCTGCCAATGCCCGCAGGGGCGAGGCCGCGGGGCTTGTCATCAAGTTTGGTGGAAGCCTACTGGGCTGGCCGGACTGGCCCAAGCGGCTGGAGGATCTGCTGGGGGCCCTGCCTGGCGGTGCCGTGCGACTGGTGGTGGGAGGTGGCCCTGTGGCTAATGGGCTCCGGGAACTCGATGCAGCCTGCCCGCAGCCCGCTGAGCGGATGCACCGTCTCACCATCGAGGGCATGAGAATCACCGCGCAGCTCGTCGCGGAGTGCCTCGGGCTGACGGTCCTCGACGATCCGCTGGGCTGCGTTGCCACCTGTGGGGTGATCGATCCGCTCGCGGCGCTCAAGCGAGGCCTGCTTCGCAACCTGCCTGCCGACTGGCAGGTCACCAGCGATTCCATTGCTGCAGCGCTCGCCGCCGCGGCTCACCAGCCGCTGGTGCTCGCCAAGAGTGTGCCGCCACCCACCACGCCGACTGCAATTGAAACGGATCCAACCCTGCCCGCATGGTCACTCGCAGGCTGGGTGGATCCGTTTTTTGCGAAGGCTGCGGCGACTGTGGATGGCGTCGCCTGGGTGGCACCGGTGAGGTGACTCAGTCCCACCAGCAGCACTGCACTTCAGGACGGCTGTCGAGGGCTGCGACCCGAGGTTCGGCCAGCGATCCGCTGTCGACGAGCGATGTGGCGGCTTCCCATGGCTGGAAGGCGATGCCACCCGAGGTGGTGACCACCCAGCCCCGCGGCTGCCGCATGGCCGAGGCGAGCGTTGGCACCGTCTCGGGAACGTCGTATCCCACAAGCGGGAGCGCCTCTGCGTCGAGCAGGAGCGAGAGGTCGAGGCCGGCACGCTCATCGAGCTGACGACTCTGAATCAGGGTGGCAACCACCGCCAAGTCGATGCAGTTCTTGAGTTCCGCAAAGATCGGCTGCACCTTCGCCAGGTCGGCGTAGTGCTCGGTCATCAGACCGCACCACTTCTCCGCGAGCGGGTCAGACTTGCCCTGTCGCGTACGCTCGCCACTGGCGTTCGCCATCTCATTCTCGGTCAGGCACACGATGCTGCTCCCGGAGAGCTTCCAGGCGAGTTCGTCTGGATCGCGTTGGATCGGGGCGTGCTTCGCTTCGAGCCAGAAGCGAGGCATTGTGGCGGCTGTCGCGTTTTGCGGAATCATCGAGAGGTAGCTCGGCAGCTGCTTGACGCCGGAAGGGTCGAAACCCATGCCGATCCGCTTCATGCGGTAGTCGGCAGCCACGAGCACGTGAGCAAAGCGGCTATCGGCAGGCACGCCACCGACCGAGACCGTTTGCGGGCCGACGGCGGCTTCCATGCTTCGCAGGAGAGGGTCGGGGGTGTTGCCAACGGTGCCCGGCTTCTGCTGTCGCAGCAGGGTTTGCAGGCGAGCAAGGCCTTCGGTCGTGGGATCGATCGAGCAGCTCATTCCTGCCGAGCGGGCGCTCTCGGTGGAACGCAACGCCGTCACCAAGTCTTCAAGGACGAGGAGTGGCTTCCCAGTCTCGCTGCCCACCACGCTGCCGAGCGGGCCGACGACGGGTGTTTCAGCCGGACCGACCAGCACGATGTCGTGTCGCTCGGGATCGACGAGCACCATTTCCACCGCAGTCAGTCCGCCGAGATAGAGGACTTCTGGGGCAACGGCTTCGTTGGCACGCTGCGATGCCTTGACGGCCTCAAGAATGCCAGCGAGCGACACTTTGCGGCTCGCTGCCGACGACAGGTTGGCCGAGGCGAGCAGTTTGGTTCGCTCGGCGGCAAGTGCTTCGGACGCTGCGGGATCGAGATTCCCAACCATGCCCGCAGCATCGATGGAGATACCGCCCACGACCTGGTTGCCGATACCGAAGCCCTGTGCAAAGGCTGAGTTGGCAGCCATCAGGCACGCAGCCACGGCAACAGCTGCTGTCAGAATACGGTTCATGGGAGGCCTCCTCCGCGAGATCAAACTCCGCAGCGGTGATCCAAGGCCTCGGCGGCCACTCCAGGAACCGGCGGAATGTCGAGTATGCTAGTAAGCGAGTTGAAATGCAGCAATTTCAATAATCCAGGGAAAATTGAGTGTCACGCCGGTTGGCGTGATTGACGGGCGTTTTGAGGCCCTTGGGGATTCAGGTGGGAGCCCATCAGACACAAGACGGCCGCGGACAAGCCTGCCTGGTGGTGCATGACCCGGCTGCGGGGCCGGCCGTGGTGCGTTTGCCGCCGGGGGAGGTGGCAACGCTCGGGCGGGCCCCTGGCAACCTGATCGTGATTCGCGACGAACGGGCGAGCCGGCAGCATGCGGAGGTCTTTTTCACCGATTCCGGCTGGAAAGTCCGCGATCTCGAGAGCCGCAACGGCACCTACCTCTCGGGCGAAATCCTTGAAGGAGAGCACCCACTCGCTTCTGGAGACGTGCTCGCGATCGGCCGCGTGGAGCTCGTTTTCTATCCGGGCGATCCCCCGGTCGAGTCGAGCGAAGGATGCAGCCTCAGTGGGACGGTCGTGGGCGACATGCCAACGGCGGTCGATCAGTGGCAGGCCTCGATCACCCATCGTCAGGCCAAGAGCCGGCTGCTCGACCAACTTCGCACGTCGGCGGCGACGGTTCCGCGGGTGGGGCGGGCGGCTGCCGAACTCTGCAGGCTCTCATTTGCCTTGGCACGGGCCGACGGCCCTGAGCAGGTGGGGCGGTTGGCCGTGGACACGGCTGTCGAGGGGATCGAAGGGGGGCGAGGGGCGATGCTCTTGCCGACGTCGCTCGACGCGTCTGGCGAAATCGCGGCCGAGTCGCTCGCCCTCGCCGCATCGGTGCCCTCTCCTTGGCCAGGTGAGGTCCCCACCGCGGCCGTGGCGACGGTGATCGCCACAGACGAGGCCTTGATGGCGTCGGTGGCTGACCTCAATGGCGTCCCGACCACCATGATCGTCGCACCGATCCGCAGCGGGGGTCGCCCCATCGGGGTGCTGTTTCTCGAGATCGACCACGCCAGTCGCCCCGCTACCCCAGACGATCTGGAGTTCGCGATGGCGGTGTGCGATGCGGTCGGCGTCGCCGTGGAAAACATCTCCGCGCGGAGCGAGCTGACGACCAAACTCGCAACGGCTGCCGACGAGAACGCGTGGCTCAAGCAACGCCTGGGTGAGGAGTCGCGGATGGTGGGGAAAAGCCCCCAGCTGGCCGCGATCCACGAGCAGATCAAACGCGTGGCTACCACGAAGGCCACCGTGCTCGTGCGCGGTGAGAGCGGCGCCGGCAAAGAACTCGTCGCCAGGGCGATCCACGACGCGAGTGACCGTGTGGGGAAACCCTTCATCTGCCTCAACTGTGCCGCCCTCACCGAAACGCTGCTGGAAAGCGAGCTGTTTGGCCACGAGAAAGGCGCTTTCACTGGTGCCACCGAGCGAAAGGTGGGCAAGTTTGAGGCTGCTGACGGCGGCACGCTGGTGCTCGATGAGATTGGTGAGATGAGTCCCGCCATTCAGGCGAAGTTTCTCCGCGTGCTCGAAGGGCACCCCTTTGAACGCGTGGGAGGGAGCAAACGCATTCGGGTGGATGTCCGCGTCGTCGCCGCCACCAATCGCAACCTTGAAGATGCGGTCGCGTCTGGCGATTTTCGCCGCGACCTCTACTTTCGGCTGAAGGTCGTGGAGATCTACGTCCCCCCCCTCCGCAAACGCCGGGACGACATTGAGCCGCTCGCACGGCACTTCCTGGCCCGCTTTGCTGCGGAAACGGGGAGACGGGTCCACGACTTCACCCCCGAAGCCCTCGAAGCCCTGCGGACCTACGACTGGCCGGGCAACATTCGTGAAATGCGAAACGTGATCGAACGAGCGGTTGTGCTCTCGCACGCGGAGTTCATCGATCGCCCCGAACTTGCCTTAAGCCAACTGCCCCCTCCTGGCGACACCGGTCGCCATCCGGTCGAGAGCAGCGCGACGTATCGGCCCGAATCGCTCGAGGACGTCGAGCGTCGACACATCTTGGCCACGATTGAGGCTGCGGGGGGCAACAAGACCAAGGCGGCGAGCATCCTCGGCATTGAGCGGTCCACGCTCGATCGCAAGCTGGCCCGCTGGGCCAAACGCCGCGGATCGAAATCGACCTAAAAGCCAAACTCACGGAGCCAGCGATCGACCTCGAAGTCGCTGCCCGGAGGGGGAGGCTTTGTTTCGGGCTGGGGGGTGTGCCTGGCGGCGGCACGGAGTTCGGCAAACCACTCACCGCTCGGCACGGCCTTCGCACGTCGGCGGCGGGCGGCAGCAATCACCCGATTGTCGGCCGACACCACGGTGAGGCTCGACGGTGAGGCGTGTTCTTCGAGCATGTCCTCGATCAGCGCGTCGGCGGAGGGGTAGTCGCGGGCAAAGACCACCTGGATGCCGTCGTGAATCCCTCGGGCGGGCAGGCCTGGCGGAGCATCGGCCGCGTCAAACACGACGGTGGCCTTCCCCCGGCTCTCCCCCAGCAGCCTCGCCAGGGCGTCCAGCAGAGCCCGCCGGGAGGCTTCGAAGCCACCAGGGCCACGTGTTTCTCCAAACACCCCAGCCGCATGCAGCAGGTTGTAGCCATCGATGAGGATCTGCATCGGCCTGCCTTTCGAGCGCATTCGGGATAGCTGTGGCAATGATGTGGCAGAAGCGGATGACGAGGCGAGGGGTTGGCGAACGCTCGAGGAGCGTTTGGGCGTATCGTCGCCCTGCGACGAGACTTTTGCCGACTCCGAGCCGGCGATACACGTAATCCGAAAGCGCTCTAGCCTCTCACTCGTGCGTGTGGAGCCTGCGGGCCGCGGGGGCCCATGTCAGGACGCCGCCGCTGTTTCGGTCAGGCGAAACTTGATCCGCCCGCCCACAATCGTCGCCACCGCTCGGCCAGTCAGTTGCCAGCCGTGAAACGGCGTGTTCACGCTCTTTGAGCGGAACTGAGAGGCGTCGACTACCCAGCTCATGGTGGGATCGATCAGTGTCACGTCGCCGATCGCACCGATGCCGAGGGTTCCCCGGTCAATGCCAAGGATCTTCGCGGGAAGCGTGCTCATGGCGGCGACCAGTCTCGTCCAGTCCATGCGGCCGGGCACGATCAGCCGAGTGATCGAGAGCCCAACGGCGGTTTCCAAGCCGAGAATCCCAAAGGGGGCGCGGTCGAGTTCCAGCATCTTCTTTTCGACGGCGTGGGGGGCGTGGTCGGTGGCAATGCAGTCGATCGTGCCGTCGACGAGCCCTTCGAGAATCGCTTCGACATCTGCCGCCGTCCGCAGCGGAGGGCTCATCTTGTAGTTGGAGTCAAAGTGACGCAGGCATTCGTCGGTGAGGGTGAAGTGGTGCGGGGTGGCTTCGGCGGTGACCGCGATGCCGCGGGCCTTGGCACGCCGCACAAGTTCCACCCCGCCGGCTGTGGAGAGGTGCATCACGTGCAGCCAGCCTCCGGTGACCTCGGCCAGGGCGATGTCGCGGCCGATCATCACTTCCTCGCCCGCCGCGGGCATCCCTTTGAGGCCAAGCACCATCGACACGCGGCCTTCGTGCATCACGCCACCGGCGGTGAGCTCGAGGACTTCTTCGTGTGCGAGAAAGGGCTTGTTGAACATCCGGCAGTACTCAAACACACGCCGCATCAGTTCGGCGTCGTAGACCGGCGAGCCGTCGTCGGTGAAGGCGACAGCACCGGCCTCGACCAGCTGGCCGATTTCGGCGAGTTCTTTCCCCTCGCGGTTCTTGCTGGCACAGGCGACCACGAACACATTGCAGGCGTCGGCGCGAGCCGCCTTCTGGTGGATGAACTCCACGGCTGCTTGCGAGTCGATGGGCGGCTCGGTGTTGGGGATGCAGGCGACGCTCGTGAAGCCCCCCGCAATCGCCGCGGCGGCACCCGTTTCGATCGTCTCGTCCTCTTCCCTGCCCGGCTCGCGGAGATGCACGTGCATATCGATCAGGCCAGGCGTCACGATCAAGCCACTGGCGTCGATCACCTCGTCCGCGACGACGGTGCCGTCGGCGGCGGCGTCCGGCCCGACGGCCACGATGCGGCCGTCACGAATCAGCACGTTTCCAACCGCGTCGAGTGACTGCGAGGGATCGACAATACGCCCCCCTTGAATCAGGAGTGTGGGCATCAGGTGGAGGCTCCGGTTGGCTGGGAGGCAGACGGGGAGGTGGTGGCGCGACGACCGCAGGTCAGCCAGAGGGCTGCCATCCGTACGGCAAGCCCGTTGGTGACCTGGTCCAGAATCAACGACTGCGGGCAGTCGGCCACATCGGCGGTGACTTCCACGCCGCGGTTGATGGGGCCAGGGGCGAGGATCACGAGGTCAGGGCGGGCCCGCCGCAGCCGCTGCTTATCCATGGCGTAGAGGTGGGCGTATTCCCGAACGGATGGGAAAGGTCTCGTGTTTTGCCGCTCAAACTGGATTCGCAGCAGATTCAGCACGTTGCACCGAGGCAGAATCGCATCGAGATCGTGCGAAACCTCGACGCCAAACTCCTGCCAACGGTGCGACACGAGCGTTGGAGGGCCGCACAGGATCACCTTCGCACCGAGTTTCGTGAGCCCCCAGATGTTGGAGCGGGCGGTTCGGCTGTGGGCGATATCTCCCACGAGCCCGACGGTGATGCCGTCCAGCGAGCCGAGTCGCTCGCGAATCGAGAGAATGTCGAGCAACCCTTGCGTGGGATGCTCGTGAGGGCCGTCGCCGGCGTTGATCACTCCGACGCCAAGATGCTGTGTCAGCAGATGAGGCGTGCCTGGCGTGTGGTGGCGAACCACCACGGCGTCGATCCCCATTGCTTCGAGGTTTTTGGCGGTGTCGATAAACGACTCCCCCTTCGAGAGGCTGCTGCCGGCTGCCGAAAAGTCGACCACGTCGGCTCCAAGCCGGCGGGCGGCGAGGGCGAAGCTTGTCTTCGTGCGGGTGGAACTCTCGAAGAACAGATTGACGACCGTCGCTCCGGCGAGGGCCGAGAGCTTGGTCCGGCAGCCGTTGGTGGCGTCCTTGAACGCGGTCGCCGTGTCGAGCACCAAGGTGATCTCATCAGCCGAGAGCCGCTCGAGGTCGAGCAGGTGGCGATGCGTCCAGGCATGCGGAACCTCCGCAAACGCATGATCCGATGCCGTCATGGGATGAATCGCTTCCTCGCAAAAACTCGGGGATGGGAGGCCTCACGGCCCCTCGCGGGGATGATTGTAGCCATTCGTTGGAGAAGTCCGACGCCTTCTGAAGCGAATTGCCAGAGGTGGCCCGGGCTGCCCGACATCCTGGCACGCGGCCGGGCACAGGGATGTTTGGGCTTGCTCCCGCCGAGGCCGCAGGCCTACCTTCTCGCCCCACGTGGAACCCGTTCCCTCACGCCGCCAGGGCGTGGGGCAGCGTGCTTCGTGGGGAAGAGAGCCGCTGTCTCTGCAGAAACTGCCGCGCACATGACCAAAACTTGCAACAGAACCGACTCCGTCACTGATCTTGATGACACGCTGTCGGGAGTTTCCCGCTGCCGCACGTGGGCGGCACGGCTGATGGGCGCTGTGCTGTCGCTGCTGCTTGTGGTGAGCAACGTGGGCTGCACGTCATCGCTGACCGCGATTGCCCTCCGTGATGCGATGCGCGAGATCGCGGAATATGGCCGACGCGGTGACGAGGCGGCGGAAACCACGGATGCCGAACTCCTCGCCGAGGACGAAGAACCCCTCGACATGATGTCGCTGGAGGAGGCCCTCGATTCCGCCATCACCCGGCTCGCTGCCGTCGGAAGACTCGACGCCGAAGCCAGACAGATGCTGCTGGAAACGCTCGATTCCACAAATCAGCGCGACTGGGCTGTCGTGATCGAATCCTTTGCCAGCACGCTGGAAGAGCGTGCGGAAGGGGAGAACGCCATCGAGGCCGTGGCAGAACAGCTGGCGGTGGATGTGACGGTCGACGCTGAGCCTGCACAAGAGGTGGCCTCGTCAGATACAGACACAGAGGAACCCGCAGCCGCCGAACTCATTGCCGATTCCGCCGACGCCCCAGGCGTGCTGAGCGAAGAGGAAACGCCAGAGACCGAGGTGCCAGCGGACGTGGCTCAGGTCGCCATGGCATCAGCTGAGGCTGCGGAGGCAGCGGTGGTCGTGGCTGCCGTGGACCTCGCTCAGCTTCCGGACGCTGTGGACGAAGCGACCGAGGTAGAAGCCACCGCAGTGGCGGCGACGACGCCAGCCGTGCCTTCGGTGCCAAGCGAGTCGCCCACACCCGCTGTGGTTGCGGAGGCCCAGCCCGTGAGTGCTGCGACCTTGGCGGAGCCGACCGAAGACACCCTCGTCGAGGAGGCGAGCCCGGGGCTCTTGGCAGATCGGGTCACGGCAGCGATTCGCGAGTTGCCGGTGAGTGAGGAAGCGACCGTCTCCCCAGAGGAAACGATGCGCCGCCTCGAGGAAGCCCTCGCCCTCGCCCGACGTCAGGCTCCCCTGCGGGTCGACAATCCGTGCTTTGCCTGGCAGGTTCGGGCATGGGGAGACGTTGAGCGGTGTGACATCTCGCGCTTTCACATCGGCCAGCAGATCATCGTCTACTTTGAGGTCGACAACCTCACGAGCGATGTCGGCCCTGACGGCCATGCGACCAAACTCGACACGCAGCTGAAACTGGTGAACGCGTCGGGTGAGTGTCTGCACGAATGGAAGTTCCCCCCGCTGGCCGAAAGCTGCCCTGCCCCGCGTCGGGACTACTTTGCCCGCTACATTTTGCAGGTTCCGGAGGGCATCTCCCCCGGGCCTCTCCGGCTTGAAATGACGGTCAACGACCTGCTTGGTGAGAAGTCGACCGATCTTGCCCTGCCGCTGGAAGTGATTGGCGAGCCCGAACTGCCCGGCGAGCGGGTGGCGAGCGACAGCACCTTCCTGCGGTGACCCGGTATTTGACACGCCAAACCGGAGCGAACTACGCTTCGAGAGAAGGTGTGTGGCGGGCTCTTGCGCAGCGTCCGTCAGCTCTGGGCAACGGACGGTGTTGCCTGCTGCACGCCGCAACACGCTCGGTGTGTCGACGTCGTTTAAAGCGAGGGTTTGATGGACAGGTTGGCCGCAGTCCGCTGCCTTCTCATGCTCTGTCTCTGGCAGGGCCCTCTGCCTGTCTGCCATGCCCACGGTACGCTCGCGAATGCCCCTGAGGCGAACCGGCCCTGGCTCGCCGCCCATCTCGAAGCCCACCACGCCTCCGTCGATCCCTGTGAACAGACTTTTTTTGGCTGGCATATCCACTTCGAGGTTCCCGACTCGGAGGGGGAGCCAAGTGAGTCGCCAAGCCCCAGTCTTCGTCTGCCGTTAGTCGCGGGGACGTCTGCCGATGGGGTGTGGGGCGAATGGTGTGTCTTCGCGGAGAGTGTCGACGCCTTGGAGGTGTTTGTGGTGACGCAGACCCCTCGATGCCCCGTGCTCGCTCACTGCGGTCGGCTTGGTTTCTTTCCAAATGATGCGGGCTCTCTCCCGCTCCCTTTGCGTCTGGGTGTCGCCCGCTGCTAGGTCAGCCCCTGGGTGTCAGCCTCTGCTGATCGTCCTTCGGTATGAGGGGCGGGTCGGCCTCTTTTTCCGTCCTTCTCGCGACATGCCTGTCGTGGTCCTCTGTGAAGAGCGAGCAGTGATGGTGGTGACAGATCAGCTGGTGATCGGGTCTTTGTGACATGACGAGGGAGCACGTGATGGCAGCGACAACAACACACGCAACAGGTTCCAGCCGAGGGCTGTCGGCAGGCTCGCTGGTGGGCCTTGGCCTCATGCTGGGGGCTGCCGTAGGGGGCGGAGGTGTTTGGTATCTCTCGCAACAGGCCGCCCCTCTGCCCCCGGAAGCCGCGCAGCGCGTCGAGAGAGACGCCGCCGACGCCACGGCACCGGCAGTGAGCGACGAGCACGCTTCCGAGATTCTTTTTCCGGAGGCTTCGTGGGCCGCGGCGTCGCTTGCCATCGAGCCTGCCTCGGTTGGTTTCATCGAGCAGCTGACGTCTGTGACGGGAAAAGTCACGCTCAATGAGGACCGACTCGCCCACCTCTATCCCCTCGTGGAGGGCCGTGTTGAGGAAGTCAACGTGGGCTTGGGGGATAGCGTGACGCAGGGGCAGCAGATGGCGGTGATCCAGAGCCGGGAGGTGGGCGACGCCATGCTTGCGCTCGCACAGGATCGCCAGCAACTGAGTTTCCTCAAGCAGCAGGATGCCTGGACACAGGAGATCACCGGCAACACGCTGGCCATGATCACGCTGCTGCGAAGTGACCCAGGGGTCAACGAGATCGAATCGCAGCTGAGCAACCGACCTCTTGGCGAGTATCGCGACAAGCTGATGACCGCCTACATCGACCAGAGCACGAGCAAGAAGAATCTCGAGCGGCTGGAGCCTCTGCGTACGCAGGGGCTGCTCGGAACGCGGCAGATCTATGAAGCCCAGGCCAGTTGGGATGCGGACCGTGCCAAGCTGCAGTCGCTGCTCGAGCAACTCGATCAGGAGGTTCGGCAGGCGGCAATTCGCTCCACGCAGAAAGTCACCGAACTGCAAACACGCGTGGCCGTCGATGAAGCCGCTCTGAAGATTCTCGGCTTCGAGGACGAAGACATTGCCTCGATTGATCCGGCGCAGGGCGTGGAACTCGCCCGCTGTCCCATCGACGCGCCTTTCGATGGCGTGGTGATCTCCAAAGATGTGACGCTGATGGAGCACGTGGGGCCCGCCAACCAGATTCTTGGCGTGGCCGATCTTTCCACCGTCTGGCTTTCGGCCGACGTGTATGAAGAGCAACTGCCGCTGGTGGTTGGGCTTCAGGGGCGAACGGTGCGGTTCAGAACATCTGCGTGGCCAGGTGAGGAGTTTGAAGGAACGATTTTCTATTCCGGAGACGTTGTCGACCGGGAGACGCGAACGGTCAATCTGTTAGCGATCGCTGACAACGCCGACCGGAAACTCAAGCCCGGCATTTTTGTGACGATTGAGTTGCCTGATATCGCTGCTGCGACGGTTCTTCGGGTGCCCGAGAGTGCCGTGTTTGAGCACGAAGGAAAGTCGTTTGTGTTTGTGCACGCCGGAGGTGATCGATTCGAGCGGCGCGATGTGGAGTTGGGTCGAGTGGGCGATCATTCGATTGAGATTCGAAGTGGGCTGCAGGCAGGCGACCCTGTCGCGGTGAGCGGTGGCTTCGCCCTCAAGTCGCGAATGCTCTCTTCGCTCCTCGAAGAGGAATGATCGGCAGCGTGGCTCGGTCACCACGTCGCCCACCCGCTCTCCCCTGCCCTTCCCCTGGAAAACGCTGCTCATGGTTTCTGCTCTGATCGACTGGTCCCTCCACAATCGCTTCGTGGTGATGCTGCTTGCGGTCGTGCTTCTGGGCGTGGGGGCGGTCTCGGTGGCCACCTTGCCACTCGATGCCGTGCCTGACCTGACCAATGTGCAGGTGCAGGTGCTCACCCTCTCTCCCTCGCTGGGGCCCGTGGAGGTGGAGCAGTTCATCACCTTCCCCGTGGAAAACGCGATGAGCGGGTTACCACGCGTGGAAGAAATCCGTTCGATCAGCCGTTTTGGCCTGTCGGCTGTGACGGTGGCGTTTGAGGAAGGCACCGATATCTACTGGGCCCGCACGCTCGTGAACGAGCGACTTCAGCAAGCTCGGGAAAACATTCCGCCTGGAATGGGCGACCCGCAGATGGGCCCGATTGCCACGGGCATGAGCGAGATCTACCAGTTCGAAGTGCGGGCCAAACCGGGCTACGACTACGACCAGATGGAGCTCCGCACGATCCTCGATTGGCAGATCGCTTTTCAACTGAGAAGCGTGCCGGGGGTGATCGAGGTGAACACCTTTGGTGGGCAGTTGAAGACATATGAGATCCAGGTCGATCCAGACAAACTTCTGAACTTCAACATCTCCCTCAGTCGAGTGTTTCAAGCCCTCGAAGAAAACAATGGCAACGCCGGTGGCGGCGCGATCGCCCGAGGTGAGGAGCAACGCTTGATTCGAGGCGAGGGGCTCATTGAGAGCCTCGACGACATCCGCACCATCGTGCTGGAGAGTCGCAGCGACGGCACCCCGATCCGGATTGGCGACATTGGCGAGGTGCGGTTTTCTCCGATGCTGAGGCAGGGAGCGGTGACGCGCGACGGCAACCGCGAGGCGGTCACCGGCATGGTGATGATGATCATGGGAGGTAACTCCCGGCAGGTCGTGACGGACGTGAAGGAACGCATCGCCGCGATCAACCAGACGCTTCCGGAAGGTGTGTATATCGACACCTTCTACGACCGCACCGAACTCGTGGCGAAAACGATCCACACGATCACCGAAAACATCGGCGTTGGCGTGGCCCTGGTGATCGTGATGCTCTTCCTGCTGCTCGGTGATGCGCGGGCTGGCCTGATTGTGGCCGCGGCGATCCCTCTGTCGGCGATGGCCGCGGTGATTGCGATGAAACTCGCGGGGGTTTCGGCCAACCTGATGAGCCTTGGTGCGATCGACTTTGGCGTGATCGTCGACGGCGCTGTGGTGATGGTGGAAAACGCCGTGCGGGCAGCGGCCGGCTATCAGCGGCGAAATCCAGGAAGCCGCGTGCCCTTGGGGGTGTTCAAGTCGTCGAGCAAAGAAGTGGGCACGCCAATCATGTTTGCCGGCCTGATCGTGATCATCGTGTTCCTGCCGATCCTCAGCCTGGAAGGGGTTGAGGGGAAGATGTTTCGGCCGATGGCCTTCACGTTTATGTCCGCCATGACGGGGGCGTTGATTCTTTCCGTCACCGTGATGCCGGTCATGGCGTCGCTGTTCTTGGCGAGACGCGTCAGCGAGAAAGACACGTTCCTCGTGCGGTGGTGCAAGGCGCTCTACCGTCCGCTCTTGGCGGGGGCGATGCGGCACCCCGTGATCATGCTGGGAGGCTCACTCGTGGCGTTTGTGGCCAGCGTGCTGCTGGCCTCAAGCTTTGGGCTTGAGTTCGTCCCCAAACTCGACGAGGGGGACATCGCGATTCAGGCCACGCGCTTGCCGAGCGTCTCTCTGGGGACCTCGGTGGAAATGACGAAGGCGATGGAACGCACGCTCTTGAAGTTTCCACAAGTGGAGAGTGTGGTCTCGAAAACGGGGCGGCCCGAGATTGCCAACGATCCGATGGGTGTTCATCAGACGGACGTCTTCGTCAAACTGCGAGTTCCAGATGGTCATGCGGTGCCGGAATTCGACAAAGACGAACTGATCGAGCGGATGCACGCGGCGCTTGAGGCGGAGGTGCCCGGCAACGCCTACAGCTTTACGCAACCAATTGAACTCCGCGTGCAAGAACTGGTGGCGGGCGTGCGGTCGGACGTGGGCCTGAGTCTCTACGGCGACGACTTAGAGGTGCTCGCTGCCGAGGGAGACAAGATCGTGCGGGCGCTTGACGGTGTCCCGGGGGCGGCGGACGTGCAGGCGCAGCAGATCGCTGGCTTGCCGTATGTCCGCATCATCATCCGGCGAGACGCGATCGCCCGTTACGGCATCAACGCCTCCGACGTGCTCGACGCGGTGCGGGTCATCGGCGGGCATGTCGTGGGCGAAGTCTTCGAAGGGCAGCGGCGATTTCCCATGCAGGTGCGGATTGCCCCTCAGTGGCGGCAAGACATCGACCGGATTGGGCAGTTGAAGATCGATGATGCTCTCGGCCGTCAGATCCCGTTGGCGCAGCTTGCCGACATCGTGTTGGAAGACGGGCCGGCCGAGATCAGCCGGGATGCCATCCGTCGCCGGCTGTTGATCCAGTGCAACGTTCGCGGGCGGGATCTCGCTGGATTTGTTGCCGATGCGCAGCGGACCGTGGATGAGAAGGTCAAACTCCCCGCGGGCTATGTGCTCACCTGGGGTGGCCAGTTTGAAAACCTCGAACGCGCGAGCAGCCGACTGCTGATCGCGGTGCCTGTGGCATTGTTGCTGATTTTCTCCCTCGTGTATCTCACCTTCTCGTCGGTGAAACTCACGCTCTTGATCTACCTCAACGTGCCGATTGCGGCGACCGGAGGGATTGTCGCCCTCTGGCTTCGCGACATGCCGTTTTCGATCTCGGCGGGCGTCGGCTTCATCGCGCTGTTCGGCATCGCCGTGATGAACGGCGTGGTGCTCATCGAGCACATCCGTCATCTGCGTCGAAATGGGGAAGACCAGAAGACGGCTGTCACCGAAGGGGCGATCGACCGGCTGCGGCCGGTGTTGATGACGGCCACCACCGACGCGCTTGGGTTCTTACCCATGGCCATCTCCACCAGTGCTGGGGCGGAGGTGCAGCGGCCGCTCGCGACCGTGGTGATCGGTGGCCTCGTCACGTCCATGGTGCTCACGCTCCTCGTGCTGCCAGCGATCTATCGCTGGTTTGAGCCCGCGGAAGAGGGAGAATCCGTGACGCCTGCACCGGAGGCGCTGGAAGAGGCCGCCCGACCTCAACCCTGATCGCCATCACGGCGATGGCAGTTGCTCGAGTGCGTCCAGATCGGCAGGAAGCCGAGGTGGGATGCCGTTGTTTTCCATCGGCAGCGGAAGCGGTCGACCATCCTCGTCTTCCTCAGGAAGGACGAACGCTCCAGGAGTGTCTGGTGTGGGCGGGAACGACTCCAGCTGGAGCAGATTGGCGATCTCGACGGCACCTCGCCAGCGGTCTTCCTGAGCCTGCACATACTCAAGCTCGGTTTGATTCAGGATCCGCTGAGCCTCGAGGAGGTTCAGGAAGGTGATCTCTCCCTGGCTGTAGAGCAGCTGCGTGACGGACACGGTCTCGCGGGCCTTGGGAAGGATGTACTCCTCAAACCAGCGGGCTTGCCGTTGGGCGGTGCGGTAGGTCGAGATCGTGTCGGCGGTTGTTTCGGCGAGGGTGAGTTCGATATCCCGCAGGTCAGCCCGCGCGGAGGCGATTTCGGCGCGGGTGGTGCGAATGTTGCCCTGATTGCGATTGAAGAGCGGCACCTCGACCATCAGCTCGACGAGCCCCTGGTCGTCCGGCGGGAGGTCGACCTGCCGTTGGTAGCCGCCAAGTAGCGTGATGTTGGGAATCGGCTGCACGACAGCCCGTTCGGTGGCCCACTGGGCACGGGCCACCTCGGCGGCAGCGGCGCGGGGGAGGGAGTTGTTGCGAACGACAGCCTCTTGGAGAACCTTCAAATCGAAGTCGGGGAGCGCTTGGAAGAGATCCCCTTCAACGCGGTCGATGTCGGCACGTGGGAGGCCGATCGACGCGGCGAGCCGTCTGCGGCCGGCGTCGACATAGACCGAGGCGTTTCGGTAGCGGACCTCCGCCCGATCCCGTTCGATGCTCCAAAACAGCACGTCAGCCCGCGATTCTTCGCCAGCCTTGGCCAACTCCTGGCCAATGCGATACGACCGCGTTGAGATGTCGAGCAGGAGTTTGAACAGTTCGAGCCGTCGCTGGGAAACGAGCAGGCGATAAAAGTCATCGCGAACACCCGTGAGCACATCAAAGCGTGCGCGGATCAATTCATATTCCGCCTTCTGCACGTCGCGGAGCGCCGCTTGTTGAGCGAGTCGCAGCTTCCCGGCCGTGACCAACTCCTGCGTGGCAAACCCATACCACTGGCTGTAGGCCCCAGAGATCTGGGGTGACCCACCAGAGATGACGGGGTTTGGATAGAGCTTTGCCTGGACAGCTTGGCCTCGCGCGGCCTCGACGGCGGCCATGGCCGATCGCAGCTGCGGGTGGCTGCGAAGCGCAATCGACTCAAACTCTGGCAGCGTGGCAGGCGCGGCTGGTGAAACCACCTGCGGTGGGACTGCAGTCGCCTCCAGCGTCATCGCCGTCGCTGGCGCGGTCGCCTGGCCACGCGCTGTGGACATCGAAGTGACCAGGCAGGCCAGGCCAACTGCGAAATACCGGTAGCGAGTGGTGGGGGACGCGAGGGTCAGCATGTGGGAAGGACTCTTGCTGCGCGACGAACACGTGATAGAGCAGTTGTTGTCATCGGAATAAGTTTCCTGATCAGTTCACTCTTCCAGCACGGCCTTGCGGATTTCGTAAGGAATCCTTCTGCTTAGAACTGCTGCCGAAACGCTGCGCGGATGCGTGTGCGTGAGGTTGTTGCCTTGGCTTTGTACTTTCTCCAACTTGCCGGAGGCCCGGATGGCGGTGCTCGCAGCGGAGCACATCAGCAAGACGTTTGGTTCCGAGGCAGGTGCCGCCGTTGGAGTGCAAGCCGTCAGAGATGTGGCGTTTACCGTGGACCAGGGCACGTTCCTGGCAATCACGGGATCTTCGGGGTCCGGGAAAAGCACGGTGCTGCACATGCTCGGTGGGATCACGCGGCCGTCCTCTGGTCGGGTGGTGCTGGAGGGCGTTGACCTCGCTGGGCTGGATGATGAGCAGTTGGCCTTGCTCCGTCGTCGCCGCATCGGGTTTGTGTTTCAGCGATACAACCTGCTGCCTGAGCTCTCGCTTGCCGAAAATGTGGCCCTTCCCCTCGAACTCGACGGCAAGCCGCGAGCGTTCTGCCGCGAGGCGGCGATGGCGGCGCTTGAGCAGGTGGGCATGGACCACCGGGCCGACCATCGCCCCGACAGCGTGTCGGGTGGCGAACAGCAGAGGGCCGCGATCGCCCGAGCGCTTGTGACGAAGCCCGCAATCCTGCTGGCAGACGAGCCGACTGGTGCGCTCGATTCGGCCAACTCAAAAAATGTGATCGAACTGCTCTCCAAACTCGTGCTTGATGACCACCAGACCGTGGTGCTCGTCACCCATGATCCCACGGTGGCCGATGCTGCCACCCGGGTGATCCAGATGCGGGATGGACAGATCGCGAACGACACTGCCCTGCCCCGCACGACAGGGGTTGCTGAGTGATGAGGCTTGGACATCTCTTGGTGCGGCAGTGGGCGATGCGGCCGGGTCGCGCGCTGGCGACCGTCGCCAGTGTGGCGGTGGCTGTGGGCGCGGTGGTGGCAACGTGGGTGGCCGCGGATGCCTCGCGCTCAGGGTACCGGCGGTTGACTGAGGCGATCGAGGGGGCACCTTCGATTGAAATCACCTCTGAGGAAGAGAGCCGCTTTTCGATCGAAGACCTACCGAGCCTGGGTGATATTCCCGGGCTACGGGCGATCATTCCGCTGTTCTATCGCCCCACGCTCCTGCGGGTTGGGGAGAAGCGGGTCCGGGAAATCGCGATGGGGGTCGACTGCAGCACGCTCGTCGACCAGGGGCTCCTCACGCTTGCCGAGGGAGAGCCCTGCATCGCCCCTGACGAAGTGGTCCTCGATCAAGGGTTGGCCGCATCGTTGAAGCTTGGCGTTGGCGATGAAGTGCTGATGTTTGCCAGGCGTGGGATTAAGCGGATGCAGGTGACGGGCCTGGCAGAATCAGCGTCGCTGGCCACCTTCTCTGCGGGGGGCGGCGTCGTTGTGGAGATTGCCGCGCTTTCCGACATGAGCAGTGCGCTGGGGCTTGTGGACCGTGTGCGGGTGGTGCTTAAGCCCGACGCCACGCGTTCGCAGGTACTTGAGGCAGTGGCGGATCGGCTCCCTGCGTCGCTCTCGGCGGAGGTGCCTGCAGGCCGCGCCAGCATGGCTGAGGATGTCTTGCATGCGGCCGACTTAGGGCTCGACTTCGTGACGGGGCTCACGGTGGCCATGAGTTGGTTCATCGTGGTCAATGCGATGCTGATGAACGTCACGGAGCGTCGGCGGGGGCTGGCACTTGTGCGACTGCTCGGTGGGACGGCTCGTCAGCTGCGGCACACCGTGCTGGTCGAAGCCGCCCTGCTGGGGGTGCTCGGAGCGATCGTGGGCGCTGGGCTCGGACTGCTCGCGGCCCGACCGATTGCGGCCGGCATCGCTGGAGCGCTCAACGCACCCCTGACCGAGTTCACCTACGACCCCGTGATCGTGTGGATCGCGATGCTGATGGGGCCGGCCGTGGCCATGGCAGCGGCCTGGTGGCCCGCGAGAGAAGCCGGCAGGGTAGAGTTGCTCGAGGGGATTGCCCAGGCCCCGCCGCCACCGGCGCGTGGGGTCTCGCTGAAGTATCTTCTGGGGGCGGTGTCGCTGTGGTGCATCGCGGCCCTGATCCTGCTGGCGGTGCTGCTGGAACTGATCCCACCTCGGGCTTCGGTGCCGGCTGGGACGGTCACCATGCTCGCCTTTGTGGGCATCACTCCGGTGGTCTTGCCGTGGGTCTCGAGCGGGCTCGTGCGGCTGGTGCCTCGCTGCTGGTGGATTGAAGCCCGGATCGCGCATGAGCAGATCATGCGGCAGCCGGTGCGCACGGCACTCACCACCGGCGTGCTCGTGGTGGCAGTCAGCAACGGCATTGGGCTCGGTCACGCGATCCGCGACAACGTAGACAACGTGCTTGACTGGTACGACGGATGGATGCAGGCCGACTGGCTGGTGGTGCAGGCGGGGGCGCTGGGCGCCATGCCGCCCCAGGCGGGGCCAGACGCGGCGGCGATCGATACGCTCGCCCGCGAGATTCCAGGTGTGGCCAAGGTGGAGGCGATTGCTGTGGCCACCGGCCGCGCGGCGGGGGTGGCCTGCGTGGTGGTCGCCCGCGACCTGCCTGGGCCGGGGTCGGGACTTCCGCTGGATGCCATCGGCCTGGATGAGACCGAGGCGCGCGAAGCGCTGGAGCGTGGGGACGCGTTTGTTGGCACAGCCCTCTCGCAGAAAACGGGCATCCAACCCGGCGATGAAATCGCGGTTGAGGTGTATGGACGCACCACCAAGGTGAAGGTGGCGGGGCTGGTGGTCGACTTCATGTCGGGGGGCGTTGCCGTGCACGTGAGCCGCGAGGCTGGTCGCACGTTGTTTGGGCTCGACGCCATTGAAGTGCTTCTCGTGACCGCCGTGCCAGGTCAGGCAGCCGCTCTGCAGGAGCCGCTTGAGCAGTTGGCAAATGAGCATGGCATGCTCGCCCGCAGTTTTGCCGAGATGCAGTCAATGATTGATCGAGTGGTGCAAGGCATTGTGGGGTCGCTGAAGTCGATTTTGATGCTCGGGTTTGTGGTCGGTAGCCTTGGCGTCGCCAACACCGTCACGATGAATGTGCTGGAAAAAACCCGCACGCTCGGCTTGCTGAGGAGCGTGGGGATGACGAGCGGGCAGGTCACGCGGCTCGTGGTCATCCAAAGCATCCTGCTCGGCGCCGCGGGAGGCGTGATTGGCACGTTCGGCGGGATCACGACGGCCCTCTTCATTCAGATCTCAAGTCAGCCGCTCCTCGGGTACCCGGTGCAGATGTCGCTCCGTCCTGGGCTGATCGCGCTCAATCTTGGCGCGGCGATTCTCGTGACGGCGGTGGCTGCCTGGCTGCCGGCACGTCGGGCATCGCGGCTGGATCTCCTGCAGGCGATTTCAAGCGAATAGGCCGACAGCCCTGGCCCGAACAAGTGTCCGGTGGCTGCCGTGCGGGATCTGATGGACCGGTTTGGTCCTCGGGCCTGCTGCGGCGAATGGTTTCTTGAGAAACGCTGCGACGAGCGCTGCGAGAGAAGCCATGCCCACCTTCGAGATTTCGATATCGCTTCATACGCTCGGTGGTCGCGTCGTGCGGCTGCCGGGGATGCTCACGCTGCCCGACGAGCCTCACGGGCTTGTCGTGTTTGCCCATGGCAGCGGGTCGAGCCGACACAGCCCACGCAATTGGCTTGTCGCAGAGATGCTCAATCAGGCATGTCTTGGCACGCTGCTCTTTGATCTTCTCACGGAGGAGGAAGCGAGCGATCGCCTCAATGTCTTCGACATCGACCTGCTCGCCGATCGCGTGCTCGCAGCGGTGCACACAATGCTCCGTGATTCCCGCACGGCGTCTCTCCCAGTCGGGCTGTTTGGGGCGAGCACCGGGGCTGCCGCGGCGCTGGTGGCCGCCGCTCGTGAAAGGCATGTGAAAGCCGTTGTCTCCCGCGGAGGGAGGCCCGATCTCGCCGGGACCTGGCTTGCTCGCGTTGAAGCCCCCACGCTGCTGATTGTGGGTGGTGAAGACCGCGATGTGCTCGAACTCAACCGTGAGGCCTACGAATCACTCGGCTGTGAGAAACAGCTTGCCGTGATCCCACGGGCGACGCATCTCTTTGAGGAGTCCGGAACGCTCAAGGAGGCCGCCACGCTCGCAGCGGAATGGTTTACGCAGTGCCTGCACCCGTCCCAGTTGCTCGGTCACGAAGATGTGATTTATGTCCGGTGAGATGTTTGACACTCGTGAACAGGCAGGCCTCTTGCCGGCCGAGGAACTCTCGCAACTGCTGGTGCTGCTCCCCCTTTTGCAGGCGAGCAGCAACCTGCACGCCGCCGAGGCGGACGGTTGAGGGGGCATACGCCGCGCCCTCAGGGCCTCCGCGTTGCAGGCGAGTGCTCATGCGCGTGGCCATTCTCATGCGAGTGCTTTCGCATGGTCGGTTGTTCCGGATGAGGAATGGGCAGGTCGAGGAGGTCGCCGTTGGGGGTGAAGCCGTTGGCGTCGACATCCACAAAGATTGGATTGCTGACAGCCACGGGCTTGCTCTCGGCGTGATCTGGGCCCATCACCATACCCAGCTTCGACTCCTCGCCGATGGTGGCCACGATCAGGTGCGCGTCGTTCTCGAGAAGGACGGGGATCGTGTGCTCAAACCGGATGACGTCACGTGAGAAGAGTTCGGGGTTCTCGCGGCGGGGGAAGTTGAGAGCCGCGTTGGGCCGGCCGTTTACGAACACCTGCACGCGGTCGATGTCGAACCAGTTGGGGCACTGCACCCGCACCGACAGCACGACTTCCTGGTCGACCGCCGTGATGTGACCGCCCGGCCCCGCGACGGTCTCGTCGTCCCCTGTTCGCGCGAGAACCTCGAGGAATGGTCCGTTGGTCATCACGATTTCGCCAAGCTCACTCGCTCGCACGACATCTGAGACCTCGATCTCGGCGGGGTCGTCGGTGGGGCTCTTGATGTAGTTACGGAGCCAGCCCGAGCCATGAAAGTTGTAATGGGCGTCGGTGTTGACCACACCGGGCACCCGGTAGCCAAGGTTGAGCATCTGCATCCACGTGAAGATCGTGGCGGGCGGCTTGCGCGGATCTTCGAGCGCGGCCTGCTTCTGGAAAATCTGTGCCGGTGGGTGCACTTCAATCACATCCACGAAGCCCAGCATCGCTTCGAAGCCCGCATCCGGAGTACCGTCGGTGTCGCGATCGCCGAGGACCTGCACGAGGTTGGGGTGATTCATCTGCACGAGCTTTTCGGCACCGTCGTCCCAGAGTGCGAGGCGTTCCACCTGTCGCACCGGATCCTCGTTGTTGACCACAGGGCCGCCGCCGTCCTGGGTGAAGCGTTTTTCCACCAGCGGGAAGGCATTCTGATGGTTCACCGGAAGCAGCGAACCGGTGAGTTCCATCCCTGTGCAGGTTGCCATCAGGTGGGAGACGCCGAGCGTTTCCAAGTGCGGCACGTAACTGGAGATGCGGTTGTGTTCGGTGCACGGATTGAACTCCAGCTGTTCGCACAGCAGGTTCTGCACACGACCAAACTGACTTGAGGTGTTGTCGCCGGACGGGGTGGAGTGGCTGTGAAAGTCGCTGCTGATCCACCCGGTCGTATCGACGACCCGCGTGAGCGTGGTGGCGAGCGGCGTTTCCTCCCCGGCCTTCACGGTGATGGTCGTGGTAACGGCGTCGTACTCCGGGCCATAGCTGATGATCACGTCGTAGCGACCAGGGGCGATCTCCTGCGTGAACCGTCCGTCGTGGCTGTAACGAAGGTTCTTGATCGCGGTGTGCGTGCTGTCGGGGCCGAAGTCGGGGTCAGAGGTGGCCGGGCCATCCGCATCTTCGGCACGACCGCGGAACTGCACCTTGCAGGGAATCGGCCCGCCGCTGGCATCGCTGATCGCGGCGACGACGAGGCCGGGAAGCGGTTGCTCAACGGCGAGGTTCAGGGAGTCGCCGTTAGGCGGCAGATCCAAGGTCTGCTCGCCTCGGCCTACGGCCGATACGCTCAGGGTCCAATCGGAAAAACGGGAGGGAAGCTGCAGGGTGAGGCGACCTTCAGCGTCGGTGTGGCCGGCGGCATACCGCCCTGCCCCGCTGCTGGCGGTGACGAGTGCGTGGGGAACGCCCCCGTTGGCGTCTGCCACGGTGAGTTGCACTCCCCGCAGCGGCATCCCCGTCATCTCGGCGGCCCGGGCGCGAAGCGCGAGCAGGCTGTTGGCGGGCATCAGCCTCCGTACGAGTTCCACAGACTTCCCGGGGGCGATTTCGATCGAACTCTTGCCGTCGATCGCATACCGCAGCGGATCGCGGCCGTTGCGAGCGGTCACCTCGTCGGTCTTGAGGCCTTCGAGCGTCGCGCCCACGGGCGCGAGACCATACGCTTGGCCAAACCATTCATCGTCCCACCAGAAGATGTTGGCAGATGCGTCGCCGGCGGCCGTGAAACTGCGGTCGGCTCGCACACGGTCTTCGAGCTCGACCGTGATCGCCTCCTGGTGAGGGTTTTCATAGCGGCTTGTGACCGTCAGGAAGTCGTCGCCGTCGGCGAGGCTGTAGGTTACCTCCACCAGTGGCGTGCCGGCTGCCGGTAAGGCCACCATGATCAGTCCGACGCTCTCACCTGAAGCGGTCAACGAGTCGACGCCTCCAGCCGAGGACGCCCCCTTTCCTGAAGCCGTCACCCCTCCCCGGTTCATCGTATGCCGGCCGCCGCCGGGGTAGTACGCGCTGAGTTGGTCATTCGGCTCGTCTACCGTGGTGAGGTCGATCACACAGCCGCCCACGTTTCGTACCGTCATGTTGGCGTTCCGCGTGGCGACAGGCTTGGCGACCACTGCGACGATCCGGTCGTTGCGGATGATATGGTCGCCAAGAATCCAGTCGGCTTCCTTGCCCGCAGGTGGCAGTGACGCATGCTCGCCCCCCGGCAGAAACGATTCGTCGATCGTGTGCACCTCAGCGGCGGTTGCGATGGCTCCGACGCACGTCAGCAGGAGGGCCACCACTGGCAGCAGACTGGCAGACGCGCCTCTTCGGCGTGGTGCGAGACGGAGGGCAGCACAAAGATCCTGCGGAGGGTTCATGGAAGGCCTCACGGAGCGTCAGAAGTGAATGCAGTTCGAACGTGGTCAGAGTGGACCAGCCACCGCAGGCACCTGCAACCATTGCGGAGAGGGTTTCATTGAATCCTCACGACATCGGCGGATCGCCACCAAGGCCTTTCCTGCGAGGCACGGGTGCCGCAGAAATGGCATCGAGCATCAGGTGTTCGCCACCGCGAGGGCGTCGCGGACGCGGGTGGTGATCTCAGCAAACCTGCCTTCGCGGAGGTCAGTGGGGCGAGCCAGCCACGTGCCTCCGACGGCTGCCACCGCAGGGCTCGCGACGTAGGCTGCGAGGTTCTGCGGGCTCACGCCACCGGTTGGGATGAAACGGACGCCTGTGTGCTTATACGGCGCGTGGATGGCTTCGAGCATGGCGAGCCCACCGGCGGCCTCGGCCGGAAAAAACTTCAGCAGCGAGCAGCCGAGGCTGCGGGCGAGTTCCACTTCGCTGGGTGTTTGGATGCCAGGGATAAATGGCAAGCCGAGCGTGGCGGCCCGCTCGACCGTGCTTGGCAAGCAGCCGGGCGCCAAGGCAAAGCGAGCTCCAGCTTCGACCGCGGCGTCGACGGTCGCGGCATCGAGGACGGTGCCAGCGCCCACAAGCATCTGTGGGCGTTGTTCGGTCAACACGCGGATGACCTCAGCCGCCACGGCGGTTCGAAAGGTGATCTCCACCACCGAGAGCCCACCCGCCAGAAGGGCGTCGGCCAGCGGCAGGGCATGCTCCACCGCATCGATGGCGATCACCGGCACGATGCGATGTGCGAGCAAGATGTCGTGGGGCGTGGTCTTTTCAGCTGGCATAGACTTTTCCTCCCTCTCGCTCTTGGGCTTCGCAGCGACGATACTACCGTCTCGCTGGCCACGACGCCGGCGCGGGAACTCCAGGAGCATGAGTGACGTGAGCGACGCTGCAGCAAGCCCGGCAATGGATCAGGATCTCGAACGGGCTGCCGAGTTGGTGGAGTCGGTGAGGCGGATTCGAGAGCAGGTGGCGCGGGCCATCGTGGGGCAGGATGCGGTTGTAGAGCAGTTGGTCATCGCCATCCTGGCCCGCGGGCACTGCCTGTTGCAGGGGGTGCCAGGGCTCGCCAAAACCCTGATGGTCCGGTCGCTGGCCGACGCGATGCATCTCAGTTTTCATCGCATTCAGTTCACGCCCGACCTGATGCCGGCCGACATCACCGGCACCGACCTGATTCAGGAGTCGCCCGAGACGGGGCACCGTGACCTCGTTTTTGAAAAGGGCCCGATCTTCACCCAGATGCTGCTCGCGGATGAGATCAACCGCACCCCGCCCAAAACGCAGGCAGCGCTCCTGGAAGCGATGCAGGAACACGCCGTCACCGTCGGCGGCAAGACGTATCGGCTGGCAGAACCGTTCTTCGTGTTGGCCACGCAAAACCCAATCGAGCAGGAGGGCACCTACCCGCTTCCGGAAGCCCAGCGTGACCGGTTTTTGTTTCAGGTCCTCGTCGACTACCCCAGCCGGGATGAGGAATCGGAAATCATCGACCGCACGACGAGCAGCGAGATGCAGACTCCCGAGCCAGTGGTAACCAGTGAGCAGATCGTGGCCTTCCAAGCCACGGTGCGGCGAGTGCCGCTGCCGGATCACGTGAAACAGTACGTCCTCGATCTCGTGCGGTCGCTGCGACCGGCGTCTGGTTCGTCATTGCCGTGGGTAGATGATCTCGTCGACTGGGGGCCTGGCCCGCGGGCCGGGCAGCAGATGGTGCTCGCGGCGAAGGCGGCTTCGCTCCTTGCGGGACGGACGCACGTGACCATTCCCGACATTCGTCGGCTTGCAGCAGCGGTGCTCCGTCATCGCATCGTGCCCACCTTCCGCGCCCAATCGGAGGGCATTCGCCCAGACGATTTGGTGGCCCGGGCCATGGAGGCAATGCCCGAGCCGTCGGTGAAGCCGCTCTGATGAAGATTCGGTGCTGCATGAATCACGCGAAAGGGCTTGCCTGATGCCAGCCCCCTCTCATCTCTTGGACGCCAACGATCACGATCGGCTGGCATCACTCACGTGGTATGCCCGCGGTGTGGTCGAAGGGCTGCACGTGGGAATGCATCGCTCGCCACACACCGGGGTGAGCGTGGAGTTTAAAGAGCATCGCCCGTATGTACGGGGAGATGAGGTGCGGGCGATCGACTGGAAACTCTACGGGAAGACCGATCGGCTCTACATTCGGCAGTATGAGCACGAATCCAACCTGACGGCCACGCTTCTAGTCGACCAGAGTGGGTCGATGACGTTTGCGGGAACGCGAGGAAAGACCACCAGCAAGCACCTCTTTGCCACGCGTCTGGCGGCATGCCTCTCGTATCTCTTCGTTTCCCAGCACGACGCAGTCGGGCTTGGCCTGTTTGACACCGAGGTCCGCACTGTCCTCCCTCCCCGCAACCGCGTGTCGCAGCTTGAGCATCTGATGCAGGCCCTCGCGGCATCGACGTGCGGTGGTGAGACGCGTCTGGCGCGGTCGCTCACCGAGATGGCAGGGCGCGTCGGTCGTCGGGGCGTCGTGTTTCTCATCTCGGATGGGTTCGATGATCCCGAGGCGTTTCTGCAGAGCCTCTCGCTCCTTCGTCAGCTCTCGGGTGAGGTGGTGTTTTTTCAGATCTGGCATCCCGACGAACTGGAGTTTCCGTTTTCCACGCGGACGCGATTTCGGTCGCTTGAAACGCCTGGGCTGGAGCGGATCCTCGACCCGCTTTCGTTTCGAAAGACCTACCAGCGGAATCTCGAGCGATTTCAAACGGCCATCGCGGAGGGATGTAGCCAGCGGCGGATCACCCATGTGCCCTGCCGCTGCGACGAGTCGCACGCCGATTTGCTCGCCCGTTTCCTCAGTCGTCGCGAGGCGGGGTAATGGGCTTTCTCAACGTGATGCTTCTGTTTGGGACAGCTGCATTGGCAGTCCCGCTGGGCATTCATCTCCTCAATCGGTCGCGTTTTCACTCCGTGGAGTGGGCGGCGATGCATCTGCTCGACATGAGCGACTTGCAGAACGCGCGACGGATGGAATGGCGATCCCTGTTGTTGCTGCTCCTGCGATGCCTGGTGCCGGTGGTGTTGGCGGTGTGTATGGCCAGGCCTGTGTTTCAAACCGCGGCGGTCGGGGGAGCGAGCGGGCGTTCGACAACGCTGCTTCTTCTCGACGACAGTTATTCGATGCAAGGCGAGGCCGTAAACCGAGGTGCCCCGCAGAGCGGATGGCAGTCAGCGGCGGACATCGCCACCACGATTGTGGATGGCGTGGCGCGGCAGGCGGAACTGGCGCTGGTGGGAGTGGGGGGCGAAGCGCGACGTGAGAGTCAACTGACACGACGTGACGCACGACCGGTCCTTGGGGCGATCTCCCGGCTTGAGCCGACGCGGGTTGCGGTGGATCTCGTGGGAGGATTTCGTGTGGCTGGCGAGAGCTTGGTAGCGTCGCGGCAGCCGCATCGCCAAGTGGTGCTGCTGAGCGACTTCCAGCGGGTCGATTGGTCTGAGTCGGTCGAAGCGGCCATCAACGCGATCCAGCAACAGTGGAAAACCCTACCTGCCCCACCAGACCTGCATCTCATTCCTGTGGAGATCGCACCGCAGGGGAACGTGAGCGTGAGCTTCGATGCCGCAAGCGATGAAGTCACGCTGCTCGGGGAACCACTCGACCTGCCCCTCACCATTCACAATGACGGTGATCGGCCTCTCGTGGCCCTGCCGCTGCGGATCCTGATCGACGGCCGCACGCTCGTTTCGCGGAAGGTCGATCTGCCCGCGAACGCCACCAGTCAGTTGCTGTTCACAATCGACATGGAGACCGCCGGTGAGCATCAGGCGGTGGTCGAAATTGACGATCCTTCTGGGTGGGTGGTGGCCGACGATGTGGATCGCCTCCGACTCGAGACGCTCCCCGCGCGACGCGTGCTGATGATTGAGCAGGAAGTGAAGTCATCGCTACTCGACTGTGAGACCGGCTTCGTACAACTGGCTCTGGAATCAACCGCCCGCGAGGTTGGCGAAGGGCAAGCTGCCCTCGTGCGACGCGTCGCCGCCGCAGAAGTTCGCGAGGCGATGGTCGAGGAGAGTGACGTGATCGTGGTGGCCAATGTGGCAAGGCTGCCAGACGACGCTGTGGCCTGGATCGCAGCCCGCATTGCCGCCGGTGGGCGTCTTTGCATCTTTGCGGGAGACACGATCGATGTTGGGTGGTACGAGCAACAGATGGGGCCGTCGGCGCGCGGACCGCTCTTGCCCTGGAAATATGGAGAGCCGCAGGTCGCGGCGGTCGTCGACGGCGTTGCCGCTCGTGAAGCCGTGCAGGCGGGGCCCTACAGCGATCCGCTGCTCGCGTTCTTTGATGATCCACAGCATGGGCAGCTCGACGCAGTCAGCCTGAGCGCGTGGCGGCAGATGGAAGCCTGGGACGCTGGTGCTGCCGCGGGCGACGCACGTCCCGAGGACGTGGAGCGAGGCGAGGAGCCGCCGCTGCCGAAAGCAGCCGAGGTGCTTCTCAAAACAGCGTCGGGAACGCCGCTGCTCGTGGCCGCCGGGTATGGCCAAGGTCGTGTGTTCCAGTGGGCTGTTGCCGCAGATGAGGCGTCGGGCAGTCTGCCGCGTGAGCCGGTGTTTGTGCCATTGATGCAGCGGCTCTTGCTGCTGGACCTCTCGAAGGCGACTCCTCGGCAGGTCGTGGATCGTCGCGAAGAGTCGACGCTCGAGCACCTCACGGCTGTGGAGCGTGCGTCGCTGGCGCAGCGGCTTGGTGGCACGTTGCATGCCACCGCGGAAGACTTTCTCGCCCATGAGCGGAACCGTCAGGGAGGTCAGGAAATCTGGCGATGGCTGCTTGCGCTCGTCGTGGTGCTGCTCTTCGCTGAGATGATGGTGGCCGGTCGACTCACTCGGCGAGGTGGCCAATGACGCAGCTGCGTTTCCTGACTGATCTCCCACTCGCGTGGCCAGCGCTCGCAGTCCTCGCGACTGCGGCGGCCGCCTGGTGGCTTGCGTTTCGTGAGTCGCGAGATCTCTCGCCGCCCAAGCGGTGGCTGTTGCCGACGCTGCGGGCCACGGCGGTGGCCCTGATCGTGAGCATGCTGCTGGAGCCTTCGTTGCACCACCGGGTGTTTCTTGGGGAACCATCGCGGCTTCGCGTCTGGCTCGACGCCTCCGAGAGCATGCGAGAAACCGATGTGACGATGACCGCAGAGAGCGGAGCGGCTGCTCGCAACCGTTATCAGCGGAGCGTGCACCTGCTTGCCGGGGGCGACATTCCGCTCCTGGAGACCTGGTCAGAGCAAGGTCATGTGGAGGTCCGCAGCTGGAGTGGCTCCGAGTCGGCGTTGCTCTGGAGAAGTGCACCCACCGAGGAAATGCCGCCGTTGCCCCCGGATGACGCGTGGCTCCCGGAGGCGTGGAGCCGTGGGACATCGCTCGCCGTGCCCCTCACGGCCTCAGTGTCGGAGGCGGAGGCGGCGGGTGGTGCGGCGGAAGGCCAAGACGAGCAGGCGTCCGCTGCTGAGACGCTCACCACCGTTCAAGAACCGGTCCTGCTTTTGACCGATGGGCGGCACAACGAAGGCGCCTCGCCGTTGGAGTTGCTGGCGGCGTGGGAGACGGGGACGGAGACGAATCGGTTTCCCGTGTGGATTGTCGGCATGGGGAGCGAAGAGCCTCCGCCGCGGATGACCATCCGTGGGGTCACCATGCCCGCCGAACTCTTTCGCAGCGACCGCCTCGAAGGACGGATTGAGTTGGCTGATCATCGGCCCGCAGGGGAGGCGTGGCAGCTCTCCGTCAGCCTCGACGAGCCTGGCGGAGCGGGACCGACGCTCTGGTCGCAGCGTGTGGTCAGCAGTCGTGAGGGATTCAAAGAGGTGGCCTTCGGTTTTGCACTGGAGCCTGTCGTGAAGAGCCTGGTGGCCCGCAGCGTGCCGGGCCGAGGGGCGGCATCGGTGATTGAAACCCTGGCGGTGCCCCTGCGTGTCGAGATTGAGCCAGTCGCCTCGAACACCGCGTTGGCGGCAGGCGCGGAGGGGCATCGTTCCCGACACCTCGTCGGCGTGACCACGCGAAGGCAGCGGGTGTTGCTGCTCGACGGACGCAGCCGCTGGGAGACGAGATACCTCCGGAACGCGCTGGAGCGAGATCCCCGTTGGGAGGTCGATGCGTTTCTGATGCCTCCGCGGCAGTCGCCGGTGTGGTTTGCCCAGCAAGCAGAACCGCGACCGTTCCCAACGACGGCGGAGGACTGGCTGGAGTACGACCTCGTCATCACCGGTGAGATCGAGCCCACCGCGGAAGGCGTGGATGCCTTGCGGTTTCTGCGTGAGGCCGTGGAACGCGGGGGCACGGGGTGGGTGGTGATCGACGGCCAGCGAGAAACCTGGGGCCGCGCCGAGTTTGCACGTCTTCGAGAGATGCTGCCTGTGCAGCGGCAGCCTGTCCGCGGTGTCGAACAGCTGTCCGGAACCACCTGGAAGGCGGTGGTGTCTGATCAGGCAAGTGACCTCGGTGCAGTGCAGTTGGGGGACGGTTCCCCTGCTTCCAGCCGCAGCACGTGGGATCGATTGCCGGGAGTGGTCAACCTGGTGCCGACGAGGCTCCTGCCTGGTGGTGAGTCGGTCGTGGAGGCGGCGCGCGGTGCGGTGAAACTGCCGCTGATCTCCACGCGGCTCTACGGTGGTGGGCGGGTGATCCATCTGGCCACGGATGAGACGTGGCGGTGGCGGTATGAAGTGGCCGATGAGATTCATCAACGGTTTTGGAATCAGCTGGCCCGCTATGCCATGCGGATGCCGTTTGCGGTTCGCAATGAGTATGCCGCGCTCGACAGTGGTGACGTGGCCATCTCGGCAGGGCAACCGGTGGCCGTGCGAGCACTGCTCAAAGACTCGCGTGGCCTTCCAAGCGAGGCTGCTCTCGTGCGTGCAGTCGCCTCGCGCGACGGCCGCGTGGTCAGCGTCCTCTCGCTCTCGGCTGATCCCGTGCTGCCAGGACTGTTCCGTGGGCAGTGGGAGGGGCTCTCTCCGGGCACCTACGAGGTTCGGCTGGAAGCAACAGGCTTTCCGGCGGAAGCCCTCGCCCTCGCCACCTCGGTGCAAATCGTGGCACCCCCCTCGGCCGAGGAGATCGATGTCACGCGAAACGACGAGATGCTGCGGCAAATCGCCGAACGCACCGGTGGGAGGTATGTGCCCGAAGGGGAGGCGTCTCAGCTCTGGGAGCAGATTGCGCTGGAGAGAACGGGGCGTGTGGTGGAAACTCATACGGAACTCTGGCAGAGCGGCTGGTGGCTCGCTTTGGCAACGGCTGTGCTCGGCGTCGAATGGTGGCTGCGAAAGAAAGCAGGTCTGATATGAGTGTCGGACAGGTGCCTGATTCGCCCATGGCGAGGGTGACCACGGAGGGCCTGCGTCGGATGGGCCAACGGCGGACGACGCTGTTGGCCGCCCGCGGTGTTGCGATCCTCTGCGGCCTGGTGGCGGTCGCCAGCCTCGTGGCGGCATTTGCCGACCGGGCCATCCTATTGACCGAATCCGTTCGCTGGTGGATGTCGGGAGCCTTTTGGCTGGTGGTGGTCAGCGGTGGTGTGCTTGCCACCCTGCCCTTGTGGCGCCGCTGGGAAGACGCCGCGTCGGCGAGGCTGATCGAAGGGGCGATGCCGTCGCTCAAGGACCGACTTCTCGCTGCTGTGGAGTTCGCGGCACACCGTGATGCTCCCTCGCAGGGGTCGCGTGCATTTCGTGCGTCGTTGCAAGACGTCGTCGCACGGGAAATGCAGGGCTTTCGGGCGTCGTCGGTGCTCCCTTGGCGGAAGGTTCGACAGCCGATGGTGCTGGCCTTCGTGGCAATCGTGCTGGGCGGCACGCTCTTTTCAGTCCCGTCCCTCGCCTTGCCTCAGCACCTGATGCGGGTGCTCTTTCCCTCCGCCAATATCGCCAGGCCCTCGCCGGCCACGCTGCGTTTCCTCTCGCCCACATCTGACGACTCGTTTGTTCCACTCAATGAGCGACTGGCAGTGGAAGTTGAACTGGCGCTCCCTGAAAGCCTGGCGTTCGGAGTGCCGGAGACCGTTCGCTTGGAGGTGGAGGCCGATGGTCAGCGCGATGCTCGACAAACGATCGACCTCATGCGTCAGACGGAGGATCCTGGCGACGAGGGCACCGCGGGTCGGTTGCCGCGATACCTGGGGCAGTGGCTCGTGGATATGCCAAAGGTACGGTACCGGGCCATCTCGCCGATTGGTGAGACGCCCTGGTTTGAACTGGAGGCGTTTGCACGACCGGAGATCCAGGAGGTGGAGATCACGGTCACGCCCCCTGCATACGCGGGCGTCGACCCCACCACGACGCGTGGCACTTCGGCAGATGTGGCGGCGGTGATCGGTTCGCAGGTGCGTTGGACGCTCACGCCCAGCCGATCGCTGGGATCGTCTTCCCTCACCTGGCTCGACCCCACCCCCGACGCGTCGGCCGACACTGTGCTGCCGCTGACAGCCGTGGCTGACGGGCGCTGGTCGCTCGAGGTGCCGGTGGGCGAGACGCGACGCCTGCAGTTTGATCTCATCGGCACCGAAGGCATGCCGAACGATTTTCCCACAACCTCCCGGCTGACTGCTGTAGAGGATGAACCCCCGCAGTTGGTGTGGCGTCGGCCCGAGGTGCACGAGGCGACGGTCCCGGCGACGTCGAGCCATCGCTTGGAAGTCGAGATGACCGATGAGTTTCCGGTGACGTCGGTTGAGCAGTGGACGCGGATCAATCGCGGTGAATGGATGACGTCGCCAGTCCCCTTCGTGAGCGATCTCGCGGAACAGACGCTCGAGTGGCCGTGGGCGTTGGTGTCGCTTGGGCTTGTGCCTGGCGATCTTGTGGAATGCCGATTGGTGGCCGTCGATCGCCGCGGGCTGCAGGGGTCTTCACCGACGCTGGAATGGGTGATCAGCGAAAGCCTGCTCAATTTGGCGGCGGCTCCAGCGAAGCCAGCACGGCGGCAGATCGCCACGCGTCTTGGGACGCTCGCCGCTGACATCGAGGGGATGGTGGGCGAAGAGCCCCTCGCCCCTCTCGCGCAATCCTCCGAGGCCGCAGCCGAACCCGCCGACCTCAAAACGATCGCCGCCAGCATCCGCGCTGCAGCAGACGAACTGGAGCGTGAAGCGGCCGACCTGCGAAGCGAGATCCATGCCACACTCTCGGAAAACGACGACCGGTTTGCTGCGGAAGAACTCGCTCTCACGGCAGCGGTGCTCTCGCGTCTGGAAAAGGAAGATGCGGCCGGTCTGCGTGAAGTGGCGGATGCCTTAGGGGCGGTCGCGGGTCGCCCTCATGACGAGACGGCGCAGGAACGGGCTGCGGCCGTTGCGCAGGCCAAACGGGTTTGGCAGTCACTGCAGCAGATTGATCGCCGGTTCGAGAGCCTGGTCGGCCAGGATGTGCTGGATGAGGCGGCAACACGGCTCGATGCCGCTGCCCGCTTTCAGGCGGAGATCGTGTCGCGGCCGGAGATGCTGGGGAGTGAAACGCACCAGCGTGAGCAGCAGCTGCTGGCCGCCCATATGCGGGCGCTGGCCGCCTCGCTTGGTCGAGACGAAGGGCTGCTGCCTGCGGGAGCCGCTCGGCAGGCCGCAGATCGCCGTCGCTGGGCCGAAGATATCGCTGATCGCCTCGAACGGAGTGCGACGCCACGCGGCGAGAGACCCGAGGACGTGCGGCGGAACGAAGCCCTCGCTGAGGCTCAAGAGGTGCTTGGGCAGTTGGAAGGCAACCGCAGCGTGCATGGGATCTATCCCGGCTTGTCGGGAGAGGCGAGACAGGCACGCCGCGAACTGCGACAACTGGCGGGATCGTCGGCCGAGGTCGTGCTTCGCACGGCCGAGGAACTCAAACAAACAGAGGGCGCCATCGGCAGTGCGACGCGCTCGGCGGAGGCCACCCTCAGTGGGTTGATGGATCGACGGGCGGCGCTGTTGGCGCAGGCCTCGTCGCAGCAGGCGGCGAGCGCGGCCGATCTGGGCACCGCGTATCGGGGGCTGGCTGGCCTCGTCACGGCCGTTGCCACGGATGCCGCCGAGGTGCGAGAGACGTTTGATCAAGGCAAGCGGGCGCTTCAAACGCTCGAGGCAGCCGGTCGCCTGGAAGCCGTGATGGCGTGGGTTGATCAGATGCTCGCGACGGAACGGGATGCGGGGGATCGCGTGACCGCCCACAACGCCACGCCCCGCATCTGGGAAGCCGCCAGCCAGGAACTGGAGGATGCGGCGAATGCGATGCGGCAGGCGGGATTGCCGGCCGAGATCGCCGACAGCGTGCGTGCGGCCCGCTGGTCTCCGGCCGCTGAGGAAATCGGGCGGAAGGTTTCACCTCGGCAGTGGGATCTCAGCAGTACCGTTTCGGCCGCGACCGATCTTGAAGCTCTGCGAGGCGACCTACAGCAGCACTTTGATGCCCTCCGAGTGCCGATCGCTGAAGCTCGGGCCGTGCTGCAGGGCCTTGCTCCGTCGATCCCCGAGTTGGCTCGCGAGGCTGCCGAACGAGCTGAGGCGCAGCAGCAGAAGGTGGAGCAACTCGCGGCAGAGGCCGAGGCAGGGGAAACAACGGATCTGGAAGCGGTGCTCCCTGACGCGTCGCACGAGAACGATGAGATCATTGCTCGCTTGGAGTCGGCGCTCGTGGATGCTGCTGCGACGCAGGATCTCTTGGACGCAACCGAACGTGAGCGAGCCCGGGACGCGGACCTCGCACGAGAACTCGTGAAGGCATCGCAGGAACGCGTTGAAGAGGCAACCGCGGACGCGCGGCAGGATGATTCGGAGGACCAGGGAGCTGCGCTTTCAGAACTCTCGGCTGCGTACGAAGAGGCGGGTCAGACCTTCGCCATGATTGCGGAGCACTTTGATCGCGATCCGCTTAAGGCGGATGCGTCTTCGCAGGCGGAGGGCTCTGAGTCGCTTGCGCAGGCGGCGGCACGGCAGGCTCCGCAGGCAGCGGCCAAACTTGACGAGGCGTATCACGAAGCAGAGCAACTTGGCGATGTTGCCGAGACACCCCCGGACGAGTTGCTCCGCCGCCTTGAAGAGGAGTTGCAAACGAATCTCCCGATGCGCGAGGCGCTCTCCGACATCGCCGGTGGGTTGGCGGCCCAGTCGCAGCAGGCCCTGGCGTTCGCTGCGGAACGTGAGCGGACCCTGCGGCACGATGTCGAATCCTCCGATGCCCAGGTTCGCGAAGAAAAAAGACAGTTTGCGGCAGAGCTGCGGCTACTCAATGAGCAGGCAGCCAGGGTGGCGCAGCGGCTCGGGCAGGAGGCCCAGCGACAGGCAGAGGCGGCAGGCCTTCTGGATCGCCAGCAGCAATTGGCTCAGACCGCAGAGGATCTGGAGAAGGCCGTGGAGGCGGTGCGGACGGTGCCTGATACGGCGGGCATTCCCGAACTGATGCAGGCTGCGAGTCGGCTTGATCAGGCGATCGACACCGCGGCTCCTGGGCTGCGCGAGGCATCGCAGGCCCTTGCGGAGGCAGCTCCACAAGCACCGGAGCAGACAGAAGATCAGCAGCGACGGGCGCTGTCGGAAGCGACTGTGGCCAGTGGCCGCTGGCATCAGCAGGACGTGCGGTGGGCCGACCAGGATCTGCGAACCCGCGAACGAAGGATTCAGGAGGCCGACCGGTTGGTGCAAGACGCGAATCGGCAACTCGAGCAGGCGGCGGCGCAACTCGACAAGGCTCGCCAGCAGCAGGCGGCGGCACCTGAGGATGGTGGTCGGCAGGAGCAGGTGCAGCGGGCTGAGGTCCGGCAGCGGGAGGCGGAGGCCCTTGCAGCGCTTTCGCAAGACATTCGGCAACGAGAAGAAAGGCGTCTGGAGGAGGCCCGTTCGCAGCGTGAGCAGGCGGGCCGTCAGCCGGAGGTGCTCGATGCTGCCAATCCCCGTGCCCAACTCGCCGAACGCCTGACGAACGAAGCCTCGGCCCAGGCGTCGCAGCTTTCGGAACGCCTTGGCTCGATGCTCAGCAACGCCGGCTGGCAAGAACAGCTCCAGGGGTCGCAGGGGCAGTTGGAAACGTCGTCACGACAGCAGGAGACGGTCACCGCAACGGTCGCTGATGCAGCGAGATCTCTGGAGCGGGCGGCGGCCCACGAGATGCGACTCGGCGGCTTCGCCACCGCAGGCCAGTTGGCCGACGCAGCGCAGCGCGTCGACGCGACCGCACGCCAGGAACCCGTTGCTGCCGAGGCCGCGCTCGCGGGGGCATCTGCATCGCCCGAAGCGGTTTCAACGGCTGGTCGAGCGAGCACGGCGGCTTCCCAGGCTGCCGTGGATTCCCTTTCCCGAGCCGGTGAGGCCATCGCCCAACGGGCCGATGAACTGGCGAGGCTCTTGTCCCCCACGGCCGATTCCGAAGACGGCACGAACTCACGTGAATCGTCTTCGGCAGAGTCGGGACAGTCGTCGGGGCAGTCGGATTCAGGCAACCAGTTGCTGGAGCCTGCTGAGATGGCCCGCTTACTCGATCAGCTCGACCGTGACATGCGGCAGTCGCAGGGGGGGACTCCTCAGCGACCAGGGCAGTCTGGGGAGGCCTCCGCGGCGCGGCGTTCGCTGCAGCGTTCCAGCAACCAACTCGCACGAGGGCTGCAACAGCAGCGAGGGGTGCCAGGCACACCGCAGTCCCAAGAACCGCAGTCTCCTTCGATGCAAGACGCCCAGGCGACGCCCTCGATGGCCAATCAGTCGAGCAGTGGGCAGTTGACGGACGTTGCCGCCGGGGAGGCTTCGGGTGACGTGCGCCTGTTGGAAGCTGATGGCCGCGATGTGTTTATCGGGGGCTGGAATCGTTTGCGTCAGCAGCAGGCCGGCGAGGTTGTGGAGAGTGTCCGGCAGTCGATTTCGCCGCGCTACCGACGCCAGGTGGAGCAGTATTTCCGTGGGCTCTCGGAACGGGGGCAAGCCTCGGGAGGTTCGCGATGAGAGTTGTCACGCAACGTCGCACAGCCAACTTCTGGATGTGGTGCTTCATCGGCTTCATGGCGGCGGGAATGCACGCTCCCACCCCGACGCGCGGTGAAGACGCCTCCTGGGAAGCTACGCGTCAGGCCATCGACCGTGGGATTGCGTTCCTTCAGGAAAACCAGAAAGACACCGGCGCCATCAGTTCTGGCCAATACGACACTGCGATGACGGCCCTGGCCACGATGGCGATGGCAAGCGTGGGCGTGACGCCAAGCGAGCCGGGGGCCCGCGGTGTCTCCATGCGTCGGGCGATCGACTTTGTGGTGGACGATCAGCGGCGGACCTCAGCGGGCTACTTTGGTCAGCACGATGGTTCGCGGATGTATGGACACGGCATCACGACTCTGATGCTGTCAGAGGTGGCGGGGATGGGGGTCGACGCTCGTCAGGATGCGGCGATCGAGGAGGCATGCGAGGGGGGCATTTCGGTCATTCTCGACGCGCAGCAGGTGCGGAAGCCTCAGTCGCACCGGGGAGGCTGGCGGTACACGCCAGACGCCGGGGATTCGGATCTTTCCGTTTCGGTGTGGCAGTTGATGGCGTTGCGGTCGGCGAAGACTGATGGTTTCGAGGTGCCGGATGCCGCGATCGCTGAAGCGGTTGGCTACCTGCGGCGGTCGTGCACGTCGCCGCTCGATGAAAAAGACCAGCCGGTTCGACCGGAGTCGGGGTTTGCCTACACCCCGGGCGGCGGCGATATCCAGTATGCGATGACGGCGGCGGGGGTGCTGGCGATGCAGGTCTGCGGGCAGTACGAAGCGCCGGCCGTGCAGCAGGCGGTCACCTGGCTGAAGAGCCATCCTCCGGCGTGGGGCACTCGCTACTTTTTCTACGGCACGTACTACTACGCCCAGGCGATGCACCAACAAGGGGGCGAGACTGCCGTCGAAGCGGAACGTCAGGTGCGCGACGTGCTCCTCCCTCGCCAAGAGGCCGATGGCGGGTGGAGACCTGAGGGAGAAGAATCGGGAGCCTCGCGTGTCTACGCGACGAGTCTCGCGATCCTCAGCCTCAGCGTGCGGTACCACTATCTCCCGATTTACCAGCGCTGACGATCCACGAGATCTTGCTGCTGCCTCAGGGTGTGTCGCTTGGCGAAGGGGTGTCGGTGGCGAGCGTGGTGAGCTGTTCACCGATTAAATTGTTGACCCGCCGCAGCTCCGACGGATCAATGGCGGCAAGCCCGCGCTCTTCCTGTGGACGCGGGTGTTCTGACAAAAACAGGTCGAAGTCTTCGGAGTAGGTGTCGGCCAGACGCAGGTTGCTCGCCGTATAGGTCTCGCGAATCGCGAGCTGCTCTTCAGCCGTCAGGTAGCAAGGCGCGGCCCCCAGCCAATCAGTGAGCCCTTCGTTATGGGTTTGCTGAAACGCTCGACGCATCGCTCGTGAAATGAGTGGCCGCGTTTCAAGCGCGTGGTATCTCGCTGCAAGCGTGGTCGCCAACGCAACCCCTTTCCAGCCCAGCGATGGATTGACAGCACGTGCGTCTGAGGTGACGTGCGGAAATGGTGAGACGCCGGTGCTCTCGAGAAAGTTCAGCCTCACATCGCCACCGGGAAACTGCGAGGGATCGTAAAGCCGTGCAGCGATCTGGTCGGTGCCAATCTCACAGGCGAACGCGTCGAGGTAGTCCGCATATGCCATGTTTTCCACAATCGCCGGACCGAGGAAGTCGGTGGTGCCCCATGGTTGGTGGGAGGGCAACACCTTGAGGGCCTTTGCACGTTGATTGAAGAGCGATGTCCAGAGGTCACGTTGGCTGCGGAGGTAGATCACCAGCGACACCGAAGCGAAGAGTGGCTTGGTTGCAGTGAGGAGTGGTGTGATCCACGCTCTCGGCATGGCGAAGAAATGCTCCGAACTCAGCACGACCCGCTGAGGCTGTGCCTCGTCGATCTGCTTGGCCAACTGAGCGAGGGTCGCATCGAGTTGGCTGCTCCCGCCGGTGGTGCAGGCGAGGCCGACATGTTTTTGCAGCGAGGTATGGCTCAGGCCGTCGCCATCGAGCACCGGATAGAGCACACCCTGTTGTGCGAGTTGGTCGCGATGGGCGGCCAAGAATGACTGGATGGCAGTGCTGCCCGTCTTGTGCGTGCCGGCATGGAGCACGAGGTGCGGACGGTGGAGGCTCATGGCGTCGTCTCAGAGGGCCTCAGGGGGGGTGACGAGAGAGGAACCCAGCGGTCGAAGGTTGCGGCTTGGCCGCAGTAGGTGCCCTGCTCGTCCGTGAGGTTCCAGACGACGGCCTTTTCGATGCGGAATCGCCGCCCTGTCGTCGAGATCCGGATGCCGGAGTAGTCGTCGACATAGCCCTGTTCGCGGGTTCGGTCGAGGAGACGTTGCCTCTCGTCGCGGTGCATGGGCTCGGCCGTGTGGCGGGCCGGCGTGGCAAGCAGGGTGGCGACATCTATCTCCCACAGGCCGAGCGCCGTACGGTTGCCGTAGGTC
>JAPOIM010000002.1:0-59798 GCA_029978905.1 Planctomycetota bacterium
GAACATGTACTCATGGTCGCCGAGTTTCCCTTCGATCTGCTCCCGCTTCACCATCGTGGCGGAGTAGTCTTTGATGCTCGCTTTGATGTTGGCGAGCCCTTGCTGCGCGATCTTGAGGGCGGGCTCGAGCGGATGCTCGGCGATCGCAACGGCCTCAGCGACACCCGCGTTGGCGTTTCCAACAGCCCCACCGCCCTGCGGCATCAGCCCCGGCAGCTGGTCCGTCGCCGCTTGGTCAGCGGGAGCAGCCTCGGCGGCATAGCTCGGCGTGAAGGGAGCCTGCGCGGCTGCGAGCATGGCAGCAGCGGTCAATGACATCCGAAAAAAGCGTGGCAACGCGCGAGCAGCCGTCATTCGTAAAGTCCTCCATGACAAGTCTGGCCACCGCGGCGGAGCTCGATGCGGAGCCTGTGAGCAGCCGCAGCACCGGAGCGGCGGGCGGAGTCTAGCCAGGCTGGCAAGACCCTTTCCAGATCAGTATCGGCACCGAAAACCCGGGGATTTCAAGGGGAAACTTGCTGGATATCCCGATCCCGCCCATGCTGCATAGACGGTTTCCGCGGACTGGTCCCCCCAAATGGCACACCTGCACCCGATCGCTATGCCCGCATTTGCTGGTAAGCCCCCCTTAAGTCTGACGTGCATCGAGTCTTCTCCCTTCGGTGAGAACACCTACGTGCTCGCACGGACTGACCGGAAAATCTGCGTGGTGATCGACCCTGGGTTTGAGCCAGACGCGATCATTGAGGTGATTGAACAGGCAGATCTCGAGCCTCAGGCGATCCTCCTCACCCACGGGCATTCCGACCACATTGCCGGCAATGCCGCCCTCAAACAGCGGTGGCCAGGCCTGCCAATTCTCGTGGGCGAATCGGAAGCGAGCAAACTCACCGACCCCGAAACCAACCTCTCGAGGGGGTTTGGAATCGAACTGGTGAGCCCTCCCGCCGACCGCACACTCACCGATCATGAGCGGTTCGAACTGGCTGGGTTCGTGTTCGAAGTCCATGAGATCCCCGGCCACTCCTCAGGACACGTTGCGTTCCTGGCGTGGCCCGAGGAGGCCCACAACGATCCGCCGATGGTCTTCGCTGGCGACATCCTCTTTCGGGGAAGTATTGGTCGTACCGATTTTCCGGACGGCAGCTTCCCAACCCTGGCCTCCGGCATCCGCAAACGGCTCTACCCGTTGCCCGAGGCGAGTTTGGTGCTGCCCGGGCATGGCGAGCCCACCACGATCGGCCGCGAGCGGACAAGCAACCCCTACGTCACCGCCGACGACAGCGGGCTCGCCGATCTCAACTGACCGCTCGAACTCTTCGCGGCAGCCGGCGCCATGGCGATCGAAGAAAAAGAACGCCGAATTGACCTTTTGGGGCGTTGTTCCGGAGAATCAGGAAGCATAATGAAATAGGGTTTTCCGCGCTTCGCCCTCCCGACGCCAATCCATGCTCTCCCCGGCTGATCCTCACCTGACTACGCGACCACCTGCTCCCGTCAAGGGCAGCAGCCGATCCGCGGTCTGCCACGCCGCAGGGCTCACCCTCGCTGCGATCGCTCGCGTGTTGTCCGGCGCAAGTGTCCGCTGGATTTCCAGCCAGCCCGACACCTGCCAGCGGGTCTACTTCTCCAACCACACCAGCCACCTCGATGCCTTGCTGATCTGGTCGTCCCTCCCCCGGGTCGTCCGCGAGCGGACGCGTCCGGTGGCCGCGAAAGACTACTGGTCGCGTGGCGCGGTTCGCCGCTGGCTGGCCGAAAAAGTTTTCGACGCCCTCCTGATCGACCGCACCGACATCAAGGTGCACCAGAGCCCCGTGGACCTGATGCTCCGCGAGATTGGCGACACGAAATCCCTCATCGTGTTTCCCGAGGGAAGCCGGAGTGTGAACGGGGAGATCGGGGAGTTTAAGAGCGGCCTCTACTACCTCGCGAAGAAACGCCCCGAACTCGAACTCGTGCCGGTGCACGTCGACAACCTCAACCGGGTGTTGCCGCGGGGAGAATTCCTGCCCGTGCCGATGCTCTCGTGCATCACGTTCGGGCCTCCGCTGTGGCTGGAGCAGCAGGAACCGAAGGTCGACTTTCTCGCTCGGGCGCGACGGGCAGTGATGGCCCTCAAAGAATCGTGATGGGGGCCGGCCCGACGACACCATGAATGACCCTCGAACGCTCGCCTTGATCGTCGGCGTGCTCGCCTTGTTGAGCATCGTCACGGCTGTGGGGCAGTTTCTCAGACGACACCCCGATCGTGGGCTCGACCCTGCCGCCGTGCGGTCTTTCAACAGCCGTATTCGTGGCTGGTGGATCATGTGCACGGTGCTCGCCGCCGCATTCTGGCTGGGCACGACCGCTACCGTGGTGCTGTTTGGGCTCGTCTCGTTCTGGGCCCTGCGCGAGTTCATCACCCTCACGCCCACGCGACTCGGCGACCACCGCGCGCTGTTTTGGGTCTTCTTCGCCTTCACGCCCGCCCACTACGTGCTCGTGAGCTACAACCGCTACGACATTTACAGCGTGTTCCTTCCGCTCTACGGCACGCTGTTTGTCCTGGCGCGGGTGGCGATTGCAGGCGACTCCAAACGCTTCCTCGAGAGAACGGCAAAGATCCAAGCCGGGCTCGTGGTCTGCGTGTACTGCCTCTCCTTCGCCGCAGCGCTGCTCCAGCTCCCCGTGGCCACTCCTCCATCGGCCGAGGCGCCGCTGCCGGGGACCGCCAACTTCCGGCTGCTGTTCTTCCTCATCCTGCTCGTGCAGTTTGCCGACTGCATGCAGTACGTGTGGAGCCGCATGATTGGCCGCCGATTGGTCGCGGCCTCCGTGAGTTCAAACCGCACCTGGGAAGGCCTGCTTGGCAGCGCCGTAAGCACGTCGCTGCTCGCCTCGGTGCTTTGGTGGGCCGCCCCTCCCTACCAGCCTTGGGAAGCCGCCTTGGCGGGCTTTGTGATCTCGCTGATGGGCTTTGCCGGCGGGATGACGATGTCGGCCATCAAGCGGGACCGCGGCGTGACCGATTACGGCACGCTCGTCACCGGACATGGCGGCGTGCTCGACCGCATCGATTCCACCTGCTTCGCCGCACCGGTCTTCTACCACATCACCTTGCTGGTGACCGATGTGGCCGTCCTCTGAGCAGGCTCGCCTGCCGCGGGGACAGGAGCCGTCGCCGCGGCTGGTGGCGGCTCAAGCCCAACCCGCTGGTAGATCGACTGTCGGCTCGGCACAGAGGCCAACTGCGTAGCCGGGCGTGGAAGATCTTGCGGATCCGGGCTTTGGCCTCGCGCCATGCCAGAGAGGCCTGCGTCTGGCTGGGTCGCGGCCGCCACGAGCGTCGCTGGCGGAGCCGGGCATCCCTGCCGCACCCACTCCAGCCACACTCCTTGCATCTGGCCTGGGTCGTTGACGCCATAGAAGTTTTGCAGCGATGCGGCCCAGTTGCCGGTGCCAAGACCGTGCGACACGAAGTCGACATACTTTCGCCGCCCACCGCGTTCAATCAGGTAGCGGGCCAGCGAATAGCCCTGGGCGTAGAGCGGCAGCACATCGGGCGGATACTCCCGCATCGCAAACATCTGCGGGAAGGCGATGCCCCGCCCGGTGGTGAGAAACTCGATCAGCATCCGATGCTGACGCGCCCGCTCTGACGGATGCTCCACCGTGGTGCAGGCTCCCTCGTCGGCCCATCGCGGCAGCGGCTGCCGGAAGTGGCTGGCGAAGATCGTGTGGGTCACTTCGTGGGGCAGCACCGAGTCCAGGATCCGCTGTTCACTGCCCTGAACGGTCATTTGCCAGCCAAACACTTCGCCACGGTCAAACACAAAACTGGTGGCACCGCCGGCACCGAGATGCTCGGCGACTTCCGCAGTGATGGGGCAGGGGCTCGCCCAACGAGGCAAGGGCCTGCCGGTCCATTCGATGGCGAGATCGTGGCGATACTGCTCAGCGGCGTCGCCAATCTTGCGTGCGAGATCAGGCGTGGGAGCCTCGATCACAAAGTTGGGGGTGCGGTAGCCCGCGGCCTCAGCCCAACTGCCCCACGCGGCTGCCACCACGACCAGCGGGATGATCCATGCCACGAGCCCATACCGGCCACTCGTCGCTCCCTTTGCTCGCCTGGCTTCCATGCCCGATCGTCTCCGTCACCGCTGCGTGCCAGCCTGAATCGCGTGGCGTCCGTGCCACCGTCGAGACAGCTTGCAAGACGGGTCTTCACCCGGCTCGCCACGCGTGGGGGGCGAACCGTAGCGGAGCCTCAGCGACGGGAGCCAGACCGTTTTGGCCCCGCATTTCCGCACGTCTGCCCAGCGAGTTGGCAAACTGCGTGGGGTGGGTTGCCGTCAGAAAGTGTGCGGACCAACCGAATCGCGAATCACCACCGCAGACTCCCCCTGCGGTGCACGTGGCCGCAGTAGGAAGAACCGCCTGAGAAGCACACCCGCAGCTCCCACCGTCAGCAACACGCCGGGCCAGGCGGGCTGCAACAACGCGGCCCACGCGCTGCCGGCCAGCAGAGCCACAAAAGGCCCGCCGAGCATCAGGCCAGTCGTCATCTGGACCGGGCTGCGAACGGCGAGACTCCAGGCAATCCCCGCAGCGAGTATTGCCGCCGCGGTCGCAGTCGCCCGCGAGGAATCCGTGGGGGTCGGCTCGGGAGCAGCTCGCACAATCACGCCTCCCCCCTCTTCATTCGTGGTGGCAAACACATCGTCCGAGAGGGCGAGCGACGTGCGATTCCAGGCCTGCTCCGCCGCACTCAGCTGCGTGCGTTCGAGGAGCGCCAACACCTGCTCTTCGATGCGGCGACGTTCCGTCGGGTCACGGTTTTCGAGCGATCGCCGCAGCGTCGCCCGCAGCCTCCCCGACGCCTCCTCCCGCCGTGACTCCATTTCACTTACAGAGACCTGCGCGGACGGGGCCAGCAGCCGCACGGCAAACCCACGGGGGCCACGGATCATCCAGAGCACGCCGCGAGACGGGATCCCGGCGAGCTTCGGCGGTTCGAGCCGCAAGGGCAGGCCTGAGACAAGCTGATCACCGAGGTCGCCCGCGAAGATCACCTGAATCGTCCTCGGCCGGCTGATGTCGAGCAGTTCCAACTCCCACGCAGACTCGCCGACCGGCCGGGCCAGCAGGGGATGCTCATCGACAAAGACCTCGAAGAGTCGCAGGCCTGCCGGCAGCTGAAGCCTCACGAGCCGACGGGTCGGCACCAGGTCGATCCTTGCCACGCCCCACGCTTTCCCCCGCTCGTCGGTCGCAAAGCGCACCTCGAGCAGTTCCACCCGCGCTGCCCCATCACCTTCGTCAGCGGCGGCTCGCTCAGCCTCGGCCAGCGCGCGACGGTCGTCTTCGCTTTCGACCGGCTCCGCGTCGGCGTTGGCAGCCGGATCCACCACGGTGGCGTGGCGTTGGTACCGCAGCAGCGTGCCCGGAAGTCGCTCCGCCGATTGCCAGGCGGACGACGATGAAGCGGCGGTGCCATCCAAGCCTCCCGCCTCCAGCTGCAAGCCTTCGTCGGTCGGCCACTCAACGATGACCTGCGTGGTGGCCAGCCCCTCGATCTGCGGCACGACAAACTCGCCCTGCTCGCTCCCCCCGGCCGGTTCACGTGCTTCCACATCGAGGCGAAACCTTCCGGCACGGGGGCGCTGCGCGATCACATCCACAACACCCTCGTCAGACTGCACCCAGTGGATGTCTTGCGAGGTCGCCTGCAGGGAATCGCTGCTGGGGGAAGAAACCCTGGCCAGCCCCAACCGATCAATCGACCAGCCCTTGGGGAGCACAACCTTCAAGGCCGCGAGTGCCGCGTCGACGGAGTCGAGCGACGCATCAAACCGCAGCCTGACGCGTTCATCAACCACATCGAGTCGAAGCCGCTGGGTTCCCCGCAGCACCGCCGGCTCGCGCGTGACCGTGACCAGCACAGCCCCTCGCTCACTGGCGAGGCCTCCACTCGGCTCCCGCCTCCAGGCGAGCCAACTGCTGCCTGGCGTCAGTTCGCTTGGCGTCGCGGCCGACACCCCCGCAGGCAGCCGCGTGGTGGCCACGTAGCCAGTGGCGGGCACAAACTGCACAAGACGCGAAGCACGGACGGCCGACGACGACACCACGTCTACCTCAGGCACACGAAACACACCGACCGGGTCGGCCAGCGGCATCTCGAAGGGCACACTCACCGTCGCCCGCCCCGCCGCAGGCAGTTGGCGTTCGACGCGCCACGACGTGTCGTCAATCCGGCGGACGGTCACGGGCTCACTTCCCACCGCAAGCTCGCCCGTCGTGGGCGTGAGTCGTGGATCGGCAGCGACCACAAATGAGCGAAAACTGTCGTCGCCCGGATCGAACTGAAAGGTGGCCACCACGCGACAACGGTCCGTCGCCCACGACACATCGTTGCGAGCGGCTACGAGCCTCGGTTCACGCGTGAGCTTCCCACCAGGGTTGAGCGACCAGCACAGCCGGACGGTATCGGCGCGGGCGATGTCGAACTGCCCCGCTGAGGCATCCCCTGCGGCGTCGACCACGTCGATTGGCAGCCCGTGCCGTTCTCGCTCGAGGAGGAGGGACGCCACGTCGATCGCCACCGCATCGTCGCTCAGACGCAACCCTCCCTGCGGTGCCACCGGAATGCCAACCGTGGCCATTCCTACCGAGCCAGCCGTCACCACTGCAGGCACCACACGCACGGCCAACCGATGCCGACCGGGGACGGCCAACGGCACCCGAAGAATCCGACCGTCGGCCGAAACCGATTCGTTGAGCAGTTCGCCGGGATCACTGCCATCAAGGACAAGCGATCCAGGGAGAAAACGACCACCGCCAGCCGGCTGACGCAGGGTGCAGATCGTGTTCGAGTCCGACGTGAGATCCACCGTCAGGAGCCACGCCCCTCCCTCGGCCAGTGCAGCGTCGGCCCCAGGCTCAGGCATCGCTGCCACCACGGCCACGCGCTCCACCCGCACCCCCAAGGTCTCAACCGCGTCGCTTCCTCTCCCAAGTTCGCGGAAGAGGCGATCGGGGACCAGCACCGTCGATTCATCTGTTTCGCCAGTGACAAACACCTTGAGCGGGCTTGCCGCCGGGGATGCGGGGTCCGCGGCCATGGCGGTGGGGGCTCCCAGGCACGCCGCAGCGACCACGAGCGAGCGGGCAACGGCCCGCCCTCCGAGCATCGCGAGCACCACACCGAACGCTCCTCCCCACCAACCCGCACGGACGATCTCAACCAGGTTTGCGGGCGCCCACAGCGCAGCAACGGCAGCCACGCCGCAGATCGCGAACGCAACCGCCGGGGACCGCCGCGTAAAGAACCACGTGATCAGCGTGGCCACCAACGCCAGCAGGAGGCCGGCTGACACCACAAGTTGGCTGGAGACGAGCACGAGCCCAGCGACCGTGCTGCGTCCCGAGGTGGGGGTGAACGCATGCAAACGAAACCCATCGAACGTCGTCGATGCCGTCGGCATCCCAGTGGTGGAGGAAACCTCCGAGCGTTCGCCACGCATCGTCGACCCGAGCAACCGTTCCGACCAACTCATCTGCGACGGCTGCAGCCGATGATGCAGCGTTGGCACATGGGCGATCCGCAGCCCTGGCGGAACACCGACCTGCCAGAGCCGCTCCAGCACCGGCAGATCGATCACACCGGCGACGGGATCCACACTCCACGCAGACTGCCACCCAGGGATCAGCGGGCGGGCCGTGGCGAGCGCGAGAATCTCCAGTTGAATCATCCGCCGACCTGCGGGCAGTTCGATCACCGTCTCACCGCCGAGGGTTTCCCGCACGCCTGCCACAAGCTGCACCCCATCCACCCGAATCTCTTGGATCTGCTTGTCTGTTGGGTGGCTCAGCACGATCTGAGATCGCCCATGATTCTCGATGTCAAAGACGGTCTCGTACTCGACCACACCGGACGTGTGGCACCAGCAGGTGGTCGTCTCGTTCCAGGCCCATGCCCGCGGCGTGCCTCCTTCGTCACCTCCGGGCACGAGCCGGGCGGGAGCCTGTCCTCCCACGAGGTCCCGGAGGGGGTCGAAGAGAAAGCGTGACACCGACGTGGCATACCGCTCGGTATCGCCAAACACTCCGGGGATCTCGGCGAGCGTGCGGTTGACCACCAACGGTCGGCGGCGGCCGGCGTCGCGGATCTGCAACTCACCGATCGGGCTTGCCGCTCCCTCCACCCAGGCCAGCGGCACATTTGTGGGCCCTTCAAAGGCAACCGTCTGCACCCCGCGGAGGGTAATCGTGCCGCGTGCCGAAGGGAAAAACTCCAAGAGCCACGACTCCATCCCATGCGAGGGATCGCGCGGCTCCTGCGGCTGGAGTCGACGGGCAAGCAACTGTCCTGCAGTCGGCGGCAGAAGCGACCACTCCATCCCGTCACCGGTCGGCTCGGAGAAATGCACCACCACCGAATCGATCTCAGCATCGCGAGGAGCGCACTCCAGCGTGAACGACTCCGTCAAACGGTCATCACGTACGGTCAGCCGAACCTGCGTCTGCACGTCGATGGGCGGCCGCCTGCGAAGGAGACGTAACATCCGACGCTCGCCTCGCGCGGTGGAGAGGAGCCGCAGCCGCACACCCGCATCCCCAGCCAGTCCTCGCAGGGCCGTCGGCAAGGCTTCGAGCCCAACCGACTCCACCTCCTCGCCTGCCCCATCGATCGTCATTTCCGCATTCGTGCGGATCTCGAGGGCGGCCATCCGCTCCTCCGAGAGTTGCAGCATCTCCAGCGACGACTGGGAAAACGGCTCCCCTTCCCGCAGCGGCCCCCGGTGGCCCATCACATTGACGCGGATTTCGCCGCCATCCACGACACCATTCACGAGGCCAATCCGCAGCTTGCTTCCGCGAGCAGACGGCTCGACACGCCAATCGGGACGGTCCGCACGACTCGGGATTTCCACGGAGTCGATCAGCCATCCCGGCGCCACATCGCCAACGAGTTCAAAGATCTCGCCCTTCGCCACCGCCACCGTGAAGGCTGCTTGGGCGATCACCGATCCCGCAGAGATATCCACCGTCGTCACCCGCTGCACCTCAACCGCAGGTTCGCGCGGCGAGAGCGTGACCTGCAGGGCGGCATCCGACGCCTGGGCTTCAAAGGCCATCAGCGAGCCGGTCGTGCTCTCCGGCACGATGTCGATCGGCCACGTCGCGCAGTTCGCGTCATCGACGACGACATACCCGGCCGGCTGCACCTGCTCCACGACCAACCGAGGGTCAACCACCAACACCAAGCCGCCCCCCGCCCAGAGCTCAGCGGGTGGGGAGATCGCAGGGAGTTTGGCCGAGGCACCGGCGTCAAAGGCCGAGATCGACTCGATCACGAGGTGTCCGCGAGTGCCGACCGCGGTGTGTGGTAGCTGCACGAGCAGGCCACTGGGGCTCGGGGGCCCCTCGTCATCGTCCACCGCCGACGTCCAGGAGAGCGTTGTGGGGTGATCGTCATCATGAAAGGTCACCGCAACCACGGCCACACCGGGATCCACGCCCAGCCGCACGCGGGTGGTGGCCCATGGGGTCGCCGGCTCGATGGTCGTGGTGAGCATGCACGACTGCCGTTGAACTGAGATCTCGCTCCAGCAGGAGAGAGGCACCTCCGGCAGCGGTGCAACCGCAATCGCGCCCGAAAGCTCGCGCGTCGGCCCAAGGTCGAACTGCCACACCGCCGACGGCGATGAATCCGCACGCGCCCCGGCAGGTGGCGCATCGACCGACTGATCGGCAGCCAGCACCGCTTCGGCCCCCTTCACCATGGGCACATAGCCCGTGGGAATCCGCATCTCCACAGACGTAAACACCGCCGGCACCAGCGGCAGCCGAAATGCCGGCCCGAGTTGCCCCTGAGCCGTCGTCGGCAACGTGAACTGCCAACCGTAGTTGCCCTCCGACTCCGCAATCACCGCCACGGAACCATCGGGCAGCCCACAGATGTCGGCGGCACCGGTGCCGGCACCGCTGGAGAATGTCGCCTGCGAGACGGCATGCCCTGCCAGCGGGATCGCTCGCCGCAACCCACCAATCCCGGGCCCGAGCACGACTTCGGCGGTGCCTCGAAAGCCTTCGCTGGGGCTCCACGTGAGCGTGTAGCGTGCCTCGTCAGCAATCACCGTTCGCGACGGGAGGCTTCCGAGGGCAGCGGTCGCCGATTCCTCAAGCGCATCACGATCTGCGAGGGCCGCGCGAAACTCAGCGAGGGTCATCGGCACATAGCGGCCCGTGCCAAGAGGCACATCCGAGAGACGCTCTGCCGGCACGTGCACCCGCACAAAGTCGAGGGCCTCGGGCTCTGCCGCCACGAGCGTGGCGGCCGCACCACCGCACGCCAGGATGACGGCGAGCACCGCAGTGATGGATCGTGTAACGCTGCCCCGACTCATGACACCCGCCGCCCTCACGAGGCCGATCGCTCCTCCGCCACACTGCGACGCGTGCGACTGGATTCCGGGACAAACGCGGCGAGCGCCGTTCTCGTCGACGACTGCGACACGACCGCAGGTGCCGCCTGTCCGGCAGCGTCAAGAAACGCTGCCGGGGCACGAAGGGCGATGCGGAGCCCCGCGGCCAACACACTCAACAGCAGGCCTGGTGTGGCTGCTTGCAACACCAGCAGCGCCCGCCAGGGAAAGACCGCTGCGGTGCCCGTGGCCAGAACCGCCAAGACCATCACCACCGCAGGCCGCCGCACCAAAGGCCACTGCACGAGCACCAGGCCGATCAACAGCATCGGCCCGGAACAGAGCAGCACGAGCATCCAGGTTGGGAAGATCCACACGCGATTCGACGCGGGATGCCCCACCCCCGAGAAGACAAGCCTGCGGTCCGCGTAGGGCATCGCTTCTTCGGTGTGGTTCGACGCAGAGGCTGCGGTGGGTGCCACCCATTTGCGGAGCATGTCGGGCGAGATGATGGCCCTGGGGAGAAACCCAATTGTGTCCCACGCCCATTCCTGTTGGGCCGTCCAGCCCTTGGGGTAGGAGAGCAGGTGCTCATCCGGGGACAGCCGCACCTCCCAATAGAAGCGTCGCTCCACCGCGCCATTGGGAAACGAGGGAGCCTCGAGCACCGGCGGTTGCAGCCCCGCCGGACGGTCGCGACGCACCACCACCTCAATGGCGTACTCCCTGACCGTTCCCCCCGCTGAGAGATCGATCACGATTCTCCCGTCGGTGCGGACCGCGTCGGCCTGCGGACGTCCGTCGAGCAGCACTTCCACGCGCGACGGATCGGCAGGTTCTCCGAGGGCGCCCTGCGGCAGATCGATATCGAGCTGCTCCACCGAGGTCGCCACGCGATACCGAAACAGGTCTTGCCGCTGGTCGGGCAGGAAGCGGCTCTGGAGCCACGCGGCGTCGACCACGGTTTCCCCAAAACTCAGTGGCTCAGCCGCGATCGCCAAGCGAATGCTTTCCTGAGGACGGCTCGAGGCCCAGCTTCGTGGAAGCGACGCCCCTTGGACGGCCATCTCTCGCTTCCATGCTTCCCCCCGGACCTCCACCGCCAGTCCACGGGCAGCTTCGAGCGCCACGGTTTGTTTGCTGAACTGCGCCCCGACAGGCATCACGAGCGGGATGTCTTCGGCCAACGTGGTCTCGATCGGCGGAGGCGTGGCGGGCAGTCGGTAGCGGATCGTCAGCTCGCCAGCTCCAAGCAGCGGGACCGGCAGCATCACACGAATCCGCGTCAGGGGCTCCGTCGTCAGGCCGCCCTCGCCATCGACAGCACTCTCCTCAGGCAAAGCCTCCGTGTCGGGCACGGGGTTCGTGATCGAATCGGGATCGGGAGCATCACCTAGGCTCGCCGTGGGCTGCGAGGCGAGCAGCCGGTCTCCTTGACGCACCTCAAGCGTGCCCGAGGCCACGACACTTTCCGGCACCAGCAACTCCACGACTTCCAGCGGCACATACGCCACATCAAACCGCAGCGTTTCGTCCACCGCGATCTCCGTCGCCTGCACCTCCAGCCGGGTGGTGATCGAGGCGGCAACACGACGGGGCAAAAAGCGACGACTGGCTGCGAACTGCCCGGTCGGCCCATCGAGCCGGTAGGCGATCGCGATGTTCTCAGGCCGCCCCGCCGCCCCACTGGCATCCGTCTTCAACAGAGGCGGGAGCGGATCGCTGGTGCGGCTCGCCGTAGGAGACGACACCTGCCGCACGAGGCCTTGGATCGCATCAGCGTCAGGCGTGAGTTCGATGTCGCTCTCAGGGAGAATCACGACCGACGCCGGGCCGACGAGATCGGCAACCGGGGCAGGAAAGGTCCACTCCACGCGCTCTGCATCCCGGTCCACCGCCCGGGCAGCACGAATCTCAATCACGGCATCGCCGCTGAGCCCCTGCACGAAGGGAATCTCAAGCATCCCCTCACTCTCGATCATGGCCGCCGTGTCCACGAGGCCTGCGGGGCCCACATCTTCCAACTCCCAACCGTCGAGTTGCACGCGAAACTGTGTGATCGGCGCCCCTCGCACCGCCACGCGGAGCCGTGCCTCAAGCTCGATCCGCGTGGCAGCCACCCGCACGCGGTATTCCGGTTCGACCACCACGCGGCTGCGAAGCGGCCGCACACTCAGCGGCAGGCTCGCCGGCTGCGCGTCAAAGGCAAACGCAGCCACGCAACCACGGCGACGAAGGGCGAGCGATGGATCAACCCGCCGCATCGGGCCATCGGGGCTCCAGTCAAGCTGCCAGTCCCCTTCTACGACCACACTCACCTGCCCCCACTGTCGCCAGACGGGAATCTCGCCGATCCGAAATCCGAGGACCTCCAGTGAGCGGCCGTCCGGCTCCACCGGCGCCTCGCAGCTCAACTCGATCACGGCTTTCCCTGCAGGATCGGGGTCGACGGCGACCACGGCGATGGGAGCCGCATCGGTTCCCTGCAGCGCCACCAACCCCGTCGGCGCAGCCAAGGCTTCGAGTTTGGCAAACGCTGGCAGATCGAGGGTGAGCACCCGACGACCTGGCGGGAGGTGCTCCAGCTCAATCACCGCTTCGGTCTTCGCTTGTCGGCCGTTGATCGTCACGACCACATCCGACGTCGCGTGCGGGGCGGCGGCGAGAGGTTCCAGGAGCGTCCGCTCCGATGAGAGTCGCACCCGCGTGGGGCCCACCAACCCCACCAGCGACGCCGTGCTGCCACCATCGGCCTCGGCGACCACACGAGGCGGAAGCCCAACAGGCTCGACCGCCACCTCTGGCTCAGCGAGCGGCGACACCACTGTCAGCTGCGAGGCATTCGCGCGAGGCACATCGAGTGCCAACTGGACCGTTCCCGCCGTGCGTTCCACCGGCAGTTTGCCGGTGAGCACCACTCGGTGACGCGTGCCGGGCTCCCCCTGAAACCAGCCACGGTAGCCACTCTCCTCGGCATCGGCATCCAAAAGGAACCGGCCGGCCGGCCCTTCCAGCGTTTCGTGGGTCGGGACTTCGGTGAACAGCGCCTCGGAGAGCTCAAGCGGAAGTCCTACCCAACCGGTGGCGGCCTGCACGACCGTCAGTTCGATCCGCAGGCTGCCGGGCCCATCAGCGGGGCCAGAGGCTGCCGGCGTTTCAGATGTCTCTTCCTCCTCGCCCAAGTCGGCCACATCGGCTGGTGCGGGGCGAAGATTCACCTGCATGTCGAGCCGCTCGAGCACCGCCTGCGGCGCGGAGGGCAGTTTGGGCATGCCCTCTCGCAGCCGTAGCAACTCGACAAAGTCGCGGTATTGAAAACCGGGCACGGGCACGAGTCGGCCAGCTTCATTCTCCAAGTAATAGAGTTCGGGCTCGATCTCACGGATTGCGGGCTCGGTCTCCACGACCGGCAGCGGCGAAGCAGTTGGAGACGGTGGAAGAGGGGCAGCCTCGCTCTCCGTCGCCTCCTCGGCGGACGGGGCGTCTGCTGTCGTGAGCGGCGTGGTGGCAATGCTACTGCCCGTCGGCGACGCGACGGCAGCGGGGCCGCTCCCTTCGCCGCGCTGCCCCAAGGCCACGTTCGTCACGAAGGAGCAGCCGAGCGCGATCGCGAAGGCCAGCGTCCACAGGACCGTCGGCTGGCGTGTGGGGGCAGACCTTCTGCGAGCCCCAGCCTCCCTCAAGCCCGGGTGGTCCACGGCCGGAGATCGATGCGCGTCATTTCTCATGTCTCTGGAGCCTACCTCGCCCTTCTCAACGACGCACGAAGATCCAGGACGCTTCGCCCCACCGAAATCACAGGAAGAGCCTTCTCTCCCTTCCGAAACGCGCAAACCCCTACAACCGCACCGCCGTCCAGCCCGGCTCCGCCGCGAACGGCCGGCAATCAGCCCGCCGTCATCAGATCGCGAAGCGTGACGAGTAAGGGTGCGGTACTGGCCGCGAGGAACGCGGGATTCGCCAGCGGCACCGTTTCCCCTGGCTCTCCGCCAGGACTCCCCGGGGGAATCAACGGCGCGGTGAACCCGCCCGCCTCCTGCACCAGCAAGAGCCCCGCCGCCACATCCCAACTGGCGATGCGGCGCGCCCAAAACGCGTCGAGCCGCCCCGCAGCCAGGTAGGCCAGGTTGAGCGCCGACGAACCGCTGCGGCGAACTGCCCGCAGGTGTGGAAGCACCGCAAGGAAGTCCCGCACGGCCAGGGAATCACGCTCTGACTGCGCGGGGAAACTGATGGCGGCGAGCGCCTCAGTGGGCTCTTCGGTGGCGGTGACACGCAGCCGGCTGCCATTGAGCCAGGCTCCATGCCCTGCGCGAGCGGTGAAACACTCATTCGCCACCGGGTCGTAGATCGCCCCAACGAGCAACCGGTCTCCCTCCGCAAGCGCCACCGACACGCAGTAGGCCGGGTAGCCATGCACATAGTTGGTGGTGCCATCGAGCGGATCGACCACCCAGCGGACCGCATGCTCCTGCTCAGCGTCCGAGGCCCCTGGCAGGCTCTCCTCGCCTTCGAAGCCAAAGTCAGGAAACGCCGACGTCACCAACTGTCGGATTTCGGTTTGGCTCGCGAGGTCGGCCTCGGTCACCAGGTCCCGCGGCCCCTTGGACGACACCGCAAACCGCCCACGCCACGACTGCAGCACCGCCGCTCCTGCCCGAGCAGCCTCTTCACAGACACGCAAATGGTCTTCACTTGGCTCGATCGACGACACGCAAACTCCCCGGCCTGGCGGTTGGAGAAATCAGGAAAAACACCTCCGGCAGTTTACCGCGTTCTCAAATTGATGGCGTGGACCCGGTCGCAAGACTGGGCAGATGGTCTATCTTGAGAGGCCGAAGGATGCCGAATCCGGCCCACGAGCGCCGCGTGTGACTTGAGGAACCCTGCCCTACCATGACTGCGACTCCCCCCGTGCAGGCTGCTTGCGAACCTTCGCCCTGGACCCTTTCGGCAGACCACTCGGTGGCGGCGAGCGCGGGCACGCGACTGAATCTCACCGACGCCTCAACGGGCCTGATCGTTGACGAAGGCGTGCAGGTGCTCGGTCTGCGGCTTCCGGCAGGCTGCGGTCCGGTGGAGGCGTGGGCCCGCGGAGCGGATCTGACCGCCGTGTATGAGCCGAGCGACGAACGGCAGTTGCGGATCACCGCCATGTGGCGAATGGGGCCCGCCTCACCGGCGACGAGCGACATCCGCTGGTGGCAGATGGTGCTCTCTTCGCAGACCTCGCTCCTCACGAGCAGTGCCGAACTCGCCGTGCTCTCCACGATCCGCGGCGAACACGCCACCGTCGCAGGCCGTTGGACTGGCGAGACCGTCGCGTGGGAAGGGCCCAGCGAGCAGGCCGCGACCTGCCTGCAGGTGAACTCCCGCACGACGGAAGGCCGCACGCGGAGCGTCGTGATCGCGATCCACCCGGATGATCCGGGGGCGATCGATCAGCATGCCCTTGAGGATGGGTCGCTGCAGGTGTGCTGCCGGCTCTTTCCGAGCAACGTGGAGAAGGGTGTGCTCCTCCGCAGCCGAATCCTCGTGGCACTCGGGCCGGACGCACCTCCGCAGCAGGCGGCTGGCGATTGGTCGGCGAACCTTCTCCGCCAGTTCGCCGGGTCCCCACCGGTGCTGACCGCGTAGACAACCACCTCTAGGCCTGCCTGCACACGCTGCCCGCAAACTCTGCGCACCTTGCCGATTTTCACCTTGGTGCCTCGAACCGCGTCCGGCTAGGCTTTCGCGTCTGTGGCGGGTGGACCGCCGCGTTTCCATGCCACCGCGAGGAGTTTTCCACCCGTGGCCGCTGCAGAGATTGTGTTTGCGTTCGATGCCCGCATCGATCAGCCGCCCTGCCCTGTCGACATGCCTCGTGATCGACGGCAGCGGTTCGCCAAGGCCGCCATGTCTGCCCTCGACGCGGCGTTTGCCGACGCCACGAACCGAAAGGCGCGGGCGCTCGTGCTCTTCGGCGACGTGCTCGACCCCAGTCGCGTGAGCCCCGCCCAAGCCGCCGACCTCGCCGACACGATCGAGGCGTTTGCCGCCGAAGGCCGCGTCGTGGTCGCCACTGCCTCCACCCGCGAAGCCGCCGAAGAACTCGCCACCGCGCTCGGCGAACCGCCCGGGCTACACGTCCTCACGCCCCGCTCGCCCGTCCGACTTCCCCACGGAAGCCTGACGGTGGAGTTGGCCTGCGACACTCCGTACGACGTGGTGGTGACCACCATCGTCGCGCCCTTGCTTGACCGTCCGCACATCGAAGAGGCCGAGAGTGCGAGCAGCTCGCGACCTCAGGTGGTCGCGCGGGGCATCGTGTGTGGGCAGAGGGATCGCACTCGTCGGCAACTCCCGGAGGCCAGTCCGCACGAAACGCTCTGGACCCTGCCCTCGCTCCAGCCCCGCAATCGGCACGAGCATGGACCGGGCGTGGCCGCCTCGCTCGCGATCTCCTCGGAGGGGCGCCTTGGAGACTTCTCGGTGGTTCCCACGGCCGTGGTGAGTTGGCAGGACGTGCGCACGGTCTGCTCCGCCACCGAGCAGGAAGAGGAACTGTCGGCGACCGCCGCAGCAGAAATGGAGCAGGCGGTGAGTCGCTGCCAAACGCCGCTGGTGATCACGCGGTTGCTCGTGGACTGCGAGGGCAACGCGGAAAGGCGTGGTCGTGTGTCGCGAATGGCACACGCGGTCCTCGCCGAGATGCGGCAACTTCTGGAAACCTCCCCGGTCGACGCGGGCACCACGCTTGCCTGGTGCGAGCAGGTTGAAGCCGATCCCGCAGAGTCTCTCGACCCGATCGCCGAAGCGGAGGACATCGGCGGGAGCCAGCGGTTCCCTGCCATGCTCGCGGAGGAAGCGGCCACCTGGCCGCTCGATTCGGCAGGTGACGAGCGGGTGGACCCGGCTGCCGTGGTGCGTGAGGCCGCCTGGATGACGCTGGAACTTCTCAACGACGACTGAGCCTCGACAGACACCCGTGCTCTGACGACAGGAGCCCTTGCCATGGATATCGAAAAGCTGGAAATCGGCCGGTTTGGCTGTCTGCAGGATCTGCACGTCGACGACCTTGGGCCCGGCGTGCATGTGTTCCACGGCACGAACGAGACCGGCAAGACGACGCTGCTTGAGTTTGTCCGCGGGATGCTCTTTGGCTTCGGCTCGCTCGCCCGTCGAGGTGTGATCGACAACGATGTCGACAACGCAGGGCAGCTCTCCGTGCGGCCCGTTGTGGATGGCCGGCTCTGGAAGGTTCTGCGACGGCGCGTGGCAGGCACACCTCTGCACGGGAAGACCGCGCTCGACGAACTGCTCATCGAAGACGACGCAGGCCGACAGCACGTGCGGACCTCGCTGGAGGAATGGACCGGCGGCCTCGACGAAGCGTCGTATGTGTCGGTGATGGCCTTTGGCCTCGACGAGTTGCACGAACTCTCCTCACTGCAAGCCGCGGGCTGCGGAGGCCGGCTCTACGAACTCGCCGGCGGGCTCGACCGCGGCCACGTGTTTCGCGTGATGGAGAATCTGCGGACTGCCATCGAACGAGCCGACAGCCACGACCCAACCGTCTCCCCGCTGGCCGCTCTCGAGCGACGCCTGGACCAGGTGTGCGAACGGATTGAAGCCGCAGGGCGGCCGGCCCTGGCCCGCGGGCGGCAGGTGGCCGATGGGCGGCGGCTACGCGGGGAGATCGCGACCCTCGAACCCCGTCTTGCCGACGTGACCCTCGAAGAAGAGCGGCTGCTGTCGGCGATCGACCTTGAACCACTCGTGGGCGAGTTGGCGGAAGCCCGCGAGGCCCTGCGACGGTTTGACCCGGATGATCTCGTCCACCCTGACGTGCGCCGCTGGCGTCGCTACGACAAGCGCCGCCGCCGTGTGCAGCGGATGGTCCAGACCAAACAGGACGTGCGACGTCGCACGGCCGCGCAAGGGAAGCAGCTCCCCAAGCCCTCGGCGGTGTGGCAGAAGCGGAGGCTGATTCGTCCCCTGCTTGACGACGAACCTCGCCTCGAGCGGCTGACGGCCGAAACGGCCCGCGCGGAAACGGCTGCCTTGCTTGCCGCGCGGCGGTTTGGCGAGGAGCTCGGCAGCCTCGGGCTCTCACGACTGGTCGACGACGACACCGCCGCCTCCCACCGCGGCTCGCTCTTACCACCGGGTTTCAGCTCGGCGTTTCGTTCGCTGCGCAAGAAGAGCAAGGCCTGCGCCGTGGCCACCCGCGCGGTTCGCGAGGCGGCCACTGGAGTGGCGGCGATCAAACGGGAGATGGGCCCCAGAGGCAAGGAGGCCTCGTCCGACCGGGCTGCAGCAAGTCACCAACTTGCCGAACAGCTCGAACGCGTGGCAACACTCGAGTCGCTCATCCGCAAACGGCAAAACAGCGGCGACCAGCTCAGCGATGTCGAGCGTTCGATCGAACGGCTGGAGCACGACGTGCGCGAGCGGCTCGAGGGCCAGGTGCTTCCCTCCGGCATGCTCACCACGCTCGGGACAGCGTTTAGCGTAGGCATCGGACTGCTGCTCTCCGGCCTTTTCCTGCCGGCAGAGGTCACTGGCTCGATGGCCTACGCGATGGCGGCGATTGGACTTGCGGGCGCGGGTGTGGCGGGAGCCACAACCCGGGCGCTCGACCGTTCGGGGGCGGCACGGGGAGGGGCTGCCAAGAACCAACTCGCCACGGCACATCGTCAGCGACAGTCGATTCTCGGAAACGTCGCGGACCTTGATGCCCGCCTCGCATCCGACACACACGAGTCTCTCGAGGTGCGTCTATCGAAAGCCCAGGCGGAGCGGGGCCGACTGGAAGCGGAAGCGACACGCCTGGCAAATTTGAGTGACCCTGCCGACCGCCTGGCGGAGGCCCAAGCCCGTCTGGAACAGGCCCGTCACGACAGCGACCACGTCCGCAACCGATGGCGGCGGAGCCTCGATTCACGAGGCTTTCCCTCCTCGCTGACCCCGCGAGCCTTTCGCGAACTCGCCCAACATCGCCGCCATCTCGAAACGCTCGATGAAGAACGGAGACGTGCGGTGGAAGATGCCCGCGGCACGCGAGAAGACCTGACCACCGTCTCACTCCCGATTGAGCAGGCGGTGGCCGCGCTCGACCTCGACGAGGAAGGGCTCACCCCAATCGAACAGTTGGCCGTGCTCCGCGAACGCCTCGCCGCCGAACAAGCACTCGTCCGTCGGCGCACGCGCGTGCGTCGCGCCTTTGTTCGCGCCCGCCATGGACACCGCCTCGCGGTGCGGCGGCTCAAGGGCGTCAACGCCCGCATCGCAGACCTGCTTCGTCGCTGGGATGTGGAAAGCGATGACGCCTTCCTCTCGAAGGCCGATCGCCGCCAGGCCTACGATGCTGCCGTGGAGCGACTCCAGCAGAGCGAGCAGGCCGTGGCCGACGCGCGGCGAGCGCTCCCCCAGGAGAGCCTGACCGTGATCGACACGTGGCTCGCCGAATCGGAGGCCCACCCGCTGGACGAGCGGGCCCAGGAGGCGTCGGCAAGGCGGGACCAACTGGCCGCGAGCCTGCGAGACCTTCGCGAACGGCTGGCGGGTGTGGCGGCAGTCGCCGAGGCGACGCGCAACGACCGCACGCTCGAACCGCTCCAGTCGGAACAGGCAGAGATCGAGGAGGAACTGGCATTCCACCGGCGTCGGCGAGTCGCCCTGCAGACGGCTCTCGAGATTCTCACCGAAACGCGCCGCAGGTTTTTGGAAGAACACCAGCCGCCCGTTCTCCTCGAAGCGTCCACCTGGCTGGAGCGGCTCACGGGAAGCCGATATCGGCAGATCACGGCTGTGGCCGACGATGCGGTGCTGATGATTGAAGACAGCGACGGCGTCCGCTGGCAGCCGGAGCGTCTCAGCCGGGGCACCCGTGAGCAGGTGTTTTTGGCCCTGCGTCTGGCCCTGGTGGCCGATCTTGAGCGGGCAGGCGTGCACCTGCCACTGATCATGGACGACGCGCTCGTCAACTTTGACGATGAGCGGGCGAAGTTTGCCGCCGACACCCTGGTGACCTTTGCTGCCGAACGTGGACGGCAGATGTTTGTGCTGTCATGCCACGCCCATGTGGTGGACCTGTTTGCCCGGGCAGGCGCGCACATCCGTGGCCTCGACGGCAGCCGCCGCTCCCAGCCAGCCGCCGCACTGCCAGTGCCTGCGGCTCCGCCGAGTGAGCCAGCGCCGGTGACTGCCGTTGCCTCAGCAGATGAACCTGTCATGGAGCAAGCCCCAGCAGCCGTGGTGGAGGCCACTGCCCCAGAGATCGAAGCGCTGCACGCCAACTGGGTCGCGACCGCGCCCGCTGCCCCGCGTGATATCGCCGGCCCGGGCGATGGGATTCCCGAGTTCCCGCTGAGCAACTCGCTGTCAACCGATCCTGCCCCAGCGAAGACACACGCCTCGGCGCATCTCGCTTGGACGGCAGACGAGGCTGATGAGGTTGAAGAGAGCGACGAAGCGGCAGAAGACGACGACCCCGTCGAGAAGCACGCCTAGAGTGCGTGAGCGCCGTGGCGGCGATGCGGCGACGAGACTCGTGCCGACTCCGAGCCGGCGATTCACGTCAGCCGAAACCGCTCTCAGCCGCTCGTCACCGCCGACTGCTGCACATCTTCGAGGTATCGCGTGCGCAGCTGTGTGAGCAGCATCCCGAGATAGGCATTCGCTCCCAGTGAGAGAAAGAGCGCTACGAGCGCACCAATAAAGAGGCCCCAAGGACGCGGTGCCGCCTCCCCGCTGGCTTCAAGCGCCGTCGCCTCCGTGGCCACCGCTTGAATCACCGCAGGCGGCCGAGGTCGGCTGGCGGCATCGGCGACGGTCCGCTCCACCGCCGTCGGCCAACGGTCCGCCAGGTAGATCCGCACGCGACGCACATCGCGGGCGTCAGCGGGCACGTCGCTGGTGAGTGCGTGCTGCGATCCGGCCAAGGCGAGATCTGGCTCCACCCGGAGGAGATAGTCGTAGCCCCCCTCTTCGGCAGGCACGCAAGCTGCCTCAATGCCCGTGGCCAGGACCGTGGCGATGATCATCAGGGATTCCAACAGCATGACCAACTCTCTCTGTTCTGGGGCGGGCCGTCACCGGTGTGACGCTCCCCAGATTTCACGTTGCGTCGCCGCGAGATGCAACCTCTGCAATTTTCTCAGGGCCATCCCCCCCGCCCGCGTCGACCGATAAAGCCTGCCCGTCGCCCGCCATGCTGTCGAGTTCGGTCTGCAGCATCGTCAAAGCAGCCTGCAAAAACGCCACCACCACCGGGCCGACAAACACCCCGATTGGCCCGAGGGCACTCACCCCCCCAAGCACGCTCAGCAGGGCCAACAGGGGATGCAGTTTCGACTGCCCCTGCAGGACCAGCGGCTTCACGACGTTGTCGATCGTCGACACCACGAGCACACCCCACACCGTCAGCCCCACGGCAGCCCAGGTCTGCTGGGCAAAAAAGAGGAGGTAGAGCGCGGCCACTCCCCAGACCATGGCCGCCCCCACAAACGGCACCATCGCTCCGAAGAAGGTGAGCATGGTGAGCAGGAACACACCGTCGAGCCCAGCCACGACATAGCCGATCCCAGCCAGCGCGGCCTGCACGAGTGCCGCGAGCAGCGTCGAACTCACCACCGCTCGACTGATCTCCTCAAACTCCGCGAGCAGCTGCCATTGGTACCGTCGGTCAAGCGGGATCAAACGGGTGATGGCCGCCATCATGTGACGCCCGTCGAGCAGGAAGTAGAAGAAACTCACCGTCAGCACCGCCAGCCCGATCACCCCTTTCGCAAGCACCACCGGCGTGCCAGTGGCAATTGGGGCGACCCACTCTTCCGCGAGTTGCCGAACCTCCGCGTTGACCGCGTCCGCCGTCAGCGAGAGCCCCGTGGCTTCGTTGATGGTCTCAATCAATCGCTCCAGGATCATCGGATCGAGGCGAGGGTCGCCGGGCCCACGAAACATCGCCACCGCATCACCGATGGCTCGCGCAGCAATCAGCCCCACGGGCGCGAAGACCAACAGGAGCACGAAGAGAGTGGTCAGCACCGCCGCGAGCCACTCTGGGCCGGACAGTCTGTCGCGGAGCCAGCGATGCAGCGGTCCGAAGATCACCACCAGCATCGCCGCGAGCAGCAGCGGCAGAAAAAAACTGGCCATCACCCGAATGGAGAGCAGCCCAAAGACCACCACCAGTCCGATGATCACGCCGAGCGACATGAAGCGAGCCATAGAAACCCCGTGTTCGGTCACAAACCTCGCATTCCAGTGTACGCATTGGGCAACTCGAGCTCTGCGTCGGTCGCGGATCGCCATGGCCGCAGCCCTCACCAACAAGGTATCCTCTCAGCCTTCAGCGTCTCCGGGTCACTCGCCTCCACTGGACCGCCTTCCGGCCGGATCAACCTGCCACATGTCTGCCACCCCCACGGTCTCGCTCGTGATCCCTGTCCGCAACGAAGCGGGCAACATCGCCCCCCTGCTTGAGGAGATTCGGACCGCCCTCGATCGCGCGGGCGAACGCTGGGAAGTGACCGTTGTCGACGATGGCTCGACCGACACCTCGTGGCAGGAGATCTCCGCGGCCTCGGCAGCCGACCCACGCGTCCGCGGGCTTCGCCTCGACGCTGGCCAGGGAAAGTCGGTCGCGCTCGCAAAGGGGTTTGCGGCGAGCACCGCACCCCGAATCGTGATGCTCGACGGCGACGGCCAAGACGACCCTGCCGAGATCCCCGGCTTCCTGGCACTCCTCGACAAGGGGCACGACCTCGTCAACGGTTGGAAATCCCCCCGCCGCGATCCCCTCCACAAAACCCTTCCTTCGCGGGTGTTCAACCTGCTCGTCGGCTGGATGACGGGGCTCTGGCTGCACGACCACAACTGTGGGCTGAAGGCATTCCGCCGGGAGGTCCTCGCCGCCCTTCCCCTGCAAGGCGACATGCACCGCTTCATTACGGTGCTCGCGGCCTCACGGGGCTTTCGTGTGTGCGAGAAGACGGTGCACCACCGCCCGCGTGGACACGGCCGCACGAAGTATGGGTCACTCCGTTTCATCACCGGCCTCGTCGACCTCGTGCAAGTCGCCGGCCGCATCCGCGCGATCACCGAAGCTGCCCGCGAACACCAAGATCCTGCGGCAGTGCTCCGGCGACGCGTAGCCATCCTCCTGACGGTCGTCGCATGCGGGATGGCCGCCGGACGCATCGGTGCGGTCGCAAGCATCGATCGCATTGCTCTTGAGAAGCGGCTCGTGTCGGACGCGATCAAACGACGCCAGGAAGCCGGCGAAGAGGTCGACGAGCAGGCCATTCGTGATTTGATCCGCAAGGACAAGGGCCTGATGCGTCCCTTCCTGTCTGCCAACGACCGAAGCCGCTGGCTCACGATCCGCAGCCTCGTCGAACATGGCCGCTTCACAATCGAAGACCTCGTGGCCGAACCGGGTTGGGACACGATCGATGCGGTGGTGCATGACGACGCCAACGGTGTGCCGCACCTCTACTCAAGCAAGCCGCCCCTGCTCCCGGTGCTCCTCGCGGGCCCGTACTGGGTGGCCACCAAACTCACCGGCTGGACACTCGCCGACCATCCCTTTGAGCTGGGCCGAGGGTTGATGCTGCTCTACGGCATCCTGCCACTGGCGATCACGATGCTCTTCACGCAGAGCCTTGTTGAGCGTGTGGGACGCACCGACTGGGGGCGGTTCTACGGAATGATCCTGATCTGTTTCGGCACGTTCCTCTCCACGTTCTCCGTCGTGCTCAATAACCACCTGCCGGCGGCTGCCTGTGTGGCGATCAGTGCCTGGGGCTGCTGGCGGATTTGCGTGGAGGGGGCTCGCAGTTGGCGACTGGCTGCCGGGACGGCACTCTCGGCGGCCCTCGCCGCCACGCTCGACCTGCCCGCGCTTGCCTGGACCGCCTTTGTGGCCGCTGCGCTACTGTGGTGCGATCCACGACGGGCCCTGCTCGCCGCCGCTCCGGCCATGCTCCTGGTGGCCGCTGCATCGACGGCCGCGAACTACGCCGCCCATGGCACCATTGAACCGGCCTACGCGCACCGGCGTGGCGAAGAGAGTTGGTACGACTACCGTTTCGAGTTGCCCAACGGGAAGGTGATTGAGAGTTACTGGCGGTCACCCTCTGGGGTGGATCGAGGTGAGCCATCGGCCGCCCGGTACGCATGGCACTCCCTCATCGGACACCATGGGATTTTCTCACTGACACCTGCGTGGCTGCTCGTGCCCTGCGGTCTCGCCATCCTCATCCTCCGCGCGCCGACTGACCGTCGGTTGGCGGCGGGCGCGGTCGCGGCGATCTCGCTGACCGTGATTGCGTTCTACCTCACCCGCTCTCCAGGGGATCGCAACTACGGTGGCGTGTGCAGTGGATTCCGCTGGGTGTTTTGGCTTGTGCCCCTGTGGGTGATCGCGGCGGTTCCCGCCGCCGATGCGATCAGCCGCAGCCGGGCCGGCCGCACGTTTGCAGCCACGCTCCTCGGACTCTCGGCCCTGTCGGTGGCCTACCCCACCTGGAATCCCTGGATCCATCCCTGGATTTTTGAATGGATGAACCACGCAGGCTGGATCAGCCCCTGATCATCCGCACGCGTCTGCCCCTGGCCGCGGAGGCGCCCACCACGGCCAGTGCACGATGCGACGACGCACCTCCGTGTTCGGCTCGCCCGGTCGCCCAGGTTCGGTGAACTCGATGGAAATCGCCGCCAGGGCGATCTCCTCCTGCCGCTCGTCGGTCGGCAGATCGCCTCCCCGCAACGGCTGCGTGCTGCCATAGAGACGATCGCCAAGAATCGGCATCGCGCGGGACGCAGCCTGGATCCGCAGTTGATGCATGCGGCCCGTTTGCGGTTCGAGTTCCAGGGCGAGCGCGGCGTCGCACCGCCAGACCGCAGCCACCACGGTGCACGCCTCTTTGGCGAGCGGATCGGCAGGAGAGGCGATGCAGCCGCGAGCCTCATCCTTGACCTTGGCAAGCAAGTCGACCCAGCGGTCGCCCGCCTTGGGAAGGACGCCGGAGCCGGGCGGCTGCACGAGCGCGAGATACCGCTTCGAAATCTGCCGCCGCTCAAACTGGCGAGCGAGTTTTCTCGCCGCGCGGCGCGTGGTGGCAAACAGCATCACCCCCGACACACACCGATCAAGACGATGGGGCACACCGAGGTATGCCCCATCCCCGCGGGTCTTGAGGAGGTGCCGCACACGGGCTTCCATCGAGTCGATCCCCACAACGGCCTGCGTAGCCAGACCAGCGGGCTTGTGGACTGCGATCACCCCGGATGCTTCATGCAGCACCACAACAGCCTCTCGAGAGTCCGTCAACGTATCGTCCTGCACGAGCTGTCTCTTGGGAACCACACCACCGTTGTATGAAAATGGCCCGCGGCGAGGTGCCGCGGGCCATTTCATTAACACACAAAATACATCCTGGCGATCGAGTTACGATTCGAATCGCTTGAGAGCGGCCAGTGCGGCGAGAGCTCTGTCGGTCCCACCCAACTGAGCGGCCACCTTCTTCGCAGCGAGGAGATCGTCGATCGAAATCGCCTCGCTTCGCGACGCGACCTTCGCAGGGGCCACGCGCTTCGTGGCGGCAGCCTTGCGGCCAGCCTTCCGCCCACGCGTCGGTCGCATCCCCATCTTCTTCAGCACGATGCTGACCTGCGGCGACGAAACCGCGATTCCGCGCTTCTTGAGTTCGGCAATGATCACCACGGGGCGAGGCTTTTCCCCTTTTTCCTTCATCGCAGCGGCAAGCTTACGAATCTCTTCTGATTTATTGACGTCAGCGCCCTTGGTATCAGCCATGAATCTCTCTCAACTTTGAATACGGGGAATGTGTCAGCAACAGTGAGTGTTACTGTTAACGAAACTGTAGCACCGATTTTGCACGTTTTTATCGTGACTATAAAAAACATCGGCACAACCCGCTCGCCCGAGGGGTGCTGTCGTACAGCATCGCGCCTCCGCTACGTGCGCTCGGAACGCACACTCCGGCGTGGCCTTCTCGCCCCAGCCGCTGGCACGACATGCCGACCAATGCGGCGTGCGGGGCGCAGCTACACACGGAAGTGGAAATCGGGACCGCCAGAAAAAGACGCGAGAGAACGCGCGGGCGGAAATTGAAAAATGCCCCGTCTAGGACTCGAACCTAGAACCCTCTGATTAAGAGTCAGATGCTCTAACCAATTGAGCTAACGGGGCGATGGAAGTGTTGTAGCGGGCCTGAGGTCCGTCCACAAGACCGGGGCACTCAGAGCCGGCATCCACTGCCAAAAAGGGCGCCGCCACGTGGTTTGCGTTGAGGCATTTGCCAAGAGTGGCTACATTTCCGCTCTCATACAGAGCCACACGTTTCAGGGAGCGAGGAGACACCATGGGTCGATTTGATGGCATGCGGGGCGTGGTACTGGGCGTCGCGAACGATCACTCCATCGCTTGGTCGATCGCCAAAGAGATCCTCGACGAAGGGGGCCACGTCGGCTTCAGCCATCTTCCCGACCGACCTGACGACGAGCGGCAGCGCAATCGCCGTCGCGTGGCCATGCTCACCGACGAGCAACCCAACGCCCGTTTCCTGATGCCGATGGACGCCTGCAACGAGGAGCACATCGCCGCCGTGATGCAGAAGGCCGGTGAGGAGTTTGGCAAAATCGACTTCCTCGTGCACTCGATCGCGTACTGCCCGATGGAGGATCTCAAGGGAGAAACCGTCGAAACCAGTCGCGAAGGTTTCCGCATCGCGATGGAAACGAGTGTCTACAGCCTGCTGGCCGTCACTCGCCACGCTCGTAGCATCCTGGCCGAAAACGCCTCCGTCCTCACGCTGACGTACTTCGGCGGTGAGAAGGCCGTGCCTGGCTACAACATCATGGGTGTCTGCAAAGCCGCTCTCGATGCAAGCGTGCGGTACATGGCCTACGAACTCGGGCCCACCGGCGTGCGCGTCAACGCCGTGAGTGCCGGCCCACTGCGAACGCTCGCCGGGCGCGGTGCAGGGGTCGAAGAGATGCTCACCTTCTACGAGCGAGTCGCGCCGCTCGGCCGGAACGTTACCCACGATGAAGTCGGGAAGACGGGCGCCTGGCTGCTCTCCAAGGAATCCACGGGCATCACCGGTGAGATCCTGCACGTCGACGCCGGCTACAACATCATGGGTTCGCCAGGACGGCTCTTGGATTCGATCCGTGATGCGGTCGCTCCGTGAGCGCCTCGCGCACGATTGGCGTCGCGGTCGCAGTCGTCAGCCGTCAAAGCACCACCGGCCAGCGAGAGTTTCTCGTAGGCCGGCGTGCTGACGACGCGGTCGATGGCCCAGGGCTTGATGAGTTTCCTGGAGGAAAGATCGAGCCGGGGGAAACCCCCGCCGAGGCCGCCGCACGAGAGTGCTTCGAAGAGGCGGGACTCACCGTGACCGTGGGTGAGGTTTTGGATCGCGCGAGCGGTTCCTGCAAGGCTGGGCCGATCGAGGTCTGGTTCTTTGCGGCCACGGCGGTGGCCAGCGAGCCACCCTCGCCGCCGTTCGAATGGGTCGACGTCAAGTGCCTCCCGGAGCTGAGGTTCCCGGCGACCAACCGAGCGGTCCTCGACGCCCTCCAGCAACGTCACGGCGGGTCGTAGCCCCCTTGATGCCAGGGATGGCAGCGGGCAATCCGTCGCAGCGATTTGAAACCGCCGCGAACCACCCCGTAGCGGCGGACGGCGTCGATGCAGTACTGACTGCACGTTGGCTGAAAGCGGCAGTGCGCCCCGAGCAGCGGGCTCAGGAGCAGCTGATACCCACGCACCACTGCGATCACCGCCGCGGCACTTGCCCAGCTGAGCCACGTCCCGAGCCAGGCCCCGAAGCGGATCACGTCGACTCCTTCCGCTGCGGACGCGACTGCCGGATACGCCCCCGTGGACGGCGCACCGCGTGCTCCGCGAGCGACAGCAGCATCGCTCGAAGCGTTTCCATCACTGGGGGCGTCTTCGCACGGACCACAACCACGTAGTCGTAACCGGCGGGCAGCTGATGCTGGATGTGCCGAAAAGCCTCACGGATCGCTCGTTTCCACTGCTGTCGCTCCACGGCCCCGCCTACCCTGCGCGAGACCGACAGGCCCAGCCGCACGGTCGGGATACCACCGCGGGCGGGCTCGTTCTCAGGTCGAGGCGACACATGCACCACGATCACCCCGTTGCCCGCCGTCTGCCGGCGTGCAAACACCCTGGCAAATGCTCGTTGCCCAGAGAGCCGCATGGCAGCCGAAAAGCGAAGCAGCGCTGACATGGCGGGTCGTGAAGGGGAACGCGGTTACCAGCGCAAGGCACTGCGGGGATCAGGCTGGGATGTCGCCGATACCAAGGACGCGAAGGCCTCGTCGACCTCGGCAGGGAGCATGATCAATACTTCCGCGATCAGGTCGCCCGACACACCGTTGGGATTTCGCACCCCCATGCCTTGGGCACGCAGCTTGCGTCCGCTGGAGGTCATCGGCGGGATCTTCAGGGCGATTGTCCCCCACGGCGTGGGCACATCCACCTTGGCTCCTTGCACCGCCTCCGCGAGCGTGACGGGCAGTTTGCACTCAAGCGTGTCCCGCTCGCGACGAAACAAGGGATGGGGCTCGACGTGCACCTGCAGCACGAGGTCCCCCGCCGGCCCGCCACCTTGCCCAGGTGATCCCTGACCGCGGAGCCGCATCCGTGAGCCGTCTGGGAGGCCCTGCGGAATCTTCACCGAGATGGTTTCGGTGCGGCCATCTCGGTCGACGCGGACGTCCGTGGAGCCTCCCTCGATCGCCCGCCGAAACGGGATGGAGATCGAAGCGGCAATGTCTTGGCCTGCAGCAGCCGTCGGCCGACGACGGCCGCGCGTGCGGCGCCCGCCCCCAAACAGATCGGCAAAGCCACCTGCTCCGCCGAAGAGGCTCTCCAAATCAATCTCCTGCCCTTGCCCACCAAACGGCTGCCCACCACCAGGAAACGGTCCGCCGGCCCAGCCCGAGCCACCGCCCGGCGCGAAGCCTTCAAACGAACTGCCGTAGCGATCGTACATCTCGCGCTTCGACGTGTCGTTGAGGGTGTCAAACGCCGTCTGCACCTTTTTGAACTTGTCTTTGGCCGAGTCGTCGTCCGGGTGCAGGTCGGGATGGTACTTCCGCGCGAGCTCGCGGTACGCCTTGCGAATCTCCTCGGCCGATGCCGTCCTCGGCACGCCGAGCGTCTCGTAGTAGTCCTCCGACATGAACGCCGTGGTCCTTCAAATGTCTTTGCGAGGCCGCGTCTCAACCCGAACGGCCTGACCGACGACGGGCCTCGCTCGCTCTATCTTAGAGCAAAATGACGCTCACTGAAGCGATGGAGCCGGCACCGCCGTCGCACTTCGTGTTTCCAGCAGATGCTGCTGGCAGCGGAACGCCGCACCGCCGGGCTCCGGCTGCAGGAGGTGGGAATGCCCCTCGGAGTCGAGCACGCGAGCACGGACATTGTCCGCCAGGTAGCAGGGCACGATCTCTTCGAGGATTCGCCTGCGGGGCTCCGCGGCCTCCACCGGAAACATCACCTCCACCCGCCTGAGAAAGTTTCTCGGCATCCAGTCGGCGCTGGCGAGATACACGCGGGCGTCGTCCCCCTCCCCAAACACAAACACGCGGCTGTGTTCCAAGAACCGGTCGACGATGCTCCGCACGCGAATCGTTTCACTCAGCCCCGGAACACCCGGCCGCAGGCAGCAGATGCCACGATCCACAATGTCGATCGGCACGCCCGCCTGGCTCGCAGCGTAGAGCGCCTTAATCACACGATGGTCGACGATCGCATTGAGCTTGGCAAAGATTCTCGATGGCTGCCCATCGCGCGCACGCTGCGCCTGTTCGTCGATTAACTCAATCGTCCGCTGGCGGAGATCCATCGGCGCCACGACAAGCTTTTTCCACTGGTGCCCCTGCGAATAGCCCGTGAGCAGATTAAACAGGGCGGTGGCGTCGTCGGCGATCTGCTCGTCGGCGGTAAACAGCCCCAGATCGGTGTAAAGCAACGCGGTGGTGGGATTGTAATTGCCCGTGCCGAGGTGCACGTAGCGCTTCAGGTTTTGCCCTTCCTGACGCACCACCAACGACACTTTGCAGTGCGTTTTCAAGTCAAGAAAACCAAACACCACATGCACGCCCGCTCGTTCGAGCTGCCGCGCCCAGCTGACGTTGTTGGCTTCGTCAAAGCGGGCCTTCAACTCCACCAGGGCCGTGACGTGCTTCCCCGCTTCCGCCGCGACCATCAACGCTCGCGAAATCGGTGAGTCACCACTGGTGCGGTAGAGCGTCTGCTTGATGGCGAGGACCTGCGGGTCGTTGGCCGCCTTCGTGACAAACTCCACCACGGGATCAAACGATTCGTAGGGATGGTGCAGGAGGATGTCACGCTGGCTGATCGAGCGAAATAAGTCTTCACCGCGTCGCCGCAGGCCCCGAGGAGCCGCGGGCGTGAATGGGCGATCGCGGAGTTCTTCGAAGCCTGGCAGCTTGTGCAACTCCCACAGTGCGGTCAGGTCCAGCGGGCCGGGGATGCGGTACACCTCGCTGTAGGTGTCGCCCGCATGCAGTTCCTCATCGTCGATGATCGCCTGCTCCACCTGTGGTTCCGCGTTGGCGGCGATCTCCAATCGCACCGCCTGCCCGCGGGCCCGCGCCTTGAGTCGGGCTTCGATCAGCTTGAGCATGTCGTCCGACTCCTGCTCCAGCAGTTCGAGGTCGCTGTCGCGGGTGACGCGGAATGTCGTCCAGGTGAGCACATCAAAGCCACCAAAGAGGACCGGCAGGCGAGCCGCCACCACATCCTCCAGCAGCACAAAGCTCCGCTGCGGCGCCCGCTTCTCCCCCACCGGCACAAACCGTGGCAGCACCTGCGGGACCTGCACAACCGCAAACATCCGTTTGGGGCCGAGGCCTTCGCGGTGCTCAAGCATCGCCCCGATGTAGAGCCCTCGGTTGTGGTACCGGGGCGAGGGATGCGCCGGATCAATCGCCATAGGGGTGAGAATCGGCAGCGCCCGCTGATGGAAGAAGGTGTCGAGTTCTGCCCTTCCCTCTTCGTCGACCGCATCAAAGGGGAGCACGTTGATGCCCTTCTCGGCGAGCGTCGGCCGCAACACACTTTGCAAACAGGCGTATTGCCGAGCCACCAACTCTTGCGTGCGGGCGGCCACCTTCACCAGCTGCTCAAGCGGCCTCAGGCCATCGGGCGTGAAGTCTTGCGGGGCACTTTCGCCGAAGGCCTGCTCCCGCAAGCCCGCCACCCGAACCATGAAAAACTCGTCGAGGTTCGAGCTGAAGATCGCGAGAAACTTCAGCCGTTCAAGCAACGGGTTCTCGGTGTTTTCGGCCTCTTCCAGAACCCGGAGGTTGAACTCGAGCCAACTCAACTCACGGTTGATAAACGCGTCAGGGCCGAACTCCCCCGTGTTCGTGTCCGATGCCCCTGCTGCCATCTCGTAAAACCCTCCAACCACGTCGAACACGATCAACCGCTACAGTCTATCTGGCACCTTTCTCGGCAACAGGCAAGCGGAATGCCCCCACGCGTTCTCGACACCAGTGATTTCCCGATCGCCCTGAGCGACTGGATCGCTGCCATTCCCGCTGACCGTGGGAGCGTCGGCTGGCAGGCCGCGGCTGCGTGCCTGCTGGAGTCTGCTGTGCCCAAGCCAGGGAATGTGCATCCACAGGCCAGCTTTCCGGACCTCACCCACCACGACTTTGTGAAGGCAGCCCTCGCGATCGCAAAACCGTTCAACGCCTGGCTGGCCTGCCCTGCCCACGACCAGGGCCCGCAGCTTGGGCAGGCCATCTTGCATGCGGTTCGAGCATCGGCGGCCGCGACCCAAAGCAACGCGAACCTGGGAATGGTGCTCGCGATCGCACCGCTTGCCGCGTCGGCGATGCCGCTGGAAGCGCACCTCCCGGCCGTGCTCGCCGCACGCACCAAGGCCGATGCCGCCGCGATCTGGGAAGCCATCGCCCTCGCGCAGCCGGGAGGGCTTGGCCGGGTCGACCAGCACGACCTCGCAGGGCCGCCACCCGACGATATCCTCGAGGCGATGCGGTGCGCAGCCGACCGCGACGCGATCGCACGGCTCTGGACGGAGGACTACATCCCCCTCTTTGCCGCAGAGGGGTGTTCGCACGACGGGACGGCGATGGGTACGGGAATGGTGCCTCTGCTTGAGCAGGCCCTCTCCGCAGGCCTGGGGTTGGCTGCTGCCATCCAGCTGGCATTTTTGCAGCACCTCGCCAGCCATCTCGATAGTCTCATCGTTCGCCGGCACGGGCGGGAGGTCGCCCAGCTGGTCTCCCGCGAGGCAGGCGATCTCGTGTCGCTGCCTGCGGGTGATCGCCCCACCGCCCTCGCGTCCTTTGACGCCATGCTCCGAGCCGGTCGCTGGAGTGACGGCTGCCTTCGGCCGATCAATCCAGGCACGACTGCCGACCTCGTGGCGACAGCCCTGTTTGTGCTCCTGCGACAGGGCTGGACGCTGCCCCCCTCTGACCTGATGAACTGACCTGACGAAAGGATCCCACAATGCCCACGACCGCTTCGCAGTACCGGGTGCGTCTTCGCAAAGCCGTGCATGTGTTCTCGGCCGGTCACTTCATCACCCTCACCGACACCCTCTGTGAGCCGATTCACGGTCACAACTGGACGGTCGCGGTCGATGTCGACGGCCCCCTCGACAACCACGGCATGGTGGTCGACTTCATCGCCCTGCGTGACATGCTCACCGCGGTCTTGCAGATGCTCGACCATCACATGCTGCTCCCCACGGCCAATCGACTTCTGCAGGTCAGCCAAACAACTGGGCCCGGCGGCAACGAGGAGATCGAAATCCGCTTCGAGCAGAGGCGTTGGGTCTTCCCAGCCGACGAATGCACACTCCTTCCGATCGTGAACACGACGGCGGAACTGCTGGCCGAGTGGATTGGAGGAGAACTCACCACCCGGCTCGCAGCCGCAGGGAAGCCTCTCGCCGGTCGGCTGCGGGTGGAAGTGGATGAGTGCCTCGGCCAGTCTGGCGTGTGGGAGGCGTCATGAGCCAGCGGTCACGGCCAGGCTGGCGGCGGTTTCCAACGACACCGCCAGCGACCGCTCTTCGATGTGGATCATCATCAGCCCCACTCCGTGCGGGTTGGCAGCCACGGTACCTGAAGCCCCAAGGGTAAGCCCCATGTCCGTGAGATAGCGGAGGAACTCAGGAGACTGATCGAGCACCCGAGCGAGCGTAAACCCTTCCCCTTCGCCGCAGTCGGCCAGGGAACGCGTGGGGGGTTCTTCACGCAGCTGCCCATCCGTTCGAGGTATCGGATCGCCATGCGGATCAACATCGGGACGCCCCAGGAAGGCGTCGATCCGCTCCACCAAGAGATCGCTGACCGCATGCTCCATGTGCTCGGCCTCGTCATGCACCTCATCCCAGCTCATGCCGAGCGTGCGGATGAGAAACAGTTCGAGGAGCCGATGCCGCCGCACCACTCGCAGCGCGAGCGCTTCCCCGGCGGGCAGCAGCACGACTCCTTCGTAAGGCCGATGGGCAGCCAGCTGGGCCGCGTCGAGGGTCTTGAGCATGCTCGTGACCGTTCCGGGTGCGACTCCAAGAGCAGAGGCCACCTGCCCCGTGGTGGCGGCGCGGCCCTCCTGCTCACTGATGATCTGGTAGATCGTTTTCAGGTAGTTTTCGACTGTCAGGCTGGCCATGCTCGGGCTCTACGAGGATGCGAGGAGTATGCAGGATGCTCTCTGCGTTGGCCCGCAAATCAGTGCAGGATTGCCGACACGAGCCCCACGGGCCATGATTTCCAAGGTATCGCGTCGCGGGGAGACCAGTATGCCTGCCCTCCGGCGATCATCCCATGGAGTGGCTCACGACGCCGCTCCCTTCACCGAGGAATCGCAGTCCCCATGAGCGACGTTTCCACACACGAACTCAACGCGACCGCGATTGCTGCTCTGCAGGCCGCGCTCGCCGCGGGCGACGACCTCGGCATCGCCATTTCACACATCGCCGGCGCCCAGGTCGTTGACTGCGGTGTCGAGGCCCCGGGCAGCGATGCCGCGGGATTGCTGATGGCACGGGTCGCCATGGCAGGGTTGGGAGAAGTCAGCCTCGAACCTGCCGAAAGCCCCCGGCTGTTCCCGAAACCCTGCGGTGATCAGCAGGGAACTGATGGCGACGTGTGGAAGCGACCGGTGGTCTCGGTGGCCAGCCGCTCGCCGGTGGCCGCGTGCCTCGCCAGCCAGTACGCCGGCTGGAAGGTGAGCGTGGAGGGCTACCACGCGATGGCGAGCGGCCCGATCCGGGCATCCATCGGCAAAGAGTCGCTGTTCGACCAGATCGGGTTTCGCGAGCGGCCAGCAGTAGTGATCGGTCTGCTGGAGGCGGCAGCCCTGCCAACCCCCGCGGTGATCCAGTCCCTCGCAGAAGCCGCCGGCGTGAGCCCTGAGCAGATGACGCTCCTCGTGGCACCGACCGCCTCGCCCGCGGGCACCCTGCAGGTGGTCGCCCGCTCGCTGGAAACCGCACTGCACAAGCTTGAAACGCTCAGTTTCGACCTGGCCTTGGTGACCGGAGGACGAGGGCGGGCTCCTCTTCCGCCGGTCGCTGACGACGACCTGACCGCAATCGGACGCACCAACGACGCGATCCTCTACGGCAGCCATGTGATCCTCGAAGTGACGGCCGACGAGCCGCTCCTCGACGCCGTCGGGGCCGCCATGACCAGTTCGGCCTCGCCCGATCATGGCAAAGCCTTCGCCGCCCTGTTCGAGGAAGCGGGTGGTGATTTCTACGCCATCGACCCTGCCATCTTTGCTCCGGCGGTGGTCGACCTGTTCAACGCGAGCACAGGCGACTGCCTCCGCTTTGGCCAGATTGAGGCGGACATCGTGCGGAAGTCGTTTGGACTTGAGACGGGCGAGGCATGAGCCATGGCCGAGCAGGCCCTGCGCCTTGGGCTGATCGGTGACCCACGCGGTTGGCATCTCCAAGACGTGGCACGCGCCGGGAAAGCGCGCGGCCACGAGATCGTGATCGTGCCCTGGACCGACCTCGCATCCGTGATTGAGGCTGGACGGGAGCAATTCCTCCCTCGGAGCTGCACGGAGTGCGATGCGCTCGTCATCCGGGGCATGCCCCGCGGTGGGCTGGAGGAGGTGGTGTTCCGCATGAATGCCGTCGCGCGGCTGGAGGCGGCAGGCCGCGTGGTGATCAACGCACCCCGGAGCCTTGAGGTCGCGATCGACAAGTATCTCACAACGGCTCGGCTGGTCGACGCCGGGCTCCCCGTGCCCCGGACCGCCGTGGCCCAGGACGAGCCGGCCATCCGAGCTCACTGGGAGGCACTAGGGGGTGATGTCGTGGCCAAGCCGCTGTTTGGCTCTGGGGGGCGAGGCCTTGAGCGACTTGCTTCACCGTCCGATCTCCAAGACTTCCTCGCCCGCCGCACACCGGAGAGTCCGGCCTACCTGCAAGAGTTCCTACCTCACCCGGCCGGCGACATTCGCGTGCTGCTGGTGGGGGAGCGGGCGTTTGCCATTCGCCGACAGAGCCACGACTGGCGGACCAACGTTTCGCTTGGGGCGACGGCGGAGCGATTGGAGCCCACGCACCACATGCTCGACCTCGCGCGGCGAGCCGCCGCCGCGGTTGGGGCCGTCGTGGCAGGCGTCGACCTCCTGCCGACGAATGACGGCCGCCTGGTCGTGCTGGAGGTCAACGCGGTGCCGGGTTGGAAAGCGGTTTCCGCGACCTGCGCCGCCGACATCGCGGCGAGCGTGATCGACCTCCTCGAACACAGCGTCGCCCATCGCTAGCCCCGCAAAACGCCACGCCCGAGTGACAGACACTTGGGAAATGCGACTCGCGAGCCCTGCCTCACAATTAGGCAGACAGCCGGCCGCCCGAAAACGAGGCAGCTCTGCCCGAATCGCAGGCACACCTGCCCCTCGACGCGCAAGTCGTTTATTTGCAAGCACTTACTGCATGCACTTGCCTGCCAGCGAAGGATTGGAGCGTTCGGACGGGGAACTCGCCCTGCCCCGAGCGTCAGACCTGGAGCAGTGCTTGATGAAGACGCCTCTCGCCCCCACAGCCCGCAGCACCCGTCCCGCGACGAGCCCCGCACACGCAAGCCCCCTGCCTCCACCGGCGTCGCTCGAGCGATCACCCCGACGGTCCGCGCGCGCCGTGCTGCAGGTGGCCGAAGACCTGCACGCCATGGAGCCCGAGTGGGTTGTCTTCTTCAGCGAGATGCTCGGCGTGGAGGGACATATTCGCAGGGCGTTCCCGACCCCCGAGGCCCTCGCCACCTTCGAGTGCACACCGGAGTATGCCCGCATTCGCGAGCTCCTCGACGACCTGCGGTCACGGCAGGCCGAGCCCGCCAAACGAGAGTCTCGGCGGGTGGTGACGGTCCGGATGCCCCGCTCCCTCCACGAAACGCTCAAGGCCGAGGCCCGCGAACTGCGGGTGAGCATCAACCAGCTCTGTATCACCAAGCTGATTCGAATCCTCGACGAAAAGGATCGCTTGTCGGCCGAGGAGGACTTTGACGATGCCGCCCTGGAAGACATCGACCCCCTGTCCGACGACAATGCGCGGGGCGGAGCGGACCTATAAGCCGGGTTCTGTCACGACCGCCTGCCGAAACAGGCGGTCGCGGGCGACCATTTCTCTCGAACGACGGTTGCCCGCCGCCTCTAGCAGCCGACCCGGGAGTGGGGACTGGACGGGCCGCCCAGTGCCGGCCTCACGACCGGACTCCTCCCTGCTTGGCCTTGCTCCCAGTGGGGTTTACCGAGCCAGACCGGTCACCCGGCCTGCTGGTGAGCTCTTACCTCACCGTTTCACCCTTACCGCCGGGAAAACCCGACGGCGGTCTGCTTTCTGTTGCACTTTCCCTGACCTCACGGCCGGTGGGCGTTACCCACCACAGCGCCCTGTGGAGCCCGGACTTTCCTCCGTCGGCCGGCCGATCCACCCCTCACGGGAACAGACCAACCCCAACGGCGGCCGCCCGGCCCGCTCCGCCTCACGCATCGATTCATCGAATCTTAACGATCGTATGGCAAAAAAGCGTCCGCTCACGCCGAAAACAACGCCGATTTCTGGAAGCCCCCAGAAACTGGTGATAAGGTTTTTGGGCGGCAAGGCACCAACGTTTTCAGTAATCCCTCGGGACACGTCTCGATGGGCGTTTGCGGTCGCGCCATGACCGTCTCTCACCATCAAGATGCACACCACGATGCCCACGGAGACCATGATGCTCGGCGAGTTGATGCCTGTCGGCGGCGGCGATCCAATTCCGCTCCTGAAACCCAACCTGGTGATCGGACGCCGGGAAAGCAGCGACATCGTGCTGCGTTTTCCCAACGTTTCAGGCTCCCACTGCGAGCTCGTGCTCGACGGTGGCTACTGGACCGTCCGCGATCTCGGCAGCAGCAACGGCATCAAAGTCAACGGAACGCGAACGACCGAGCAGCGGCTTGAGCCAGGCGACGTGCTCACGGTGGCGAAGCACCAGTTTGAAGTCGTCTACGAACCTGCCAAACTGGGAGCCACCGCCCTCCCGACCAGCGTGGAGGCGGTCAACGACCTGTTTAGCCGCCCCCTCCTTGAGTCGGCCGGCCTCGTGGCGCGTCGCGGTGCAGAGCCGCCGGCCCGTCGCAGCCGACCACGCTGAGTTGCCCAAGCCTCGTGGGAAAACCCCGCAAACTTCGCGTCGAGTTCCGCAAGAATCGCTCCGGCAGGCAGCGACGTCGAGACTTCACCGACGCGGCCACGCCCGACGGCGAGCATCCTGACGAGCTCACCTCGGGCGAACGGCTGACCGGCAAGGGTGCCCTGACCCGCCATCGCACAGTGCTCGCCGACGGCGTCGCCGCAGACAATACCGACGGCCTGGGAGTGCGACCAGCGCTCGAGGCGGCGTGGCGGGGGCGGGTGCTTGAGGTGCACGGGCTCGCAAGTTTCGTGCAGGCTGCCGACGGCCGTGTGGTCCGCTGCGTGACGCGGCGGCTCCTCAAAACGCTGGCGACCGATCAGCGGCATGTGGTAGCAGCCGGCGACTGGGTGCACGTGTCTGGTGACGCGGAGGAGGGGGTGATCCTCGACGTCGAACCGCGAACCACGTCGCTCTCGCGCACCAGCCGCGGCAAACGCCATGTGATCGTGGCCAACGTGGATCAGGTGGTGATCATGGCCACCGCTGCCGAGCCTCGCATCAAGCCGGCGCTGATCGACCGCCTCCTCGTGGCCGCCGAATCCAACGGCATCGCGCCGATCATCTGCATCAACAAAGTCGATCTCGTCGACCCGGCGTCCCTCGTGCCCCTTGCCGGGGTCTACGCAAGGATGGGCTACAAGGTGATCCTCTGCTCGACCGTGAGCGGCATGGGGATCGCCCGTTTGATGGCCGAACTCCACGGCCGCGTGACTGCTGTCGTCGGCCAGAGCGGTGTGGGCAAGTCGACCCTGCTCAACTGCATCGACCCTGGGCTGCAGCTCCGCACCGCCTCCGTGAGCAGTGAAAACCAAAAAGGCAAACACACCACCACGACCGCACGCCTGATCGCCCTCGGCGGCGACGCCTCCGCGGGCCACGTGGTCGACACACCTGGCATCCGGCAGTTTCAACTGTGGGAGTTTGTGCCCGCCGAGGTGGCGGCCGCGTTTCGTGACCTGCGGCCATTTGCCAACTTCTGCCGCTACCCCGACTGCACCCACACCCACGAAGACGACTGTGGTGTGAAGAACGCGGTTGCCGACGGGCTCCTCGACACCCGTCGCTGGGAGAGCTGCACCGAACTCGCCGCAGGGTCTGGCGAGACGCTGCTGGGTGACTGATGGCGGTGATCGCGCGACGACGCCGCGCCTCCCTGGCCGCCACCGCGGTATAATCGGGGCTCAGGGTCAACCGAGTGCTGAAGATGGGGCATCTTCGGCTGGTGAAGGCGTTGGGCTCAACGAGAGGGAACGTGAAGGATCGCACACGCACCAACAGTGTCGACAGTGAACGAGCGGTGCTCGCCGGCTTGCTCGACCGTGACGCCGCCGAGATCGAACACCCACTCAGAGAACTTGCCGGCCTTGCGGAAACGGCTGGGGCGAACGTGCTGGCTGAAATCACGCAGCGACGTGAAACACCCGATCAGACAACCTATCTCGGCCGAGGGAAGGTCGCCGAGTTGAAGATGCTCGTCGAGCAGCACGAAGCGGATGTGGTGATCTTCGACAACGACCTCTCACCAGCCCAGACACGAAACCTCGAGAAGGCCTCGGGCGTGAAGGTCCTCGACCGCTCCGAGTTGATCCTCGATATCTTTGCCGCCCGCGCCCGCACCCACGAGGCCCGCCTCGCCGTCGAACTCGCCCAACTGGAATACTCGCTTCCCCGCCTGAAGCGGATGTGGACCCATCTCTCACGACTCAAGATGGGCATCGGCATGCGAGGCCCTGGCGAGAAACAGCTGGAAGTCGACCGGCGACTCGTCGAGAAACGGATCCACGACCTGCGTCAGGAACTGGCGGTGATCCATGCTCGCCGAGAACGCCAGGTGGCTGCCCGCCACGATCGCCGCACCGTCTCGCTCGTGGGCTACACCAACGCCGGCAAGAGCACGCTCCTCAATCGGCTCACCGGCTCCGACGAACTCGCCGAAGACAAACTCTTCGCCACGCTCGACACCCGCACGCGGCGTTGGAAGCTGCCTGGCTGGGGGCCCGTGCTCCTCTCCGACACGGTCGGGTTTATTCGCAACCTGCCCCACCGGCTGATCGCGAGCTTCAAGGCCACGCTGGAAGAGACCCGCCAAGCCGATCTCCTGCTCCACGTTGCAGACGCCTCCAGCGACGAGGTCGATCGCCAGATCGCCGCCGTGAGGAGCGTGCTCGCCGAACTTGGTGTCGAAGACACCGATGCCCTGCTTGTGCTCAACAAGTGCGACGCGATTGCCGACCCGCTCTCGCTCGAACGACTGCTCGACCGCTACCCCCACGCGATCACGATTTCCGCGAGGTCGGGAGAGGGCATCGAGCGGCTGCGCGAGGCAGCCAGCGAAGCCCTCGCCCGCAAGTTCCAGGACATCGACGTCGAACTCTCCCCTGCCAACGGACGCCTGCTCGCCTGGCTCGACGCCAACGGTGAGGTGCTCTCGCGGCAATTTGACGACGAGCGAGTGACGGTGCACTGCCGCATTCCCGGCTCACTTGTCGGACGCATCAACCCCGCCGAGGCCACCATCCGACCCCACGGCGCAACTGCAGACGACAAGGAAGCCTCGACCCCCGACATGGCAGCAGGCTGAGTGATGCGACGCTTCCTTCGCTGGCCGCACCGCCGGCTTCCTGGCATGCGGGCGGTCGTCACCGGCGCGTCGTCTGGCTTGGGGCGTGCTCTGGCATGGCAGCTCGCACAGCGCGGCGTGCATGTGCTGGCCACGGCCCGGCGAGCCGATCGACTCGCCAACCTTGAAGACGAATGGCAAGCCGCGGGGGGCGGCCGTGGCAGCCTGCAGTGCCTGCCCGGTGATCAGACCGACGCGGCCTTCCGCAGCACCCTCCTGGAGGCCGCGACGGATCGTCTCGGCGGCCTCGACCTGCTGGTGCTCGCAGCAGGCAGTGGCGCGGTCGGCCCATTCGAAGCCTCATCACCCGAAACCTTGCGGCGGGTGATGGAGATCGACTTTTTCGCACCCGCAGAGCTCGCCCGCCTCTGCCTTCCCGCGCTTCGCGACGGTCGTGATCCCGCCATCGTGTTCGTGGGCTCGATCATCGGCAGGCATCCCCTCCCAATGCACCTCGACTACGCCGCCGCAAAGTCGGCACTGACCGCGATGGCCGGCAGCCTAAGGATGGAACTGGCAGCTGACGAGATCGACGTGATGCTCGCCACGCTCGGGCCGCTCGCCTCTGAGTTTTGGGAAAGCCTGATCGACGGCAACCGGGCGGCGTGGTCGCGTGGGCGAGCGATGCCAGCCACGCGAGCAGCCAGACGGATCGTGCGGGGAGTGATCCGCCGACGAGTGGAAGTCATCCCAGGGTTGCAGGCAAAAGGCTACGTGCTGGCCTCGCGGCTCTTCCCCCGCCTCTTCGATCGATGCGTGATGCGGCGAGCAGGACTCAGGAGACCGTTCGTCCGATTTCGAGCATCTCCTCGGCATCGAGGCACGCCGAGTTCGAAGTGAAAATCTGCTGCACCGCTTCGCGATGAATCTTCATCTTCACGCCTCCGACGCCGAGCGCACCGTAGGCCACCGCGGGAGGTTCATTTCCGGGGATTTCCGCGGAGAGCACCCGCCCCGCATCAGACGCCTGGATCCCCTCGAGGCCCTCTGGCGGCACGGCGTTGAGATCCACAAACACGCGGGCACGACGGCACTCGGCCAAGCCGTGACTTCCGAGCAGCCGCACGCCAGCAGCCCCAGCGGCCACCACCACATCGGCCTCGCGGAGAAGTTCGAGCAGACGGCCACGCGGCAAGATACCTGTGTCCCCTGACGTCTCCACCGCCTGCAGCTGCGCCTCAGCCACCTCGGCAGACACCGCCTCGCACACGGCCTCCGCGCGGGAGACAGACCGGCTGGCGACCCCCACAGCGCATCCCTCGCGGGCGAGCAGCCGCACCACGCGGCGTCCAACAGGGCCAGAGCCCCCGAGCACCACGGCCTTCGACTGCCCAAGGTCTGCATGCCTGGCCGCGACGACGACCGCGGCAGCCGCCGTCGTGTTGGCACCCGATGGATCGAGCATTACGCCGACACGCACCGGACCAAAGAAGGTCTTCTGGACCTGGCGAAAGATCGCTTCAGCAGCAAGCACGTCCGAGCCGCCCACGAAGATCGCGGTCGACGCGAGATCCTTCCCACCGCGTGTAAACATCCCACCATGCACCAACGGCACGGCGGATTCAGGTGTGACCCCACCGTGCCGCAGGAGCACGTCGACGCCGGCGTCTACCGCCACGATTGCGTCGAACGTGCTTGGCTGCGGATCGGCGTCGAGTTGCAGAAGCACTCGCCGGGCCATCAGTTTAGAAGCCCTTGAAGGGATGAGCCGCGGTGTCCTTGGCGGCGATCATTTCTTCAGCCGTTGGCTTGCCGGTCATCGCATTCTTGATGGCCAAAACCGTGGCTTCGTAGTTGTAGTCGTAGATCTTCTTGTCGTCTTCGGCGAGCCAGTGGATGAACACGCCACACACGATCACGAGGTTTTCAGCCTCAGCGGCAGGGATCACGCCGCTCGCCACGCTGTCGGCCACAGCCTTGGCAACAGCCGCCTGAGCAGGACCAAACATCTGCACAGCCTGCTTGGCACCCTTGATCGTGACCTTGGTGATCATCACCGTCGCAGGCTTGACTGCCACGTTCGGTGAAAGCACCGCCAGCAGGTTCGAGTGGCCTTCACTTTGACGGGCGAGGGCATTGGCGAACGCCGTACCCACGGGTCCATCCTTGCTCCCGATCAGAAGGTCGATATGAGCAATCTCATTGCCGTCGCCCGCAAGCGCCTCACCGATGAACATCGACATGCGTAACACTCCGTGGAAAAGTCTGATCCTCCGCCAACTCTCGACAACTCTCGACAGGATAGGGAAGACGTGGCGAGGATAGCAGGTCGCTTCCCCCCTGAAAACCATGAAGCTGGGACCATTGGACGTGTCACCGCTGCCATCCGCCCCCGTCCCCCACACGTCCCGGCCAGAACTGATCGTGATTGGCGGTTCCGTGCGGTTCCTGGCGGCCAGTTGCCGCCGTGCGGGCTGGTCCGTTCATGCCTGCGACCGCTTTGGCGACGTCGACCTCCTGGCCATCGCCAGCAGTTATCAGCGATTGCCTAGCCACCTCGCGGCAGCCGCCCCACTCTTCGCACCGCTCCCCCACCTCCCCCTGCTGTTCACCGGCGGCCTGGAGAACGCTCCCGACCTGCTCCGCTCCCTGGCTCAGAGCACCCGCACCGCCTCGGCCAGCGGCGAAGTCGTCGAAGCCGTGCGCAACGTGACCAACCTCGCCGCCGCGGCCACCGCGGCAGGCCTTGCGTTTCCCGAAACCCACCTCTCACCTGCCGGCCTGCCGACCGATGGCTCCTTCCTGATCAAGCCACGCGCGTCGGTCGGAGGGCACGCGATCGCCCCGTGGCTCGGTGGCTGCTGCCCAGACACGCCGTCGCTTTGGCAACGACGGGTCCACGGCACCCCGCACGGCGTCAACGTCCTCCTGAGCAGCACGCAGCCGCCGGTCCTGCTCGGCGTGAGCCGCAGCCTGCACCATCGCGAAGCCACTGCCGCCCCGGGCTGGGCCTACGCTGGGTCGGTCTCCGTGCCCATCGCCGCGTGGACCGCGCCTGTGCTCGCGCTTGCGGGCCTGCTCGCCCAACGGCACGGCCTTTGCGGTGCGGTGGGGATCGACTGCATTCTCGAACCCTCCGGCGCTGCCGTGGTCCTGGAGGTCAACCCTCGCCCCACCGCCTCGATGGAACTGGTGGAGCGGACGCGCGGCATCTGCGTCGCAGCCAAACACCTCGCAGCCTTTGGCATCCGCTCACCACGCGAAGACTGCCTGCCAGCAAGCAGATTGCCCGTGGCCTCAGGCAAAGCGATCCTCTACGCCGACACGCCCATCGCGGTGACCGCCGACACCCTCACTCAGCTCGCAGCAGTCGCAGCCAGTTGGCACCACCACGAAGCGTGCCCCGCGATTGCCGACATCCCGCACGCGGGGTCACAGATCGACACGGGCCACCCGGTCCTCACCCTGCTTGCCGACGGCGATACCAGCGACGCGGTGGACGACCTGCTTGCCGCCCGACTTGAGGACCTTCGCAAGCAGCTCTGTTAGCCAGCCATCCGGCGAGGCATCGCTTCCTCGGCCGCGGGTGCGAGAAACTGCATCTGGTACGCGTCTTCGGTGCTGTCTTGATAGAAGTTCTTCAGCACCGAGATGGCCATAAAGCCCGAATCGCGAAAGAAGAGCTGCGCAGGCAGGTTCCGCTCGCGAACTTCCAGCAGGATGCGGTCACGGCGTTCGGGCGAGAGTTTACCGATCAGACGATCCACCATCTGCCGACCGATGCCCAAGCGACGATGGCTTCGCCGTACCGCAAAGTTGAGCACGTGCAGGCGAGTGCGATGGAGTTCGTAGATCATGAACGCCACAACGGACTCGGCCATCTCCGCCACCATGCCGATGCAGTTTCGCTGCCGCAGGCAGTAGGTGAAGTCTTCTTCCGACCAAGGAAACTCAAACGACCCCTGTTCAATTTCCAGCACCTCCGCCATATCGCGGCGGATCATCCAGCGTACCTGGATTTGCAGAGGCTCATGCTGAGGCAGCTCAATGCGTGTCACGGGGTCGGCACTCCTCACTAGAAAACGTCGCAACACCAGCAGGCACGACAGGATCGCAGATGCCGGCGCTCTCACCGACGGACGGTAGCAACCTCGTCCGCCTCCTCACAAGGTGAGGTTTGGCAAGCATTTGCACGCCGTCGCATCCCCCGCGAGGCAAAGGCCATCTTGACCCTGTCACCAGGGCTCCCTACCGTCGCCGCGCTCAAGAAGTGTCCCCGCGCCCCCGATGGGTCCAGATCTCTCATGCACTCGATCGCTCTTGCCGTAACCGGGCCCTTTCGCCCAGCCGTCGCGCTCGCAGCGCTGCTGATTGTTGGCATCGTGCTCGCTGGGTGCCAAGGACCTTCAATCCGCAGCCAGAGCCCCGAGATGGCGGCTTTGATGGAACTCGATGCCGACGTGAAACTCGTGGGTGACTACGCCACCGCCTGGGGCGTGATGCCACAGCGTGTAGAAGCGGCCGCACTTGTCACCAACCTGCCCAACACCGGCAGCGATCCACCGCCGAGTCCGCAACGAACCGCCCTAATGAATGACATCCAGGCCCGCGGTGTCGTCGAACCCAACAAGCTCCTGGCGTCCCCTTCAACATCGCTCGTGTGGGCTCGTGGCTTTATTCCCCCGGGAGTTCGTCGGGGGGAACGCTTCGACGTGTTTATTGAAGTGCCTATCGGCAACGACACGGAAAGCCTTTCCGGCGGCTGGCTGATGGAGACACGCCTCTCCGAGATGGCGGTGCTCGACCGCATTCGTGATGGCCACGTGGTTGCGGTGGCCGAAGGCCCCATGCTCGTCGACCCCGTCACCAGTGGTTCGCTCGACGCCAAGTCGAAGGTGCGGGCCATCGTTCCCGGCGGTGGCGTGGCGCTCAAGTCGCGTTCCCTGGGGCTGGTGCTCCAGCCTGAGCACCGCTCGGTAGCCGTGTCGAAGCGCGTGGGCGACACGATCAATCGCCGATTCCATGCCGTGATCCGCGGAACCAAACGCGGGGTGGCCACCCCCAAGACCGATCGCTTCATCGAGCTGGAGATTCCGCCGGAGTACGAGCACCACCTCGACCGCTATGTCCGCGTGGTCCGCTGCTTGGCTGTGAACGAACCAGCCGGTGGACGCCTCAATCGACTCGAAATGCTCGACCGCCAACTCCAAGACCCTGTCACAGCCCCGGCGGCGGCCCTGCGGCTGGAAGCCATCGGCGAAGCTGCCATCCCCACGCTGCGGAAGGCACTCGACTCCGACGACGAAGAGGTCCGCTTCCATGCCGCCGAAGCCCTCGCCTATCTCGGCGAGTCGAACGTGGCTCCGTACCTCGCCGAAGCCGCGTCCGAACTTCGCAGTGCCCGTCCCGCGGCTCTGGCTGCCCTGGAGGTGATCGACGACGCCAACGGCATCGAAGCGCTCGAATCCCTTCTCTCGAGTTCCAGTGCAGAAACCCGCTACGGCGCCTTCCGCACCCTCTGGAAGATGGACCGCACCATGCCCACCGTCCGCGGTGAGGCTCTGGCTGACGGCTTCTACCTTCACGTGCTCGACGTAGAAGGCCCACCGCTGCTGCACGCCACACGTCACGTGCGCCCCGAAATCGTGCTCTTTGGGACAGAGCACCCGATCAACGATGGGCTCCGGGCTGAAGCTGGCACCCGCATCGTGGTCTCCACCGAGGATGGCACCGCACGCATCAGCTGCTTTACGCCGGGCGAAGACGACCAAACCATCGAGTGCCCCGCACGGGTGGAAGACGTGGTCCGCGGTATCGCCAAAGTCGGCGGCCACTATCCCGATGCCCTGCAGTTCCTGCAGCAGGCCTACTCCCAGCGGGCCCTCGAGAGCCGACTCGTGTTTGACGCGATTCCCGATGCGTACGACGGCCGCAAGAGCATCCATGAAGAGGTCTCGTCGCAGGATACTCCGGAGGAGATCGAAGCCGATGTGGAGCAGGGCGTGCCGATCTCGGCCACCAGCCCGACCGGCGACGACGTCGCATCATGACCCGGCTGAAAGCCCTCGAACTCCACGGCTTCAAAAGCTTCGCCGATAGGACGAGGTTCGAGTTCCATTCCGGCGTCACCGCCATCGTGGGGCCGAACGGTTCAGGAAAGTCGAACGTCGTTGATGCGATCAAGTGGGTCTTGGGCGAGCAATCGGTCCGCAGCCTTCGTGGCAAGGAGATGACCGATGTGATCTTCGCGGGAGCGGCCGGGCGACGGCCGATGAACTCCGCGGAAACCACCCTCATCTTTGACAACACGGCCCGCGAGCTGTCGCTGGCCGCCGATGAAGTTCGCATCGGGCGTCGCGTCTACCGCAGCGGCGAAAGCGAATACCTGATCAACGGCGAGGTCTCCCGACTCCGCGATATCCGCGAGCTCTTCTCCGGCACGGGCGCCGCCACCGAAGCGTACAGCGTGATCGAGCAAGGGCGGGTCGACAAACTGCTTGTGGCCAGCGGCAAGGAACGCCGCGGTGTCTTTGAGGAAGCGGCAGGAATCACCAAGTTTCGGACGCGTCGCGCGGAGGCCCTCCGCAGGCTCGAGCGAGCGGAGCAAAATCGCCAGCGACTGGCAGACATCGTTGGCGAAGTCGCCTCACGCCTTGAAACCGTGCTCCGGCAGGCCGCTCGCGCAAAGCGGTGGCGCGTCCTGAGCGATCGCCTCAAGCGATGCCGCCTTGCGGCGGCCGCTCACGACCTGACGGGCGTCGACGCCGAGCTGATTCGACTCGAAGAGGAGCGGACCCGACTCGCCCAAGGCTGCGAGCGTGCCAGGGCGAGCCTCGCGGCGTTTGACGCGCGTGTCCAAGAAGCTGCCGGCCGTGTGGAGTCGCTCGACCACGACCTTGAAGCGTCTGAAGAGCGGGTGGCCGAAGCGCGACAGAAGGTGGCTGCCGCCGATGCCTCGCTTCAGCAACTCGACACCCGACGACACGAACTGGCTCACGACCTCGCGCAAGCCGCCACCCGCGTGGCGGTGAAGGTCCGCGAGGATCATGCCGCGGCCGAAGCACAGAAGCAGGCGGCCGAGGCGGTCAGCGAGGCGCACGCCGCGTTTGAGCAGCTCGACGCGGAGCTTGCTCGCCTCCGGACAACCGCCGAAGGCTCCCTTGCCAGTGCGGATGAGGCTCGTGAAGCAAGCAGCCGGTTGCAGGAGGCCGTAGCCGCGAGCCAACGCCTGCATCTCGAAAAGCGAATGGAGCACGAACGGCTTACCAATCTCGCCTCCGCCGCGGAGCACAAGGCCCAGGAATGCCGAGCGAAGGCAGAGCAGACACTCGCCGCCAAGGCCCGGCTCGCCGAGTCGCTCGCCGCCAGCGACGGCAACCTTTCGTCACTCGAAGCGCGGCTCCGCGCACAACTCGCCGAGGTGGAAAGCCTCGAGCAGCAGGAGACGGAGCTGAGCAACACCATTCGCAGCACCTGGGACGACCTCGCCCAACTGCGTTCCCAGTTGGAGGCCTGCCGAGAACGAGAGCGGGTGCTCGCCGAACTGTCCGAACAGCACGACGGTGTGCCCGCAGGCGTGCAGGCCATTCTCCGCGGTGAGCTCCCCTCCCCTGCCGGCCTTGCCGGAATGCTCGCCGACGCGATTCGCGCTGAGGCCACCGTCGCACCGCTTGTCGACCTTGCTCTGGGACACCTCGGCCCAAGCCTCATCATCAACAGCCTCGACGACGCCATCGGCTGGGCCGCGGAACACCACCGAGCCGACTCGGATCGCTGCGGGCCGTTGAGTTTCATGTCGCTCTCACCGCTCGCAGCGCCCCCCCGGATCCGCGTTGACCTCAGCAACCTTCCTGGAGTTGTCGGCCGCCTTGATGCGTTGGTGACGTGCGAAGACCGCTACCGCCCATTGCTCACTCAGATGCTCGGCGACTTCTGGGTAGTGGAGAACGTCGATGATGCCCGCCGCCTGCTGGCCGACAAAGGCCCTGAAACCTCTCTCCTGACACGTGACGGGCTGCTCTTCTCCGCACGCGGTTCGGTTGAGATCGGCGGCAAGAGCATGTCGGGCCTCGTCGCCCGCCACAGTGAAAAGTCGTCGCTCGAAGAGCGCCACCGAAGCCTGACGGCCAGCGTCGAGCACCACGAGCAGGTCCTCGCCCGCCACGAAACTGAACGGACACGTCTTCGCGACACGGTCCGCACGCTTCGCAGCCGCCAAGAGCATACGCAAGGGGAACTGGCCACCTCACGTGCCGAACGACAGCGAATCCTACGGGACCAAGCGGCCTCAATCGCTGAGATCGAGCGTGCCGACGAAGCGCGTCGTCACGCCGAGCGAGAGGCTGTTGCACTTCACGACAAGCACGAGCGTCTTGCCGAAGACGTGGCCGCAGCCGCCCAACACGAGGCGAGGCTCACAAGCGACCTCGCGGCAGCCCGGCAAACCATCGAAGACTTCGACCGCAGCCGCGGCAGCCTCCTCGATGAAATCCACGAGAGGACGAGGGCTCTCGAAGAGGCCCGCACCCTGCTCACCGAACGCCGCGACGAACTGCGCCGCCTGGAAGCGATGCGGAACGCCGGCCGCGCCGCCTGCGGGGAGGAACATGCTCGGCTGGGCGATGTCGAACGGCGTCGGAGGCTGCTCGACCTGGAGTGCCTGCGAATCCGTCAAACCCATGCGGAGTCGGCCATCGCTGCCGAGCATGCTGTGCACGCACGCCGCAGCCTGCAGCGCACGCGCGAACGCTGCGTGACGGATGCCCGGGAAGCCGCTGCTGGCAGCAGAACCGCACAAGAAGGCCTGACCGAACTCGAACGCCAAGGCCACACCACCGAACTTGCGCTCGGCGAGGCCCGTCACACCCGTGCCCGCATCGTGGAGCGAATCCGCGAAGACTATGACCTTGAGATCGACGCGGCCGTGAGCGATCCGGCTCCCACCGCAGGCGGAGCCCCTCCCGACGAAGACCCCATCCCCGAATCACGCGACGAACTCGAAGTGGAGATTGAAGAACTCCGCCGGAAGCTCAGCGGCTTTTCCACCGTTAACCTGGAGGCTCTCACCGAGGCGGACGAGCTTGAAAAGCGCCATGCTGACCTGGAGACCCAGCTCACCGACGTGACCCAGGCAAAGGCGTCGATCGAACAGCTCATCACCCGGATCGACGAAGAGAGCCGCCGCCTGCTCGGTGAAACCATCGAAACGGTGCGGGGCTACTTCCGCGAACTCTTCGAAAGACTTTTCGCCGGCGGGCAGGCCGACATCGTGATCGACCCCAACGACGATCTCCTCGATGCGTCGGTCGAGATCGTGGCGCGTCCTCCAGGCAAGGAACCTCGCAACATCTCCCTGCTCTCGGGCGGCGAGAAAACAATGACGTGCGTTGCCCTGCTGCTCGCGATCTTCAAAAGTCGACCAAGCCCCTTCTGCGTGCTCGATGAGGTCGACGCCCCACTCGACGAAGCGAACGTCGACCGATTCACGGCAGTGCTGCGGGAGTCGCTCTCCTCAACGCAGTTCGTGGTGGTGACACATTCCAAGAAAACCATGTCTGCAGCGACCACGCTTTACGGCATCACGATGGAACAGTCAGGTGTCTCCAAGCGTGTCAGCGTGCGTTTTGAAGAGAACGTGGCCGCCAGCAGTCGGGCTGCGTAGGGTTCACCGTCCCCTCGTTGCCAACGTTCCAACAGGTGCATCGCATACGGCCCGCGAAAGCGGTGCGAGCGTCGCCGTCGGGAAGAACGGCTCAAGTTGCACGAAGCGTTCTTTCGATATGCATGGTGGACGGTCATTCCGTCAGAGTCGCGGTCGGTGAAAACCGGCCACGTCTCGAGCGGAATGAAAGCAGGGGGGGATACCTGCGAGCCATGATCGCCGAAGACCGCGGGTGTAACTCCCGTTGGATCGGTGTCTCTCTGTGCCCCCCGCCGCTTTCTTGGCCGGCTTTCGTGGGGCACGACGACGCGGTCGTCCCCTCGGACCAAACCCCGCGTCGACCGTGGCACGAACACCACGGCATACCGTTATTGCCCGCTTCAGTCACCGTACACACGGCGTCTGTTGGCAAGGTTGTGTAGTAGCAAATGGAGTCCATAGCAATGAAGGTCTTCACGACGGGACAGGTCGCCAAGATCTGTAAAGTTGCTCCCCGCACGGTGAGCAAATGGTTCGACTCAGGCCGCCTCAAGGGCTACCGGATCCCTGGTTCGCAGGATCGCCGGATTCCCCGAGAGTACCTGATCAAGTTCCTCAAAGAGCACGGGATGCCTCTCGGCGACCTTGAGGACGAGGCGATGGCGAAGGTCCTTGTCGTTGGACAAGACCAAGTGTTGATTGAAAACCTGAAGCGTCACATGCCCGCCGATGGCTCCTACAAGATCCAGGTGGCGGCAAGTGGATTTGAAGCGGGCATTCAGGCGGAAAGCTTCCACCCCGATTGCATCGTGGTGGACTACGCGATCGGCCGCATCGATGCTCAGCAGATCTGCCAGAATCTTCGCCGTAACCAAGAGTACGCGGAGACGATCGTGATCGCCCTGCTCCCCGACGATGGTTCAACCATCACTGTCGATCGTGCCCATGTGAACGAGAGCTTTAAGAAGCCGTTCGACGTGGCGCTCCTCGCCGAGCGGCTGCGGACACTTGTGGGTGCCCGTAAGGAGCTGGTGTAGCACCGGCAATCACGACGACTCCATTTGCCGCGGGCCGGTGTGTCATGGGGGGCACGCCGGCCCGCGGTCGTTTGATGCCCGTCGCCTCCGCAGGAACGAACGCATGTCTGCCGACGCACCACGGTCTGAAATCCGCATGATCAACGTGGGCGACAAGCCCATCACCGTCCGCACCGCGCGGGCTTCCGGGCAGCTGCTCGCCAGCGCCGACACGATCGCAAAAATCCACGCCGGGAAGCTCGCCAAAGGCGATCCCCTCGCGACCGCGCGGGTAGCGGGGATCATGGCCGCCAAACGCACCAGCGAAATCGTGCCCCTCTGCCACCCGCTGCCTCTCGACGCGATCAATGTGTCGTTTCGCTTCGACACCCCAGGCGCGGTCGCGATCGAAGCCGAGGTCCAAGCCACCGCCCGCACAGGCGTGGAAATGGAAGCCCTTGTCGCGGTGACGGCCGCAGGCCTGTGCCTCTACGACATGGCGAAGTCAATTGACCCTTCCATGTCGCTCACGAATGTGCAGCTCGAGGAGAAACGAGGCGGCGTGCACGGAGACTACCTACGGTCGAGCACCACCGCCTCAGCCGCCGCGTCCTAACCCTTGGGGGGCACGCTGCGGGCCGGCTGCTTGGAGAGTACGTCAGCGACCAGGTCGTCCGGTTCGGCAGAACCCAGTTCGCGGCTGCTGACCTGCTCGAGAATCGGCTCCAGCTCTTCCATGAAGTCGCGGACGTCTTTGAACTCGCGGTAGACGCTCGCGAAGCGGACGTAGGCCACCTGGTCGCGGGTGCGAAGCAGGCTCATCGCCCGCTCCCCAAGCAGATCACTGGGAACTTCGTTCTCGAAACTCCCGAAAAGCTCGGTTTCGATTTCGCAGACCATGCTCTCGATGTCGTCTTCTGCCACGGGCCGCTTCCAGCATGCCTTGGCCAGACCGCGTTTGAACTTTTCACGGTCAAAGGGCTCACGATCCCCACCTTTTTTGATCACCGTGGGGAGCTGACGTTCCACCCGCTCGTACGTGGTGAAGCGACGACGGCAACCGAGGCATTCTCGGCGGCGTCGGATGGAGGTGCCATCGTCTCCCGCACGGGAGTCGATCACACGATCATCGTCACCTCGGCAAAATGGGCATCGCATGGGGGCGTGGGGTTTTCCGAGAGGCGGGTGCGGGTTTGGCACCCGTCGGCATTTGTGAAGCCCACGAAATCTAAGCCAGCAGGAGCCAAAACGACAAGCCGGCGTCGCAACTCAGCCGCCCGCAGCCTCGCCAGCCTCAACCTCGGGCTCGTCGACGGTGGCCGCGTCGGGCTCCAGCGTGTCTTGCTTCGACCGCGCGGCGCTGCCTCGCGAACGTGGGGGCTTCGCCAGTTTCCAGTCGCGCCGCTGTCGTGAACTGGGAATTTTCATCGCCTTGCGGTATTTGGTGACCGTCCGCCGGGCGAGGGTGATACCCCGCTTGCTGAGCTGCTCAACAAGGTCGTCATCGCTGAAGGGACGATCCTTCGGCTCGCCGTCGATGATTTCCTGGAGACGGACCCGCACCGTGTCCCACGCGACCTCCTCACCATCGGCGCTGACCGTGCCACCAACGAAAAATCCTCGCAGCGGCAAGAGCCCCCGCGGCGTCTGCAGCCACTTATCATCCACGGCCCGACTCACGGTCGTCACGTGCATCCCGATCCGGTCGGCGATCTGCTGCATCTTCAGCGGCTCAATCGCTTCCGGACCTTCGGTGAGGAACCTCGTCTGATGATCCACAATTGCTTGCGCGGTCTTTAAGAGCGTGCTGCGTCGCTGCTCTATCGCCTCGATCAGCCACTGCGCGGAGTTGATCTTCCGTTTGATGTAGTCGCGGGTGGCGGGATCGGTCGACGGCGACAACAGGAGCTGCCGATAGTACGGGCTAATCCGCATGTTGGGCATGTCGACTTCGTCGAGCCGCACCTTCCACTTCCCCGCTTCATCCTGCTCCACAAAGACATCCGGCCTGACCGTCGGCACAATGCTCGTGGCGTAGAGCGCCCCGGGCTTGGGCTGCAAGCGGTGCAGCTCTTCGCGTGCCGCTTCGATTTCCTCGATCGAATAGCCTGTTCGCTTTTCGATCACGGGAAGGCGATTACCCGCGAGGTCTTCCAGGTGGTCCGCGACGATCCGACGCAGCCGCACCGCGTCAGGGGAGTCGCCTTCGATCTGCAGCAGCAGGCATTCGCGAAGGTTGCGGGCACCAACCCCGCGTGGGTCCATCCCCTGCACCACCTCAAGCCCCTTCGTGAGCTCTACCAGCTGACCTTCGGGGCCGTCGGGCTCCACCAGGTCCTCCAGCGACATCTGCAGGTAGCCATTCGCGTCAAGGTTGTAGATCACGCGATCCGCCGCAGCCCGCTCGGCGGGGGTCAGGTCGTAGAGCGCCAGCTGCTCGTGAAGATGGTCCGAGAGCGTTTCCGGACGCTCCTGCATGTTGGCCATCACATCGAGGTAGCGGTCAGACGCCTCATCCTGCCGCGCGGCACTCGACCGCGTCCGCTCCTCGTCGGTATCTGGATATTCCGTCGACCAGTCGTACGATCGCTCGAAATCGGCCTGATTGGCGTGCTCCTGATCGACCACAAGCGGCTGATCCTCGGCCGTGGACACACTTCCTTCGGGAAGCTGCTCAACCTCCGCCGGGCCGCGATCAGGCTCCTCCAACTCCAACGTTTCGTTGTTGAGAATCTCGGCTTCGAGCCGTTCTTCGAGCGCCTGCTGCGGGAGTTGCAAAATCTCCATCGACTGGATCATGCGCGGCGCAAGCATCTGCTTTTGCGCCAACCGCATTTCCTGTCCAAAGGAGAGTTTCACGGCTCTCGACTCCTCGACGTGCTTTTTCGTTTCTCGGGAAAGCCTGCCGCACCCAGCGGCACCAATCCCCCCTTAAGGATACCCCTTCCGATCGCCCTCGTCGTCAAGGCGCCCGCTGAAAAAGCGTCTTGTCGGTTCTCTACAGACGCTGTCGTCCGGAGAGGGCGTCGGCCAGCATGGCCTTGTTCGCCTGCTCAAGTGGGCTGCCAACCACCAGGCCTCGGGCAAGGCGGGTGACATCGACCGGCAGAGCCGCCACCAGTGAGGCGATCTCTGCCGCCGTTGCATCCCCTTCGACCGTTGGACTCGTGCCCATGATCACTTCACGAACGGCACCGCCGCGAATCCGCTCCAGCAGCTGCCGAATCGTCAACTGCTCCACGCCGACCCCTTCCAGAGGCGAGAGGCGGCCCTGCAGCACGTGGTATCGCCCGCGGTAGGTGCCGGCGGTTTCCAGGGCGAGGAGATCCCGCACCTGCTCGACGACAAGCAGCAGGCTCTCATCACGACGCGAATCCTGGCAGATGTCGCAAGTGTCGTCTTCGCAGAGATTGAAGCAAATGCGGCATGGATGCAGCCGTTCCGTCACCGCTCGCACCGCGTCGGCCAGGGCCAAAGCCTCGTCGGCAGGCATCTTCATCACATGATACGCCAGTCGCTCGGCAGACTTCCGCCCGATCCCCGGGAGGGCCGCAAACTGGTCGATCAACGTGCCGATCACACTGCCCGTACCGCCATTTATGTCTGCCATCAGATCCGCACTTTCCAGGAAAGAACTCGCCTACTCGCCCGCGTCGTTTGCCGGCTCAGCTGTTTTTGCCGGCGGGTCGACCCGACGAATGGCCGCATCAAACAGGGTGCGGGCGTGGCTGACCAGGGGGTGATCGGAGGCGGCCTTCAGGAGCGCGGCCTGGGATCGTGGAGCCGAGGGGCGTTGCTTCTGAACGACGGGCACCGGCTCATCGAAGCGAAACACAATCCGCGAACGCCCGCAGAGATCGCGGAGGGCCGAGGTGATACTCGCCGCCACTTCCGCCCGCTTGAGGAAGGAACACCCGGCCTCGCCGTTGGCCGGCATGCTGATCTCGATGCCCTCGTCTTCATGCCAGCTCGCTGCGGTCGCTTCGCTGATGAAGCCAGCAGCCATGCCTCCCACGAGATCCCCCACCTGCCGCCATACTTCCAGGGGCGGGGTTGTGGGAGCCACCCGCGCCGGTGCTGCCGGGGCGGCGGTTGGTGCTGCTGGTGCCACAGCCGGCGGCTCGGAGTGGTGTGAGTCGCTCAGGTCAGTCGTTTTTTTTTCGCGCGTCGCCGCACTCGCAGCCGGCGCACCCGCTGCAGCGGGCTCCGACCGGGCAGCTCCGCGAGGAGCCGCAGCAGGGGACGCGAGTGCCGCAGGTTGACCGCTGGCGAGCCTCGCGATGGCTGTCGCCAGCGATTCCATCCGCTCCATGCTCGCCAGACGAACCACCGCCATCTCCGCGAGCACCGCAGCATGTCCGGCGGTTCGCATGCGAGAGAGCGTATGGTCGATCACCTGCATCATCGCCAAGATGGTGTCGGTGCCCAACGACGAGGCGAGCGACGCGATGTCAGCCCCGCAGCCCCCGTCGGCATTCCACAACCGCCCTTCAGCCGACACGCTCGCAAGCAGCAGGTCACGCAGCACCGAGAGGAGTTGCTCGAGCACGCCGCTGGCGTCAGCTCCTCCAGAAACCGCCGCATCGAGCGCCTCGATAGCCGCCTTGGGCTGCTGGTGGGCAATCGCGTCGATCAACGACGCGAGCCCTTCCTCGCGGCCGGTGCCGAGCAGGGCATGCACGGCGTCGACGCCAATCGTGCCATCCGCGGCCGCTGCCGCGCCAAGCAGCTGCTCAAGCAACGACTGGCTGTCTCGCATGCTCCCGTTGGCCCGACGGGCCACCAGCCGCACCGCATCGGCATCGATGGCCACACCTTCCGCAGCAGCGATCTCCGCCAGCCGCGCCTCGATCGCCGTTGCTTCCACGGTCAGAAAATCAAACCGCTGACAGCGCGAAAGGATGGTGATCGGCAGTTTTTCAGGCTCCGTCGTACAGAGCACGAACTTCACATGCGGCGGGGGCTCTTCCAGCGTCTTGAGCAGCGCGTTGAACGCTTCTCGCGTGAGCATGTGGACTTCGTCGATGATGTAGATCTTGTAGCGACCTCGGGCCGGCCGCACCGACGCGTTTTGCCGCAGCTGCCGAATCTCATCGATGCCGCGGTTGCTGGCCGCGTCGATCTCCACCACATCGACATCCTGTCCCGCCGAAATCGCCTGGCACATGTCGCAGGTGTTGCAGGGCTCGGCTGCGTAGCTGCTCTTCAGGCCGCTGCCATCAGCCTTGCCAGCGGAGATGCACTCCAGGGCTTTGGCAAAAATCCTCGCGGCACTCGTCTTGCCGACTCCGCGGGCGCCGGTGAACAGGTAGGCGTGGCCGACACGGTCAGAACTGATCGCCCCGGAGAGTCCGCGGGCCACGTGCGTTTGGCCGATCAGATCGGCAAACCGCTGGGGCCGATAGCGACGGGCCACAACCCGGTAGCCGGCACGAGGCACACCCGCGGCCTCCACCAAATCGGCAGTCTGGCTCGTCGTCGGCGTGGCGGCGTTGCTGTCGGCCATGGCCCAAGCTCAGACACGCTGCCCTCCTCGCGGGGAAGGGCGGCAAAAAAGAAACTCCTCACGACGCCCGATGAGAGGCCCACCGCACAAAGAGACGACTGCTTATGGCTGCTGCGGTTAAGCCCTGACCAGGTTCGCAGGTCCCCATCGCAGGGGCCTCTCATCGGACGCCGTGACTTCCTTGTTTGTACGCGGCAGCCTGCGGGCGGTCAAAGGGGGTGCGTGTTTGCTACATTCGGCGGTCTATGGCCACACCAATGATGCAACAGTTTGAGGCGGCGAAGGCTCGCTGCCCGGGCGCGCTCGTCCTCTTCCGGATGGGCGACTTCTACGAACTCTTCGGAGAAGACGCCCGCGAAGCGGCAGAACTCCTCAACCTCACGGTCACGAGCCGGGAGAAGGGCCCCGACGCGATGCCCATGGCGGGCTTTCCGCACCACCAACTCGACCCACAGCTCGTGAAGCTCGTCGCGGCCGGCCGACGCGTGGCCATCTGCGAGCAGATTGACGATCCGAAGACCACCAAGGGGCTCCTCCGCCGGGAAGTCACCAGAATTGTCACCCCCGGCATCGCGGCCGACGAATCGCTCCTTGATCCCAACCGCAGCAACTTTCTCGTGGCCGTGCTTCCACCTGCGACACGTCCGCATGCGGACGAACTCGCCGAATCAGCGCCCGCTGGCATCGCCTGGATCGATGTCGCCGGTGGACGGTTTCAGGCTGCGGTGCTCCCCCCGGCCGATCTGATCGAGCATCTGCAACGTCTCGACCCTGCGGAGTGCCTCTGCGATCAGCAGCACGCCGAACTCGTCACGCAGCTGCTTCGCGACGCGGGCGTCCACGCCGCCGTGACCGCCCGCGCGTCGTGGTGGTTTGCCCTCGACCGTGGGCCCGAGGAACTCTCGCGGAAACTCGGCGGCATCTCGCTCGAGGGGCTCGGCTTTGAGCGCACGGCCGATGCCGCGGGGCTCGCGGCCGCCCATGCCGTGATCTGCTACCTCGAAGAGACCGAGCCCGCAGCCGTCGGCCGCATCGGGCAACTCAAACCGTGGCGCAGCGGCCATGCGATGGAAATCGACGAGGCCACACGGCGAACGCTGGAGCTGGTACGGACGGTGACCGAAGGCCGCCGAGCCGGCTCCCTGGCGGGCGTGCTCGACCGCACGAAGACCCCAATGGGCGCCCGCATGCTTTCCCGTTGGCTGGTCGCACCGCTGATTGATCATCACGCGATCGAGCGGCGTCTCGACGCCGTCGGGCTGCTGGTGGGCAACGCCACACTCGCCGGCGAAATCGCCGACACACTCTCGGGGATCGGCGACCTCGAACGCATCACCAGCCGCGTGGTCTCCGGGCGGGCAGGCCCCCGTGATGTGGAACGCGTGGGGCAGGTCACCCGCGTGCTGCCGAGGCTCCGGTCACTGCTTGAGCATGTTGGCCCTGGATTGCTCGCCGACTGCTGCGATTCCCTCGATCCGTGCGAAGACATCGCCGAACGCATCAGCACGATGCTGCGAGAAGGCTGCCCCACCTACGCTCGCGACGGCGGCTTCATCCGCCCAGGCTTCGACGCCTCACTCGACGAGTTGGTAGAACTTGCCTCGGGTGGCAAAGAGTGGATCACACGCTATCAGGCCGAACAGGTCGAGCGGACAGGTATCACCTCGCTGAAGGTGGGCTTCAACCGTGTGTTCGGCTTCTATCTTGAGGTGAGCAAGGCGCACAGCGATCGGGTGCCTGCCGACTTCTTGCGCAAGCAGACGGTGAAAAACGCCGAGCGGTACACCACGCCCGAACTCGATGAGCGACAGCGGCAGGTGCTCGGTGCCGAAGACGCGGCCGTGCGACGCGAAGGGGAACTCTTCGAAGCCTTGCGGCAGTTCGTGGCAGGCGAGCACCGCCGTCTCGACCGCATCGCGGACCTGCTGGCCATGCTCGACGTGCTCGTCTCGATGGCGACTGTCGCGCGACAGCGGGGCTGGTGTCGCCCCGAAATCACAGAGCGCCGGGAACTGCAGCTGCTCGACGGCCGCCATCCCGTCCTTGAAGAACTTCTCCCCGTTGGCACGCTCGTCGCCAACGATCTGCACCTGGCTGCCGACACAGCCGACGGGCCCCAGCTGCTCTTGGTGACCGGCCCCAACATGGGCGGCAAGAGCACCTACATTCGTCAGGCCGCGCTTGCCGTCGTCCTCGCCCAAGCCGGTTCATGGGTGCCCGCCGCGCGTGCTCGTGTGGGCATCGTGGACCGCCTCTTCGCCCGCATCGGTGCCGGCGACGACCTCGCCCGCGGCGCCAGCACCTTTCTCGTGGAGATGGCCCAAACGGCGAGAATCCTCAACCGTGCCACACCTCAAAGCCTCGTGATCCTCGACGAAGTGGGGCGCGGCACGAGCACCTTCGACGGCATGGCCCTCGCCCAGTCCGTGGTCGAGCATCTCCACGACGAGATCGGTTGCCGCACCCTGTTCGCAACGCACTACCTGCAGCTCGCGGCCCTGGAGCGGCTTCCCGGGGTGACCAACGTGCAGGTGCTGGTGCAACAGCACGGCGACCACCTGGCCTTCCTCCACAAAGTCGCCCTCGGGGCCGCCGACCGCAGCTGGGGCATCCACGTGGCCAAACTCGCCGGCGTGCCCGACGACGTGATCGCCCGCGCCACCACGCTCCTCGCCGGCTTCGAAGCCGATCCCCCTCCGCCCCGTGCCCCATCACGTCGCGCGAAGGCCTCACCCGACGACAACAACCAGCTCTCCCTCTTTGGAGGCTGACTCGCTGGCACGCTCCGGCTCCCCCTATCACCGAGCGAGGGCTGAGCCCAGTGCTGACTCGACGGCGTAGATCCGCGAGCGCAGCCTGGAGGGCGAAAGCGAAGCGGATCTTCGAGTGAGCGAGGGCCCGGAAGGCCCGC
>JAPOIM010000002.1:59807-63907 GCA_029978905.1 Planctomycetota bacterium
CCCCCACCAATTTCCCGAGCGAGGGGTGAACCCGGGCCGCATGAGCCGGCCTTGTATTCGAGCGCAGCCCGGAGGGCGAAAGCGAGAATGCACGAGTGAGCGAAGCCACGATGGCGCAGCGAAAGCTCGGCTCAGCGGCTTGGGTTCACCCCTCGCCCTCACCCGCACTGGTTCATCTTGTCGCGGGGCGTTCCTGCGCCGACGAGTTCAGGTGTGGCGAGGCGGGCTGCAGGGGCGCCATCATCACGGGTGATTTCCACCGCGATGCTCTTGTAGGCCGGCGTTCGCGAGAGCGGGTCGGCCGACTTGGGCACGAGAACATTGCTTTCCGGGTAGTACATCGCCACACAGCCTGGCCGAATCTGCTCGTAGGCCGAAACGATCTGGTTCCGCATCTCGCCTGCGGTGCTCGACACGCGGCAGCGCCCGCCCGCGATCAAGCCGAGCCGATTCACGTCGTCGGGATGCATCAGCACGATGTCGCGACGTGTTTGGTTGCGATAGAGGTCTTCTTCTTCGTACACGACGGTGTTGAACTGCCCTTCGCTGCGGATCGTCATCAGCTGCAGGCTCTCGGGCGGTTCTGGGATGTCGTGCGTGAAGAGCGTCGCCTTGCCGTCAGGGGTGGGGAAGGTCGAGGAGTCGATGGCGCGACCAGGAATGGAAAACTCCTTCTTGGTTTTGTCGATATCGCCGATCTGCTCAAGGCCGGGCACGATTCTGGCGATGGCCTCGCGGATCGTGCTCGTGTGGGCCATGTCTGCCCAGTTGACGGGTCCACCTTCACCGAGGACCCGCAGAGCAAGCTCGGAGATGATCTCGACCTCACTGCGTGGGCCGAAGGGTTCACCACTGTCACGACTGCCCGTCTGGTGGCGTGGCTGCCCGCCGTCGGAGAGGCGGATGTAGCTAAACATGCTCTCCTGTGTGGAGGGTTCGGGCTCCTCGTCGCGAGCGAGCACGGGCAGGATGATCGTGTCTTCCGCGGCAATGCCTGCGGCATGGCCGGTGTTGAGCGAGGTGTTCATGCTGACCACCATGTCGACCTTGCCGAGCGCTCGCGCCGCGAACGTGGCATCAGGACTTGCCCCCCAGAGATTGCCACCCAGGCAGAAGGCAAACCGCATCGATCCGGCGTCGGCAGCCTCGAGACACTCCAGCGTGTCGTGCCCCTTCGTGGTGGGCAGGGCAACACCATAGTGGCTCTCCAGCCTGTCGAAGATGGCCTTCTTGAGCGTCGGGGTCACGCCGACGGTGCCCATCCCCTGAATGTTGGAGTGACCACGGATCGGCTGCAGCCCCGCACCGGGCCTGCCCACCATCCTCCGCATGATCGCCAGCGCCGCGATCGCCTGCACGGTCGACGCGCCATGGAGGTGGTGCGTGACCCCCATCGTCCAAGCAAACACCGCCCGCCGCGACTCTGCGTACTGCCGAGTCATGTCGTCGATCTCGGCTTTCGACACCCCGGACTTCGCCACGATCTCATCCCACGGGAGCGTGTCGAGATGCGCCGCGAGTTGCGGCCAGCCGTGGCAATGCTCCGCAAGAAACGCCTCGTCGATGATCGGCTCGCCGGCAGCGTTGGTCGGTTTTTCGGCGTGCATCTCCCGCAGCCGCTTCATCATGCCGTACACCATCGCGAGGTCACCACCCACAAGTGGCTGCACATAGGTGCTCGCGATCTCCGCACCGAAAAGGAGCGCCCAGGGGTCGCTCGGCACGGAAAAGTTCACGAGGCCCGTTTCCACAATCGGATTGACCACCACCACTTTGCCGCCGGCCCGGCGAACCATCATCAGCGTCCGCATCATGCGGGGATGGTTGCTCGCCGGGTTGCCACCGATGAGCATCACAAAGTCGCTCTTCTCCATGTCGTCGAGATGAATCGTTCCCGCACCGGAGCCGATCACGCTCGAGAGCCCCACACCACTGGCCTGATGGCAGTAGTACGAGCAGTTGTTCACATGGTTGGTGCCGTAGAGGCGAGCGAAGAGTTGCAGGAGAAAGCCTGCTTCGTTGCTCGAGCGGCCGCTGAAATAAAAGAACGACTCCTCGGGGGCGGTGGCTTTGAGTTTGGCGGCAATCCGCTCCATCGCCTCCCGCCAACCGATGGGGCGATAGTGCTGCGTGCCTTTCTCGAGGATCACCGGCTGTACGAGCCGGCCCGCATGCTCCATCTCGCGTGGGGAAAACCGACGCATCTGCGGAATCGAATACGTCTCAAAAAATGATGGCTTCACCGCCCCCTGCATGTCGGCCACCATCGCCTGAAATGACTTTTTGCAGACTTCAGGAAAGTGGCCCGATTCATTGACCATGCCCCCCGACTGACCGCCCATGCCAAGCGCGCAGGTCTTGCAGGCATTGCGAGTCCGCATCGCCTTCCAGAGAGTCCACAGGCCGCCGGCCTCGCGAGCCTTTTTGAAGGTGTAGAGCACCGCCCGCCAGCCGCCGCCCGTTTTGACCTTGCCCATCAGCGTTCCATCTCCGTGCTGTGTCTCGACCTTTTCGCCGATCGCCACGCCATCGTTTCCGCAGCGTACTCAGCTCATGCTGACCGTCACCGTCTTGGTCTCGAGGTAGGGATCGAGCCCCCGCTCGCCGAGTTCACGGCCAAAGCCCGACTGCTTGAAGCCTCCAAACGGCGCGGCCGGGTCAAACACGTCGTAGCAGTTGACCCACACCGTTCCCGCGCGAAGGCGATGGGCGATGTCGTGAGCCTTGGCTACATCACGCGTCCACACTGCCGCCGCCAAGCCGAACGACGTAGCGTTTGCTCGCCGCACCAGTTCGTCGGTGTCTTTAAACCGCAGCACCGAGAGCACGGGCCCGAAGATTTCCTCGCGGGCAATCGCCATATCGTCGGTCACTTCCGTGAAGACTGTCGGCTCAATGAAGTATCCAAGGTCGCCGTGGCGCGATCCGCCTGTGGCACAGGTGGCCCCTTCGGCTTTCCCCTTCTCGATGTAGCCCATGATCTTGTCGAACTGCGCTTGATCCACCTGCGGCCCCTGCTCAGTGGCTGGGTCGAACGGATCGCCCACACGACGGACCCGACTCATCTCCACCACCTTGGCCACAAACTCGTCGTAGATCGCATCTTCCACGAAGAGCCGTGACCCAGCACAGCAGCATTGCCCCTGATTGAGGTGGATGCCGACATGCGCTCCTTGCGCCGCCGCCGCGAGATCGGCGTCAGCAAACACAATGTTGGGGCTCTTCCCTCCGAGTTCGAAGGTCAGCCGCTTCAGGCCATCCGCAGCCTGTCGCATGATCACCTGGGCGGTTTCACCAGATCCCGTGAAGGCCACCTTGTCGATGCCGGGATGCTTGACGATCGCAGCACCGGCCGTGGGCCCGAACCCCGGCACGACGTTGATCACGCCATCGGGAATGCCAGCCTTCTGCGCGAGCCGCGCGAGCCGCAAGCAGGTCAGGGGTGTTTGCTCGGCAGGCTTCATCACGATCGTGCAGCCTGCGGCAAGCGCCGGCCCCCACTTCCACGAGACCATCAGGATTGGGAAGTTCCAGGGGATGATCTGCCCTGCCACGCCAACCGGCTCGCGTCGCGTGTACGAGAAGTAGTTGCCGGCGACGGGAATCGTCTGCCCGTGGATCTTGTCGGCCCAGCCCGCGTAATACCGCAGCGTGGCCAGGGCGAGAGGGATGTCGATCTTGCGGGAGTCGGCGAGCGGCTTGCCGTTGTCGAGCGTTTCGAGGGCGGCCAGTTCGTCGATCTCGTCCTCAATGAGATCGCACAACCGGTGCATCAACCGACCACGCTCCCTGGCGTCCATCCGTGGCCAGGGGCCGTTGTCGAAGGCCTCGCGGGCGGCCCGCACGGCCGCATCCACGTCGGCCTGATCCCCTTCGGCGATGGTCGCGATCACTTCCTCAGTGGCGGGGTCAATTGTTTCAAACGTCTTGCCGCTTTGGGCCGGCACCCACTCCCCGCCGATGAAGCACTGCGTTTGGCGGATGCAGACTTCCGTTTCCAGTTCCTGCTCGGCGTCGGAGGGTGTGAACGAGGCCATGCTGCTCACCTTGCGTGGGTTGTGGTGCGGGGGGACCTGAGGTTTTTCCCCCTTGTTTTCGGC
>JAPOIM010000002.1:63917-130222 GCA_029978905.1 Planctomycetota bacterium
CCTGATTGCCTGCATTTCGGCGTACGAAACCGGCCGAAAAACGCCCCACACGACACGCGTTATTTGCCGATCGCACCGACGCTCCTATACCCTACTGGTGGTGCTCGGCAGCCAGGGACTGGCGCAGTTGACGAGGCCATTCACGGTTTCAAGAAAGCTTTCAGGAGATTCCACATGCGTTTTGCTTCCATGCTGCTTGTGTGTGCCGGCCTTGTGGTCGCCGCCACGACCGCTCAGGCTGAACTGACCAGCGGACCGCAGCCAGGTGAGAGTGTTGGTGCGTTTATTGTCACCAAGGTCGGTGGCAATGCCGAAGACGGCGTGGCAGACGGCAAGGCCCTTTGCTACCGCTGCAAGATGGGTGCCCGCCCAGTGGTGATGGTGTTCGCACGCTCGGGCGACGCCTCGCTTGCCAAGCTCGTGAAGAAGATCGAAGAGGAAGTGGCTGAGCATCAGGACGAGAAGCTGACCAGCTTCGTGAACATGATCGGCACCGACGCCGACAGCCTGAAGGCCGCCGCCTCGAAGTTCGTGAAGAGCAACGGTGTTGAGCGGATTGCCTTCGTGGTGCCCGACGACGCGAAGAACGGCCCGCCAGAGTTCAAGATCTCCCCCGACGCCGACGTTACGGTCGTCTGCTACAAGAATGGCACGGTCGTGGCCAACCACGCCTTCGCCAAGGGCGAGCTAACCGAAGAGAAGATCGGCGCTGTGGCCGACGCGGCTTGCAGCCTGGTCGAGTAATCTTGAAAACTGGTCATCGACGGGCATTTTCATGCCCCCTTCGATGCCACGAGATGTCAGGTATACTTCGTCGCGGCCGGCCTCATCCGGGGTCGGCCGCGATTTTGGCGGCGTAGCTCAGTTGGTTAGAGCACAGGCTTCATAAGCCTGGGGTCTCCGGTTCAAGTCCGGACGCCGCTACTTCTTTCTTTTCGGAGCGACCAACGCCTCGTCCGCGAGGGCTCACCTTTTGGGCGGGCGGTTGCTCTGAGATCCCTCCGCCGCGGCTTTCTGCCATTCCCCCCGATCGCTGATCTGCTGAAAAAATCTGAGAGATCGCATGCTCCGCACGATGCTCTTCGCCAAGATTCATGGTGCCACAGTCACCCAGTGCGATCCGTCTTACGTGGGATCGATCACGATCGACACCGACCTGCTCGATGCCACCGGCCTACGGGTCAACGAGAAAGTGCTCGTGTGCGATGTCGACACTGGCAGTCGGTTTGAGACTTACATCTTTAAGGGCGAAGCCGGCAGTGGCATCATCGGCGTGAATGGGGCAGCCGCACGGCTTACCTCGGTTGGCAACTCCCTGCTGATCATGTCGTTCTGCCAACTCTCGACAGAAGAGCTCGACTCGCACCACCCCACCGTCGTGATCCTCGACGCCAACAACCGCGTCGAACGCACACTCGAATATCCGCAGCGGTAACCACACCCGCTCGATCCCTATCGCATGTGTCCGAGCACGTACTGCGCGGCGTTGTGCCCTGGGATCCCCGACACGCCCCCGCCGCGGCGTGCGCCGCTGCCGCAGATCGCCACACTCGGCAGATCCGTCTCCACGCCCCACTGCCCGACTTCGGTCTCCGAAAGAGCCCACGGCCATTCCAGCGGCGTGTGAAAGATGTTGCCCCCGGGAATCGCGAGCGTCTGCTCGAGGTCCACAGTGGTGTTGATTTCCAAACACTCGCGACCGTCAGGCATCCGCAAGATGCAGTCCGCGATCGGCTCGCCAAGCACGGAGTCGAGCGTCTGCAACACGGCGGCCCGCAGTTCGGCACGGGTTGGTGGTGAGGCCGACGTAAAGAGGGCGTGCGGCGTGTGCAGCACAAACATGGTGAGCGTATGCACGCCTGCCGCGTGCAACGCGGGCCCAAGGATCGTGGGGTCGGAGAGCGAGTGGCAGTAGATCTCCGCAGGCAACGGATGGGGGAGACTTCCTGCCCGGGCCTGCTCGTAGGCGTGCTGCAGCTGGCTCGCCGTTTCGTTGACATGGAAGGTGCCGCAAAACGCTTGGTCGATCGACGTGTGGCGGTCACGCAGCCGCGGCAGCCTCTGCAGCAGCATGTTGACTTTGAGCTGCGCGCCGGCGTTGCCAGCGGTCACTGGCTCAACCGGGAGCCCACGCAGGCGTGCCAACGTGGCTGGCGTGCAGTTGGCGAGCACATAGCGGGCCTGGATCTGCTGGTGCTGACCATCGATCTCCACCTGCACGCCCGCCCCCGCCGCGTCGGCATCGATGCGGCCCACCGTCGCCGCCGTGATCAGGCGGGCTCCAAAGTCGGTCGCTCGCGCCGCCAGCTGGCCGGTGAGCGCTCCCATCCCGCCGACGGGCAGGTCCCAGTCTCCGGTGCCATTCCCGATCACGTGGTAGAGAAAGCAGATGTTCTGCCGCAGCGACACATCGTGGGCCTCGGCAAACGTGCCGATCAACGCGTCGGTGAGCACGACACCCCGCGTGAGGTCGCTGCAAAACGACCGCTCAATTACCTCACCGATCGGACGCTCCACAAAGTCGCGCCAGTCGTCGTCGGCGCACAGCCGCCGCATGTCGGCCGCCGACCGGAGAGGTTCGGTCAGCGTGGGGAAGATGGCACGGGCAATTCGGGTCGTGCGTTCGTAAAACGCTCGCCATCGTTCGGCCTCCCCGCGATCTCCCGTCGCCCTGAGAAACTGCACCCCCAGTGCGTCGGGATCCCTGACCACCGCCAACCCCTTCGAGGGATCGTCTGGGCAGGGTGTGTACGACGAGACGGCTCGCCGCACGAGGGGCACTCGAAGCCCGAGGTCGTCCATCAGCCAGCGGGGCATCAGCGACACGAGGTAGGCGTATTTCGAGAGCCGAGCCGGCACGCCCGAAAACACCTCTGCCGACACCGCCGCGCCCCCGACACCGCGGCGGCGTTCCAACACCACCACATCGAGCCCCGCCCGCGCGAGCACACAGGCGGCCACGAGACCGTTGTGCCCTCCGCCAACAATCACGACGTCAGCCTGCGTTGGAGTCGCCATCTGCCCTCACACCTTTCACGCTCACGAGCCCCAGGGGGCGAAGGGGCAAGATACCACCCCGCCTCTGCCGGCAGCGGCAACCGCCGCGGAGAAGCCCATCCATCGTGAAACGGGCCCTCTCACCGGAACCACGCTCTCCCTCACGCTGTTTTGTAGACTGGATGGCGGTCCTGGAGGGGTGCGATGGGGCGGAAAGACACAACAACCGGAGGAAGGCTCGCGTGGCGACACATCGTGGCCGCGGTATGTCTTGCGGCCAGTGCAGTGAGGATGCCAGCCGCCCTGAGCGATGATCCCTCGCCGCCGCCGCACGTCGACTTCTCGCGTGACATCCAGCCACTGCTCGCCAAGCACTGCCTCCTCTGCCACGGACAGGATGCAGCCCAAGGAGGTCTGCGCCTGCACACCGAAGCGGCGGCCACGGCCGAGCTCGATTCAGGAGCCCGCGGCATCGTGCCGGGAAGCCCAGAGGCGAGCGAACTTCTCGCCCGCGTGAGGTCGCACGATCCGCTCCAGCAGATGCCGCCGGAGGGAGAGCGGCTGACCGCAGCCGAGATAGCACGCCTGGAAGCCTGGATCGCCGCAGGCGCCCCCTGGGACCAGCACTGGGCCTACCAGCCACTCCAGGCTCCCACGCCGCCAGAAGTGATTGGCCCCACGGCCGGGGTCGACCGGCTGACCGACATCGACCGCTTCGTGCGGGCGAACCTCGCCAAACAGGGCATCGAACCCTCGCGTGCAGCGGATCGCCCCACGCTCATCCGGCGGCTCTCATACGACTTGATCGGCCTGCCGCCTGAGACGGCTGACGTTGATGCGTTTGTGGCCGACGCATCCCCAGAAGCCTACGAGCAGCTTGTCGACAGTCTGCTGGCCTCGCCCCACTTTGGTGAACGCTGGGGCCGTCATTGGCTCGACATGGCCCGCTTCGCCGACTCCGACGGCTACGAAAAAGACAACCATCGCCCCGACGCGTGGCGGTATCGCGACTGGGTGATCGAGGCAATCAACCGCGACCTGCCGTTCGACCAGTTCACGATCGAACAGCTCGCTGGCGACCTCCTGCCCGACGCGACTCCCCAGCAGCTCCTCGCCACCGCCTTCCATCGGCAAACACTGACCAACACCGAAGGGGGCGTCGACCGCGAACAATTTCGTGTGGCCGCCGTGATGGACCGCACGGAAACCCTCGGCACCGTGTGGCTGGGCCTGAGCGTGGGCTGCGCGCGATGCCACTCGCACAAGTACGACCAGATCACGCACCGCGAGTATTACGAGCTCTACGCCTTCTTTAACAATGCCGACGAGGTCGACGCACCGTTCCCCGCCGACGCGTCTGCACCGCCCGCCTTAGCCGAAGACACCACAGCCGACGCCGGCGACGATGCCCCCAAGACGGTCCCGGTCCGCGTGGTACGGGAACGCCAGGAAGACCTGCGTGCGACGCACATCCTCCGTCGCGGTGAGTTTAAGCAGCCGCTCGATGAGGTGACCGCAGGCACGCTGACCACGCTCCCACCAGTGCAGCCCCGCGACGGCCGCGAGGAGCCCGATCGGCTCGATCTCGCGCGATGGCTCGTCGACGGCACCAACCCCCTCGTGCCACGCGTGGCAGCCAACCACATCTGGAAGCACCTCTTTGGCGAGGGCCTCGTCGCCACCATGAACGACTTCGGGGTCCGTGGAGATCCGCCATCGCACCCCGCGCTCCTCGACCACCTGGCCTCACGACTGATTACCCTCGGATGGTCACGGAAGGCGCTGATCAAAGAGATCGTGATGTCGGCCACCTACCAGCAGTCGTCTCGGCACCGGCCTGAACTCGCCGAAGTCGATGCCACCAATCGGCTGCTCCACCGGCAGAACCGCTTCCGGGTGGAAGCGGAGATCGTCCGCGACATCAGCCTCGCCGCCGCGGGCCTGCTCTCCCCAACGGTTGGCGGTCCAAGCGTGTTTCCGCCGATTCCTGCAGGCGTGACCGACCTGACCTACAACAGCAGCTTCACCTGGAAAACCAGCCAAGGCGACGACCGCTACCGGCGCGGGCTCTACACCTACTTCAAGCGGACCGCCCCCCACCCCAACCTGATCACCTTCGACTGCCCCGACTCCAACGTCAGCAACGTCGCCCGTGATCGCAGCAACACCCCCATCGCCGCGCTCGTCACGCTCAACAACGCCACCTTTGTGGAGGCCGCCCAGGCGCTCGCTCGGCGAACCCTCGCGGAACCGGATCTCGACGACACGGCGAGGCTGCAGTTCGCCCTGCGACGCTGCATCGCGAGAGTGCCAACGCCCGAGGAACTCGCGGACTTTGCATCCCTCCTCACCACGAGCCGCACCTGGTTTGCCGCACACCCGAGCGAAGCCGAAGCGCTGAGTGGCGCGGCCCCGGCCCTCGACACGGAGCCTGCGGAAAACGCTGCCTGGATCACCGTGGTGCGGGTCATGCTCAATCTGGACGAGTTCCTCACCCGCGACTAGCACGAGCGATTGCCGATGTCCGTCCTTCGAAATCATCTCTGCCGCACCCGCCGCGAGTTTTTCACCACTTCCGCCAGTGGGCTCGGCGGCATGGCCCTCGGTGCCATGCTCTCCGACGATGGCGTGCTCCGCGCGGACGACGCGATTGATGGCCCCGCCTCCCCTGGCACCGTGCGACCGCCTCACTTTGAACCCAAGGCCAAGGCCTGCATCTTCATCTTCATGGCCGGCGCGCCATCGCAGCTTGATCTCTTCACACCCAAGCCAAAGCTCAACGAACTCCACGGTCAAAAGCTCCCGCAGTCGATCCTCGACTCTGCCCGCTTTGCCTTCATCCAGCCCGACACCGCAACGCTGCTCGGTTCGCCAAGGACATTCACAAAGCACGGCGAGTGCGGGATGGAGTTTTCCGACTGGCTGCCCCATCTCGGCAGCGTGGCCGACGACCTCCTGATGGTTCGCAGCGTGCACAGCGATGAGTTCAATCACCACCCAGGCCAACTGCTGATGCAGTGCGGCGTGTCTCGCTTTGGGATGCCGACGATGGGCTCCTGGCTGACCTACGGCCTGGGCAGTGAATCAAAGGATCTTCCCGGCTACGTCGTGCTCACCGCTGGCCGTGGAAGCAGCGGCGGTGCCACGCTCTACCAGAGCGGGTTTCTGCCTTCGAGCTACGGTGGCGTGTTGTTCCGCAACCAAGGGGAGCCCGTCCTCAACCTCGCCAACCCAGCTGGCCTGCCGCCAGAGTTGCAGCGTGCGGGGCTCGATGTGCTCGCCCGCGCCAACAACCGGCGGTACCAGGAGGTCCACGATCCAGAGATCGCCAGCAGAATTGCCAACTACGAACTCGCCAACCGGATGCAAACCGCGGCTCCCGAACTGACCGATCTCTCCCAGGAGTCGGCGAAGACACTCGCCATGTATGGCGTGAACCGCCCCGAGCCTGAAAAGGTGTGGCGCGGGTCGCTCGGTCACCTCCGCACCTACGACACGTTTGCCCGCAACTGCCTCCTCGCCCGGCGGCTCGTGGAACGGGGCGTGCGGTTTATCAACATCATCCACGCCTCGTGGGATCAGCACAGCGACCTCGACTTCAATCTCTTTCACAACGCGGAGTGTGTGGACCAGCCGATCGCTGCCCTGATCAAAGACCTCAAGCAGCGAGGGCTGCTCGACTCCACCATGGTGGTCTGGGGGAGCGAGTTCGGCCGCACGCCGCTGGGCGAGAACCGCAAAGGACGCGATGCCAACACCGGGCGCGACCACCACCCCTTCGCCTACACCATGCTCATGGCTGGTGGCGGTCTCAAGGGAGGCATGACCTATGGCTCCACCGACGACATCGGCTGGCACATCGAAGACAAGCCGGTGCACGCCAATGATCTCCATGCGACGATGCTGCACCAGTTCGGGCTCGACCACCTGCGCCTGACGTACCGCTTCCAAGGCCGCGACTTCCGCCTGACCGATGTGGCTGGCAGGGTGATCTCAGAGTGGATCGCCTGAGGCACGCGCCAGCGGCACGATCCGCACAGGCCCCAGCAGCCCCGACGGTTTCAGTGGCCACGCCGACGCATCAAACCGCTGATAGTGCACATCCACGAAGTTGATTTCGTGGAAGTTCTTCCAGGCCACGCCCTGCTTGTCGAGATCGCGAATCCGGTTGGCCGCGAGGTTGGTGACTTCGATCACCAAGTGATTCCGACCAGCCTGCACACGCCCGTCGAGCCGACAGGAGAACGGCAGGCTCCAGACGCAGTCGATCTCGTGGCCATTGAGCTGCACACGCGCCACTTCGCGAACATCGCCAAGGTCGAGCCGCCAGTCGTCCGCGCTGTCGAGCATCGCCTGATCGACGTCAAACGCCACTGCATACGCGGCCGTGCCTGCGAAGCGTTCCCACTCCCCGCCCTGTTCCGTCCACGAGCCAAGTTGCTCAGCGGTGAAGGGCGGGGGCAGCAGTGGCCCGCCGGCGAGTGCGGTGACCTGCCACGGACCATCAAGGGCCACTGTTCGCTCACCCACAGGCACGGCGTAGGGCCAGGCAGTCACCAGGGCAGCTGCCGCAGCGTGGGAGCGGACAAAGATCGACTCGCCTGGCTCGAGCTGCAGCCGCACTGCTGTCTGGCCTGCTGTCTGTCGCACCGCTGCGCGGCCGACCTGCCCTGTGCGGGGATCCATCACCACCGCCGCAGCCGCCGGCGTGGCCATACCCACCCAGTCATCCACGGCTTCCGCGCGGTGATTGACGAAGAAGTAGAGCGTGTCGTCGCCGAGCCGCCGACGCAGCACGCCGAGCCCTCGTGCGGCTGCAGGCTCGCGGCGGGCAATGCCGAAGGCCATCACGCCCTTGGCATCATCCACGAGCACCAGCTTTCCCCCACCAACCAACGCGGTCCGTCCATCACCCTCCTCTTGCCACGCAAGCCTCGCGGTCTGCTGCTTGAAAGCAGCCCGCCGCTCATCGAGCCTTCCCCAGCCCGGTACATCGTTGGGCACCCGCCCCACGAAGATCACCGTCCCGCCGGCTGCGGCATGATCGAGCAACCGCTGCAGCGTCTCCGCGGGCAGCAACCTACAGGGAGGCACCACCACCGCCCGGTAGCGGCCCGCTTCGCTGAGCAGGGCATCGGAACAGAAGTCAAACGAAAGCCCCGCGTCGATGAGCGACTGGGCGAGCCGGCCACTTTCGGCCTCGGTCAGCCAGTCGGCCTCGTGCATCGAGAATGCGCGCTGCCATCCGTCGACGGTGTGCAACAGGTCGTGGATCGGCCAGTAGACGAGCAGGTCGTTGTCGGGCTCGCTTGCCTGAAGCAGCGATTGAGCCCGCGCGATGTAGGCGTTGACCTCCGCGAACTCTCGCCACAGCGGATTGCGGTCGTTGGCCTGCGTGGACGCGTAAAACAGCCACCCCGGCCACGCGGCATCCTCCGGCGAATACGCGGTACCGTGATAGAAGATGTGGTTGATCCCCGCGAGAAAGAGCTGGTCGATCTCGGGCTTCATCTGCGAGGGAGCCCCGCGAAAGTGCTCCCGCATCCAGGTAAACGTCTCGGACGAGACAAGCCGCTTGCCCGCGAGATGGGCAGCCGACGACGCCAGCCGAGTCACGAGCGGCTGCGGCAGGTTCTTTCCGACCTCCGCCTCCTCGCGTCGCAGACCAGGGATCACAAATCGGCTCGCCCCAAACACCTCAGTCTCTGGAATGTCCGAGATGGCATAGAGATCGATCAGGTTGGCAGGAGCCCCGTGGGCCTGTTCCCGGGCGAGGCATCCCTGACCGTGCGCCCACGTCACCCACGCTTTCACGTAGTCCATGTGCAGGCTGGCCAGCGTTGCCCGATAGTCGGCCTTCACGCGGGCAATCGTCTCAGGATCACCCCGGCCCTCGAGAGCATCGAGCTGCGACGCAAGTTCGTAGCCGTGCATGGCATGAAAGGCCTCGGGCACCTCATGTGCCCAGTTGGCCTGATACTCAAACGAATCGTGAAACTGGCTCCTGAGGCTCGCGGGCGGCAGCTGACTGAGCGCGTCGCTGAACGGATGCAGGTATCGCTCCAGGGCCGCAGTGGAATACGGATTGACCACAAACCCCGCCCCGCCGGGTGCGGCCCGCTTCACCTTGAACCCGGTGGGATGGGGTGCGAATCGCCCATCCTTCCCAGCAATTCGAAGTTCCACATCGTCCGGTCCAACCTGTGGCCCACCAAAGGGCCAGCCGGTTCCCGTGGCCATGTCCACACCGAGCCCAAGGCGTTTGGCCTCCTGGCAGGTGACCTTGAGAGCCTGCATGTAGTCAGCGGAGAGAAACGAAAGGAAGCGATCCTCCGCGCCCCGCGCTCCGTAGATCGGCGTGATCTCCACACCCCCGAAGCCGGCGTCCGCGAGCGAGGCAAGTTCTTGCGTGAGTCCGGCTTCATCGACGGCACTTCCCAGCCACCACCACCGCGTCCACGGCTTGGCTTCCAGCGTCACCGCCGGCCAGAGATCCGCAGCCTCGTCACCCAAACTCTGAGCCCCCGCCACAACGCACGCGATCGCGACGAGGCAGCCAAGCCCTCGAGACACACCTATGGTTCTCCGGCGCCTGTTCATTGAGCCTCTCCGTCATGCATGCCAACGGGGGTGAGCGTGAGGGAGTGAATGGCCTTCCCGGGCAGAAATGGTGTTGGCTCCCCTTTGGCCCATGCCTGGTGGCCATCCCCATAGTGCGGCGAGAGCGGATGGCCCGACTGGCCTCCGGGCATGTGAAAGAAGCCTTCGTCTTCCCGCCCTGGTGACACCACCATCCGCTGCGAGGCTCCGGCCCACGGCAGCTGCACCCGCGGCATGTTGGCATCCCCAGGCAACGACTGCGCCGGCATATCGAGCCACTGAGAGAGAAAGGGGATGGCCGCACCAAGTGGATGCTGCACCCGACTGACATTCCATTCACCCCACGTACGGCGTGAGAGAGGCCCAACGTGTGCAAGCGTTTCCAGGGTCGAATCGAGTGCGGACACGAGCACCTCGGACCAACTTTCAAACCGCTCCGGGAGGAGATCCGTGGGTTGTTCGGTCACCAGCATCCACAGCGGTGTTTCAAATCGCCGAAAGTCACGCAGGTAATCAAAGCGTGGATCTGCCTCGCGAAGTTCCGCAACGAGCGATTCGAAGGCGACGTTGGCCACCTCATACCGCCACTCGCGAACGATTCTGTAGCCAGCCGATTCGACTGAGGCCTTGCCGCCCCAGGCTTCCACAAGTTGCCGCGCCTCGGCACGCTGAGGGTTCGCCGCCACCACCTCTGGCGTCAGGGTTTCCAGTAACAGCGCTCGCCACCTCTCAAGAAACATCGCTCGGTCGTCGAGTTGGATGGCAAGCATGTCGGCAGGCGTAGCGTTATCAATCTCGAGCAGTGCATCACGAATCTGCCCCTGACGGCCGCCCACATCTTGGCCATCATCGCCAATCACTGCGTGGCCCGAGACCGGCACCACGCGGGCGTTGGCCGACCAAAGTCGCCCCGACGTGGGATCGACCACGGTAGGCCGCTCATCTGCCGAGACCCAGCCGTCCCATGAGGCCGTCCCGTCGGCCCACGACACGGGCGTGCTCCCATCAAAACCAACCCGCTTGGGGATGCGGCCGAGGATCGTCCAGGCGACACGACCATCGACATCCACGCAGAGCAGGTTTTGTTGGGGCACACCAATCGTGTCGACGATTGCCAGCGCATCGTCGATCGACTGTGCTTCTTCAAAGCGGATCAGATTCAAGTTGGCCCCATCGGCTTCGTGCGCCGTCCACCGCACCGCCCGCAGTCGCCCCGCGTGGTCGCGATCGATGACCGGCCCCCAGATCGTTTCGGCCACATCCAGGGTGACATCCTCGCCGCCAGCGACTTTGATCGTTTCCGGGTGATGGACGAAGTCTTGCCAGCCCGTCGGCGTCCGGTAGCGTTCCGAGTTGGCCGGATCCGTCTCCAGCACGACGAGATCGAGCCAGTCTCCTTCGCTGTTGGTAAACGTCCACGCGATTCGCCCGGTGCTTCCCGCCACGACACACGGTGCCCCCGGCAGCGTCACGCCCACCACACGTCGCTCACCATCCTCGCCAGGCCACACCAAGGCCGCTCGATACCAAATACTTGGCACGCCAAGGCGAAGGTGCATGTCGCCGGCGAGCAACGCTCCTCCACCTGCCGTCTTGCTGCCAGCGACAGCCCAGTTGTTGCTGCCAAACACCACCTCGCGGGGCGCATGGGCATCCCGCAGCTGATCCCAATAACTCGCGGCGTGCTCAACCGCCCTAACCTGGTGATCCTGATCCGCACGCTGCCGACGCACGTTTACGGTGGTGGGTGCGGGCAGCGCCGTTGCCTCAAACGCAGGCCCGTCAAGCGGTGCATCCAGCGGTGAACCCGCGGGGAGCAGGAAGGCCACCTGATCCGCGGGGAGCAGGTCATGAATGAGACCGCGGGCGGACTCGTGTCCTCCACTTTCGTTTTGCAGGTCGAGAAACATGGCGTACACCGCGAGCAGGCTATCGGCAGGCTGCCATGGCTCGGGTGTCGCCTGGATTGCCAGGTACTCCGGTGGGGCTGCAGACAGGGCTGCAAGCCCAGCGTTGGCTCCGGCGGCATAGGCCACGAGCAGTTCCCGGTACGGCTCCGGAAGCTGGTCGACCGCCCTCTCTGCTCTGAAGCGGAAGCGGTGCAGCCGCGTTTCACGATCCAGGCCCACCGCGGCTCCCCCCACGAGGGCCGACAGTTCTCCTGCACTGCGTCGCCGCAGCAGGTCCATCTGAAAGAACCGGTCCTGGGCATGGACGTAGCCGAGCGCCCGGGCCGCATCCACGCGACTCTGTGCACGCACCGTGGGCACACCAAGCCCATCGCGATCAACGATGACCTCGGCCGCCAAGCCAGGCAATGGGTGCCTGCCATCGAGGTGTGGCAGGCTCGCTCGCAGTTGCCACACCCCAAGGCCCACCACCGCCGCCAAGCACCCGACCATCACGAGGCAGGCGATTGCTCCACGACGGCGCCATCGCCTCGCACGCGGCGGAGCGGTCAGGGTTTCTCCTTGCTCACGATCGATGTCTGGCTCTGTCATCACGGGCTCCTCTGGCTGCCCAGAGTTTACCCGCTGCCCGTGGCTGAACCGAAGTGCTCAAGCCCCACTAAAACCGCGAGAAGAACAGGTTGCGTGTTTCTTTGGTGACGTCGATCGTCTGGAAGCCCCAACGCACGGTCTGCATGAGGGTGTCTGTGATGTCAGCCACCCACAGTGCTCCTCGAGCAGACTCCGGCGTGGTTGCACGCCTGCCGATCAACTCGTCGACCCCGTCGCCATCGGCGTCCCCGACCGTGATGCCTGTCCACACCACATTGGGATTCCAGTAACCAACCAAGCGGTTGGTGCGGAGATTTGTCGTGCCGTCGGAGATGAGGCCCCACCACTGGCCGTTCGCGGCGCGAGCGATGATGTCGGTTTGCCCGTCGCCATTGAAGTCACCGACGGACGTGTCGCCCCACGTCGTTTCTCCCCAAATACCGAGGGTGGTTGTCGTAAAGCCGATCGTGTCGGTGTTGGCGGTCGCCACATACCAGACGTTGCCCGTCGTCCTGCCGGCGATGTCCGTCAGGCCATCGGCGTTGAAATCCCCCGTGACAATATCGTCACTGAAGTTGAGCGTCGGCGACCACACCCCGAGAACCTTCGACGTCCAACCGCCGCCGTTCTGACCAAGCAGCCCCAGCCAATGGCCCGTCGTCGCAAGCCCGGCGATATCCATGTTGCCATCGCCATCGAAGTCGCCTGTTTGGATGGAGCGAATCTGAAACTGGGGGAGCCATCCGCCCACGCGCTGGTTGGTGAAGCCGACGTCGCCCCCTGTCTTAGCAAAGCCAACCCACCACACGCCGGCGCTCGTAAACCCAGCGATATCCGTGAAACCGTCACCGTTAAAGTCGGCTGCAACAACCTGCTGGATATCGAGCCCCGGACGCCAGTAGGTCATCAACACCGGCGCCCTGCCCCCTTGGCCGTCGCCTCCCGTGCCATCGCCGTTGTTGAGGGACGCCCACCACTGACCAAGGTTGGTGCGGCCGGCGATATCCATCAGCCCGTCGCCGTTAAAGTCACCTTCCACAACGTTGGTCCAATCGAACGATTGATTGATCGCCCACGTCGCAAATGTGGTTTGCGTGAAGGAGGAACCGTCGCTGGTGTTGAGCAACCAGTACCCCGCCGAGGTGAACGTCATGTACGACTCATACACCGGCGGGTCAGCAATCGCTGTCACCGTCACGTCAAAGCTCACTGTCACACTGCCGTTATCGCCGGTGGTGCTGAGATCACCGTCGAGCCCACCGTCTTCCACGGTCACATCGATGGTGACGGTGCCCGTCTGCCCGGTGATCGGCGTGAAGGCCAGGCTCCCCGTGCCCTGCGGCGACGTGTAGGTCACCACCGGATTGGCGAGGGTCGCTGGATTGCCGCTCGTGGCGGTGACACGCAGCGGCTGCAGCTCTCCGAGCCCCGCCGAAATCCCTGTCAGCGTCACGGTTTGTTCACCGTCGTTCTCGGCAACCGTGACGTCCGCAATCGCTGCGATCGTGGGTAGCTTATTGACAGCAACGACCTCCACGCTGACCGTGTCGGTCGCTTCGGAGACCGCGGGCGCCTCCACAAACACTCTCACATGCCCGGCTTGAACCCCTGCCCCTGCGTGCCCCAGGGCGCCGACCGCGACCACGCCACCATTGTACGACACGGCAACTGCCGACCCAGCACTGTCGGTCGCAGCCTCGCCATCGATGTCGCTGTTAGCACGAACCCAGGCTGACTGGCCCACGTCCCAGCGGTAAACCCTGGCATGCCCTGCGTTGTTTCCATTGCCGTCGTTCCCGGTGGCCCCGATCACCACGGTGCTCGCATCCCCCGACAAGGCAACAGCCGAACCCGCGCTATCAAAGGCGGCCTCACCATCGAGATCGAGGCCCTGCTGAACCCATGCAGATGATCCGGTGTCCCAGCGGTAGACCCGCGTGTGTCCAGCGCCATAGCCGTTCCCCTGATTGCCGATCGCACCAGCAGCGAACACCAAGCCGTCGGCCGACAGCGAGAGCGCACTGCCGAAGTTGTCCCCACTGGCTTCACCGTTTATCTCAGCGCCGACCAACTCCCAACTGGTCGTCCCAGCATTCCAGCGGTAGACGCGCACCACCCCTGTGCCGCCGGTTTCACGCGGCGAACCGACTGCGAGTACCGAACCATTTTCGGAGAGCGACACCGCGGTACCGGCGCCAACACCTTCGGTGGTCCCCTGGATGGTGGCCCCTTGCTGCTCCCAAGACGAGGAGCCTGAGTTCCAGCGAAACACCTTCGCGTGGCCCGCGTCCACCCCCGCAGCGTCATTACCAAACGCACCGATCGCAAGCGTCGTGCCATCTGCAGAAAGCGAAATCGCCGAACCGAATCGATCACCGAGCGCCTCGCCAACAAGTGCTCCACCGAGCGGCGTCCAACCGGTGTTGTCGACCCACTGAAACACACGAACCTGCCCAGAATCGCGGCGGCCGCCACCGTCATGGAGCGGCGCCGCGATCGCCACAATCTTGCCGTTGCCGGCGAGAGAGACCGTGGTGCCAGCGGCATCCGACGCAGCCTCGCCGACGATCGGACTGCCCACCACATCCCACCGGTCCCCGGCGCTGCTGCTCGTAAGGCGATAGATGGTTACAGCGCCCGCATTGGTCGCCGCTTGATCGCTCCCGGAAGCCCCCACCGCCACCGTGAGCCCGTCGCTCGACATGGCGACGGCCTTTCCGGCGTTGTCAAACGCGGCCTCACCGTCGAGGTCCCCTCCCAACTGCTCCCAAAGCGTGACTTGATCCCAGGCTCGGAAGGTCAGCACATCCGCAATTGATCCGCTCCAGCCAGCGGCCGGTTGGTAGTACACGCGCGTCGTGGCATCTGCCGCAAGAAATAAAGGATCGGCTTCCGCCACATTCGGGAAAGGAGCCCAGTTTGTTGTCCCGTTATCTCGTGAATACCACAGAGAGCCCCCTTCAAGATTCACGGCAACCACGGCAATGCCGAGCGGGTCGCCATCCGCATCTTCAAAGTTGTCGAGTTGGCCGCCGGCCTCAATCAGCGAAGACACCAACACCCCGACGGCGCCCACCGGGGCACCGGTGTCTTGGTCGACGGAACCGAGCGTGGGGGAAGCCGAGGGATCGAGCACCGGCCGATCATCGACCGCCAGGACAGTCACATCGAAGGCACGAGAAAACGTGGCATTGTCTCCAGCCGTCGCCAGATCTCCGTCGGCCCCACCGTCCTCGACCGTCACGGTCACGGTGGCAACGCCAGAGGCATCCGCCACCGGTGTGAAGGTCATCACACCGAACGACTTGGGGGACGTGTACGCGATCGTGGGATCAGGCAAGACGGCGACGTTGTTGCTGACCGCGGTCACCCGCAAAGGCTGCGTTTCACCGAGCCCGGCTGAGATGCCCTGCAGATAGAGTGTCTGCTCGGTCGAATCCTCATCAATTACCACATTGGCGATCGCGTCGAGCGTGGGTGGCAGATCACCCGCGAGCATTGCCCGCGACTCCAGATGCTCAAGCACCGAGCGCAATGACGGCTGCTGCCGAGTCGCTCCCACCTTGGTTCGAGACGTGCGTGATCGCGATGCCTTCCGCATGACTGCCTCTCGTGTGTCGTGACAACTGCACATGGTCGCTCCGAACACCTCTTTCTTGAGACGAAGGAGCGAAGCCCCCGCCAAGGAGGGAGCGAAGTCGTGAGCGTACCGGGCCAAGTAAAAACCGGTCAACATCAACCGGCTGTCATTGTTGACAGCGCATTTGCCGACACGGTTGTCAGACGCTCAGCCCGATCACGGAGTTACGGGCTGGAAGTCAAAATTGTTCAGCGGCTGCCCATCGACCGTGTGGTGGCGGAGCGTGAGCGTGGGGCGCGGTGGCTTACCTGAATACCCCACCTCCCCAGACAAAAACCCACCGGCCACCCGCAGGAAGCGGTGCGCCGCCCGCTCATCCCCTTCTTTCCAGCCAAGCTCATGTGCCTCGCTGCCCGGACCACAGCCAAACTCCCAGAGCCCGGTTTCGTCATCGACCGACGCATACTGCCAGTGCCGATCACCGCAGCAGACAATCACGCCGGGCGTCGCGGCAAACAGGTCGCGCAGCTGCTGCCCTTCGTGGGCGAAGATGTCGTTGGCATGGTTGTCTCGCTTGTTGTCACGATCTGGCCCCACGACCGGGGTCGGACTGAACACGAGTTTGAAGGGGGCGTCGGACTCGGCGAGCGTCCGCTCGAGCCACGCTTTCTGCTCAGCGCCCAAGATCGTCTTCTCTGGCCCATCCGGCATTGTGTGCGGGCTGCGATAATCGCGCCCTTCCAGCAGCCAGATCTGCAAGTCACGGCTCCATCGCACCGTGGCATACCGAGGAGAGCGTGTCGGAAACTGTTCGTCGTTGAACAGCCGCACTCCCTCTTCAAATGTCACTGCCCCATACCTCTGCCCTGGCCAGCAGTCGTTGGCCAGCGTGTCGTGGTCGTCCTTGATGAAGTAACTCGACGTGCTGCCGTAGAAGCGGCGATTCACAGGCAGGGCGAAGATTCTGCCCCACTTGAACCGCATCAGCTCTTTTGTCAGGGCCCAGGGATCGGGCTTGTCGTAATACTCGATGTCCCCAGCATGCACGACAAACGCCGGGGCCATTTTTTGCATGGCTGTGTAGATCTTGTGTCCACGGTCGCCATCGTCGCGGCGAATGAAATCGTGGCATGTCGTCACACAAAACGTGATCGGCTGTGCGGCGTCTGTTGGGAACGCGGTCTGAAAACTGCCGAGCGCGACCGCCGTCGGTTCGCCTTCTGGCGACTGCGCCTCAATCACCGTGAGATACCGCTTGCCGGCGGTAAGACCTTCGAGTTTCCACTGCGCCGTAAAGTCGTGGTCCGCGTGCGTGATGCTCCAGGGCGTGTGCTGCATCAACCGCCGTTGATGCTCCGGGTAATACGAAAGCCGCACCCGGCCTGACTCGCCAGGGCATGCCCCGAGCATGTCGTCGAGCGAAGCACCTTCCGGGAGTTGCGTGCCGAGTAGTACGGCGGGGTCTTTTTCGCTCGCCAGCTGCCTCGCTTCTTTGCTCGAAAGGCTGACGAACGGAGTGCCGTCGAAACGCATCTCTGGGTTTTGTGTGGTCCGCGTCCAGATCACGATGCTGCTCTGATCGGCCCAGCTGTTGCGGCTCCCGTTGGCCAGGAAGGGCCCCTGGGGGGGCTCGTTCGAAGGCGGGGGGGCGGCGTGTGCCACAAAGTGGAAATCCTTGTAGGTGACTTTCCCACCGTGGTCGGTGAGCATCACCCGATCCCCTTCGCGCGGCCGGCCGAAATCGTCGGTGCCAAAAAACTTGCTCAGGGCAACCGTTGTGTCCCAGGCTGCCCCTGCGGTGCTCGCCGACGTCACCACCTTTCCATTGAGCGAGTGCTCGATGCGGTCGCCGATCGCGATTACGGTCGACTCGTTCCATTCACCTGGCGGATGCAGCAACTTGTCTTTGCACGGTTCAACGAGGTCATAGATCGCGCCTGTGGACCCCAGCGACGTGTCGTCCGGCGCGCTGTCGATGATCTGGTACTCAAGGCCAAGCGTGCGTGCGTGCGCCCCATCGCCAAACGTCCGCACCCGATACTTCAGCCCACTGTTGACTCCCTTCTCAATCTTCCACTTCCAACTCAGCTCAAAGTTGGGAGGCAAAGGACGGCTGACAATGTTACCCCCTTGCCGCGGCACAACGAGCGACACCTCACCATTGGCAAACTGCCAACCATCGGAGACGGGCTTTCCATCGGGTGTGCTCCAAAACCCACGCTCACTCCACTCCGCATCGGCAGGCCCTGCGTGCGCGTCAGCCGCCGCATCCGCCCCGCGACTCCCGGCCGTGCACACGCCCCACGCAACCACCATCAGGGCACACGCCACGCACCCAGTTCTTAAAAATGGCAACACGACAGTTCTCCCTGATCGCAACGTCCCCGACCCTCCCGACCGCATCACAGTACCATGTTGGGGTGATCCTGAAGATCGTCCCTTTCCCACCTATTGGCCAGCCATGTCTCTCGACACACTCACCTTCCCTGGCGGTGTCTTTAGCGATCAACTGCCTGGGGGGCGGCGTGGGGCGGACCTTTGGCTGGCGGCCGACCGTGTGGTGGCTCGCGTTTCGTCTGATGCCAGCGACGAAGAAGTCCACGAACTGTCGATCCGCTACAGCGACTGCCGCGTGGACCTCGGAGGCTACAACGGCCGCATCGTATTCCTGCGGACCGCGGACCGCAGCCTCACGCTGTTCTCGGAAGCGCGGGGCTTCGCGAGGGAACTCGCGGTGGCGGCCGGCGGCCTCCTCGACGAACCGCTTCGGGCGGCGACTGCCAAACAACGACGCGCACGCTGGCGAGGCCGGTCGGCGGGGCTGTTGTTGACCCTGCTCATCGCCGGTTTTTGCCTGGCCTGCTTCTACGGGATCCGACGCGTCGCCGACACCTCGATTCACGCCGTGCCGCTGGAGGTGGACCGCCAGATCGGTGGGCAGGCCTACCAACTCATGGATCGTGGAGGGCCGGAAGTACACGATCCTCTGCTCACCGACGCGGTGCAGCAGATCGTCGACCGACTCGCCCCCCAGGTCGCCACCGATGGCCTCCGCTTCGACGTGCACATCATCGACGCCGACATCTGCAACGCCTTCTGCCTCCCTGGCGGAACCATCGTGCTCTACACCGGGCTCCTCAAGCGTGCCGGTTCGGCAGAGGAAGTGGCGGGCGTCTTGGCACACGAGATGGCTCACGCCTCCGAACGACACGGGCTGCGTCAGGTCGCACAGTCGCTGGGGTTGGCCGCGGCTGTCAACCTGCTGATTGGCAACTTCGAAGGCATCGTCGTGGCGGGGGCAGAAGTCTTCAAACTCGCCACAATCAATAGTTACAGCCGTGAGCAAGAAACGGGAGCGGATCGCGAAGGTGTGCGGATGCTGCATGCGGCGGCAATCGACCCAATGTCGCTCGCCCGCTTTTTCGAAACGCTGCAACGAGAAGCCGGTGGCCTTCCGGGTGGCCTGACGTGGCTCAGCACCCACCCCGACCACGCCGCCCGCATCGCCGCCATCCGGGATCAGGTAGGCAAGCTCCCGCCGCGCGAGTATCTTGCTCTCGGGATCGACTGGGGTCAGGTGAGGGAGTGGTCGCGTTCCCCCTGAGGGCTCCAAACAGGGTTCCAGCCCTGCTCCCGCCAGCGCGTCTTCCTTGTTTCTGACAAGACCTGCCTTATGCAGCACGTCATCCGTAATCGTCCTTCGTTTGCCAACATCCACCTGCATCTGCAGAAGGGTGATCGCGTGATCGCGGAAGCCGACGCGATGGCCAGCATGAGTGCGACGGTGGGGATGCGGACCCGATTCAGCGGCGGGCTCATGCGAGGACTTCTCCGCCGCGGCTTCGGCGGCGAGTCGATGTTTGTCAACGAGTTTTTCACGGAATCGGAAGGGGAACTTGTGCTCACCCAACCGTTTCCTGGCGACATCGAATGCCTCGACCTGGAAGGCACCACGCTCTTTCTCCAGCCCGGGGCCTTCATTGCCTGTGAGCCGCGCGTCCGTCTCGGCCTTGGCTGGGCGGGGCTGCGGATGGCGATTGCTCGCGAGGGCCTGTTTCGCTTGCGGGTGAGCGGCAAGGGGAAAGTCTGGTTTGGCGCTTACGGTGGTATTTTTTCGCGCGAAGTGACCGACGAGTATGTGGTCGACACTGGTCACCTCGTGGCCTACGAACCAACCGTCGACATCCGCATCGGCATGGCCGGCGGCATCTTCTCAAGCTTTTTCAGCCAGGAAGGGCTGGTGACACGCGTCCGAGGCCCAGGCCGTATCTATCTTCAGTCGAGGTCCTTTGGAGGCCTCGCCGCCTGGGCCAACGCCCACCTCTGGTGATCCCATGCGTCACGACATCCTCTCCCGTCCGGCTGCGGCCGTGGCCCAACTGACGTTCGACGAAGGTGAGTCGCTCACCTGCGAAGTGGGCGGCATGATTGCCATGTCGCCAGATTTCGTCGTGGAAACCACGACCCGCAAGAAAAACAGCAGCGGCGGCGGTCTGCTGAAAGGGCTCAAGCGGATGCTCGCCGGCGAGAGCCTGTTTCTCAACCACTTCACAGCCACCAAGCCTGAGCAAACGCTGATCGTTGGCCCGCGACTCTTGGGAGACGTGGTGCACCGTCGCCTCCACGGTGGAACGATGATCGTGCAAGGCAGCAGCTGGCTCGGCTCGAGCACCGACATCGAGATCGACGCCACGTGGCAGGGCTTCGGCAAAGCCCTCTTCAGTGGCGAGGGGCTGTTCTGGCTGAAATGCAGCGGCTCCGGGGATCTCTTCTTGAGCAGCTTTGGTGCGATCTACGAGGTTGAGGTCGACGGCGACTACATTGTCGACACAGGACACATCGTAGCCTTTGAAGACACGCTCACCTTCGCCATCCGCAAGGCGGGAGCGAGTTGGATCGGCAGCTTCCTTGGCGGTGAGGGGCTTGTGTGCCGCTTTTCCGGGAAAGGTCGCTTGCTGTGCCAATCCCACAACCCACCGAGCTTCGGTGCGCTGCTTGGCCCCAAACTCAAGCCGCGGTAGCCCACGCCGCGCGGGAGCGAGAGTCATGATTGAGTTTGCCTGCCAGCACTGCAGCACCACCTTTCGGGTCGCCCCTGAGCACGCGGGCAAAACCGCCACGTGCAAGAAATGCGGCGCGTCACTACAGATTCCGCACGCGGCAGCGGCGTCTGCTGACACGGCCCCTGAGCAGACGTCAGCCGTAATCCGTGGAGCGAGCCCCGACTTCACGTATGAGATCAGCCAACGCCCTGACTTTGCCTTAATCACGATCGGCCTCCACGAAGGCAAGCAAGTCTTTGCGGAGCCTGCGGCGATGGCCTGCATGTCGCCGTCGATCAAGCTCAAAGCAGGCTTTAAGGGAGGGCTTCGCAAGACCCTCGGCCGGGCGTTTGGCGGCGAGAGCATGATCGTCAACACGTTCACCGCCGAGCGAGGCCCGGGGGAGGTGGTGTTTGCCCCAGGGGCCGCCGGCGACGCCGCCCACTACCGACTCAGCGGCGGCAGCCTGCTGATGCAAAGGGGAGCGTTTGTTTGCCACGGTCCCGGCGTGGAGATTTCAGGGAAGTGGCAAGGGGCCAAGAGTTTCTTTGGGGGCGAGGGCCTCGTGCTCCTCAAGGCGAGCGGCACCGGCGACCTCTTTTTCAACTCGTACGGAGCGATTCTGCCGATCGACGTGAAGGACGAGTACATCGTCGACACGGGCTACATCGTGGCCTTCGAAGACACGCTCGATTACAGCGTTTCGGTTCTTCCGGGACTCCGCTCAAGGAGCAAACTCAAAACGTTCTTCTTCGGAGGCGAAGGACTCGTGTGCCGCTTCCGAGGCCAGGGCAGGCTGTGGGTGCAAACGCGGCACGTGCAGTCCTTCCTCGCGTGGGTCCACCCCTTCCGCCCCACAAGCCGATGACGCCCACGCCTACGTGAGGCGAGCATCGCCGTCGAGGATCCGCCGCGCCTCATCAAGGCGAGTGCGGCAGGCAACCGTGCGGGGGTGATCCACCCCATGAACCTTCGCGTGAATCGTTGCAGCGCGCTCGTAGTAGGGCACCGCTGCGCCGTAGCGTTCTTGAAGCCAGTAGAGATTGGCCAGGCTATTCACGGTGACAGCAATGTTGCTGTGGCTTTCCCCGAACGACTCCTCGAAGACCGCCAACGCCCGGCGAAATAGGTCTTCCGCGTCGTCATACCGTCGCTGATGACTGTAGAGCGCGGCGAGATTACTCATGCTCGTCGCCGTCCGAGGATGCCCCTGCCCCAGGATCCGTTCGCATATGGCAAGGGCTCGTAGGAACAGTGGCTCGGCTTCGGCATAGCGGCCGCGAGCGTCGTAATGCAGCGCGAGATTGTTGAGGCTCGTCGCGGTGTCGGGGTGCTGGGGCCCAAGACTCTTTTCGTAGATGGCGAGGCATCGTTGGTACAGCGACTCCGCCTGTTCGGCCTTCCCTTGCGCGTCGTACAGCAGGGCGAGATTGTTGAGGCAGGTGGCCGTATCCGGATGGTCAGCCCCCGAAACTCGCTCATAGATCGCGAGCCCTCTTTGATACGCGTCTTCCGCTTCGTCGTAGGCGGCAAGGCGGTAACACGCATGCGCCAGATTGATCAAACTCGTCGCCGTATCGGAATGGTCCGGCCCAAGCGTCTGTTCTCGAATCGCGAGGGCGTCGCGATACAAGGCCGTCGCTTCGTCGTAGCGTGCAAGGGCGTCGTAGAGGACGGCGACATCATTGATGGCCCTCGCCGTAACCGGGTGGCAGTCGCCATGGTGCTGGCGGGCCTCGGCAAGTTCGACTTCGGCCAATGGAACCGCGCGACTGTATCTACCAAGCGCATACAACCGCTCGATTTCCGCACGTTGCGACATCGCAGGCTCCTGCTCCACGCCACCACACCTTTAAAGCAGTATACCCCCCCCGAGAACCACGTCATCCTCAAAAACATGATGCGACACCAAACGTCGCACCTGGTCGCGAAATCTCGCAAATCCGACAGAAGCCTTACAATCAGGCTCTCACCCGGAGCTCCCAATGGTCCCCACTGCGATGCAACTGCTGATTCCCGCGGCATTCGTGGCCGCGGCCACCCTGCTGGCGTTGGCCTACAACCGGCTCGTCCGCTGTCGAAACTTCGTGGCCGAGGGCCTCAGTGGCATCGACGTACAGCTCAAGCGTCGACACGACCTGATCCCCTCTCTCGTCGAGTGCGTGAAGGGCTACGCGGGCTTTGAGCGCACCCTCCTTGAGGACCTGACGAAACTGCGAGAAGACGCAGACCACGCCACATCGATGGCCGATGTCAACGAGCTTGAAACCAGGCTCAACGGCGGTCTTGTGTCGTTCTTCGCTCGGGTGGAGGCCTACCCCGACCTCAAAGCCAACACCACCTTCGAGGAGCTCACCGAGCAGCTGGTGGCGACAGAAGACGCGCTCCAGTACGCCCGTCGCTATTACAACGGCGCAGTCCGCGATCTCAACATCGCCGTAGAGGCCTTTCCCTCGAACCTCGTTGCTCGCTGGTTTGGCTTTCGCACGGCCGACTACTTTCAGGTGGAGTCTGTTGGAGAACGTGCCGCTCCGAAGGTGACTCCCACCGCCTCCCCCAACCAGTGAAGGGAAGGTTCATTGATGACGTTCTGGCCCCTGACGCTTCCCCGTCTTGCGTCGCTGCTCACGCTGATCGCCGCGATGATTTCCTTTGGCACAGCACGTGCCGCGGAAGAAATCTCACACTTCGCGTGTCGTGTCGTGGTGCAAGACGGCGGATTTCTTGACGTCACGGAAACCATCACCGTGCAGGCGGAAGGCACCAACATCCGCCACGGCATCTATCGCGACATCCCCACGCGATACTCCGGTGGCTGGCTGACCTCTGGAGCACGGGTGCCATTTGAGATCCTCGCGGTTGAGTACGACGGCGCCGCTGCTCCGTACCACACCGAGAACCTCGACACCTTCGAACGGATCTACATCGGCGACAAGTCTTCGCTCGTCCCCCACGGCGAACACACCTACACGCTCCGCTACAAGACCCGCCAGCTGCGATTCTTCGCCGACCATGACGAGGTCTACTGGAACGCCACAGGCCATGGCTGGGCCTTTCCGATCAAGAAGACTTCCGTTGAGGTCGTGCTCCCGGCGAGTGTGCCTGCGGCGGCGATCGACCCCGAAGCCTACCTGGGCAAGCTTGGATCTCAGGATCAGTCCGGCGTGATGATCACCATCGGAGGCGATCCGCCAACGGTGCAGTTCTCCTCATCACGCGTGTTCCCGCCGGGCGAAGGCATGACCGTCGTTGCGCAGTTTCCGAAGCACGCCGTCGTTGAACCGGCGGCCTTTGATCGCATGCGGGAAGACCCGTTTTTTCGTATTGGCGTCGTCGCGCTCGGCGTCGTGATCGCCTACTTTTCGGTTGCGTGGTGGCTGGTCGGCCGAGATCCATCCAAGGGCATCATCATTCCCCAGTTTGAGTCACCAGACGGCTTGAGCCCCGCCGCCTGCCGCTTCGTCGCCAGAATGGGGTTTGACAAGGAATGCTTCTCGGTAGCCCTCCTCTCGCTGGGAGCCCAGGGAGCACTCCGGATCATGGAAGAGGGTGGCAGCTACACGTTGCGAAAAACCGGCGAGCTCCCTGCCGGCGCGTCTGCGGGCGAGACGAAAGTCTTCACCACGCTCCTTGGCACACGCATGACCCTCCCCGTCAAGCAGACGTATCACACCACCTTCTCCAAGGCGATCTCCGACCTGCGAACGGCATTGAGCAAGGAATACGAAGGGGCGTTGTTTCAGCCCAATCGGAAGTGGTTTGTGGGCGGCGTCGTGGTGGCCCTCGCGGCGGTGGGGGCCACACTGCTCCTCGCCGATGGCGGCGGCACCTCCGCGAAAGCGGCGTTTCTCACCGCCTGGCTGTCGTTCTGGACCATCGCCGTGGTGGGCTTACTACACGCAACGATCGGACAGTGGCGAGCTGTCTTCACCACGGCGGGAGCGCTCCAGCGCGTGCTTGGCGTCGGCACGGCCCTCCTCGCGACGGCGTTTGCCACTCCGTTTCTGGTGGCGGAGGGCTTCGGGGTGTTCATGCTCGCGGAGAGCACGTCGATCTGGATGATCCCGATCATGCTCGCGATGATCACGACAGTGGCCGGTTTCTACGAACTGATCAAGGCCCCCACCCTGGCAGGCCGAGCCGTGATGGACCGCATCGATGGCTTTCGCATGTATCTCGCCACTGCCGAAGAGGACGACCTCGAAGCGGTCGGCAGCAACGCCTTCGATGCAGACCGTCACGGCCCAGCTCCGCGAACCCTCGAACTCTTTGAACGGTTCTTGCCATTCGCCGTCGCGCTTGGCGTTGCCGACCGTTGGGCCGCAAAGTTTCACGACCTGATCGAGGCGGCCTCGGCCGCGGACACTGATGGCACCGGCTACCACCCTGCTTGGTACCAAGGTAACGCCTGGTCTGCCTCGAGCATCGGTGCCGCGGCAGCCGGTGTGGGCACGGCGATGGCGAGCGCCGCAGCGGCAGCAGCCACCAGCCCCTCCTCAAGCAGCGGTGGCGGCGGTGGCGGCTCGTCTGGCGGTGGTGGCGGTGGCGGCGGTGGCGGGGGCTGGTGAGATGCCCGCCCAAGACCGTTCTTCCCCAGACCTGCTGTTTGTCTACGGCACCCTGCGGCCCAGCCTGATCGACGCGGCACCGGAGACGCCACGTCAGATCGTGCGAGCGCTGCGAGTGCAGGGCGAGGCCACCGTTGCCGGGTTGCTCTTCGACCTCGGGGACTATCCCGGATTCGTGCGGGCGACACCGTCGATCGGCGGGGGGGCGCAGGCAGGCTCACCGCGCGTCGTCGGGGACGTGCTCGAGGTCGATGCATCGGACCTCGCAGCGCTCGATGCGTACGAAGAGTGCGGCGGCCCATCCCCGCTCTACCGCCGGGAACGGGTGCTGGCGACCTGGCGATCGGGAGGCGAACCCATTACGTGCTGGATCTACGTCGCGTGCGGCGATCTCTCCAAGCGGCCCGCAATCCCCCAAGGCGACTTCGCGGCGCACCTGAGATCGCGCCGCGATGCGTAGCCCTCAGCGGCCCCGCCCCCCGATGTCTCGCGACTTCAGCACTGCCGCGCACTGAGGCAGCAGAGACAGCCGCGTGCTCCTTTTTTGTGCGTCCCCAGATCTCGCCCACCACGGTTTCCGCGTATTTCCGCTGGATTCCCTCCTAAGCCCAATCTGGTACAGTTTTTGCTCGACAGTCTAGTGGCGGCTTCGTCGATTCAAAACGACGGCATGCTCGCCGGCGGAGTGCTGGGTGCAAATCCACGCCTCCAGCGGCACGTGTGCTGGCGTCTTGCGGAACGAGGTAGCGACGTCCGGCGGATGACCAAGCCACCAGCGTTTCCAAACCCTTTTTTGCCCAATAGCGATAGGAAGAGCGACAGTATGAGCACGAAGTCGAAGCTCGAGTACATCTGGCTCGATGGATACAAGCCCACCCAAAGCCTGCGGTCGAAGACGCGCGTCGAGAAGGACTTTGGCGGTACCCTCGAAGAGTGCCCCATGTGGTCCTTCGACGGCAGCAGCACCGAGCAGGCAACAGGCCGCTCGTCGGACTGCCTGCTGAAGCCCGTGGCGATCTATCCCGATCCAGGTCGCAAGAACTCCTACCTCGTGATGACCGAAGTGCTGAACCCTGACGGCACTCCTCACGAATCCAATGGCCGGGCTACCATCGGCGAAGACGACGACGACTTCTGGTTTGGCTTCGAGCAGGAGTACTTCCTCTGGTCCATCAAGAACAACAATCCTCCGGGCTTTCCCCAGGGTGGTTATCCTGGCCCTCAAGGCCCGTACTACTGCGGTGTCGGTGCGGAAAACGCCCACGGCCGTCCCTGCGTGGAAGAGCACCTCGACGCCTGCCTCGAAGCAGGGCTGAATGTTGAAGGCATCAACGCCGAAGTTGCTGCCGGCCAGTGGGAGTTTCAGATTTTCGCGAAGGGTGCCAAAGACGCTGGCGACCAGATCTGGATTGCTCGCTACCTGCTCGAGCGAATCGGCGAGAGCTACGGCTATGCCATCGAATGGCACCCAAAGCCACTGGGCAAACTCGACTGGAACGGCTCGGGCATGCACGCCAACTTCTCAAACGAAGTCATGCGGACGTGCGGTGACAAGGAAGTTTTCACGAAGATCTGTGAAGGCTTCGGCGGCGTGATCGATCGCCACATCAGCGTGTACGGTGCCGACAACGACCAGCGGCTCACCGGCAAGCACGAGACGGCGAGCATCCACGAGTTTAGCTACGGCGTTTCTGACCGAGGTGCCTCGATCCGCATCCCCGTGGGAACGATCGAGAACGGCTGGAAGGGACGCCTCGAAGACCGTCGGCCTGCGTCCAACGCCGACCCCTACAAGGTCGCTGCGGCGATCATCAAGACGGTGAAGGAAGCCCTCGCCTAAGCGACGTCTGACACATCGCCTTGTGAGAATAGGGATTGAACGCACCCCCGCGGGCATTGGTCCGCGGGGGTGTTTTTTTCGCGAACACTCAGCCGAGCCCCATACGCCAAAGCCACCCGAAGCGGCTTACGCCTCCTGAGATGGCGACGCGAATTCGACGTCTCGGAGGGCCTCCAGCAGTTGCCGCATCGTCTGAAAGCGATCCGCAGGTTTCTTGCTGATCGCTTTCATCACCACGTCATCGAAAGCAGGTGGAATCCCTTCGTCTGGATTCTTTTTCGAGGGAGGCGGAGGCGTGTCGTAGATGATGTAGTCGAAGGTCTCTTCGATCGTTCGGCCGCGGAAAGGCTCCCGCAGGGCAGCCGTCTCATAGAGCACAACCCCCAAGCTGAAGATGTCGCTCCGCTCATCAACCTGCGCCCGATTCGCATTCACTTGCTCGGGCGACATGTAGAGCGGGGTTCCTGGGCGATCCCCCACCATCGTCAGTTCCTGCACCTGCTCCTGCTGGCGAGCGATCGTGGGGTGGAGCGGCATGTCGTCGGGCTGCCCCCAAACTTTGGCCACGCCCCAGTCGAGCAGCAACACTTCCCCGAAGTTGCCCACCCAAATGTTTTCCGGCTTCATGTCGCGGTGAATCACGCCGCGGGCATGGGCATACATCAGAGCCTGGGCTGCATCGGCGACGATGCCCACGCGACGAGCGATCGGAAACTCAGCGACCGCTTCTGGGACCTGGGTCGCCACGCGTTTGAGAATCTGGAAGAGGTTTTCTCCAGAAACCCGCTTCATCGTGAAGTAGATGCCATCGACCGGATCCCGACCGATCTCGTAGACCGGCACGGTGTTGGGGTGCTGAAGTTGGGCAGTGACCCGGGCTTCCCGCAGCAGCCGCCGGCTTTCCGTCTCATCGAGGAGGAAGCGTTCCTGCAGGGTTTTGACCACAATCGTGCGGCCGGTGATCTGGTCGTAGCAGCTGCGCAGCCGACCTGTCCCCCCCGAGGCCATCTCACGAAAACCGGTGTATTTCGCCAGCCCGACGGGCATGGGATCTGGCAGCTTAAAATCCGTGGACGAGAGAAAAATGGCCCCTTGGCCGTCAGCCGTGCGTCCCATGAGATCGCTCCCAGCAGCAGGATTTCACCAAAACGAACGGCTCCGCCTCAGCCACCTCGTTGAAATGCGAAATCTGGTAAGGGTATTCTTATTGTGTAAAGCGTAACGATTATGCGGGAGCTTCTGCTTACAGCCAACAGCAATGACACGGCCGTCCAAGCACCAGGCTTCCGTCCCGCCTTCACTTCCCCGATGCACCTGCGAAAGGACGTCATGAAACTTCCTGCTATGCTCGCCGCCACCCTCCTGTTCTCTGGCCTGCTGTCGACCCCCATGCTCGATACGGCCGGTTCCGCTGAAGCTGGTTTCCGTCACCATCGCCGTGACTGCTGCGACCCCTGCTGCCAAGACACCTGCTGCACACCGTGCCCACCACCGCCGGTCGATGTCACGCTTTGCGTGGTGGATCCTTGCACCTGCTGCGCGCAAGAGGTGTGCGTGACCGTTCCCGCTTGCTGCGCGGACGAAACCCCCTGCGTTGCTGACTGCCGTCCGGGCGCCTTTGGCCGCACGATCCTGACCTATCGCTGGGCCTCCTGCGACTACTGCGTCGACGTGGTGCTCACCAAGCACGGTCGGGCTATTGTTCGCGACTGACCCTGCACGAGGTTTCTCGACTGGAGCGTGACGCCACAGGCGCGAGACTGCTGATCACATGCGGAAGGCCGCGTCTCCCTGGAGACGCGGCCTTCTTGCTTTCCGATCGTGATCACAGCGCGATCACACGGTGACGATCCGTTGCCGAGCCGCCGGCCAGACACATTGGCAAATGCGTTAGTTCTTTCCGCGCCACGCCCCGAGCGGGAGCACGTTGGCGCGGGCCGCGTAGGCATCCCAGGCGGCCGCCATCCGCTCCACCCGCTCCGGCATGTCGCCAGCCAGGTCGTGCAGTTCGGTGCGATCGGCCTGCATGTCGTAGAGTTCCCATGGCTTGCCTTCTTTGGCCACCAACTTCCAGCGACCCTCTCGAACCGCCCGGTTGCCTTCGTGCTCCCAGAAGATGGGCTGGCTCCTCACCAACTCTCCACCATCGAAAGCGGGCACGAGACTCACGCCCTCGGCCGGCTTGATGGAACGGCCTCCGCGTTCGTCGGGATAGTCCGCATCCGCTAGATCCACACAGGTGGCCATGATGTCAATCAGGTGGCCTGGGGCATGCACGAGGCTGCCGCGACGACCTGCCTCGATTCCTGCTGGCCAGTGCACGATCAGCGGCGTGGAAATCCCGCCCTCATGCACCCAATGCTTGTACTCGCGAAACGGTGTGTTGCTCACATTGGCCCACCCCTCACCGTAGCCGATGTAGGTGTCGGCTCCGCCAGGCATCACGCCATACCCCTGCCGCACCGGATACCCGTCGCGGGTCTGCTTGGGGATCATGTCGAACTGCAGGTCGTCTGCTGCCATGGGGGGCAATGAAGGCGCTTCAGCGCGAGCCACCACCTGCTTTTTCCCGCCTCGCCCCATGCCCTCAGCACAGCCACCGTTGTCTTGCAGGTAGAAAATCGCGGTGTTGTCGAGCGTGCCCTGCCGCCGCAGCTCGTCTACCAACCGACCGATGCTGCGATCCATCGCATCCACCATCGCCGCGTAGACCTCCATGCAGCGAATCTCAAACGCGGCATCGGCAACGGCGTCCCACGCCACCGCCTGCGGGCTCATCGGCCACGAGGCATCCACGAGACCAAGGCTTCGCGACTTCGCCAGCCGGGCGTCGCGGATGGCCGCAAACCCCTCGTCATAGCGACCGTGGTAGCGAGCCACGTCGGCCTCGAGGGCGTGCATGGGCCAGTGTGCAGCCGTGAAGGCGACGTAGAGGAAGAAGGGACGCTCGTCCCCTGACGAGGCGTGGTCTGCGAGGAACGCCACCGCGTTGTCGCCAATCGCATCGGTGTAATAGTAGGTCTCGGGTGTGTAGTCGGGGTCTGCAAACGGAGAGATCAGCGTGTTGTCGCGGGTGAGCGAGTTGGGGTCAAAGAAACTCCCCGCGCCATGGATCGTGCCGTAGAAGCGTTCGAACCCTCGCTGGAGCGGCCAGTTGTCCTGCTGCTGAGGCCCCTCAGGCCGCACCTTCTTGGTCACATGCCACTTCCCCACCGCATAGGTCGCATAGTCGGCATCGTGCAGCACTTCGGCAATCGTGACGCACTCCTGGCTGAGGTCACCGCGATAGCCGTCAAGGCCCCGGTCTTCCATCATGTGGCCGATGCCCGCCTGGTGGGGATAGAGCCCCGTCAGCAGTGATGCCCTCGTCGGGCAGCAGCGGGCCGTGTTGTAGAACTGCGAAAACCGCAATCCTCCGGCAGCCAAGCCATCCAGCACCGGCGTGTGGATCTCACCGCCATAGCAGCCGATGTCGGAAAAGCCCATGTCGTCGGCCATGATCACGATCACGTTGGGGCGATCACTGGGCTGTCCGGTCACCGCAGGCGTCTGACGTTCTTCTGCCAATGCCGTCGCGCCCCCTGCCGCGACACACGCCACGGCCACAGTGCCTCGCAGCCACGCTACCGAAAAGATCCGCTTCATCCCTGTGTCCCCCTCAAGTGCACCTTCGCAGACTACAATCAATGCCGAGTATCTCTGACAACGCGTCGGCTGACCACCTCAGGGGGCCGCGCGTAAGTCACGAGCCAAACAGGGGTGAGGTCACTGTGTTTGAAAGTCGATGGTCGGTGAGCGTCGTCAGAGGAATGCTGTTCACTGCGGTCGTCGCATGCAGCATCACCAGCGAGTGTTTTGCGGCAGACGAAGATCCGTTTGCCTCGCATGTTCGTCCCACAGACCCACGCTCTCCTGCCGAGGAGATGGCGGGCTTTCAACTGCCCCCCGGCTTTGTGGCAGAACTTGTCGCCAGCGAAGACGAGATCGCCAAGCCGATGAACCTGGCCTTCGACGACCGCGGTCGGCTGTGGGTCACCTCCTCTTTGGAATACCCCTACGCGGCCCCGCTCGACACGCCGGCACGCGACTTCATCAAGGTGTTCGAAGACCGTGACGGCGACGGCACATTCGAAACGGCGACGACGTTTGCCGATGGCCTCAACATCCCAATCGGTCTCCTGCCGGTGGCCGATGGCGTGATCTGCTACAGCATCCCCAACATCTGGCACCTTCGCGACACCGACGGCGATGGCCGAGCCGACGAACGCACTGTGCTCTACGGGCCGATGGGATGGCAGCGTGATACCCACGGCATGTGCAACGCATTTCGCCAGGGCCCCGACGGCTGGATCTACGCCTGCCATGGCTTCAACAACGAAACGACCGTCAGCGGTCGCGACGGCCACACGATCACCATGCAGTCGGGCAACACCTTCCGCTTTCGTCCCGATGGGAGCCGCATCGAGCACTACACCTGGGGCCAAGTCAATCCTTTCGGGATGGACTTCGACCTGCACGGTGACCTGTTTACCGCCGACTGCCACACCAAGCCAGTGACCCTGCTCCTCCCGGATGGGCGTTACGAGAGTTTTGGCAAACCACACGACGGCCTTGGATTTGTGCCGGCCGTGATGGACCACCTCCATGGCTCCACGGCCATTGGCGGCATTGCCATCTACGACGACGTGCGGTTCCCCGAGGCCTACCGCGGGCGCAGTTTCGGCGGCAATGTGATGACGAGCCGCATCAACACCAATCGGCTCGACCACACGGCCGCCACGGTGCGCGCGATGGAAGAGCCAGACTTCCTCGCCGCCGACGACCCCTGGTTCCGCCCGGTCGATCTGCGGATGGGGCCTGACGGCGCGCTCTACGTCGCCGACTTCTACAACCGCATCATCGGCCACTACGAAGTGCCCCTCGATCACCCTGGCCGCGACCGCACCCGCGGTCGGATCTGGAGGATTCGCTACCAGGGTTCCGAGGCCGCCCCCACGCCGAACCTCGCGGCCACTCGGCTCGACCAAGCCGAGCCTGCTGCGCTCGTGTCGGCGCTTACCAATCCCAACCGCCTGCTGCGCACGTTGGCCTTGGAGCGGTTGGTGGCGTCGAGCAGTCCTGACATCGCAGCACTCCTCGTCGATCTCTCCACGCAGGAGACGGCCCCCGGGGTTGCCCGGGCCGCAGCGGCCTGGTGCCGCGCTCGTCGCCACGAACTTCCTTCCGCCGACCTCGCCACGCTCGCCACCTCGGGCGATGCACTCCTGCGGGAGCATGCGATGCGGATTGCGGGAGCAGGCCTGCTGCCAGTGACGGAACCGTTGCGAGAAATCCTGCGTGTCGGCCTTGGGGATGCCCTCCCCATGGTCCAGCGTGCGGCGGCGATGAGTGTGGCCAGCCTGCCGGCCGACGCCTTGACTGGGCCGAGTGCCGAAAAGCTCGCCTGGCAGTTGGTGAAGACCGAGGCCGCGTGCGAACCTTCCGACGTCCACTTGCAGCACACCCTGCGGATTGCGCTGCGCGCGTGCCTGCGTGACGAGGCTGTGCTCTTAGCGGTCGCCGCCAGGGCGAGCGAACCAACCGATTCTGGCATTGTCGCCTCGGTCTGCCTCGGCCTGGAATCGTCGCAGGCGGCTGATGCGATCGTGCATCACCTCGCCCACCACGGTGTCGCCAACCCGGGAGAGCTGCGGGCCTTTGTGGAACACGCCGCCACGCGCGCTTCAGCAGAGGGATTGGCCACGCTCGCCGGCATTGCTCAGGAACGCTTCGCCGACAACCTTCCGTTTCAGATCGATCTGCTCGAATCCGCACGGCGTGCCCTTGATCGGCAGGGCAAACAGCCCGCCGACACACTTCGCCAGTGGGCCGACACCGTCGCCCGCCGCCTCCTGCAGATTGATGAATCTGGCCGGCCAGCCGAGCGGTTGGTGGCGATCTCCTGGACCGCTGCGCCGCTCAGGAAGCATCCCGGCGACAGCACCCCCTGGCCCATCCACTCGCGGACGTCTGCCGATGGAGTCTCCGCGCCCTTCCGCTGCAGCCTGCTCCGGGGCGAGCAGTGGCGAGGGCAAACCCGCTCAGCACCCTTTCCAGTGGGAGACCGTTTTTCGTTCTTCCTGGCCGGCCACGCGGGCTACCCCGACAAGCCAGCCCACCAACGCAACGCCGTACGGCTGCGAGATGCGGCCACCGATGCAGTCCTCCGCGAGGCCTTCCCGCCGCGAAACGACACTGCGCAGCAGGTGGTGTGGGACACCTCCGACATCGCAGGTCGCAAGGTGCTCCTGGAAATCGTGGATGGCGACGCAGGAGACGCCTACGCCTGGCTGGCCGTGGGCCGTTTCTCGGAAGAAGGGCTGAATTCTTCAGCCGTCGACAGCGAACGCCAGGCTGCCGCCTCGCTGGTGGCCGCCTACCGACTGTCGAGCCTGATCGACCCTCTGGGCTTGCTGATCACCACACTCCCGGCCACGGAAGCCACACGCGTGGCCGCCGCCGACGCCATCAATGCCTTTGCCGCGGATGCCCGCCTCGACGCCGCCGCCTTGGCCTTGTCGATGCAGGCAGCGAGCGACGAACAGCGTGCCACCGCCGGGAAGGTGATCGTCGCGCGTGAGGCGGATGCCGCTGCCGATCTGGTGACGGCGATCCTGCGTGTCGCCACCTCAGAGCAGCAGCGTGCGATGGCCACCAGGCTCGCCGCCGACGAGGCTGGGTGCAGCCTCCTGGCCGCGGTGGTCGAGCAAGGCATCTGCTCGCCGCGGCTGCTTGCTGAACCGTCGGTGAGCACACGAATCAGCGGCCTTCGCGACGCAGCTCTGCGCAACCGTCTCCTCGCCCTCGCCGCCACAGCCCCCGCAGACGATGCCGTGCTCGCGCGACTGATCGACGACCGCCGTCAGGAGTATCGCGAGCACCCGGGCGATGGCGGTGCTGGCATCGCCCTCTTCCGCAAGCACTGCGTGGGCTGTCATCAGGTGGCTGGGGAGGGGGCCAAAGTGGGGCCACAACTCGATGGCATCGGCAACCGAGGGCTCGACCGGGTGGCCGAAGACCTGCTCGATCCGAATCGCAACGTCGACGTCGCCTTTCGGACCACCACCTTCCTCACCACTGACGGACGAGTGCTCTCCGGGCTCGTCACGAGCGAAACCCCCGATGCGGTGGCCTGCGTCGACCAGCAAGGGAAAGAGTTTGCCCTGCCGGTCGCCGATATTGAGGAGAGGACGGTGTCGAGCCTGTCGCTGATGCCCGCCAACTTCCACGAAACGCTCCCCCCAGACGACATCCGGGACCTGCTGAGTTACCTTTTGTCATTAAGAAACTAACGCAACCTTCTCTTTCCAGGCACGTTCGAACGGTATATGCCTTCTGGCTTCCAATCCCCGTTCATCACGAAAGTTTGTGTCGCATGCCTGGCTGGCGTATCGGAATAGTGGGCGGAGGACCGGGGGGCCTGCTAGCGGCACGCATGCTGGAGAGCCATGCCCCCGTGCCCCCCTCGATCACGATTTTCGAGGGGAGCCATCGCGTTGGCGGCAAGGTCCTCACCGCCCGCTTCGACACCATGCCAGTCGCCTACGAAGCCGGAGCCGCGGAACTCTACGACTATTCCGAAATCGACGAAGACCCGCTCAAAGAGTTGATTGCCGATCTGGGCCTGCCGATTCAGCCGCTCGGAGGCTCGTCGCTGATCCACAAGGAAAAACTTCTTGGCAATCTCGATGACCTTCGAGAACTGATGGGCCACGAGGCGGCGGCTTCCCTGGTCGACTTTCATCACCTGGGTCGCGACCGGCTGTCGCCACGTGAGTTTTACGAAGCCGTTCCGGTGCCTCACCTCGATGCGGCCGACGAAGGGGCGTTTGACACGCTCCTCTCGGGGATCACGTCGCCGGAAGCCCGCCGTTACATCGAGCGGTTTATCCACAGCGACCTGGCCACAGAGCCGACCCGCACCAGCCGTCGCTACGGCTTGGAAAACTACCTGATGAACGACTCGGCCTACATGCAGCTCTACTGCGTAGCCGGGGGCAACGAGCAGTTGATTGATGCCGTGGCCTCGCGACTCGCCGCCCGGATCGAGTTGAACACGAAGGCACTTGCGGTTTCAAAGGCCGACGACGGTCGCCTGGCAATTGACCTCGAGTCGCCGCAAGGACGCCGCCGAGAGGTCTTTGACGCAGTGATCTTGGCCCTGCCCATCGCCCCGCTTGAGCAGGTGTCGTTCGCCGGGAGCCGCCTGCACGCCGCGATGCAGCAGCACATCGCCCACCACAACCATCCTGCCGATTACCTGCGGGTGTCGATCCTCTTCGACAAAGCCTTCTGGAGAGGCCGGTGGGATGATGCCTACTGCATGCTCGAAGCCTTTGATGGCTGCTGCCTTTACGACGAATCTGCCCGCGATCCCGCGGAAGAACATGGTGTGCTCGGCTGGCTGTTGGGCGGCGAGGCCGCGATGACCTGGAGCACCCGCGACGATGAAACGATCATTGAGGCGGCCATCGATGCCCTCCCATCGTGGCTGCGCGAACCTGCCCGCAAGCATCGCCTCGAGGCCCGCATCCACCGCTGGACCGGGGCCGTCAGCGCTCTCCCCGGCGGCTGGGGACCGTTGCCCCTCGACCGGCGGCACCAGCCCGAACCGACCGAACACCCCAATCTCTACGTGGTGGGCGACTACCTGTTTGACTCCACCCTCAACGGAGTCCACGATTCCGCCGAGTATGTCGCCCACTGGCTCTCTGCACGCATGCACGAACACTTCCGTGGTTCAACCTCTGAGCACTCATGAACGCTGCTACCGCTTCTCCTGCTGCTGACGCTTCCTCCGCCGCCTCGTCGCCAGCGACCCTCCCGGCGGCTCGTCGGGTGGAGACGCTCACCCTCGGCCCGGGCCTGACCCACACGCTCCTCTTGATCCCACACACGGCTGGCGAGAGCCCGGAGGTTCTTGCCGCCGCACGCCACTGGGTCGCCGAGGCCCCACCGATCCGCAGCCGATCTCCGATCGACCTGCCGGTCCTCCTGCGGCTCTACAACGTGGAGCTGTGCTGGTCGCCCGAGCGGTCCGCGGCGATTGCCACCGAAGAGCGCTTTGAGAGCGTGCGCAGTGCCGTGTCAGACTTCACACGGCTGGAGGCCGAACTGGCGTCGATTGAAGAGGGTATCGAAGCGGCCTGGCCGGCATACGAAGCCGACCTGCCGCTGGCCTACGGCTTCACCGAAACCACCGCAGAGTTGCGGGAAGGCTTGCAGGCTCGCTACAGCAAGGTGATGTCGCTCCACGGTCGCCTCGCCCGGCTCACACGCAGCATCACCCAACCCGCCCCACAGCCGCCAACGCTGGCGGGCCAGATCGGTGAGCGGCTCCGCGAACGGCTCCGTGTGCATGAGCGCGACGAAGCTGCGGATGGCGAACTCGACGTGCTGGCAGGGCACTACGACGCCTGCGGACAGCGATCGAGCGACTTCATGATCGCCCGTCGCGAACAGATGCTCTCCTGGACGATCATCGTGCTCTTGAGCATTGAAGTCCTCCTCTTCACGGTCGAGCTGCTGGCTTCCGCATCGGCAGGGACCTGACGGCATGCGACATCTGTCGATCGACATTCTTCGCACGGCAGCCATCTTCATGATGGTGGTCGTGCACTTCGTGGAAAATCTCTCCGCCACCTACAACACCCACGCCTCCGGCGGGCATCCCCTGACCCCCTGGTGGCTTCCCACAGGGCTCGCCGCCCCGCTCTTCACCCTGCTTTCCGGGGTCAGCTACGCGATCTGGTTGAGTCTGCAGGAACGTCAGGGTGTCGCCGACGACGAAGTGAGTCGCCGCACCGTTCGCCGCGGGCTATTTCTCTTTGGGCTGGGGTTCGCCTTCAACATTTTTGTGTGGCTTCCTGAAGACACCTTCAACTGGGACGTGCTAACGCTCATCGGTGGCGCGATGCTGGCCTTTGCCGTGGTCCGTCACCTCCCTCAGCCGGTCACGCTCGGAATCGCAGGTGCGTGCTGCCTTTTGGCACCGGTGCTGCAAGAAATTGCCGACTATCCGGCGTACTGGGAGAACTACTACTTCGACTACGACTTCACCCTGAGCGATGTCACGCTCGGTTTCCTCGCGGTGGGATACTTCCCGATTTTCCCCTGGCTCCTCTATCCCCTCGTGGGGCTCGTCGTCGGCCGGCAGGTCTTCACCGCCAAACACTCCAAGATCTGGCCGGCCGTCTCTGGTGACCGCCGACTGTTTCGAGCAGGCGGCCTCATGCTGATCGCGGCGGTCGCGGCCTCGCTCATCTCGCTGCTCCAGGACAACCCGGTCGATGTTGGTTTTCGTCCTCCCGGATGGACGATGTTTCCTGCGTCACCGACCTACATCGCGGGCACCCTCGCCGCCGCGTTTTTCTTGCTGGGCGCTTTGCACCGGCTCGTCGACGTCCCTCCCACCGGAAGCGCCCGGCAGACACCGCAGGTCACCGTCGCCCCACGCATCACCGCCTTCTTCAACCGCATGAGCCGGCACTCGCTCTCGATCTACCTCCTGCATCATGTGGTGCACATCTGGCCGCTGTGGGTGTACGGTTTCACGCACTCGGGGGAGCCCACCGAAATCTGGCAGTCGCTGATGCCTGCCTGGGCGTCTGGCCTCCTCGGCGTGGCCTTCTTCGCTGCGTGCGAACCGCTCTTTACGTGGCTCGATCGACGCGGGCTGCCCACGGCCGAGTCCGTGATGCGGTGGATCTGCGACTAAATCGCCCCCACACTCCGCGATCGCCCTCGCTACAATCTCCAGCACAATTTGGCGGCCGCCAGAGGTGGCCTGTTTTGCCGAGGGGAATCACATGACTATCAGCCAACACCGATGGGCCCATCCTGTTTCCTACCTGAGCCTTGTCGTCGTGGCGATGGCTGCGGTCGTTGGCGAAGCCGCGGAAGTCTCGCGCGTCTCAACCAGCAGCGACTGGCCCGGCTGGCGCGGCCCGCATCGCGATGGCGTGGCGACAACCGATGCAACGCTGCCGCTGGAATGGTCTGACGAGTCGCACGTGATCTGGCAGGTGAACGTGCCTGGGCGTGGGCATGGATCGCCGTGCGTCTTTGGCGATGCGATCTATCTTGCCACCTGCGACGAGGGAGATGGCAGCCAGTCGGTCCTCGCGTTCGACCGCGCAACCGGCGAACGGCGATGGCAGCGGCAGGTGCATGCCGATGGAGGCATGCGGAAGAACGAACGCTCCACAGCCGCGTCGGCCACCGTTGCCTGCGACGGCAAGGCAGCCTACATCACGTTTCCCAACAACGGCCGCCTCGTGGCTTCAGCCCTCTCCACAGACGGCCAACTGCTCTGGCAGACCACCATTTGCGACTACGAAGTGCATCAAGGCTACGGGGCGTCACCGCTGCTCTATGGCGACACCGTGATCGTGGCGGCCGACAACAAACTCGGTGGCGCAGTCGCCGCGCTCAACCGCGCTACGGGCGACATCGTCTGGCAGGTGAAGCGGCCTGCCACTCCCAACTACCCTTCTCCGATCGTGCATCACCTCTTCGGCCGTGACCAGCTGATCATGACCGGCTGCGACAAGGTCGTGTCGTACGATCCCACGAATGGCGACGTGATCTGGGAGATCGCAGGGGCCACCACCGAATGCGTAACGACCACGGTCACCGACGGCGAGCGGGTCTATTCTTCGGGCGGCTATCCCCGCAACCACGTTGCCGCCATCCGTGCGGATGGCTCGGGCACCATCGACTGGGATATTGGCCAGCGGCTCTACGTGCCTTCGATGGTCTACCTCGACGGCCATCTCTATGCCGTGCTCGATGCAGGCATCGCTGTCTGCTGGAACTCCGCCACTGGCGAGGAACGCTGGAAGCAGCGACTCGGGGGAACGTTTAGCGCCTCTCCGGTCGTCGTGGGAGACACGATTCTGGCAACCAACGAGGCGGGCCAGTCGTACCTCTTCCGGGCAACACCAGACCAGTACGAGGCTCTCGGGGAAAACCAACTCGGCGACGAGGTGTTTGCCTCGCCTGCGGTGTGTGGTGGTCGGATCTATTTCCGTGTCGCGGACCACGATGGTGATGTGCGGCAGGAACGGCTGGTCTGCATCGGCAACTGACCACACCTTTCGACCTCGCAAAGACCGAACGGCCTCCCCGCAAGTCGCCTCCCCCACGCAAGACTCCCAGTCTGCCGGCTAAGACGCCGCAAGCCGTGGAAGGTGCGCAAGCGGGCGAAGTGCTGACGTTCGCTGTTCATCCTCGCAGGGCCGAGTGTCGATGCTAGCGAGAGGATGGTGCGGCCAGTGGTCGCAGTTTCGTGTGCTTTCCGCAGCACCGGCAGGCACCATGCTCCCCTCGGACTCCCCTGCTCGCCATGCGTCGGCACCGCGTCCACCGCACGATCCTCGCAGCGACTTTCGCAACAGCGTCTTGGCTGGTGGCCACGACGGGCGGCGCCCAGGCGCCGGAGATGTCTGACGTCGCCCCCGATGAGGTTCGTGAGGCCTGGGAACGTACCGACTACGGGAGCGGCCCCGATCGTCGCATTCACCTCCCGCGGCTCGAAGACCACGACATCTTCACCTACGGCTGGATCGAGGCCGGGCTTGGAGCCAACAACTGGGGATCGCCCTTCAACGGCCCGGTCAACATGGCGGACCGTTCCTGGCAGGGCCAACTCAACCAGTTCTACCTGGTGACCGAGCGGGTGGCCGATGGCTCTCAGGGGTGGGACGTTGGCGGACGGGCCGACCTGCTCTTCGGCACCGACTACTTCTACACGACCGCGCTCGGCTGGGATGCCTACAACTTCCAGCCACTTGGCATTGAAAACACGGCCGCCTGGGGCTTCTCCAAAGACTACGGCATCGCGATGCCGCAGCTCTATGCCGACCTTGCGTACGAAAACGTGAACCTCCGCTTTGGACACTTCTACAGCATCCTGGGTTTCGAGCAGGTGCCGGCGATTGGCAACTTCTTCTACACCCACTGTTTCTCGATGATGTTCTCCCCGTTCACATTCACGGGCTTCCTCGGTTCATGGGAAATCGATGACGAGTTCACGGTCTACAGTGGCGTGACCACCGGCTGGAACAACTTCTTTGACGGTCAGCCCATGACGGGTGATTTCGCGATCCTGAACCCCACCTACCCAGGCGCCAGCAGCAACGCGAGTTATCTCGGCGGCGTGGAGTACGAGAGTCTCGACAAGAAAGAAAAGATTGCTGTCACAATCACCACCGGCAACGAGGTCACCACCATCAGCCGAAATCCCGCGGATGGCTCTCTTGTCGGCAATCGAACGCTTGTAAGCACGGTCTACACAAACCGCCTCTCGGACCGCCTGATCTGGGTTTTCCAAAACGACAACGCGTGGCAGTTCAACGCCAACGTCGCTCCAGCCGCTGCAAATGAGCAGCCAGGCACGGCCCAGTGGTACTCCTTCGTGAACTACCTCTTCTGGGAGTTCACGCCAGAGTGGCAGGGCGCCGTGCGACTGGAATACTTCCGCGACAACAACGGCTACATCGTCTCAACGCCCCTCCGCAACGAGAGCCAGTTGGGCAATCCGGGCGACTGGACAGGGGGATTCGCGGGTAGCTTTTGGGAGCTGACCTTCGGGCTCAACTGGTATCCCAACGAGAACTGGCTGATCCGCCCCGAGCTCCGCTATGACTGGTTCACCCCCAACAACGACTCCGTGCCCCTGCCCTACGGCAAGCCCCTCGGCCAAGCCATCGGCGCAGGTGGCGATCAATACGGCCAGTTCTATGCCGGCTGCGACATGGTCTGGCAGTTTTAGTTGTCGCTAGCCCTGAATGCGGTAGCGACGGCGGATCAGCGAAAGAAAAACGCTCTCCGGCAAGACCTTTCGCAGGGCGACGAGCAGGGGTGCGGGAGCGGCCACGGGATACCGCAGGCGCGTACTCCGATCCGTGATCGCTCGTACCACCGTGGCAGCAACGGCCTCCGGGGGCGCGCCTTCAAGGCCTGCTGAAAGGCTGATCTCTTCGCAGCGTGTGACGAACTCGGCATAACCAGCGTCGTCTGGGGGTGTGATCCGCTCGCGGCTTCGGCCATAGAAATCCGTGCGAACGGCCCCTGGCTCGACAAGCCTCAACTTGATCCCGTGGGGCTGCAGTTCATACGCCAGTGATTCACTGAAGCCCTCCACCGCCCACTTCGTTGCGTGGTACACGCTGTAGAGCGGGAAGGTGATTCGGCCGCCCATCGACGAGACCTGCACGATCGTGCCCTGGCGTTGCCGGCGCATGATGGGAATCACCTCCCGTGTGACGCGCATCAGGCCCAACACGTTGACCTCGAACTGCCGCGTGAGCACCTCGTCGTCCATCGCCTCAAAAACGCCGTCAACCGCGAAGCCCGCGTTGTTCACCACCGCGTCGAGTCCGCCAAAGGTCTCGACGGCCTCGGCCACCGCAGATCGCACGCTGCCTGGATCCGTGACATCGAGCTTCAGCACGCACACCCCGGAGAGCGTGCCGAAGTCACCCGCGTCTTGCGGTGATCGCATCGTGGCAGCCACACGCCAGCCGCGTGCGGCGAGGGCCACGACGGTGGCCCTCCCAATGCCAGTAGACGCGCCCGTCACCAGGGCACGGCCCGCTGCTGATCCACGGCCTCCACCCAATCCGTTGTTCATGGCGTTCTCCTCGCCGCCCCCTCAGGCAAGACGGCATTGCCAGACGCTTCTTCGGACCCCAGAATCTTTATCAACTTCGCCGCAAAATGCGGAGAAAACTGAGCATACCGCCTTTCGACACTTTCCCGATGACCGCTCCAACACCCTCTGCAGTACGCGGCACGCTGAACGACTACCTCGATGCCAGCGACATCATGGACGTGCCTCCGTTGACGGACGCTGCCTGGGATGCGATCCGCCAGCAATCCGGACGATCTCTCGCCTGGAAGTTTTGCACGCTTCGCAATCTGCTCGTCCACCGGGGGAAATTTGTCAATGATGCCAACGGCTTTGCTTGGGGAGGCATCTACCGCACGCTCTTTGTCACCTCGATCACTACGACCTCCTATCGCAATGAGGGGCACTTCCGCTCCGGCGAGCGGATCCAAGGCACGAACGATTTCTTCTTCGGTTCGTTTGTGTTGCCCAAATCCGCATCCGAGTTTCGAGATATCGTGCGGGTCGTGAATCTCCGACACCACGTGGCTGGCGTCGCCCGCCCCACGCTCGATGGCGACGTCCGGGTGATTGATCCGTATGAGGCTGACTACGCCTATGTGGCCACCTCGTTCATCGAATCCATCCGCCGCGGGCTCACGCTCTGTGGTTCGTCACGCGAAGGGGACAGCAACCAAGAACTGGCTTGGAAGGTGGCGATGATCCTCTACCAACTTGCCGGCTTTACAGGCCTCAAGCGGATGCCGCGGAATCTCGCCGCGCACGACCGATTTTGTGCCGCCTTCGACCAGCGGCTGCGTGAACACGCACCCTCGTCGCGCGTGCGTCGGATGGCCCAAGAAATCGCTTGGCGGATCATCCCTTTCACCGCCACCATGGCGGGCACCACCGTCGCCAAACACGTGCACCGGCATATCGATCCGGAAACGCGCGAGTTGCTGTTTCCAGGTGGGGAGATCCCCGAGGAACTCGAACAGCAGCGACAGGGGTGGCAACGTCGCCGAGACACAACGGGAGCGGTCGAGCAGATTCGCGGCCGATCGTTGAAACGCAAAGAGCTCTACCAGCGTTCCGACGTGGCTGCTCTCCGCACCGCCTACCAAGATGCCCAGGACGAAAAGACCGATGACCTCGTCGTCGCTCGCTTGATCGGCGCGATTCTCCTGCACGCCATCGATGCTGGAAAAGACGAAAAACCACTCGAACGGCGCACGGTTGAACTGTCCGCTGGAGAATCGCTGATTCAGGAAGGGGCCACGGTGGAGGAGATGTTTGTGGTGCTTTCGAGCACCGCCCCGCTCCTCGCTCGCCAGGTTGACGCGTCGGCCCCATCGGGCGATCGGCTCCTTGCGACAATCACCGCACCAACGGTGCTCGGTGAAATCGGCATGTGGCGTGAGAAGCCTGCGGTGGCCACGGTGGCTTCCAAGGAGCCCAACCGACTCGAAGTACTCGTGATCGACCGTCGGCGATTTCAGATCCTCAAGGAAGAACCTGGCTTTCGGGCAGCGATCGCCGCCGAACTCCAGCGGCGGCTGGCGATGAACGCGGTGCGGGTGGGCTCCCTGTTGGACGACACTGCGGCCCGTACGCAAGACCCTCAACTGCGTTCCATCGCGCAACTCTTCCGCTACCTCACCGGAGACTCCCACGGATCACTCGACGCCGTGATCGACCTTCCCGCTTCCGCAACGCCCGCAGAGTGCACCGAAGCCCTGCGAACCCAGGTGGCGGCGGTGATGGCGACCGACCGCCTTGAGCCCGAGCTCATGCAGCACCTGCGAAACATCATGACCACGCTCGGGTAGCCACCTGGGGCGACGAACTGCCGCAGCGCGACTTCAGCGGCGCGTAGCCGCCCGAAGAGATTCAGCCGAGCATCTACCTCAAGCCTTTGGCAGAGTTCGCGACGGGGCTCATGAAAGGCGATGACTTGAAACGCCGGATCACTCGAGCCGCTGCTGCCTGCGTCGCCATCGCCAGCCGCCGATCCCGCCCAAGCCAGCAAGCAGGAGCCCCATCGTCGACGGCTCCGGCACGGGAGCCACCAACCGGAAGCCGGTATCGTAGTTGGCCGTCGTCACGGAGATGTCCAAACCAGCCCCGGCACCAAATGCATTCAGGTTCCAAGCTCCACCGCGCAGGATCGCGCTGCCCGTTGAACCAGCCGTCGACGTCCATTCCGACACATTACCAGTCTGGTCGAACGTGCCGTAGTAACTCGCGCTGCCCGAGTAGGACCCCACATCAGTGAGGTAGTTTTGCGTTGAATCAAGCGTACTGCTCTGCGTAAGCGAATACGTCCCGCTTGGCGCTGTACCGACATACACGTTCGCTTGATTTGGCGTACTCCCAACTGCGTTGCCAGGGGCGATGTCACTCTGCGTTGCGTAGTCGGTGTAGGTGCCCGTGCTCCCGTTGTAGTAAGCGGCTTTGTACCACTGATCCGATGTGGGAAGCGCATAGATGGGAGCCGCACTCGTGTTGGGATTCGTTAGGTTCAGCGCAACTACACCCGTCGCTCCAGATAAGTTGTACGCCCCGTTCTCAGTCGTACTTGCAGCTTGCACCCCGGTGGATGGCTGCCCATTCGCCATCCAATTCGCGAAGCGGGCGGCGTTGGACCAATTCACAAACGTTACTGGTCTATTCGCGGTCGTTGCCGCAGCGTACTGCGTGCCTCTTGGCCCCGTCGCGGAATACACGTACAGGTCACCAGTCGTCCCGTTTCCCGTCCGCGAGATCCCGCCATTTTGATTAGCGTCGTAAGACGTGTTGAAGATTGTCTCGCTGCTGGTCTTCGCTACGGCGTTGAGAAACTCAACGTACTGACCGATGGTCACTTCGTATTTGCTGATTTGATACGAAGTGGCAACCGCGCCATACCCGCCTGTATCAGCCGTGTTGCCCGGATTGCCGACGGTGACCATCGACATGGTGACGGCCGCGGCGTCCCGTGGCACTACGGCTGACGCAAGACACGTGAAGACACAAGCGACGCAGATCATTGCCCTTTTGGGCAATGAACGGCCAAAAAAAATGTCACAAACCATTCCAACACGATGCCCTCAGCACCGCCCCCTAATCAAAAACCATGTTCCTAAAACAGTGTTTCGCGGGATAGCCGGGCAAAAACCCCGTTCAGCCAACTCCTGCCGCCGCGGCTAAAAAACCGCCTCGGCGAACGAGGAGAGAAGTCTCAACACGAACTGATGGATAAGGCTCAACCGAGCATAACCACCGCGAGAGCCACCACCGCAGCGCCCATGCTCACCGGCAGGGTGAGGATCGAGCGGGCGAGATCGCGGCCAGGGAGAATCATCTCCCGCTCGGCAGGCGTCATCTCGAGGAACTCCTCGAGGGCAGAGATCGATATCGGCTTGACCATTGAGTGGTCAGCGCCATGCTCAGTGGCTTCCCAATGACCGGGCTTGCCCGGGACTTCACTGACGATGGCCACACGCTGCTCGCCACCTTCAGTATCGGTGGCCTTGCTAGTCTCAAGGTGATGGCGAAGCAGTTCGACAAAGTCGAGGCCCGACATGTCATCAAGATCAGCAGCCACGAGCCAGGCATCGACCGATCGCCGCGACGCCAGAGCCAAACCTTCCTCTCCTGAACTTCTCAGGTGGAGATGGATCCGTCCTTCACGGGCACTGGCAGCAAGATCGTGATACGCGTCAAACCGTGGATCAACAACGACAACGTTTGGCGTGTGGATCGTCTTCGCGCTCTTGCTGACCATGATGAACTCCCTGGCTAAAAACCGAGTGAATGATTCGATGGATTGGTGATCTCAGAGAACGCCAGTGGCGGTCTCAACATCAGCGGTCGGCCGAAGGGCCGCTACGAGTTCCGCTGCGACTGGCTGCACGAGGTAGCCAGCAATGCCGGCCGAAAGAGCCTCTTGTTCTTCTTCGAGGCTGTAGTCGTCGGCCACCATGAAGATGCCGGCGTGACGAGCCTGCCCAACGCGACCGAGCGATCGGCGATGCCCTCGCAGGAACGGATCGACCTCGCCTTGGCTAACCTGATCCGCCAGCAGCGGCAGCAGGTCAAAACCTTCCATGTCGGGCAGGTCAGTGCTCACCAGCCACACATCGGCTCGGAATCGCCTCGCCAACTTCAGGGCAGACTGTGCGTCGCAACAGAAGTGCAATCCGATCTCGCCATTCGTCGCGGCGTCAACGAAGTGAGCGTAACGATCGCAGCGCGGGTCAACGATCACCACTTCGCAGGCTTCGCGACTGGTGTCGGCAGGAAGCGATACGACGCTCTTTGCTGAACGGTCGTAGGCGTTGGGGAGGTTCATGGAGCGTTTCTCTGAAAGCGGTGGACGGAAATGCGATTGGAAGATGCGGGTTCAAATCAGCGGCTCAGTCGTCAACACCAACGGTGGGACGGGAGGCGGAGGTCTTCGACGCCACGGCAGCTCGCAGGGTGTCCCAGCTCGACGTCATCGGAGGCACACCAAACAGGTCACCAACCACGGCTGGGAGCACGGCAGCCGAGATACCCGTCACCGAACGAGCGGCGACCACCTGCTCGGCTTCGGCACGAGTCAGCCCCATCACCGAGATCACCGCTGTGTCGCTGAGATCAAGCGTCAACGAACCACTCGGGAGCGGCACGGACAGAAACGTGGGCTCGATGCCGAGGGCCTTTCGGCTCCCTGCGTCGTCAGCAAAGGCAGTCGTGCCACATGCAAGCGTCGCGACAACCGCAGCGACCAACAGTTTGAATGAAGATGCACGTGACATGAGGAACCCCTGAAAATGCTTGAACCAGTGATGAATGCGACCAAGAAACCCGACGAACCGCGTGCACTCGGCACGCCCTGACCACGGCCTACGAGACGACGGAGATCAGTGACAAAAACGCGACAATCGGCACCACACAGCAGAGGATGTCTGCATGCGTGAGCTGCAAGGAATCAGCCAGCGACGAGGCTGAACCTGCCTTCCCACGAAAGTTCATGAGCGAACTCCTATTTCAAAAACGGTGTGAACGATCCATCAGCGGACGGTGCGTAAGCACTACCTGCTGTTAGTTGCATTTGCAGATCGCGTGCCAAACTGAACGCACTCGACATAGAAAATGAAAAAACGTCGTTTCACTCGAGAAAAAACGCATTCTCCAAGAAAAAGGCAGCGAAGACCCCCTCTTAGGTAGTGGAGCGAATCGCACCACCCCCTGGAGCGATTCGCTCCAGCCCCCCCCCCTAAAAGACCTAAAGGTGGAGCGATTCGCTCCACCCCCCTGGTGCGATTCGCTCCACCCCCTGGTGCGAATCGCGCCACCTTTGATCACCGGAGCGACCGTCTTGCGGCTATCCTCGCAGTCGCGGTTTTGATCACGACCCAAGAGCAGGTTCCCAATGCACCCCACCGAAACACCGACTGCAGAGGGCAAGAGGCTCGCTCCCGTGCTGGGCACGTGGCAACTGTGGGGGCTCGCTGTCGGGCTCGTGATTTCCGGCGAGTACTTTGGCTGGAGCTACGGATGGGCCCAGGCAGGCACGCTCGGGTTCCTGGTGACCACGCTCGTCGTCGCGGTGATGTACACGAGCTTCATCTTTAGTTTCACCGAACTCACCACCGCCATTCCAGATGCGGGGGGCCCGTTCGCCTACGCAAGGCGGGCATTCGGCCCCCTCGGCGGGGCCATCGCCGGCTGGGCCACGTTGATCGAGTTTGTGTTTGCCCCGCCAGCGATCGCCCTCGCCATCGGGGCTTACGTGGCCGTGCAGTTCCCTGGTCTCGAGCCTGCCTGGACGGCCGTGGGGGCCTACGCCATCTTCATGCTCCTCAACATCCTCGGCGTCACGATCGCCGCGAACTTTGAGCTGTTTGTGACCCTGCTGGCGGTTGGCGAACTGCTCGTGTTTATGGGGGTGGTCGCCCCGGGTTTCTCGTGGGACCATTTCAAGGCGGGCGGATGGGCCGGCAGCGATCAGTTCAGCCCCGAGGCTGTCGGCGGGATCCTCGCCGCCACGCCCTTTGCCATCTGGTTCTTCCTGGCGATCGAGGGGGTGGCAATGGCCGCGGAAGAAGCCCGCGATCCGCACCGCACCATTCCACGGGCCTACATTGGCGGCATGCTCACGCTCCTCGCGCTCGCGCTCGGCGTGATGTTTTTTGCCGGCGGCGTGGGGAACTGGTCGGAACTGGCCAACATCAACGACCCACTGCCCCAAGCGATGAAGAAAGTGGTTGGCGAGGCGAGCGGCTGGCTCCACATGCTCGTCTGGCTCGGCCTGTTTGGGCTCGTCGCGTCCTTTCACGGGATCATCATGGGCTACTCGCGGCAGATCTTCGCCATGGCCCGCGCTGGCTACCTGCCGAGGCGACTAGCGATGCTCCACCCCACCCGCGGCACTCCCTGGGTGGCGATCCTCGCCGGCGGTGTCGTGGGGATCGCAGCCATCTTTAGCGACTCGGTCGTCGTCCTTGGTGGGCAGCCGTTGACCGCCAACATCGTCACCATGGCCGTGCTCGGCGCGATGGTGATGTACATCTCCGCCATGGCGAGCCTGTTTGCCTTGCGCCGTCGTGAACCCGAGTTGCCTCGCTCCTTTCCAGCCCTCGGCTACCCATGGGTGCCCGGCCTCGCGCTCGCCTTGGCCGTCTTTTGCCTCGGCACCGTGATCTGGTCCAACCCCGGCGTGAGCCTGGTCTTCGGTGGCTTGATGACAGCGGCGGTGGCAGGGCACATGCTCTTTGGCCTCGAGCGGTGAAGGAGCGGGAATGGCCTACCAACACACCCTCGACAGCCGCGTGTGGCACTTTCCTGATCTGAAGACGCTGCTCGCGAAGGCCACGCCACACCGCTCAGGCGATGTGCTCGCTGGTGTCGCCGCCGACTCGCCCGTGGAGCGGACCGCCGCCCGCATGGCCTTGGCCGACCTCCCGCTCTCCCGGTTTCTCGAGGAACCGGTGGTGCCCGCTGAAACGGACGAGGTTACGCGGCTGATCTTTGAGAGCCACTGCCGCGACGCGTTTTCGCCAGTGGCCCACCTCACCGTGGGCGATTTCCGCGACTGGTTGCTGAGCGACGCGGCAGACGAAGCCTCCCTGACGGCGCTCCGCCCCGGGCTGACGCCCGAGATGGTGGCGGCCGTGAGCAAGTTGATGCGTCAACAAGACCTCATCAGCGTGGCTCGCAAGTGCCGTGTCGTCACCCGTTTTCGCAACACGATCGGGCTCCCCGGCACGCTGGCGATGCGACTGCAGCCAAACCATCCGGCCGATGATCCCCGAGGCGTGCTCGCCGGCGTCCTCGATGGGCTGATGTATGGCTGTGGCGACGCCGTGATCGGCGTCAACCCTGTCAGCGACGACATGACCACGCTGGCAATGTTGCTTCGAAACCTCGATGAGGTGATCCAGCGTTTTGCGATCCCCACCCAGGCGTGTGTCCTCGCGCATGTCAGCAGCCAGATCGAAGCGATCAATGCCGGCCTGCCTGTTGACCTCGTGTTTCAGTCAATCGGCGGCACCGAGGCCACCAACCGCAGTTTCGGCATCAGCCTGGCCATGCTCCGCGAAGCCCACGATGCCGCCCTTGCCACCGGCCGAGGCACCGTCGGCAGCAATGTGATGTACTTCGAGACAGGCCAGGGCTCGGCCCTCTCGGCAAACGCCCACCACGGTGTCGATCAGCAAACCTGCGAAGCCCGGGCCTACGGTGTGGCTCGCGCCTTTGATCCGCTCATTTGCAACACCGTCGTCGGCTTCATCGGGCCGGAGTATCTCCACGATGGCAAGCAGATCATCCGGGCAGGTCTGGAGGATCACTTCTGCGGCAAGCTCCTCGGCCTGCCGATCGGCTGCGACGCCTGCTACACCAACCATGCCGAGGCCGATGCCGACGACATGGACTCGCTGATGACGCTCCTGGCCACGGCGGGCGTGACGTTCCTCATTGGGGTGCCAGGCGCCGACGATGTGATGCTTGGCTACCAGAGTCTGTCGTTCCACGACGCGCTCTATCTTCGCGAGGTGTTTGGCCTGCGAAGGGCGCCGGAGTTTGAGGCGTGGCTCGCCGAGATGGACCTCCTGGACCGCCACGGCCGCTTGCTGCCTGTCTCGACACGACACCCGCTGCTCTCCATGCAGACATAAACTGCATACTTCCTCGCGAGACGGCACTCGCGAGCCTTTTTGCCACATGTCCCACAGTCCCCGCGTTTGATGATGCACGAGCCTCCACCGCTTCCTTCGCTTGCCTTTTCTCCCCAGGGACCTGCCGTGGTTGAGGATCCCTGGGCCGGCCTGCGGTCGCTGACGCCAGCGCGGATCGCCCTCGGTCGTGCGGGACACGCCCTGCCCACGCGGGAACTGCTCGCCGCCGATGAGGCTCATGCCCGCGCTCGCGCGGCCGTCCACGCCCCACTCGACGTCGACGCGTTGGGCGACCAACTCCGCGAACTCACCGGCGGAGTACCGCCCGTGCGTGTCGAATCAGCCGCTCCGGACCGTTCTCGTTACCTGCTCCGCCCCGATCTCGGCCGCCGCCTGTCCGCAGAGAGCAGACGCCAACTCACGCCGCCTGCAGGCCATGCCCCGGGCTGCGATCTTGCGATCTTGATCGCAGACGGGCTCTCCACCACCGCGGTCGCTCGGCACGCCGCTGCGGTCGTTGGCGCGATCCTCTCCGCGGCACCCGCGGACTGGCGAATCGCCCCCTTGGTGCTCGCCACCCAAGCCCGCGTGGCGCTCGGCGACGAGGTTGGTGAACTGCTCGGCGCGCGGCTCATCGCTGTCCTGCTTGGGGAGCGACCCGGGCTCTCCTGCCAGGAAAGCCTGGGGCTCTACCTGACTTGGGCTCCGCGACCGGGCCGCACCGACGCCGAGCGCAACTGCCTTTCCAACATTCATCCCGGTGGGCTCTCGCCGGCCAACGTGGCCCACAAACTCTGGTGGCTGGCGGGTGAAGCACGTCGCCTGTCGCTCACCGGTGTGCACCTCAAAGACCGCAGTGGGGCCGCCGGATTGCTCGGCGAGAACTCGTGAGCCGTCACGCGATGGGGCACGCAGCGGCTCCACTCATCGTGAGCGTCGACCGCTAGCGGTGCGGGTTCGCCGCTCCCACGCCGCCTCCAGTTCCTGGATCGTCTCCCGCTGCACCCGTCGCCACTCTGCCTGCTTCGGCCCTACCCCGTGTTTGGTCTCTTCGTCGTAGCGGGCGTCCGCTGCGCGGCCTTCTTCCTCAAAACTCGTCAGTTTCTCGGTGAGTTCTCGCGTAAGTATGTCGGTGGCCTCTGCGAGCGTGGCAGCGGACACGGTCCAGCCACGTCGTCGTTTCTCATCGAAGGCGAGCCGCGCTTTGAGGCACTGAATCCAGGCGTTGTCGGCATGCCCTTGTTCATGTTCGAGAAGCCTTGGATCTGTCGGCCGCCGGTTCCACGACTGATCCTTTCGCACCACCGCTTTGATGCTCACCTCCGTCACAGTGGCACGCACACGCCCTTCGCGTCCCTCGTAGCGGTATCGAAAGTCGTAGCCGAGCTGCGTGCCGGTAAACGCATCGCCCGCTGCATCGCTCGGCACAGTGGCCTGGAAGTCTTGGGCGGTCAGCAGGCCGTCTTCGTAGAGACGCGTCTCATCGGCAGCGGCGGAGAGCCTTGCGACGCCGCTGATGCTCAGCGCCACGAGCAACCCGTACACGCCCACACAACGCAGCCTCCCCACCACGCGACCACATGCACGAAAAGGACGTTTGGTGCACGAAAAATGCGTGCGTCTTGTTTCACGACCACGTACGTTCACGTCGGTTTCTCTTCGTCCGCGTCGCGTGCTGAAAACACGCCACTGTCAATTCCCGCGATTCCCGCCACCGTCGCCCCTTTCAAAAAGACCACAATTGGGGCGAGAATCCAAGGACACTCACCCTCGAGGAGATGGCCGTGGCACGGTTGCTCGCCCGCGACACTGACGTCACGGCGACTACACATGAGACCGAAAGACCACTCTTTACGAGAGTATTTTGGACATTTCAGTTTCTCTTCTGGACGGTGATGGCCCTGCTCAACATGGGCATGAGCCTTGCGGTCGCCCCCGATCGCTCCGTCGCCTCGATGGCAATCTTCATCCGCATCGCAAGTGGCTTCCTGGTAACGGCAGGTGCCTACCGTCTCCTGCACCTCCCTCCGATACAAAAACGGACACGCGTTTTGCGTTGGCTGCTCGTCGCGGGAGCGACCGTCGCCATGCTCCTGCTCACCCTCGCACCCTTTCACCTGATGGGCATCGGCTTGGGCGTCGTCTGGATGGGCCAGGATCTTCTGGGTGAAGTTTTGCCCCGGGTGGCGGTGGGGCTTTTTTGGTGTTCGGCAGCCTTCACCCTCGAATCGCTAGAACGTGCCGTCGCCACGGAGGTGCAGCTCGCACAGGCGAAGACGGAAGCGGCGAGGAAGGAAGCTCACGCGCTCCAGATGGAGGCAGCGGCCTACGAGCACGAGGTGCATCGCCTGCAGGCTCAGATGAACCCCCATTTTCTCTTCAATGCGCTCAACACCATCGCGGCCTGCAAAGAGAATCCAGACGAGGTGTCTCGAGTCACCCAAGACCTGGCCGATTTTCTTCGCAGCGCCCTCCGCGACAACCGCTCCTTGGAACCCCTCTCGCGAGAACTGGGAAATCTCGAGAAGTACTTGGCGGTCCAACAGGCAAGATTCGGCGAGCGGCTCACCTGTCGAATTGCGTGCGATCGTGCTGCACGCGGCGTGATGGTGCCACCCCTGATCGTGCAACCGTTGCTCGAAAACGCGATCGCCTATGGAATGCAGACCAGCGAGATGCCACTTCGCATCGACGTGACGGCGAAGGTGCACAACGGCCAGCTGTCGGTCAGCGTCACCAACTCTGGGCGATGGGTATCTCCCAACACGCTCACGAACCCCGGCACCGGCCTCGCCACGCTCCGCAAACGCCTCGGGCTCTTGGCAGGCCCCGAGGCGTCGGTGCAGGTCGATCCGGGTGAAGGCTTCGTGCAGGTGCTTGTGCAGGTGCCAGCGGATCTCACCGCGGCGTCTCCCTCCGAGCCCAACCCGTCCACACCGGAGCTGGTGTCGTGATCTCGATCCTCCTTGTTGACGACGAACCCCTCGCGCACGCCCGTATGGAGGCTCTGCTGAGCGAGTTCACTGGCGTTGAAGTCGCGGGCCGCGTGACCAGCCTGCAGCAGGCCAAGGAATTCCTCGCGACGAACCAGCCCGATGTTGTCTTTCTCGACGTGGAGATGCCCGGCGGGAGCTCGTTCAGCCTCCTGCCGTCGATCGCCGACACGGCGGACGTCGTGTTTGTGACCGCACACGAGCGACATGCCGTGCAGGCGTTTGCGGTCGGCGCCGTCGACTATCTCGTCAAGCCTGTCGATCCCATTCGCCTCGCCGACACCCTGCAGCGGCTGCGACGTGGTCGCGCCCCGCACCCGGCATCGTCCGCCGACGCCAGCCCTCAGTCCCACCCCGCACTCGATGGCGCAGATGAGGAAAGCCCCTCGCTGACGGTGCCCTTGCGACTGTCAGGGCAGAAGGCGGTGGTCCGCATTCACGATATTTGTTGGATCGAGTCGCTTCGGAACTACACGCGGGTCGCCCTGCACAGCCCCGCCCGGCTGCTCGTGTTTCGCCGCAGGCTTGGTGAGTGGCTTCCAGACCTGCCCGATGGCATGTTCGCCCGACTGAGTCGCTCCGAAGTCGTCCAACTCGCGATGATCCGCGGCACTGAATGGAAGTCCCGTGGCGAAACGGTTGTCACGTTTCATGACGACGCGCCTCCACTCACGCTTGGTCGGATGTCGGCGCAGAGGCTCAACAGCCTTCTGGACGGGATGAGTGCGTCTCACGATCTGCCGCCGCTGCGGTGATCACCATCTCAACTTTGTAGGTGCCAGCAAGGCCGACCTGCACCATCGCCCGCACGGGCGGCTGCCCCGCAGGCACCCACGCATCCCACAGCTCATTCAGGACGGGCGCGTTTCCAAGATCCGTGACATAGATCATCACCTGCAAGAGATCGGTCCGCTGGCCACCAAACGACGCGAGCGTGGCATCGATCTGGTTGAGCACCTGTGCGATCTGACCACGGGCGTCGAGCGACATATCCTCCGCCACTTCGACCCAGCGAGCCACGCCACCATGCACCACAAGATCGGCCCATCGCACCGAGGTGCCAACCCGTTGAATCTCACTCACGCGTCTCTCTCCACGCTGCCCATCCTCACGGCACCACGTGCGCCGTTTCCTCGAGATCATTGACCGCTCGATTCGCCACGCGAACCACGTATTTGTTTTCGTCGCTGTCACGTGCGGCGATGAGGGCAGAGAGCGCCGGCCGAGCGGCCTCCCCTGCCTCGTCGAGCACAATCGCCGCCTGCAGACGCACCCACTCCGCATCGCTCGACAGTTCCCGGGTGAGCACCGCGAGCCCCTCCTCCGGCAGATCAAGGCGGAGCACCGCTCGGGCAGCCGCCACCCGCACCACGGCCGCAGAGTCCTTCAGGCTGCGAACCGCCACGGCGGTAGCGTCGGTGGCGTCTGGGTCGGCGACAGTCCCAATGCCTGTCAGCGCCCAGGCCCGCACCGCGGCATCCGCATCCGTCGCCGCTGACACCAGTTCCGGGAGGGCAGCAGCTCCCTGCGATGCGAGCGCGGCAGTCGTCGCCAAGCGTTCGGGAAGTGACGAATCAACTGTCTCGGTGAGAATCGCGTACCGCGAGCCTGCCTTCTCCTCCCGCTCGACGATCTCCGGCTCTGGCATCAGGCCCAAATCCCTCGTTTCGCGGACCCACGCCGCGTGCACCTCGCGCATCTGCGCGAGCCGCTCGGCATGCTGAGGGTCGCTGGCGAGGTTGTGAATCTCGTGGGGATCGGCCTCGAGGTCGTAGAGTTCTTCCACAGGCTTCTGCGGAGCCATGAAAGTCTCTGCTGCCGGGGGCAGGTCGCCGGCGGTATGCACCCGACGCAACTCCTGCATCGTCGTCCCCTTCTCCGGCGTGTTCATGTACTGGTAGTACGGCTTCAGCGGTTCGTAGTTGCGGATGTAGCGATACCGCTCGTCGCGGACCGCGCGGATGATGTCATACCGCTCGTCCATCCGGTCGCGAGCCCCAAACACAAACGCCCGTGGCTCGCCCAAATCGCGCCCCAGAAAGGCCCGCCCCTGCATCACCTCGGGCACCGGCACTCCGGCGAGATTGAGCACGGTGGGGCCGAAGTCGATCGAGCTCACGAGTTCGCGATTCACCGAACCCGCAGAGCCCTGCCCGTCCACCTGAAATGCACCTGGTATCCGCACGATGAGCGGGATGCGGGTGCCGGAGTCGTAGAGCCATCGCTTCGCCCGCGGCAGCCCGGTGCCATGATCGGACCAGAACATAACAATGGTCTCTTCTTCAAGGCCCGCCTCGCGCACCTCCGCAAGCAAGTTGCCAGCCCAGGCGTCCATGGCCGTGATCAGTTCGTAGCACCGTTTCCAGTCTTCCAGCACATCGGGCGTCGGAGGGTAATACGGAGGCAACGTCCGCGCCAACGCCTCGGGATCCTGACGCTCTGCCTCCGAGAGGTCTGCCGTCACGCTCTCATACTTGCTGGCACTGCTGATGCCGCTCTCATGACAGCCCGTGAAGTTGAAGACCGAAAAAAACGGTTGGCCTTCTTTGCGGTTTCGCCAGTGGGCGGAGCTGCTCGAAGCATCCCAGGTGTCATTGGGATGCTTGAACTGGTAGTCGGTCTTGGAGTTGTTGGTGCAGTAGTAGCCCGCCTGACGCAGAAGTCGCGGAAAAGGCTGAACGCTCTCGGGCAGACGAGCCTCACACCGCATGTGATGCGTGCCGATCGTCGTCTGATACATGCCCGTGATGATGCCCGAGCGGCAGGGCGCGCAGACGCCCGCCGTGGTGAAAGCGTGCGAATACCGAACCCCATCGCGGGCCAACGCGTCGAGGTGCGGCGTTTTGGCGAGCGGATCGCCATAGCACCCAAGCAGCGGGCTGATGTCTTCGCAGGAGATCCAGAGGATGTTGGGCCGCCGTTGCTCGGCCGCCTCCAGGCCCTGCGCGACAAACACCCACGCGAAGACCGTCACTGCAGCCAGCACGCGTCTGCAATGGCCCAACACTGTGCGATTTTCCATCGTTCCCGCTCCCGCTTCGTTCGTCGGCCCCTCTGCACGCAGTTCGGCACAGGGCTTCTTGTCGGTGGACCAGCGTACCAACCGCTCCCTCGCGCACACACCGTCCGAATCCGCGCTACACTAGGGCCTTCGAAATACATGATCCTTGGACTGTCTGTGGGGAGGGTGTCGTGAGGGAACGTCAAAGAGGAATCCGTTTTATGCCGCACACATGTCGTCTCGTCCTTTTTGGCCTGGCGCTGGGGATCGCTGCGGCGGTTTCGTCGACGCAGGCCGCGGACGCTCCGCAACCCAACATCGTGTGGCTCTCGGTCGAAGACATGAGCCCATGGATCGGCCCCTACGGCGACACGACCGTGCCTACCCCCAACCTCGACCGGCTCGCAGCCGAGGGCATCACCTACGACAACGCGTTTGCCACCTCACCCGTGTGCGCTCCTGCCCGGTCTTCCCTGATCACGGGCATGTTCTGCACCCGCATCGGCACGATGCAGATGCGGAACAACACACCAAGCCCCGCCGCAGTCGCCAAGAATCCCGAGGCCTACAAAGAGATCCCTGGCTACGAAGGCCTCCCTCCCGCGTTCGTGCGTTGCTTTCCGGAACACCTGCGGAAGGCGGGCTACTACTGCACAAACAATTCAAAGAAGGACTACCAGTTTGCCGAGCCTGTGACAGTGTGGGACGAATCGAGCCGCAAGGCGCACTGGCGGAATCGCGCCGACGACCAACCTTTTTTTGCCGTCTTCAACCACACCGGCACGCACGAAAGCCAGACCTTCCCCAGCACGCCAGCGAGCCCCAAGGTGGTGGCCCACGACGACGTGCCGTTACCCCCAATCTATCCCGACACCCCTGCGGTTCGTGAAGCGGTGGCCCGCACCTACGACAACATCGCGCGGATGGATGCGTGGGTGGGAGAGCAGATGGCCGAACTGGAAAAGGCCGGCTTGCTGGAAAGCACGATCGTGATCTTTTTTAGTGATCACGGAGTCGGCCTGCCGCGTGGCAAGCGTTCCTGCTTCGACACCGGCCTGCGGGTGCCGCTGATTGTGCGGTTCCCAGACAAGCGCGACGCAGGGAGCCGTGAAGCCCGGGTGGTGAGTTTTATCGACTTTGGTCCGTCGGTGCTCTCCCTGGCAGGCCTCAAGCCCGATGAGCGGCTCGACGGAACGCCCTTTCTCGGACGCTTCGCCACCGAACGCACCGACTATCGGCAGGGCCGTGCCTACGCCAACGCCGACCGCTTCGACGAAGTCTACGACCGCGCACGGACGGTCTCGGACGGTCGCTTCCGGTACACGAGAAACTTCATCACCGATCTGCCCTACCTGATCCGGAATGCCTACCGGGAACAGATCCCAATGACGTTCGACCTCTACGCGCTCGAAGAAAAAGGCGCTGCGCAGCCTGAGCAGTGGCAGTTCGCTTCTAAGGTGCGGCCGGCGGAGGAGTTTTACGATTCCGAAGCCGATCCGTGGGAAGTCCACAACCTGATCGACGCCGCCGAACACCAGGCAACGATCGCTCGCCTGCGGAAGGACCTCGAAACCTGGATCGACACGACGGGCGACCTTGGCTTCGTGCTCCCCGAAACCAAACTCGTGCGTGAGCACATCTGGCCGCCCGAGGGCGTGCAGCCACAAACGCCGGCCGCCGAGATCAGCGACAAGGCCGTCCAGCGAGGCGACCGCACGGCATTTGTGGTCACGCTCACCTGCGACGACCCCGCCGCGTCGATCGGCTACCGCGTGGGAACGAGCAAAAACCACACCGGCCCTTGGCAGGTCTACTCCGGCCCGTTCGAATCTGCTGGCGACATGCGGTTTCTTGAGGTGCAGACACATCGGATCGGCCACGCCCCCACCACAACGGGCGCGTACTTAGGAGGCGAATAATGGACTCGGCTCCCTCATCCACGCCCCGTCGTGTGCGTGGCGTGCTCACCGTCACGGCCATCATCGCCGTCACGCTGGCGATGGGAACAGCTGCCGCGGTGGCGGCTGGCTGGATCTACTTCCATCCACACTTCGCGTGGAAACGCGGCATTGTGTACGGCGAGCGAAATGGCACCGAATTGACCCTCGACGTGGTCACACCAGACCAACCCAATGGGCTGGGGGTGGTGTTTGTGGTGAGTGGCGGGTGGAAGTCGGGCACCGGGTCGTTTCAACCATGGCTGGCCGCTCCCCTGCTCAGGCACGGCTACACCGTGTTTCCCGTGTATCACGTCTCGCAGCCAGAGGCCTCGGTCAGCGAGATCTTTGAAGACGTCTCGCGCGGCGTGCGGTATGTGCGGGCCCATGCCGACGAGTACGGCATCGACGCCTCGAAACTCGGTGTGGTCGGAGGCAGTGCGGGTGGGCACCTCTCGCTGATGCTTGCCACCCGCGGAGCCCCAGGCCCTGCCGACGCGGAGGATCCGGTGAGCCGAGCGAGCAGCGAAGTGCATTCGGTCGCCATCTTCTACCCGGTGACCGACCTCACAGACCTCTCGGGCTCCACAGAGTTTGCCGGCGAGGGCCAACCTCCCAAGAGTTTTCTCAAAGCATTCCGCCAAGAGCCGATCGACTTGCCGAAGTGGCAAGAAACGGCACACGAGCTCTCGCCCATCAAGCACCTCACCGCGTCACTCCCTCCGACTCTGATCCACCACGGCAACGCCGACACGCTCGTCCCCTTCAGTCAGTCGAAGCGGTTCATCGACCAGGCTGAGAGGCTCGGCTGCACCGTCAAACTCAAAGAAGTGCCAGGCGCTGGCCACGGCTGGCTGACAATGCCTTTGGACATCATGGCCTTTGCCAAATGGTTTGATCGCACGCTGCTTCCCACTGCCGGCCAGGCTCAGTAATCGCCTCTGCTCAGGACCGTTCCAACATGCTGCCCTTCACGCATCACCTCCGCGGCGTGGCTCTTGTGCTCGCGTCTACCTACGGGCTGTTGCTTCCAGCGGTCGCAGATGACGCGGCCTGCAACTACGCCATCGTGGTTTCGTCGTCGACCCTCCACGACCCAGCGTGGAGCCGCGTGGTGGATGCCCTGGTCGCGAAGCATCAGGCGCGGCAGCCGCGGGTGTTCGTCCACCGAGGCTCGGGTCCAAGCGAAGTGATCGCGCAACTCGCCGCTTGCATGCCCACCTACACCTGTTTCGTGGCCACCCCCGCCGAGGCCACCCGTACCTTCGTGGCCGAGGTCCACCAGCTGACCCGTGCCTTCGACGAGGATCCCTACGCCGACACGCTGTGGGGCATCCTCACCGGCTTCGATGCGGAGAATGCCTTCAGGATCGCGAGCCACACCGAGCCTTTGGTGATCGAGCAGGTCACCTCCGGCACCGAACTGGCGATGGACCGAGTGACGGAAGGGGCGTGGTTTTCCGAGCTCGAGCAGAACCTGATGGTGGTCAAGTCGCGCGGCGAGAACGCCCATCCCGCCCACGCCGACAATGACACCACGGCTGCCATCGCCGCCCGGCTCCGCGACGGCTCGACCGATCTGTTTGTCACGTCCGGCCACGCCACCGAGCGCGACTGGCAAATCGGGTTTCGTTTTCGCAACGGCTCTTTTCGTTCCCAAGGGGGCAAGCTCTTTGGCGTCGACTCCGCCGGCACCGAGTTCGCGATCGCCTCGGAAAACCCCAAGGTCTGGATGCCCATCGGCAACTGCCTGGCGGGCCACATCGACGGGCCTGATGCGCTCGCTTTGGCCTTCATGAACGCCGCGGGCGTGCACCAAATGCTCGGCTACACCGTCCCCACCTGGTTTGGCTACGCCGGCTGGGGGTGCCTCGACTACTTCGTGGAGCAGCCCGGGCGTTACACCCTCGCTGAAGCCTTTCACGCAAACGCCCACGCCTTGACCTACGAGCTCGAGCGGCTTGAAGCGGATAAGGCACCGCAGGCGAGCCTTCGCGGCCTGCAGTTTGATCGAGACGTGGTGGCTTTTTATGGCGACCCTGCCTGGGAGGCCAGGATGGCCCCTGGCCCACTCAACTACTCCCAAGCGCTTACGAGCCAATCGCGGGCCGATGGCCGCGTGGAACTCACGTTTGAGATCTCACCCGAGCGTGGCCGCGACACCTTCCTCCCAGTCAACACGAACGGTTCCCAGCGAGGCGGCCGACCCATGCTCGCGTATCTTCCCCAGCGACTTCTCGATCTTCGCCTTGAGGAAGGCGAGAGTTGTCACCCGGTGCTCAACGACCGTTTCGTGCTGGTTCCAAACCCTGGCGCGTCGTTTGAGGGCGAGGCATTTCGGGTGGTCTTTTCTGGCCTGCCGGTTGATTCACTGAATGAAAAGGACGCTCTGTGACCGAAGCGTGCCACGTTGACGTTTTCACGCACCTGGCCAACTGGATCGGGCGCCAGCCGGAGTTGGCCTCGGCGGCCCCCGGTCGCATCAACCTGATCGGCGAACATGTCGACTACCAAGGTGGGCTCGTCCTGCCTGCGGCGATCGACCTCGGTGTGTATGCGGCGGCGGTCCGCATTGACGAGCCCGTGCTCCGTTTGCACACCTCGTTTCGTGGCGGGGCGGAAGTGGAGCTTCCACTCGACGCGTTGGCACCGCTCGACGGAGCGTCGTCCTGGGCGAACTATCCCCTGGGCGTTGCGGCCTGTTACCGAAAGGCTGGCCACGAGACTGGCGGACTGGCCATCGCCTTTGACGCGACGCTCCCCGCCGGTGCCGGCTTGAGCAGCAGCGCCGCGTTTGAAGCCGCGACAGCGGTGATCGTCGAACAGGCTCTCGGCATCGAACTTCCGCCGCGCGAACGGGCGCTGCTTTGTCAGCAAGCCGAACACGCCTATGCGGGCGTGCCTTGTGGCATCATGGATCAACTTGCGGTCAACGCGGGGCATGTTGGGCACGCGCTGCTCATCGACTGCCAATCGCTGAGCGTCACCCCCACTCCCCTGCCAGAAGGTGTGGCGATGGTGGTGGTCGACAGTGGAGTCAAACACGCCCTCGCCGACGGCGAGTACGCGAAGCGTCGCGCGGATTGCGAACAGGCAGCGTCGATCCTGGGCGTTGGCTGCCTCCGCGAAGCCTCGCTGGCCGATGTGGAAGCCGCGCACGCGACCCTTGGCGACCGTGTCTTCCGCCGAGCCCGCCACGTGGTGAGCGAGATCGAGCGGACGCGTCGCTTTGCCACAGCGATGGCGACCGGTGAGCTTCAGGCCGCGGCCGCCCTGATGGCCGCAAGCCACGCCTCCCTGCGGGACGACTACGAGGTGAGCTGCCCTGAACTCGACACGTTAGTCGAAATCGCCAACACCCTCGGTGTGGCGGGCGCGCGGATGATGGGCGGGGGATTTGGTGGCAGCACGATCCAGTTGGTCCCGGCATCGGCGGCGGTCGACCTCGCCCGCGCGATCGAAGTGGCAGCCACGGCGAAGGGGCTCCGTGTCTCGGCGTTCCCCGTGAACGCCGCAGCTGCGGCCGCGCCGGTTGCGTTGTAGCCGTCGCCAACGGATCATCCTCCCAATGGATCCACGCCGAGCGGGGCTTCTGCCCCGCTGCTGGATTCGCCAATGCCCGTGCTCACGGACCCGGCCACGTCTCGTGGTCTGCTGTTCCTGCGATTTTTGAGGTGCCCACGATGACGATTCGCCAGTTGCTCTGCCTGTCTCTCTTCGCCGCGAGTGCGTCTGGGCTCCTTCCGACCGTGAGCATGGCTCCTCAAGCCCGTGGTGAGTTTGCCGATCCAGCGTGGCAATACACCACCACGGCTCCCGCCGCAGGCTGGGAAAAACCTGGCTTCGACGATGCCGGTTGGAAAACTGGCTTCGGTGGTTTTGGTGATCCGTCCACCCCCGGCTCGCGGGTGAGCACCACCTGGTACACGCCAGAGATCTGGCTCCGCCGCACCGTGGAACTTGCGAGCGTGCCGGCAGAGCCAGCCTTGCTGATCCACCACGATGAAGACGCCACGATCTTTATCAATGGCGAGAAGGCCGCCCAATTCGCCGGATACATCACCGAGTTTCAGGTCCACAAACTCGACGCGGCAGCTGCCAAGCTGCTGAAGCCCGGCGCGAATCTGATCGCGGTGCATTGCACCCAGACCGGTGGTGGCCAGTCGATCGACGTGCATCTCGTCGACGCCACCGCGGTGCCCAACCTGCCTGCAGCCAAGCGCCCCGAGCAGCCGTTTGTCTCCGAACTCATCACCCGCTGGGGCCGCGAGGTCACCGCGGAAAACGCCTGGCAGGAATACCCTCGCCCCCAACTCGTCCGCGAGAACTGGACGAACCTCAATGGCCACTGGAACTACACGATCGCCCCGATCGCTGAGGCCGACGCTCCGCACGGCGAGTGGGACGGGAAGATCCTGGTGCCATTCGCCCTCGAGTCGAAGCTCTCCGGCGTGCAGCGGCTCCTGCACGAAGACCAGGCCCTCTGGTATTCCCGTGTGATCGACGCCACCGCCAAGGCGGGCCATCGCACACTGCTGCACTTCGAAGCCTGCGATTACCAGATGACCGCCTGGGTCAACGGCGTCGAGGTAGGCAGCCACACCGGCGGCAACCTGCCCTTCTCCTTCGACATCACCGACGCGCTCGGCAAGGCGGCTGACACGAGTGGCAGCGAGTTGCTCATCCGGGTGGAAGACGCGACCGGCGAGTACCAACTCCGCGGCAAGCAACATGTGCGGCCGCATGGCATTTTCTACACGCAAGTCTCTGGAATCTACGGCACGGTCTGGACCGAAGAGGTGCCCGCGACCTATCTCCGCGACATCGCCGTGACGACGACCTGCGATGGAGAAGTCACCTTCATGCTCGAGGTGGTCGGGCCCGTGCAGGAGGTGGAACTCGTGGCCTCGCTCGCTGGCAAGCAGGTCGCCTCGGCGGAGGTGGCAAACGCCAGTGAACCGATCACGCTGAGCATCGCCAATCCCCAACTCTGGAGCCCAGATTCGCCCACGCTCTACGACCTTGAGATCCGGATTGGAAGCGATCGCGTGAAGAGCTATTTCGGCATACGCGAGGTCGGTCGCACCAAAGATGCCGACGGTCACTGGCGGTTCACGCTCAACGGCGAGCAGATCTTCCACTTCGGCCCGCTCGACCAGGGCTGGTGGCCCGACGGACTCCTCACGCCTCCTTCGGACGAGGCGATGCGGTGGGACGTCGACTACCTGAAGGCCGCCGGATTCAACATGATCCGCAAGCACATCAAGGTGGAACCGCGTCGCTTCTACGCCTACTGCGACCAGGTTGGCATGCTCCTCTGGCAGGACCATGTCGCCGGCTTCCCCAATCCTCCGTGGACGCACCTCGACCCCAATCCCACCGACCGCGAGTGGCCCGAGTTTGCCCGCACGCAGTTCATGGACGAACTCGACACGATGATCACCCAACTCGACACGCACCCAAGCATCGTTGTCTGGGTGCCCTTCAACGAAGCATGGGGGCAGCATCGCACGGTGGAAGTCGGCGAATGGACGGTGGCCCGCGATCCTTCACGGCTGGTGAACATCGCCAGCGGTGGCAACTTCTGGCCCGCCGGTCACATTGTCGACGAGCACCGCTATCCGCATCCCGACTTTCCGTTCAATCTTGATGTGAACGGCCGCTTCGACGATTACATCAAGGTGGTCGGCGAGTTCGGCGGTCACGGTCTGCCCGTCCAGGGCCACCTCTGGGACAACTCCACCCGCAACTGGGGCTACGGCGGTCTTCCCAAGAACCGCGCGGAGTATCTGGAGCGGTATCAGGAGTCGATCCGCCGGCTGCTGGACCTGCAAACCCGTGGAATCTCGGCCGGTGTCTACACGCAGACCACGGACGTCGAAGGCGAAATTAATGGCCTCCTCACCTATGACCGTGAAGCGATCAAGATTCCCGCCGAAGAACTCAAAGCCATGCACGCCCCGCTCTACAAGTGAGCAGCCCCTCTGTTCCCCGAGCACCCAGCGGAGGCACCGGGGGTCGGCGAAAGCTTGAGGAGCGTTTGAGGCGGAAGGCCTCAGCGACGAAACTTTTGCCGCCTCCGGGGCCGGAGCACCCCTGCTCCACGAGCACCTTACGCGGCAAACACGGCGATCAGCTTGAACACGGTCCGCGCGGTGAGCAGCGTGGTCACCACGAGACCGAGCGACGCCATCACGAGCATCCAGCAAGGAATCGTACGAGGGCCCGTCAGCTCGGGGCGCGTTGCGAGATAGAGCAGCGTGGCAGCGAGTGCCGGCAGTCCGAGTACAGTGGAGGCCTGTGCGATGGTGATCGCAGCCACCGGCTGGATCCCCATGACCTGGCAAGCGATGGCGATCCCCATGGCGATCAGAAGGGCGGCCAGCGTGGCGTGCTTGGTGCCGCGATCGTTCATGGTTTCCCCAAAGCCGAAGCCGTCGGCAAGCATGTTGCCTCCGATCAAGGCGTTCACCATGAAGGCTCCAAAGCCACCGGCAAAGATGCCGGTGCTAAAGACGAGTGCCGCGTAGCGACCGAAGAGGGGCTCAAACTGCTTTGCCACGTCGCTGACGTTGGTCAGGCTTGCGGGATCGACCTCGGTGCCGTGGAGGGCTGCAGCGGCGGTGCTCATCAGGATCACCGACACCCCGCCGAGCACGCTGATTCCAGCCAGCGAGTCGATCATTCCCTTGCGGGCGTCGGCAATGCCCCAGCCGCGAGCCCGCACGTTATAGGCCTGGTAAAAGGCGCCCGCCACGGAAAAAGTGGTGGCCACGAGTGCTTGCAGCACGGTCACGTTCGCGTCGGCCTTCGGCGAGAGGAGCATGCCGAAGCCGCCCTCAGGTGGTGACGGGATCAGCCCGCGCAGCATGGCGCCGAGATCGGGACGGGCGAGGACAAAGTTGACCAAAAAGGAGCCGACGACCACCAGCACAATCCCCTTCAGGAGCTTTTCGACTGGCTTGTAGAGGTTGCCGAAACGGTAGATCACGGCGATCACAAATGCATTCACGAGCAGGAGCACGACCACCGGCATGACCGGCGACCCATCGCTCCCCAAAGGCAGGCCAAACGCCTGGAGGGCGGCGATCACGGCGATGTTGTTGCTCACCTGAAAGCCAACCACGACGAGAAACAGGCAGAGCCCTACAAAGGCTGCCACGCCTCGCCCCAGTCGCGCCGCCACTTCACCGAGGAGCGTGCGTTCATACACCACGCCAAGGCGGGCGGAGAGCACGATCATGCCCCACATCAGCGCGGCGGCCGACACCACGACCCAGAGCATGGAGTAGCCGTAGATGGCCCCTGTCTTGGAGCTCATCAGCATGCTGCCTGGCCCACAGACGACAGCGGCCACAATGATGGCTGGGCCGATCGAGCGGAGGATGGAGAGGAGTCCCTGCATGCCAAACCTTCCTGCTCAAAGAGCCAAGCGCCGCGGCCTACGGCTCAGTACTTGAAGCCAACACCGACGTCGATCCCGTCGGCGGAGAGTGCCGACGTCACGTTTGTTCCTGGGATAGGTCCCTGCGGTGACTGCCACGGACCACTCACGCTGCCGCTGAAAAAGTGTGCGTAGGCCACCGACACATTAAAGCTCTTTGAGATGTCGTAGGTACCACCAAGCGTCAGCGCTTGCTGCATCACGAATGGCGAGGCCACGTTGGCGAATGCCTGATCCGAACCAATGGGCTTCGTGTTGTAGGAGTAACCGATCCGCAGCCGCGTCGCCTCATTCATGCTGTACTGCGCACCGGTGGCCACCGCGAACATGTCCGCAACATCCAGCCCCTTCACCCCCCCCTCAGGCGTGAAGCCTGATTCCGAGTAGGGCGTGGTCGCTTCAAAGTTAAAATAACGGAGATCACATGAGAACCGCCATTTCTCAAAGCCTCGGTAGGCTGCTCCCACGGAAAGCATAGGAGGAGCATCCACCAGGAAGTTGATCGTCCGCGGGAGACCGTCGGGGGTTTTCGACGCGTACTGAAAGGGCACAAACGACTGCAGGCTGCGGTACGAAACACCAAGGTCGACGTCGTAGTCGGTCTGATACCAGGCCCCAAACATAAACCCGCCACCCCAGTGGTATCCGGTGTGGGTGAGCGGGGGATACACAGGCTGACCTTGCTCCATATCAGGTGAGGCAAGGATGCCTGGATCCACGGCCAGCGAGGCGATGTTGATCAACGGCGAAAAACTGACCGAGAGTTGATCGTTCACTTCATAGGCTAAGGTTGGCGCGATCTGTAAGAGGATGTATTGCGAAAAGATCGGGCCGACACCAAATCCATTCGGTGGCGGAGGCGAGAGAAGTGGATTCGTGGTCGACCCTGGATAGTTCACCCCGAAGCCCGCCATCGTCAGCAGCCCCACCCCGTACGACATCCGCGAGTCATCAGGGCGGTAGACAAACCCAAAGTTCGGGATCGGAAAGGCGCCCGTCTCGCTCGCC